>CAVYOS010000020.1:0-88296 GCA_963770205.1 uncultured Alphaproteobacteria bacterium
GCACGGTCGCCGCATTGTCCTGAGCGACGTGCGTGGCCACCAGCTCGTCGAGCGTCTCGGCGCGCAACAACGGGGTGTCCCCCGGCAGCACGACGATGGTGCTGTCGTCGTCGAGGTCGTCGCCGGGCAACGCGGTCATGCCGCACGCCGCGGCGTCGCCCGTGCCGCGCTGGCTGGGCTGCTCCACGAACGTGACGTTCGCCCACGCCGGCGCATCTTGGACACCTCGGTGGTCACGCGTTCGGCGCGGTGGACGACCACCAGCGCGTGGTGTCGGTTCCAGCAACCGCAGCGCTTCGATGACGTGCATCACCATCGCCCGACCACAGATCACGTGGAGTGGCTTGGGCCGGTCGGAACGCATGCGATTTCCTTCCCCGGCGGCGAGCGCGATGGCGGAGACACTCATGGGTCAAGTACTACACCCACCTGCCGCCGATCGGGTGGCATTCGGCGCTCGCTCCGGGGAGAGGACTCGAACCCTTATCAACGGGACCAAAACCCGTGTCCTACCCATTGAACGACCCCGGAAGAATCGGACCGTCACGGTAGCGCGCAGTCGCCTCGTTCGGCCGGTAGCGTTGAGCGCCTTATGGGTTCGTTGATCAAGAAGCGCCGCAAGCGCATGCGGAAGAAGAAGCACAAGAAGATGCTCCGCCGCACGCGCCACCAGCGTCGCAAGTAGCTGATCAGCGAGCCCGGAATCCGCCGCGCCATCTTTGCCGGTGAGGCGGTCGGCTGTCGACTCGCCAGGAGTTGAACATGACCACCGAAGGGCCGTGCGATTCACCGCACGGCCCTTCGACAGCGCCCGTCGTCGCGTCGAACGCTTCGGCTCCGCTCAGCCGGTGGGGCCGAAGCGCTCGACGCGGATGCGGTCGACCGGTGGCCGAGGTCGGCGAGCAGTCGGCTGGCCGCACCGGCGAAGCCCGCGAGCCGCAGACGTAGCAGGTGGCGTCCGCCCGGAGCAGCGGCGCCAGGTCGTCGGCGGTCAGGCGACCGGCGGGGCCCGGGTGCGATCCGGCGGGGGCGACCCGCGAGTGCACGACGGTCGACCTCCGGTCCGGTCGAGCTCGGCCCGTAGTACAGGTCGGCAGGCGTCCGGACGGGCGGCGACCAGGCGGAGCAGGTCGGCCCGACCCGACGCCCGGGCCAGGCGCAGCATCGCCACCAGCGGGACGATCCCGGACCCACCGCCGACCAGCAGCGGCAGGGCCGTCGCCCTCCCAGACGAACCACCCGCCGATCGGGCCCCGAAGCTCGAGCTCGTCGCCGGGCTCGGCTCGTCGTGGAGGTAGCCCGACACCTCGCCGTCGTCGAGGCGCTCGACGGTGAGCTCGAACTCGCCACCGCCGTCGGGCGCCGACGCGACGGAGTACGAGCGCTGCGCGGTGTAGCCGTCGGGCGCGGTCAGGCGGAGGACGAAGTGCTGGCCCGCAAGGTGCGCGCGGGGCTGCGTCGAGCGCGCAGCCGGAACGTCTTCGCCCGTCGGGGTCTCGGGCCGGATCCCGGTGACGCCGGGCCTGCCACGGCCAGGGCGGGGCGCGGCCAGTCAGTCGCCCTGGTAGCGCTGCTCCAGCCAGGGGTCGCCGCGGTCGTGGTAGCCGTTGAGCTCCCAGAAGCCGGGCTCGTCGTGGTCGAGCAGCCGGAGGCCGGACGACGACTTGGCGCTCTTCCAGAAGTACAGGTGCGGCACGAGCAGCCGGGCCGGTCCGCCGTGGTCGGGGGAGAGCGGCTCGCCGTCGGCCTCCCAGGCGACCCAGGCCTGGCCGTCGGTGACGTCGGCCAGCGGCAGGTTGGTCGTGTAGCCGGTGTGCGAGCGGGCGAGCACGGCGTGGCGCGCCGGCTGCGGCCCGACGATCGCCGAGCAGGGTGTCGACCGACACGCCGGTGAAGCGTCATGTCGAACTTGGACCACGTCGTGACGCAGTGGATGGCGCCCTCGTAGGTCGACTGCGGGCAGGGCGTGCACCTCGTCCCACGTCCACGTGGTCGGCTGCTCGACCAGGCCCGTCGACGGTGAACGTCCAGTCGTCGGTCGACAGCCGGGGCGTGACCTCGGCGGTGAGGACCGGCCAGCTGTTCCCGGTGTCGTACTGCCCGGGCGGCAACCGCGCGTCCCGGTCGCCCCCGCGGCCCGGAACCCACGCGTGAACGACACCACGCCTGTCAACGTAGCGACTGACCATCCGAGTGTTTGCTGCCGAGCGAGTGCCACACGTCGAGTTCCCCGGAACGAAACACTCCGATGGCACGAAACACTCGGCTGGATTCGCTCGGGGAAAGGCGCGGGCCACGATCACGGTCGCCCCGGCGGACGGAGCGCGGCCAGGCGCGACCGCGTGGTCGCCTTCGACGAACCACGTCGCGCCGCTGCCGGCGAGCACCGGCGTGCACGCCCGCCGCCTCGGCGATGCGGTCGCGCCAGCCGGCGAGCCGCGGGCTCGACGGCGATCGCCGCCGGCTCGAGGTCGTTCGGCCCGTCGGCCGTCGGCCCGCCGAGCTCGTCCCACGCCCGGTAGACGGCCGGCGTGCTCGACGTGCAGCGGCGGGATGACGAGCGTGACGATCGCGGTCGTCGACGGCAGCGGCTCGATGCACCTCGCCGATCCCGGTCACCCGGGCCCGGCCGCCGGCGAGGCAGAACGGCACGTCGGCGCCGAGGCGCGACGGCGACCGCGAGATCGTCGACGCCCGCCCAGCGCAGCACCGCCGCGGCGTCGGCCGAACCGCCGCCGAGGCCGCCGCCGGTCGGGATGCGCTTCGACGACGTGCACCGCCGCCTCACGCCCGACGAGCGCGGAGGGCCTGCGGCACGAGGTTCGAGTCGTCGGTCGGGACCCCGTCCGCGAACGGTCCCGACACGGTCACGCCGAGCGGCGCGTCGCGTCGATCGTTGAGCTCGTCGGCAAGGTCGAGCGTCACCATCTCGGCGTCGAGGAGGTGGTAGCCGTCGTCGCGCACGCCGACCACGCGCAGCGACACGTCAGCTTCGCCGGCGCGAGCACGCGAACGGTCACGGACCGGCTCCCGTGGCACCGCCTCGGTGAGCCGGCACCACTCGTCGAGGTCGAGCTCCTCCGGGCGGGCCGTCGGGGCGACGCCGGCCGCGGCGAACTGCTCGGGCGTCGACGACGCCGGCGAGCGAGCGGCGCAGCATCTTGCGCCGCTGGCCGAACGCCCTGTCGCACCAGCGCGAACAGCGCTGGTCGGGATCGGTCGCCGGCGGCTCGTGGCGCACGATCTCCACCAGCGCCGACTCGACGTTCGGGCCGCGGCACGAACACCGACGCCGGCACGTGGCCGACGATCCGCGCGTCGCCCAGTACGCCACCTTCACCGAGACCGCGCCGTAGGCCGGCGTGCCCGGCGCGGCGGCGAGCCGCTCGGCGACCTCGCGCTGCACCATCACGAGCAGGCGGGCGATCGCCGGCACGCCGTCGAGCAGGTCGGCCACGAGCGGCGTCGCCACGTTGTACGGCAGGTTGGCGACGAGCACCGAGCCCGGCGGCGCCGAGCAGCGCGTCCAGTCGGCGGTCATCGCGTCGGCCTCGACGACCGTGACGGTCGGCGTGGTCGGCGAACAGGTCGCGCAGCACCGCGGCCAGCCCGGGTCGACCTCGACGGCGGTGATCGTCGGCACCGGTCTCGGCCAGCGCCAGCGTCAGCGATCCGAGCCCGGCGCCGACCTCGACGACGCGGTCGCCCGGCGCCGACGCCGGGCCAGGTGGGCGATGCGCCGCACCGTGTTCGGGTCGGCGACGAAGTTCTGCCCGAGGTCGCGGCGCGGCGCCAGCCCACGCTCGGTGAGCAGATCGCGGACCGTCGGCCGGGAGTGCGTCACCGACAGGCTCAGTGGCCAGTCGAACGCAGCCGATCGCTCACTGTCGGACTTCGACGTGGATCGGCGCGGCCGTCGAGGTCGGCGATCTGCCGGAACATCGCCGTGCTCATCACCAGCACGTCGGCCTCGGTGGTCTCGAACGGGGTCGTCGTGCACTCGATCGTGCGCCCGTTGGCGACGTTGACGACCGTGACGCTCTCGCCGCCGCGAATGCCGTTGAACAGGCACGTGCCGTGGCCACGGACCGGCGGTACTGCCCCGCGCCGTGGCCACCTGTTCGTCGGGGCTCGTGCCGACGACGATCGCGACGCTGTCGGGCGGCACCACCGTCGTGCCGGGCTCGAGGAACATCGCGTCCGAATCGCCCATCGGGTCGAACGCCGTCGGCTCGTCGGAGTCCGGCGTGTCCTGGTCGGCTTCGCCAGGGTCGATGCCGACCACGGCGACGTTGGGCGCGACGACGACGGACCACCCTCGTCGCGGTTGGCCAACCAGATGGTCGGCAGCGCCAACAAGGTGATCACCGTGGCCAGCAGCAGTCGGCCGCGATCACGATCGTCGAGATTCAGGGGTGCTCCGGGGTGGGAAGGTTCAGTTCGCCGTTGAGGTCGGAAAATGCTACGAAGGTGTTACGCCGAACGCAAACCGCGCCGTCGCGGCTGTGGATAACCGTAGCTCATCGATCGGAACGCCACCGGAGGTTGGCGAGGCAGGCGCCGACCAGCGGAACCCATGCCGGACGGTTGACCTTGCCCCGGTTCGGCACCGGCGCGAGGTACGGGCTGTCGGTCTCGACGAGCAGGCGATCGGTCGGACACAGCGACGCCGCCGCCTGCACGTCGGTCGCCGACTTGAACGTGACGATGCCGGAGAAGCTGAGGAACGCGCCACGATCGAGGCACTGGCGCGCCTCGTCGGCGCCGCCGGTGAAGCAGTGGAACACCACGCGGTCCGGCACGCCCTCGGCGTCGAGGATGTCGAACGTGTCGTCCCACGCGTCGCGCGTGTGGATCACGAGCGGCAGGTCGCAGCTGCGTTGGCGAGCCCGATCTGGGCCGCGAACGCGTCGCGTTGCACGTCGCGCGGCGAGTGGTCGTAGTAGTAGTCGAGGCCGCACTCCCCGACCGCGACCGCCTTCGTGGCGCCGCTGCGGCGAAGAGATCGGCGATCGAGTCGACGCCGAATCTCGCCTCGTGCGGGTGGAGCCCGACGGTGGCGTAGACATGGTCGTGGCGGGCGGCGACGTCGAGCGCGGCGAGCGACGTGGCCCGGTCGCAGCCGACGGTGATCATCTCGCGTCACCCCGGCGGCGCGGGCCTCGTCGATCGCGGCCGTCGGCGCCACCCGGCGTGCGCTCGTCGTGGACGTGGCAGTGCGTGTCGAACCAGCCGTCGGTGCAGCGCTGCGCCTGCATCACAACCTTGATCCGCGGGAACAGTGGTTCGCCCTTCGTCACCGTGCGGCCGCTCGGGCCGGCGCCCCACACGTGTCCGCCGGCACCCGCTGGTCGGTCACCTCGCCGTCGAGGCCGAGGCGCTCCCAGATCCGCTGCGCGGTGTCGGCACGGCCGGCGAGACGAGGATCGCGACGATGCGCAGCGCCTCGACCGCGTTGCCGAGCACGACGTCGACGTCGGGACCCGGCTCGGACTTCCACGGCTCGTTCGCCTCGAGGTAGGCGTTCGTCGCCCGGATCAGGCCCCACGTCGCCTCCAGAGCGCGGCTCGGCGCGATCGACGTCCCAGCCCGCCGATCGCCCCCTCGACGGCCGCGGCCGCGGCATCGACCAGCGGGTTGTCGGCGCTCGGCGCCGGGCCGACGCCGCCACATTTCGAGCCGACCACCGTCGCGACGCGGGACGTGAGGTTGCCGAGGTTGTTGGCGAGGTCGCTGTTGTAGCGACCGATCAGCCCGTCGACCGTGAAGTCGCCGTCGTTGCCGTACGGGGTGTCCGGCAGCACGTAGTAGCGCAGTCCGTCGACGCCGACCGTGTCGACCATGTCGAGCGGCTTCACGACGTTGCCGGTCGACTTCGACATCTTCTCGTTGTCGACGAGCAGCCAGCCACCGACCGCGATTGCGTGCGGCATCGCGTGCCGATCCGGCGAGACCGAGAAAATCGAGAAGGGCCTGGGCTTTCTCCTCATTCCTGCGCTCTTCCCTCGCCACACGCCCGGTCATGAACCAGTTGCAATAAGGCCGCTCGCCGCTTTGCCCCTGGGCTGCGGTGAGCATGTTCTCGAGCACAGTCATTTCTGCGAAGGGTCTCGGGATCTGAAAGCTGCGGCCGATGCCGCGGGCCATCCGCTGATGGGGGTTGAGATCGGTTATATCGTCTCCATCGAGGCGAATTTCCCCGCCGGTTGGCGGCAGCAGCCCTGCTATGATGTTGAAGAGCGTCGTTTTGCCGGCGCCGTTGGGCCCGATAAGGCCGGCGATTTCTCCCCTTCCCACATGAAGTGAAACCCCTGCCAGCACCTCCGCGCCGCCGAAAGACTTCGATACTGATTGTACCTCCAGCATCCCCTTTCCCTATGTGATAAGCTGCTGTTATCATTCCTGTTGCTGCGCCACCAGCCCTTTCGAAAAAGGATGAGGTCAGATGACCGCTGTCGCCGATGACGGCTTTGAGCTCTATGATTTGCGAGTGGAAGTGGTTGCCCCCGCCGGTGCCACGCTGTTCTGCGGCGCCAAACCCGGCGATTACTTCGAGCTTAGGGGCGAGATGCTCCATCTCCCTTCGGGCCAGGCGATGTCCATCTACTCGATCGCTGCCGTGCTGCCGCTGCTTCCGGCAAAGCAGCGCGTTACCGATCCGAACGACTGGATGTCGACCGATGCCGAAGTCGCCTGCCCCGATCCGAACTGCCCGAGCCGCTGCGCATATCCCGTCTGGCGAAACGCCGCTTCAGCTCACGCGCAGACGACGGCCGTTCCGCTGCACAGGGAGCCCGGGGAGTGACGCTCGTCGAGCGTGCGGAACTGCGCCCGGCTATGAAATCTCCCGTGTCATCCGCGGCGGCTGGCAGCTCGCCGGAGGTCATGGAGCCGTCGAGCGCGAAGCAGCGATAGCAGATCTCCACGCGTTTCTCCGAGGCCGGCATATTCACCTTCGATTGTGCTGACATTTATACCGGCGTCGAGGAACTGTTCGGCCAGTTCCGGGCAGCCGTGCTCAAGAGCGATGGCCGCGAGACGCTGGACAGCCTGAAGGTGCATACGAAATTCGTGCCCGATCTCGACCTCTTGCCGCGCCTGAGAAAGTCGGATGTGACCGCGGCGATCGACCGTTCGCTGCACCGGCTGCGGGATGGAGCGGCTCGACCTCGTCCAATATCACTGGTGGGACTACGGCATACCGGGATGCATCGAGGGCGCCATCTGGCTGGCCGAGCTTCAAAAGCAGGGCAAGATGCGTTTCATCGGCGGCACCGAATTTCAACACCGTCCACAGCGCCGCGCTGTTGAACGCTGGCGTGCCGCTGGTCAGCATGCAGGTGCAATATTCCCTGCTCGACGACCGGCCTGAACATGGGCTGGTCGCCCTGTGCCGCGATAACAACGTGCATCTTCTCTGCTATGGTTCGGTTGCCGGTGGATTCCTGAGCGATAGTTGGTTCGGCCGTCCCGAGCCTCGTCTCCCTTTGGAAAATCGCTCGCTGACCAAATACAAGCTCATCATCGATGATTTCGGCGGCTGGGATGTCTGCAGCATTTGCTGCGCGTGCTGCGAACGATTGCCGACCGGCACGGCGTCGACATCGCCACCGTGGCGAGCCGGGCCGTGCTGGATCGTCCGCAGGTCGCTGCCGTCATCATCGGCGCCCGCAACCCGAGCCATCTCGCCGGCAATCTGGCCATCATGCGTTCGCCTGACCCCTGCCGATCATGCCGAGATCGAGCGCTGTTCTTGCGGCCGGCGCCAGGGCCCTGAAGGGCGATGTCTTCGCTCTCGAGCGCGACCGCACCGGGCGGCACGGCGCGATCATGAAATACAACCTCAATCGCCAGGCGGCCCGATGACGCCCCTCCTCGCCAGCGCGCATGACGGAGGTCGCGCTCGCTGCACGCAAGCCTTCGAGGATCTCTTCACCGGCCGCAGCCGACGATCTCGGCCGCTGCGCCGAGGCCCTGGCGCATGGATTTCTCGATGGTGGCGCCCGATGGACCAATGGTCGAATCGCGACGGCAGTTCTCGGGCGGCCTCGCGACGCCGCTGCCGTCGCCCCGATTTGCGCATCACAAGTTGTGGACTTAACCCCGGTATGGGAGGCCGAAAATTCGGTCTTGCTCCAATATATTGAGGAACAGTATCGTGATGGCAGGACGACGAGGCGATCTGTCCACGGCCCTGTTTACCGCTGAGGCCGGGCGCCCTCGCGGCGTTGTCTGGCGGTATCTGCAGGAAACCTGGATGCAGGTTGCCGCCCGGCAGTAAAAATAATGCAGGGCAACTCAGGGAGTAGAGTCATGAAACATTTCTGGATCAGCCACTGGCTGCCATTGCAGCCCTCGCACTTTTGTCCGGCGCCGTCCACGCCGCCGATTGCGATGTCACCGTCGGTGTCGTCATGGAGCTGACCGGCCCGGCGGGTGAATATGGCCAAGCCGGCGCCAAATCCGTCGAGATGGCATTCCGCGACATCAATGATGCCGGCGGCGTGATCGACGGCTGCAAGCTCGTCACCGATACGCGCGATTCGCAAAGCCAGGGCAATGTCGCCGTCGATGCCGCAACCCAGCTCGTCCAGGTGAAGAAGGTGCCGGTGATCATCGGCGGGATCATTTCATCGGTGTCGATCCCGATACTCACCTCGGTCACCGGCCCCGCCAAGGTCGTGCAGGTGTCGCCCGCGTCCTCATCGCCGACGCTCACCGCGCTCGGCCGCGAGGGCAAGACGAACGGCGTATTCTTCCGCACCATCACCTCCGACGCTTTGCAGGGTGTTGCCGCCGCAAAATATGCGCTCGATCAGGGTTTCAAGAAACTCTCGGTCATTCACGTCAACAATGATTTCGGCGTCAACATGGTCAAGGAGTTCGCCAAGGCCTACAAGGCGCTGGGCGGCGAAATCGTGTCGGTCACGCCCTATAATGAAAAGCAGCCGAGCTATCAGGCCGAGGTCACCGCCGCCATGTCCGGCAACCCCGACGGCGCTTTATCTCATCAGCTATCCCGTCGATGGCGCCACGATCGCGCGCCAGTGGATCTCCCAGGGCGGGTCGCCGAAATTTCTTCTCAACGACGGCATGAACAGCCCCGAATTCATCAAGAGCGTCGGTGCCGAGCATCTCAATGATGCCTTTGGAACCTCCTCGGGCACCAATCCGACGCCTTCCACGGAATATTTCACGCACCAACTACAAGGCATTTTCCGGCATCGAGCCCTCCAACCCGGCCGCCGACCGGGCTTATGATGCAGGCGCCATCGTCGGTCTGGCCATCGCCCAGGCCGGCAAAGCCGAGTCTGCCGCCATCAAGGAGGCAATCCCCAAGGTCCTCGATCCAAAGGGCGAGGTGATACATGCCGGCAAGGAGGAATTTGCCAAGGCGCTCGAGCTGATCAAGGAAGGCAAGCCGATCAAATATGAAGGCGTCATCGGCCCCGTGTCGCTTCGATCAATATGGCGACATCACCGGCCCCTTCCGGCTGTGGCGCATCCAGAATGGCGAAGTCACAACCGTCGGCGAGATGTCGACAGCCGACGTCGACGCCATCAAGGCCAAGATCGGCAACTGACATCCGCCAGCTTGCCAAAACCGCAGACGCTGCTCCACAGCGTCTGCTATCGATGTCGGCATGACCTCCGCGCCGCCCAAGGTTCAGCTGGCCTCCGGGCTTGAGATCAGCCGAGTGGTGATCGGCCTGTGGCAGGTCGCCGACATGGAGAAGGACGGCCGCAGGCTCGATCTCGTCGCTCTGGCGGGCGAGATGTCGGCCTATGCGCAGGCTGGTTTCGACACTTTCGACATGGCCGATCATTACGGCAGCGCGGAAGATATCGCCGGACAATTCAATGCCGCGAGTGGCGGCCAGCGGGCGCCCGGCGCAGCACCAAAGCTTCTGACCAAATGGTGCCCGGAGCCCGGACCGGTGCCGCCCGAGATGGCTCGGGCCGCGAGTCGCCCGCGCTCTGCAGCGGTTGCAGACCACCCGGATCGATCTGATGCAATTCCACTGGTGGATGTTTCAGCACCCGGCATGGATCGATGCACTAAAGGAACTCGCCGCCCTGCAGCGTGAAGGTGTCATCGGTGCGCTCGGCGTCACCAATTTCAACACCGATCATCTGCGTGTCGCGGTTGCGCACGGCTTTCCCGTCGTATCGAACCAGATGTGCTGTTCTCTTCTCGACCGCCGCGCCGCGGGCGACATGAGCAGTTTCTGTTCTGACATCGGCGTCCGGCTGCTCGCTTATGGAACGCTGGCCGGCGGCTTGCTCACCGGAAATGGTATCGGCGCCCCGAGCCCGCGCCGCAAGAGGTGACCGACTGGAGCACGATGAAATATCTGCGCTTCGTCATGAGATCGGCGGCTGGGCGGTCCTTCAGCACATTCTGGAAGCGCTCGCGGCCATTGCCCGAAGCCACGGCGTTTCGATCGCCAATGTGGCGACACGCTGGGTGCTTGAGCAGCATGCCGTGGCCGCTGTTATCCTCGGCGCGCGCCTGGGACAGAACGCAACACCGCGGCGACAATTTGAAATTGTTCGACTTCGAACTCGGCCGCGAGGATCATGATCTCCTCGCCGCCGCCCTCGCCCAGCGCCAAGCCTTTGCCCGGCGACTGCGGCGATGAATACCGCCGCCCGCCCTTATCTGACGGCGACGGGCGACTTGAGTCATCACATTTCGCAGGCTCCGCCAAGGTCTATTAGCGCTGAGCCCGCAGGTGAGCGCCCCGGGCGCCTGCGCCTCGACAGCGGCAGCATGTGGGAGCCATTGGCAGGCTACAGTCGCGCCATGCGCGTCGGTGACCGCATTCTCGTCAGCGGAACAACGGCGACGCATGGGTCGGGCGAGATGATCGCGCCGGAGGATGCCGGAGCCCAGGCGGTGTACATTTTCGACAAGATCCAGGCCAGCATCGAAGCCCTCGGCGGAAAGCTGGAGGACGTCGTCAGGACCCGCATCTATTTGCGCAACATCGCGACTGGGAAGCCGTGGCGCGCGTCCACGGCCGGTATCTCGGCCATGCGCGGCCGGCCAACACGCTGATCGAAGTATCCGATCTCATCGGCGGATACGCAGTCGAAATCGAGGCGGAAGCCATGCTTTAGGCGCAAATCACCGCGCCGCCACTTGAGCGTCCTCCTGACTTGTGCTTCCATGCTGCCGGGCACGGGGTAACCGCTCACTTTGATGGGAGCTGTATGATGCACCCGCGCCTGATCCATCTTATCAATCCGAAAACCGATAGCCTCACCACGCGTCCGCTCTACCTGAACCGTGCGCTTTATTCACCCATCGCCGGTCTTCTGGCCGTCGCCGCGGCGATTCCGCGCGAGCGCTACGAGGTGCGGCTGACCGATGAGAACATCGAGGAGATCGATTTCGACCTGAAATGCGACCTGGTCGGCATTTCCGCCATGACGGCCTACGTGAACCGCGGCTACGAGATCGCCGACGAATTCCGCGCCGCGGCGTGAAAGTCATCATGGGCGGCGTGCATCCGAGCTTCATGTCGAAGGAGGCGCTCACCCATTGCGACGCCGTCGTGCATCGGCGAAGCGGAACTGGTGCTCCCGAAAATTCTGGCCGATCTCGAGGACGGGTCGCTCGGCGGCACCTACCGGTCGGATAAGCTGCATCCGATGGTCGGCATTCCGATGCCGCGCTATGATCTCGTCAAGCGCCACCGCTACGTCAACAAGACCTTCGTGCAGACCTCGCGCGGGTGCCACCAGGGCTGCACCTTCTGCGCCGAGCCGCTGATGAACGGGCTGAAGTTCCGCTACCGGCCGATCGACGAGGTGATGTACGAAGTCGACGATTGCGGCTCGCGCATGATTTCCATCAACGACGCCGACTTCTTCGGCACGCCGGATCGCCCGAAGGAAGTCATGCGGGCGTTGAAGGGCCGAAACGTCCGCTGGCAGGCGGGCGTCACGTCGAAGCTCGCCCAGGACGACCGCATGCTGGAGCTCGCCGCCGAAAAGCGGCTGCACCATGCTCTCGATCGGGTTCGAGTCGATTTCGCGCGACACGCTGAAAAGCGTCCACAAGCACGTGAACCGGCCCGACCAGTTCGCCGAGCTGGTGGAGAAGGTGCATTCCTACGGCATCGCTGGTCTTCGGCCTTTTCATGTTCGGCTTCGACGGCGACGACGAAGACATCTTCCAGGAGACGGCGCGGTTCAACATCGAAGCGAACTACGATGCCGTGCGCCTATTCGGTGCTGACCCCCTACCCCGGCACGCTCACCTGGTACGAGATGAAGAAGGCGAACCGCATCGTTTCCTTCGACTGGGAGAAATATGACCAGGCAAACGTCGTCTACCGCCCCGCGAGATGAGCGGCGAAGAGCTGCGGCTCGGCCACATCTGGGCTTATAAGACATTCTATGCGCCATCGTCGATCGCGCCGCCGCTTCCCGCTGGAAGGCGGGCGGAACGTCGTCGAATGGTCGATCTACAACATGTTCATGAAGAAGGGCTCGGCGACCGACCGCAAGGAGCAGATTGCTTCCCCGACCGCGGCGCCGGACTGGCACCCGTCCCGCCGCTCCTGCCGATCAAGCGCGAATGGCGCCGATGCCGTGCTCGAGGCGATCGGTGAACAGGAACCCGCGCTCATGAACGGCAATGATGGGGGCGGCGGTCCGGCGCGGCTCGGAATTTAGCTCCAGCAAATATTCTCAACCCACGCCGCTATGCTGTCCGCTATCTGGTCGCGGACTTCCGCATCATTGCCACCGCTGCGAGCCGGCACGTGAAAGGAATGATCGGCGTCGGGAAATACTTGCAGAACCGCGCTTTGGCCGAGCCGCTTCACCAGGGGTTTAACAGGCTGAGATCGGCCAGCTGATCGCGTGAGCCTTGCAGAAACAGCATCGGCAACTCGACGCTGAAGAGATGCTGGCCGCGCCCGCTCGGAAGGTTTTCCTGCCGGATGAAGCGGGAAACCGAGGAACACCAGGCCTCTGACGCCCGGCAGCGGAGCCTCGGCCTGGGCTTGCGACGTCATCCGTCCGCCGAAGGATTTCCCGCCAGCGATGAGAGGGACCCCGGCGGCAAGCTTACTCGCCTTGGCAACCGCGGCACGAACCGTTGCCTGCGCCAGCGCAGGCGCATCCGGCCGCCTGCTGCCGAGCTCCATATAGGGAAATTGATAGCGCAGGCTGGCAATATCGCGGGCAGCGAGCCCGTCAGCCATCGCCTCCATGAAGGGATGCGTCATCCCCGCACCTGCGCCATGGGCCATCACATAACAGGCCCGCGCGCCAGGCGGCGCTGCCATGAGGCCGGATACATTCACCTCGTCTTTGACTGCAATCGTTACTTGATCTGCGTGATGCCTTGCCATAAGCCTGGAACCAGCCCCCTCAGCGAATGCCTCGCCCATGTCCTCCGACATAGAACTCTTCAGTGCCCGTGTGTGTCCTTATGCCCATCGCACCCGGCTCGTGCTGCGCGAGAAGAATATGGCATTCGACTACACCGAGGTTGATCTGCAAAACAAGCCCGCCCGCTTCCTTGCGGTGTCGCCCTATGGAAAGGTGCCTGCTCTCGTGCATGATGGCGCCACGATCTATGAGAGTGCGATCATCGACGAATATCTCGAAGAGACTTTCGAACAGCCTCGGCTCATGCCGCAATCACCGGTTCCTCGCGCCAAGCTTCGCATCTGGATCGACTATTGCGACGACTATTTCATAACCGACCATTATGCGCTTCTGAAAAACCTCGATGCCGATCAGCACGGCGCATTGTTGCAGAAAGCGGAAAGCAATTTGCGCTTCCTCGAGAAGGAAGGCCTGGCGAAGCTCAGCAAGGCTGGCCCCTACTGGTTCGGCTCCGAACCGACGCTGCTGGATTTCGCCTGGTACCCGTTCTTCGAGCGTTTACCGGCATGGACACATTATCGTGGGCTCGATCTTCCTGAGGATTGCGTGCGGCTAAAGCGCTGGGCTGATGCGATGTCGCGTCGCGAGTCGGTGCGCGAGATTGCCAATGACGCGGCCTATTACGTACAGCGCTACACGCATTATGCCAAAGCGGTCCTTCCTACGGTCGCGTCGCGCCTTCACTAACCCTCCAGCCCAACGGTTAGATCGTGAACGGCGGCAATTTCACGATCGACCCGCCCTTGAGCGCGGACTGATGCGCGCAGAGGCCCACACAAGTCCAGTTCGCCGATTGTTTCGCATCGGGGAAAGGCGCGCGAACTTCGATCAGCGACATCAGAAATTCATGGGCGAGATGCGGATGTGACCCGCCATGGCCGGCTCCTTGGGTGAAGCTCAGATGGGTTTTCTTGCCCAGATCGTAGACGCCCTTGGTGGTGAAGGGCCGAATGCTCTTCGGCAGGCGCTTCGCGTAATCCGGCGCCTTGTATCGTCTGCGGGATCTTCGCGCTCCGGGCGTTTTGCCTTGTGCATGATGAGCGGTTCATGCTCGACCAGCGGCCATTCCACGGATGCCTTGCTGCCGTAGACATCGATGCTTTCCCGATACTGCCGCGCGGTATCGAAGAGGCTGCGAATGATCCGGGCACTCACATCGCTGTCCTTGAATTTGATATGCGCGGTCTCGATCGCGAAGGGACTGCCGTATTTGTTCGATCAGCTCCTTGCGAATGGTGCCGCTGCCGAAACAGCTACATATTCGGCTGGCTTGCCGATCAGCGCCGGCGACCGGCCCCACGCAATGGGTCGCATACCACATGGGCGGCAGGCCCGGCCAGTAATTGGGCCAGCCGTCCATGTCCTGCTGATGGCTTGCCTGAACGAATTGCAGCTTGCCGAGCTTGCCCTGTGTCGAGCAGCTCTTTCATGAAGAGATACTCCCGGGCATACACGACGGTCTCCATCATCATGTATGTCCAGCCGGTCGTCTTCGTGAGCTCGACGATCTTCCTGCAGTCCTCGATGCTGGTGGCCATGGGCACCGTGCATGCAACGTGCTTGCCGGCTTTCAGCGCCTTGATCGACTGCGGCAGCCATGGTCGGGAATGGGCGTGTTGATGTGAACGGCATCGACATTGGGGTCTTTGAGCAGTTCGTCATAATCTGCTGTAACGCTTATCGATCCCGAAAGCGTCGCCGATCGGCATCGAGCTTAGCTTCGTTACGCTGGCAGATGGCATACAGATTCGTGTTGGGGATGCTGCTGGTAGATGGGAATGAACTCGGCTCCAAACCCCAGGCCGACGATAGCCACGTTGATTTTGCGAGTCATGATGGCTGGATAATTCTCCCCGAGCCATCAACATGACACGCCGGAGACGGCCGCTGTCAAGGCCGGGGGAAATTACGCTCCTCGAAAGCTTTAGTGGTCGAGAGACCCGTCATCACTGTCGGCAATCAATTCCCATTGCTGGACGATCCCGGCCCGGTTTGCATCGCCCCGGCTTGCATAAATCGGGGCTGACTGCTTCACCAGCCGCTCACCTTCAAAGATTTGCCACCTCCAGCAATGAGACGCCTCCACTATGATATCGAGCCGGAATTGCTGACCGGGACTCATGTCTTGCTCCACGCTGCCACACCCCTGAGGCGGCCTGCTTACGCCCTAAGCGTGATTCGGGCCAGATATTTCCCCCTTTGTCGCTGCCCTCCGTCCGTGGATATTAGGAATGTTGTCATGGATAAAATACTCATTCGTCGCCCTGACGAAACGTCAGGGTCCAGCTTTGCGTCGCCGGAATGACGATGGGCACATGGTCATTCGGCTCCACGCACGGCCGGGTGGCTCCGCTCAAGCTTTACTCCGTCGACTGATCAGCGCGCCTGCAGCTGGTTTGCATATGACTGATCCAGCGGAAGCTCCACTGTAGGAACCTAGATGATCCGCGCCAGTTACTGAGCGTCGACAGCAATGCGCACCGACCAACAGCAGGCCCCCCAACCAAGCGCATTGCGTCTTTTCAACGGAGTTCCCATGACCGACATCAGAAATCCCGACACGCCACGCAACCGTGGCGACCGCGATGCACCGCATATGAGCCCTGTTAGTCCGGCAGAAGATGCCCGCACGGTTATGATCAACAAGATTTCCTGGGGGGCTGTGCTGCAGGCGCCGTGCTGGCTCTGGTGATACAGCTCGTGCTCAACATGCTTGGGATCGGCATCGGGGCCGCTACGCTGGACCCTGGCTCGGGTGACAACCCCTCCGCCTCCTCGTTTTCGATTGGGGCCGGTATTTGGTTCGCACTTTCTGGGATTTTGGCGGCGCTCATCGGCGGATACGCTGCAGGCCGACTTTCTGGCCAACCAAAAGGAGTCCTCGGCTGGTTGGCAGGGGCTGACTTCATGGGCGGTATCGACGCTCGTGGTATTTTATCTGTTGACCACCACCATCGGGAGTCTCATTGGCGGTACTTTCCGCACCCTCGGCAGTGTCGCAGGTGCCACCGCTCAGACTGCAGCTGAGGCAGCCTCCCAGCCTGGAGGGAAAGACCCCTTTTCGGCGATTGAGGAAGCAATGGGAGCCGCCACAGGAGGTCAAACAGCAGGCTTGAGCGATGCTGCGGTGGCGGCGGTTCGAGCAGCGTTGACCGGTGGGGCGGAGCAGTCCCAGGAAGCACGTGAAAAGGCCGCTCAAGCTATTTCCCAGTCGCAGAACATACCCATCGAGCAAGCTCGGACGCAAGTTGCTCAATATGAGCAGCAATATCGTGAGACGGCAGAGGAGGCTAAGCAAACTGCGACGCAGGTCGCCGACACTGCGACAAAGGCAACATCCACAGGAGCGCTGCTTGGCGCGATCAGTCTCCTTCTGGGAGCGATTGCTGCCTGGTTCGGTGGCCGCATGGGCGCGGTTGAGCCAACCGTAACTTCGCGGGGGCGCCGCACGTAAAGTCATGCTGATGCGCAATTGTACTTGCACACTCCTGGGGCGATTTAATCGCCCTCGAGCTTGCCTTGCGGCAACCGGAATTTGTGAAAGGCCTTTTGCTGGTGGGAGGCTTCTATTTTCCAGTACCCAGAGCGGACCTGCCGGTGCTCGCTCTGCCTGCCATTCCCGTTATCGGGGACGTTATGCGATATACAATTTCTCCTTTGATCGCTCGCGCGATTATGCCCAGAGCCATTCGCAAGATGTTTGAACCTCAACCTGTCGATAACAGGTTTGCTCAACAATTCCCCATTGGTCTTGCCCTGCGCCCGGTAACGCTGCGCGCCGGCGCTGAGGAAACAGCAATGATGCTACCGGCAGCGGCCGCCCTCGAAAAACACTACGCGCAAATTCGCCAGCCAACCGTGATACTCGCGGGCTCGGCAGACCAGATTGTCGACGTACAAAAGCAATCTGTTCGCCTTCACGAGGCTATCCCGCACAGCGAACTGCTACTGCAACAGGACGAGGGTCATATGGTCCATTACCACGCCTCCCGCGTCGTCAAACGAGCAGTGGATAAGCTGGCATCGGCCTCTCGCTTGGCGGTAAACGCCGCTTGATGGATCAAGCATCCAGCACGACACCCTATTCGCTTAGCATTTTCTCGATTCGCCTGTCCGGCACGACCACATGAGTCCTCGCCATGCGGTACTCGCAATTCGAGCACCATGATCGTGATGATGATCGCGATGACGCCGTCGCTGAATGCTGCCAGACGTTCCTTGGACAAAGCCGCGTGCAAGCGAGGGGCGCGCCGACATCACGGCTGCATTTGACACGCGCGACCGGCTAACCGATAGTCGGCTCGTCATATTGCTCGGCTCGGGGCTATCATCGGAGGAACCGGAGATGATCAGAATTACCCGGCGTGCGCTGCTTCTTTCCGTCAGCGCGATTTCACTTTGCCCTCTCGCCGGCCGCCCGCTTCGAGCGGCTGACAATATCGATATACTGGCTTCTCTGCCGAACATGGCCTTTCCGTTCTTCGTTCATATGATGAAGGCGATTCATGCCGAAGCCGACAAGCTCGGCGCGATAACCATCGTCGAAAGCGATGGCCAGGGGTCCTCGCCCAAGCAAACCGCCGATGTCGAAACCGCCCTGGTTCGCGGCGTGAAGGGCATAGTGATCAGCCCCAATGAGGTCGACGCCATGGCCCCTGCCATCAGCGCTGCGGTCGAGGCCGGCGTGCCGGTTGTTACCATCGACCGGCGGGTTGAGAATGTCGAAGGTATTCTGGCTCATGTCGGCGCCGACAATGTCAAGGGCGGCGAGGCGCAAGGTGAGCTGGTGATGAAGCTCTACCCCAATGGGGCCAAGGTGATGAACCTCCAGGGCCAGCCGGGAGCGAGCCCCGCCATCGACCGCAACAAGGGCCTTCACAACGTGCTCGATAAGGCACCCGACAAATACAAAATCATCTTCGAGCAGACCGCTAATTTCGCCCGCGACCGCGGCCTGGCAGTGACCGAAGCCGGTCTTGCCGGCATGGCCGAGCCGCCCGATGTCATTGTCGCTGCCAATGACGACATGGCGCTCGGCGCCATGGAGGCAGTCAAGGCCCGCAATCTTGGAGATAAAATCAAGATCATGGGTTTCGATGCCCTGCCCGAAGCGCTGGCCGCCGTGCGTGACGGCGCATTAACCGCGACCATCGAGCAATTTCCCGGCGGCCAGAGCTCGCAAGCGGTTGATATCCTCATCGACAAAGTCCGCAACGGAAAGGATCCTGCCAACAAGCTTATCCTGCTGACCCCGGTCGCCATTACGAAGGATAATCTCGACAAGGCCGAACGCCTGGGCGAAGTAACCTGAACTGCGCGGGTGAGTCGCGCTCCTAAGGCCTCGCCCTCAGCCCACGATCCAGGTTAGCCGCCGATGAGCCGCACGCTCCTGCGCATGACCGGAATTGCCAAGCAGTTCCCCGGCGTTCAGGCGCTTGACGGCGTGGCCTTCGACGTCGAGGAAGGCGAGGTGCACGGACTCCTCGGCGAGAACGGCGCCGGCAAATCGACCCTGCTCAAGATCATCTCGGGTGCACTGCAGCCGGACTCAGGCACGATCGAGTTCGACGGATCGAGGCTCGTCCTTCCAACGCCCGAGGCGGCCCTGGCGCTGGGCATTGTGACGATCTACCAGGAGTTCAATCTCGATCCCGTCCCTCACCGTCGCGGAGAATGTGTTTCTCGGCCGCGAGCCTGTCTCCGGTCCCTTCGTAAGCTGGAAAACCATGCGCCGCGATACCCGTGCGCTTGCCGTGCGCTACGGTTTCGATTTGCCCGCCAACCGGCTCGTGCGCAATCTCTCCGTGGCTGAGCAGCAGATGGTGGAGATCGCCCGCGCCCTTTCCGTGCGCTCGCGGCTGATCATCATGGATGAGCCGACCTCGGCCTTGTCGGACACGGAGATCGCAGCGGCTGTTTGCCATCATGCGGGATTTGCGGCGCGATGGCATCAGCACGATCTTTGTCACCCATCGTCTCTCCGAAGTGCTGCAGATCTGCGACCGCGTCACCGTCCTGCGCGATGGCCGGCTCGGCGGCGAGGCCGCTGCCGCGGGAGCTCGCGTCGACAGCATCATTCGCATGATGGTCGGCCGCTCCGCCGCGGAGCTTTTCGAGCCGCTGCCAGCCCGGCTCGCCCGGGCCGATCGTGATGACGGTCCGCGGCCTTGGCGCGCCGCGGCGCCGGTTGATGATCCCCGCCACTCTGCTCGAAGAAATAAATCTCGAGCTGCGCCCCGGCGAAATTCTGGGTATTGCCGGGCTGATCGGGCGCGGGCCGGACCGAGGTCGCCCGCTGCATTTTCGGTGCCGACCGCAAGACGGCGCGGCGCCACCGTCATCGACGGGGAAGCGGTGTCCATCACCACACCTGCACACGCCATCCGCCATGGCATCGGCCTGGTGCCGGAGGACCGCAAACAGCAGGCGCTGTTCCTTGAACTCGCCGTGCGCGAAAACCTCAGCATCGCCGCTCTGCACAGGGCTCTCGCGGTTGCGGCTTCGTCAAGATTAGAGCCGAGACAGGCTTTGGTTCGAGCAAATATCGTGAAACGCTCAACATCAGAATGGCACGCCCGACGAGCAGAGCGTGAAAAACCTTTCCGGCGGCAATCAGCAGAAAATCGTGCTCGCCCGCTGGCTGCGCTGCGGCCCTAGATATTGATCGTCGACGAGCCGACGCGCGGCATCGATATGGGCGCCAAGGCCGAGGTTCACCAGCTCTTGACCAATGGCGACGAGCGGCATTGCGGTCATTGCTATTTCATCCGAGCTGCCGGAGGTGCTGGCGATCAGCGACCGTATTGTGACCATGCGCGACGGCCGCATCACCGGCGGAGTGACCAGCGGCAAGCGCCAGCGGAGGAAATTCTCATGCATCTGATGACCATGGGAGAGGCCCGCGGCGACATGGAAGCGAGGCGTCGGTCGATGAGCGAAGCCGCGTGGCAGAGACCCGCAGCCTGGCGCCACGGCCCTTCATCCGCAGCATGCGCCGGTTCGCCCCGGTGATTTTTCTCGTGGTCCTCATGGTGACATTTGCGATCCTCGAGCCGCGCTTTCTTTCGTCGATCAATCTCTTCAACGTGATGCGCCAGATTTCCATCGACCGGCCTGGTCGCCATCGGCATGACATTCGTAATTCTCACCGCGGGTATCGATCTTTCCGTGGGCTCGCTGCTCGCCCTTGCGGGTCTTGTCGCTGCCATCGTCGCCAAAGGCGGCTCGTCAGCGCCTTCTCGGTTGGCGCCGCCGCCGAGGCGGCAGGCTATGGCTGGCTCCTGCCATGCTCGTTGCGATGGCCGTGGGCCTGGTCGGCGGCTTTGCTCCAGGGAATCGCGATTACCCGTCTCAAGGTTCCGCCTTTCGTCGTGACGCTCGGCGGCCTTTCGGCATTTCGCGGGCCGCGTTGCTGATCGCCGGCGGTGGCCCCATCAGCGGCTTTGAGCCGATTATCGTCTGGTGGGGCCAGGGGCGTATCGCGGCCGTCCCCGTGCCGGTGATCATCTTTCTTGTCGTCGCGATCTCGCCATATCGTGCTGCGCTACACGCGTATCGGCCGGAAGGTCTATGCTGTCGGCGGCAATGTCGAGGCGGCGCGGCTTTCGGGCGTGAACGTTCCGCGCGTGCTGCTCTCGGTCTATATGATCATCGGCTTCTTTGCGGGACTAGCCGGCTTCATCCTTTCGGCGCGGCTCAACTCGGTCGGAGGCGGTCGCCGGCATGGGCTACGAGCTGACCGTCATTGCTGCCGTGGTCATCGGCGGCACGTCAGCCTTTTCGGCGGAGTCGGCAGGATTTTCGGCACGGTCATTGGCTCGGTGCTGATCGGCGTGCTGATCAACGGCCTCGTGCTGATGAACGTTTACTCCTATGTTCAGCAAATCATCATCGGCATCATCATCGTGCTTGCGGTGGCATTCGACCAATTTGCCAAATCACGATAGCCGGCGGCTCGATGCCGTTGGGCCGCGTCTTAGAATTATTTCGATCGGCCCTGCGCGAGCCAGCGGGCGCATTCGGGCGGCAGCGTCTCGTTCACCTTGCTGTCATAAAGGGCAAGGTCGTCCTCTCGAAAAACGCCGCGCCAGCGTTCGTTGCAGCCCTTGTAGAAGAATCGCTGGCTGCCGCCGTCGAAAATTTCCGCCATATTGGCCATGAGCAGGTCCCCGGCCTTGCGCATTGCGTCAAAGCTCGCGGCCGCCACGAGTTCGGGCCAAATCTCGGGCCGGATTGCGATTCCCAAAAAGTCTGCTATGCGCTTCATCTCAGCCGATAGGTCGGCCCTTAGATCATTGTAGTGGACGAGCAGCACGTTAGGTTGGTCTCGCGCCTCCCACCATGATTTCTGGAAGTGGAAGAACGGTGCGATCGGTGTATTTTCCTCTCGTACCCATCGGTGAAAATATTCAGCTGGGTCGGCAGGCGGGCGCGGGTAAGGCCGCCCGATCGTCTCATCTTCAAGGCCGATCCGGTCAAGCCGCTCCCGAATGGATTCCGTTAGTCCCGTTACGTGGTTGTGGTACGAAATGCAGGCGTCGCGGCCATCGCGGGCCACGTGGATATAATTGACGTTGCTGTAAAACGGCAGGCCATCCAGCGGCAAATGCGATTTGAGAAACCGGCGGTGCTCCTGCGACTCGATTTGGGCCAGCACCTCGTCGGTGGATGGGCCGAAGCGGCGGTCGATCCAGGCTGAAATCTTCATGATCGGCCTTGGCTCCGGCGACTGAAACACCAGAAGGCCCACGATGCGCTGGGTCCAGGTGGTGCCGCACTTCGGATAGGTCGCGATAATAATGTCGTCGGATCGCGGGCGATACTTCTCCCACCGTCGGCTATCCAATATCCAGGTGCGATATTCGCGCTCGGCGCGTCTCATCAGCATCGGCATGCTCCGCAGTTCACACCGCCACCCTGTTGGCGTAACGCCCGATATTAGCGCAAGCCTCGCGCTCAGCCAGCGCTATCGCGCATCATTAGCTTCGCTCCCCTGCGGTAAGCCCGGCCGAATAGGCCGGGCTTTTATTGCCTCTCGTCGATCGTTTCGAAGTCGATTCCGCCGATGAGCTCGTCTCTTGCTGCTTCCGCTTGTCTCATCTTCTCGCTGCTCTGCCTGAGCGTGCTCAAATTCGACCCATAGCCGACGATGCCGTAGAGCACCGCGGCGATGGCGGCGATCAGCGAGAGCGGCCCCGAGCTGTAGAGCCCCATCGCCAGCGCCGCCATCCATGACACGCCGAGCGCAACGGCCAGCTTTGAAAAGCGTATGATCTTGCGGCAGCTCTCGATCGTGCCGGCGAGCTGCTCTATTTCCCTTTCCAGCTGCGATATCCGGCTGCTCACATCCTCATCGCTCATGGTTGCATGCCCAGGGCACCGACTGTTTGCCCGCCCAGCCGCGAGTTGACTTGCCGAGCGTTTTGCCGGACGTTTTGGAATTCTGAAGGGCCTCCCATCATGACCGTGGCATTATCACGAACTCTGGTGTTTCCGGAAAAAACTCTTCCCGACGCGGCGGGCTTGATTGCTGAAGGCCGCGCAATGGCGAGAGAGGTTACGGTCGGCCGCTCGCCCTTCCTGGAGACATATGGTGTCGGCTCGGAAATCGAATACAAGCGGAAAGCCATGGCGCAGGGGCGCATCATGATGCATGCCCAGATCGGCTTCCGCGATTTGGCCAAGAGCCGGCGCGCCTATCATGAAATCTGGGATCGCCTCGCCGGCGCCGGCTGTCGCGTCGACCGTTATGGTATTTGCCTGGACTGGAGCATGGGGTATCCGCGCGACAATGCGCAAAGACATGCCGCGCGGAACCGGTCTCATCATGCACGACATCGACGACTGGATATCATTGACGAGCGCTGCTCCCGTCGCTCCTCATTTCGGCGATTTCGTCATCGGAACGCCTGCCGCTTTCGAGAACACCATTGCCGCGCTTTGCTCTCCGGCTCGACGTCGATCGGCAATCTCGGACAGTATTTTGCTTTTCGCCAGCCGCACTGGGACGATGATATTTTCACCACCGCGGAATCGCTCAAAGCCATCGCGCTCACCGCGGCCCAGCCGGTGCCGGTGATTGTCCACTCCAATCTCGACGACGGTTTTGCATCGATTTTCACCGATCTCTCCTGCTCGCTCGGTACCATCCTGCTCGAGCAGTATATCGTCGATGAGCTTTGCGGCGGCCACGCGGCATATTCCTTCGGCAACACCTACGCCAAGCCTTTCAGCCGCCTCGCGTTCCAGCGCGCCGCGCAGAGAATTTCAACAACGCCCGGCACGATGATCTACGGGGCAACCACGATGTATGGTCCCAATCACGCCGCCAATTATGCCGCCTTGGCCACATATCTGCGGGTTGACATTTACGGCGAGAAAACCCGCCCCGCCGGCCACGCGGTCAATCCCACGCCGGTCACCGAGGCCGATAGAATCCCCGATATCGACGAGATCATCGACGTTCATATGTTTGCCAACCGGCTTGTTGAGCTCGACCTTCCTTTGCATGGCCTATACCGCGATGATGAGGTCGATGCCGTCGCCGACCAAATCGTGCTTGGCGGACGGCAGTTCAAGAGCAACGTGCTCAATGGCTTCACGCAAGTCGGGATCGATATCGGCAATCCTTTCGAAATGCTTCTCGCCATTCGCCGTGTCGGTTCCAAGCGGCTGGAGGAACTCTATGGACCTGGCAAGCCCGACCCAGGCCGGCTGCGCGGACGCATGCCGCTGGTGCGGTCTCATTCGATCGAGCAGCTTGAGCAGGAAGGCGAAGGCCTTCTCGGCCGAATGACCGTCTCTGACCGAAATGCCATCGCCGCGGCCGGCCTCCGCGGCTGCATAGCGACAACGGACGTTCACGAATACGGCAAGGTCCTGATCGAAACTGTTCTCAAGGGGCTGGGGGTTGAAATCATAGACGGCGGCATCTCGACCGATCCCAACGATCTGGCCCTTCAGGCGCAGACCTCCGCTGCAGATTTCATTGCCTTATCCTCATACAATGGCGTCGCTTTGCAATTCGTAACGGAGCTCAGGCGCGAGCTTGGCGAACGCGGCACCGACCTCCCGGTTTTCATCGGCGGCAAGCTCAACCGCATTCCCGATGGAACCAACACCAGCCTTCCTGTCGATATCAGCAAGGAGATCGCGGCCGCGGGTGCCATCGTCTGCACGGCCGTCGACGCAATGATAACGCAATTGCTGCAAGTGGCGCGAAACCGACCGGCAGCCGGAAACCGCCACCGCGCACGCTGATTGCTCGCCTACTCGGCGATTTCGAACTTGACACCCTGCGCCAGCGGCAATGTCGAGCCATAGTTGATCGTATTCGTCTGCCGTCGCATATAGGCCTTCCACGAATCGGCACCCGCTTCACGTCCTCCGCCGGTCTCCTTCTCGCCGCCGAAGGCGCCGCCTATTTCTGCACCCGAAGGGCCGATGTTCACATTGGCGATGCCGCAATCCGAGCCGACTGCCGAAACGAACAGCTCCGCCTCCTGAAGATCGCGCGTGAAAAGCGATGAAGAAAGTCCGGCCGAAACACCATTCTGCAGCTCGATTGCCTCCTCGAAGGTGCGATAGCGGGTGACATACAGGATGGGAGCGAATGTTTCCCGCAGCATCGGGCCTTCCTGCTTCGCCATTTCGACAACCGCCGGTCTTGCGTAAAAAGCCTCCGAAGCCTCCTGCGCAATCCGCTCGCCGCCATGGACGAGCGCGCCGAGCGAGCGCGCTTCGTCGAGCGCTCGTTGCATCGCATCGAAGGCGGAGCCGTCGATCAACGGGCCGACGAGCGTGCCGTCCGCGCGCGGGTCTCCTACGCGCGCAGAGCCGAACGCACGGATCAGCCGCGGAACGATTTTGTCATAGACGCTCTCCGCCACGATGAGCCGGCGCAGCGTGGTGCATCTTTGGCCCGCCGTTCCCATCGCCGCGAAGGCAATCGCGCGCAGCGCCAGATCGAGATCGGCCGTGGGAGCGACGATCGCCGCATTATTGCCGCCGAGCTCCAGAATGGCGCGCGCCAGGCGTGCGGCCAGTTTTGCGGCAACCTGTTTTCCCATTCGCGTCGATCCTGTCGCCGATACGACGCCGACGCGCGGATCATCGATCAGGATCTCACCGACGCTGCTCGCGCCGACAAGCACCTCCAGCAGCCCCTCCGGAACGCCGCCAAATCGCTCGGCAGCCGCCTGGAACACGCGGCGGATGGCCAGCGAAGTGAGCAAGGTTTTCTCCGATGGCTTCCAAACGACAGAATTGCCGCAGACGAGCGCAATGGCGGCATTCCACGACCACACCGCGCCCGGAAAATTGAACGCTGTGATCACGCCGCACACCCCAAAGGGATGCCAGGTCTCCATCATGCGGTGATCGGGACGTTCCGTCGCCATCGTCAGGCCGTAGAGCTGGCGGGAAAGACCCACGGCAAAATCGCAGATGTCGATCATCTCCTGCACTTCGCCGAGCCCTTCTGAGGGAATCTTGCCCACCTCGAGCGTGATGAGCCGGCCAAGATCGCTCTTCGCTGCCCGCAACTCTTCGCCGAAGAGCCGGACGAACTCGCCTCGCTGCGGTGCCGGCACCCGCCGCCAGCTTTTGAAAGCGGTGTCAGCCCGCCCGATTGCCTCGCGTGCCTCCCCCGCCCCGGTCGCGTTGAACCTGCCGATAATTCCCCCATCGATGGGCGAGCGCGCTTCAAGCGTACCCGATGCCGTGTGAGGATCGATGCTCAACCGGCTCAATATGGCGAGGATTTCATCTTTCGGAGATTGCCCGCGCGAGGCGCCTGTCGTTTTCAACATGAAATTCACTCAGGGAAATGTTTAATTTCCCAAACCATGCACGGCCGGAGCGCTCGGGTCAAACTTTTGCGGCCTTCCCTGCGCCCTGCCGAAGCGCGATCACCTGATCGGCAGCGGCAAGGCCGGTGGCATAAGCGCCATGTGCCGTCGAAAAGTCGAAGGGTGAACAGGCCTCGCCGGCGAAGAACAGCCGATTATCCACCGGTGCGGCGAGCAATTTGCGGCACGCTGCTTTTCCCGGAAGCGCGTAGGAGTAAGAGCCGCGCGAGAACGGGTCCGTTCCCCAGCAATGCATTCGCACCGGCTTCAGCCGTTGCCCGAAACTGCTGCCGAAAATGCCGGCAAGTTCGCTCAACGCGAAATCGTGAAAGGCGGCAGGACCGCCGGCCTCGAGTTCCCTTGCCAGCTTTCCGCCGAGATAGGCCTCGATCTGGGGCCTGCCGAATGGCCGCACATGATAAGCCGCCGTGCCGCTGTTCCTTGTCGCGCCAAAGATGCGGCTGTCGGGTTCGAACTCCTCATGTTCCTCGAGAGATAGAAAAATCTTGTCGGCAAGCCCGAGCGGCAGGCCTGCCGCTGCTTCGGATTTTTCCGGCAGCCGCGGCATGAAGAGATCGGTCTCTTCGGCAAGCACATTGCTCGGCAGCGTGATGATGGCGGCATTCGCGGTCAATGTGCCCTTGGCCGTGATCACTTTCAGCCGCTGTCCTCGCCGGTCGATCAGCTCGACCGGGCAGCCAAGCTCGACATTCACATCGCGTGCATGGTTGGCAATGACCCGGCCATAGCCTTCGACCACGCGCCAGTCAACGCCGGTGTTGTCATAGCTCGCCAGATCGCGGGCCGATACGCAATCGAGCTCTGCTCCGCTGACATAGGTGCTGACCGCGTTGAGCAAATCGTTCCACCGGCTGCCCGGCTCGAGGAGAGCCGAAGCAGCCACGTCAGGCCCATCGGGGGAAAGGGACTCCAAGCGCTGGTAGAATCTCTCCGCCGTCTCGCCGAAGGCTTGTTGCTCCGCGAGCGGAAAGCCCAGGGGCAGCGAAGGCCGCGTCCACGGCGGCGGCGTCTTGTCGATGGAGCAGCCTTGCGCTTCGGCAATTTCCCGCCATTTGTTCCGCTCCGCTGAATGCAGCCAGCCGCAGCCAAGATCGATCGGGTAAGGCGAGCCATCGGTAACGGTCCATGCTCTGCCGCCCAGCCGTGGCCTTGCCTCTACGAGAACGGCTTTGACATTGGCATCGGCCAGCTGCCGCGCCGCTGCAATTCCGGCAGCTCCGCCGCCGACGACAATCACTTCGAATTCACTGCCTGCCATGGACGCTCCGATGCGCCCGTCCTTTTAGCAGCGAAACAGAATGCCTCAACTCAATTCAGGCGCAGCCTTCTGATTTGAAGCCTGTGGTAATCGACTCGGTAGAAACCGTCATCGGCAATGCTCACCGCCTCGGGCATGATGGACATAACATCCTGCGCTACGACGCCGGCGTAGCGCTCAGGCCTGCCTACATAATTGAATGTGTAGAAAGGCAGACCGTGCCGGGTCGTGCCGACTCGGATGACGTTCTCTTTCAATCGCAGATCGGAAGGCGTCTTCCGTTCGTCATCGTCATCGAAAAATTTGTCGTCCATTCTCCGTCCCCTCCCGACTCATGAGAATCGATCATCGGCATTCTGCAGTCAACCATTGCGGGTTGATCGGCGTCGATCGATTTCTTGCAGGAAATCAAATCCTTAGTTCGAAGGAAGTCGACCAGAGCGCTTGTGTTTTGTGGTGTTTTTGCAACTGGTGCAAACTGCTGGTCAGCCCCGACGCGTCTCCGGCTTCCAAAGTGTCACGAGCGGACCCCTGCCCCCGAACACCGGATCCTTGCGCGGCCTTCCGACTTTCGGGATTGTTTTCACTGCGCGCGCATGCTCCTCGCTGCTGGTGCACAGATCGTAGGTGCCTGAAGGCGGATAGGCGCCCACCACGAGGAAGTCCTCGCTGGCGGAGATTTTCTGGTGCCCGGTGCCTGCCGGCAGGATCGCGACATCGCCCGCTTTGATCGTGATAGTCCGGCCGCGATTGCCGCCGAACTGCACCTTCGCCGTACCGCGCGCTATGCCAAGCACCTCGTGGATTTGCGAATGATAATGCACATAATCATAAATCCCGTTTCGCCAAGAATCGCCCCAGCCGTTGCTTTCGAACAAGACTTCCATGATAGCGGCAGCATCGAATTCCGCCGGCAGGCGCACCGCACCGCGGTAGAGGATGAGCGGCCAAACCGGGTGGTTTGGAATAACACCGTCGTCTCTGAAACGCAGCGTCCGGGGTTTTCTCTCGCTCACCAGCCCGGCAGCTTCGCTCATCGACGGCTTTGCCCAGCCGGTCAGCCTCTCGGCAAATTTCTTGACGGTTTCCAACGGCATCGGGTGCTCCTGTCGCTCAAGCCGGTTTGCTGGGATGCGGCGTGGTGGCCATGGTGCGAAATGTGATCGAATAGCGCGGCAGTTCGACGGGCGGTATGCTGTGCTCCCAAACATGCCGCGCCGGCCCCGACATCATGTAGAGGGATCGGGGTTGCGCATCGAGCGTGAACCGTTCCCACTTCGCCCCCGCCTTTCGCCGGAACCGAAATTTGCAGGCCGATGCAAGCGAAAGCCCGAACACCTCGGCAAAATGCGGCTTGTCGCGGTGCCAGCCGATACTCACGCCGATGTCATATTCCGTACAGAGCACTTGCCGAATGGAGGACGCGGGCAATTCGCCAAAAGACGCAATCCGCTCAATGAAGGGTTTGAGCCAGGCCGGAAGATCCTCGGCCTTTTCGAGCTTCTGTTGCGAATAATCATATCGCCAGCCGAAGGAGGCGACCCGCCGTTTTCCTTCGAAGGCTCCGAATTGGAAGGGTGCCAGAGGCAATGCCTGGATGCGCTCGATGAGGTCCCGCTCGTCGGCAGCCGAGATGAAATCCGGTTGATAGCGGAGCCCCTGTGGCACCCCGGCATTATCGAGGGAAAAGAGAGTGAGCTGCGGGCCCATTGGTCGGGGAACGTTGCTTGACCGCCCGAGTTCCCCTCCGAGCTATGAGCAATCATCAAATTGACGGATTGTCGATAGAGGGTAAGAACACCTGCGCCGATCGGAGAGGCAAATGAGTGCCCAAACTGCCAAGGCTTTCCTCGACGAATGGGTTGCGAAGAATGTTCCCGAAAATGCCTGCCCGGACAAGAAAACGGCCGTGCAACTGGCAGCCCGTTGCGTGGAAGAGGCAAGCCAAAAGGGCTTGACCAAAGCCGAATTGGAGCAAGCTGCCGGAGAGGATTTGGTAGCCTGCATGATGGATGCACAAATGGCCGGTGCCGAATCGAAACTCGATGACTTGTTTGAATAGCCTCTTTCCGGAGAATGTGATCCGATCATCATCGAGCCAGCGGCAGCTTCACCGATCGCTCCGCCACTTACCCCCATCGTCATTCCGGCGAACGCCTCTGATCCAGCTTCATACAATCACGCCAAGGCTTTGCCGAGACCGGCTGCAGCGATTGATTCACTGCGAATATCGTCGAGGATTCGGCGCTGCAGCTGCCTGAACTCGGCAGAGGACAGGAGTTCATAGTGCCGGGGCCGCGGCAGGTCGATGTCGACGATGCTCTTGATGCTCCCCGGCCGATTGGTCATCACCGCGACCCGGTCTGAGAGATAAACGGCTTCTTCCACATCATGGGTGATGAAAAGAACCGTAAGCCGGTGCTTCTCCCATACCGCAGTCAGAAGCTCCTGCATGTGGTGGCGCGTCAAGGCGTCGAGCGCGCCGAACGGCTCGTCCATGAGAAGAATTTCCGGCCGGTAGCTCAGCGCCCGTGCGATAGCCACCCGCTGCTTCATGCCACCGGAGAGTTCAGCCGGAAAAGCCTGCTCAAAGCCTTGGAGCCCCACCAGGCTGAGATGTGCCGCGCGCAATGTCTTGTGCCTCGCGTCCGCTGAAACCAGCCGCGCGCAGAGCGAATTCGACATTTCCCATGGCGGTCAGCCATGGCAGCAGCGTATAGCTCTGGAACACCACGCCGCGGTCGAGCCCCGGCATGGTGATAGCGGCGCCATCGAGCGTGATGCTTCCCTCCTCATATGTCTCAAGTCCCGCCGCAATCGACAAGAGCGTGGACTTGCCGCAGCCCGATGTCCCCACGAGCGCGACAAACTCGTTCTCCCCGATGGTGAGATCGACCCCTTTCAGCGCCACGGTTTCGCCTCGGTCGGTACGGAACGTTTTGCTAAGACCCCTGATGACGAGTTTCGCTGCCATCAGCGCACCTCGAGATAACGGAACAGCCGGCGGCCTGCATACTTCATGATTTGATCGGTCGTAAGGCCGAGAATGCCGAGGATCAGCAGATAACCGAAGATGAGATCCGTCTGGAAAAATCGCTGCGCCGTCGTGATCCGATAGCCCAGACCCGAGGTGGCCGCGACCAGTTCGGCAACGACGAGCCATGTCCACGCCCAGCCCAGGCTGATCCGCATCGAGTCCCAGATGGCCGGCATTGACGAAGGAAGCACGATGCGCTGCAGGATTCGCCATTCGGGCATTTGCAGCGTTCGGCCGAGATTGATGAACTCGCGCGGCACCGACTTCACATTGTCCATGACCAGCAGCACCTGCTGAAAAAACGTCCCGATGAAGATGATGAGGAACTTTTGCGCATCGCCCGTGCCCGACCACAAGATCGTGAGCGGCACGAAGGCGACGACCGGCATATAACGGATGAAGTCGATGAAAGGCTCGATTGCCGCCTCCCATACGCGATAGCAGCCGATCAGCACGCCGATAGGCAAAGCCAGCACGGTCGAAATGAGAAAGCCGAGAGTGATGCGGTAGATGCTGATCGACACATCGGCCGTAAGCTGCCCGCTGCTCCACAGTTCGGCAAGGCGGTTGATGACCTGCCCCGGCGAAGGCAGAAACAAAGGCCGTACCAGGCCGGCTGCCGTCGATGCAAACCAGAGAGCGGCAAGCACTGCGAACACCAGCGCGGCCACGCCCAGAAACTGGGCGGCCGCAATGCGTCCGCCCAGCATGAAGAGCCGTCGTCGTGCAACAGGTTTACTTCGTTGCCGCATCCACGAAACGGCTGTCGATAGCCGCCGTCAAATCGACGTCCTTCTGCAGGATGCCGGCGGTGCGTGCCGCGGCATGCACTTCGGGTATGACCTTGCTCGAGAAATTGCCGCCAAGCTCGGTCTTGTTCTCCGCCAGCGAATAATAGACGACGCCTTCGAAGGCCGTTGCCAGTTCTTCCGGCTTGGCTCCGACGGCTTCGGCAATGATGGCGCGTCCGCCGGCCGTATCCTTGCGATAATCCGCAAGTGCCAGATCCCAGGCCTTGAGCAGGGCCACGATCTGGCCTGGCTTCTCCTTGAGAAATTCCTCCCGCACCACGAACACGTCGGAGATCAGTCCGGGATTTTCCCCAGCCGAGTATATCATTTTGACCTTGGGATTTTGCTGCATGGCGAGCGTGAGATAGGGCTCGTAAGTCACCGCCACCGGCACCCTTCCGGCAATCAGCGCCGAGCCTGCATCAGATGCCGGCATCGGCACCTTCTGGATGTCGGCGATCGTCATCCCATTCTGGCTGAGCGCATAGTTCAAGAGGATGTCGCTGGTCGTGCCCTCTTCATAGGCGACCTGCTTGCCCTTGAGGCCCTTGATGTCGGTCACCGATCCGTCCGAGACCATCGCGTCGGCGGTCTTCGAGACATCGAGCAGCGCGACGATCTTTAGCGGCAAGCCGGCGGCGATGAAGTTCATCGCCGTGTGCGTGGCGATATTTCCGCATTGCAGCTGGCCTGCCGCCAGCGCCGCATTGATATCGGCATCCGTGTTGAAATTGATGATTTCGACGCTCTCGAGCCCGACCTGCTTGAAATAATCCTTCTTGGCTGCAATGTGCCATTGGCCATATCCCAGCCACGGCTCGATGCCCATCTTTATGGGCCCGCTCTCCGGAGCAGCCGGAATATCCTGCGCCAGCGCCACGCGTCCCGCGGCGCTGACCATCAGCGCAGCAGCACCGGCCCTGATGATATCGCGACGATTTGGTGTCCAGATCATGTGCATCTCTCCCTGGTTTCAAACACAACAAGAACGACAATCTTCATTTAGAAGCACCTTTGCCCCTTCTTCAACTCTTGAGAAGCCGGTCGCGAATTTCCGAAACCGCGTTCGCATGGGCTTCGAAGCCTTCGTAGGTGGCGATCGTCCGCGCATGAAATGCGAGCTCCGGATAGCCGCTTTCCGTCACATAGGCGATGGAGGTCCGCTTAATGAAATCGAACACCGATACCGGCGATGCGGTCCGCGCCCAGCCGCCGGTCGGCAGCACATGGTTTGGACCCACGACGAAATTGCCGAGCGTTACGGGCGTATGTTGGCCGAGCAGGATTTCGCCCGCATGCTCGATATGCCCGAGATAGCGAAAGGGCTCTTTGGCGAGTATCTCGAGATGTTCAGGCGCGTAGTCATTGACGAAGGCAATGGCCTCGGCCTCGTCGCGTGCCAGAACGATGCCGCCGATCGGTCCGGAGAGGACCGTGGAGGAAAACTCGACGCGCTGCTCTCCCATTTCTTTCCAATAGTCCGGGATCGCCGCGCGCGCCTCATCCGCCACGCGCCGGCTCCACGTAACCAGAAATGCCGAACTGTCCGGCCCGTGCTCTGCTTCGATGAGAAGATCGAGGCCTGCCAGCCTGCCGTCGGCCGTATCGTCGGCCAGGATGATGAGCTCGGAAGGGCCAGCCGGCGTGCCTGTGTCGATGAGATGCGATACCATGCGCTTTGCCGCAGCAACCCACGGGCTGCCCGGCCCGATGATCTTGGCGCATTTCGGCACGGTTTCGGTACCATAGGCCACGGCCGCCACGCCCTGCGCGCCGCCCGCCTTGTACACCCTGTCCACCCCTGCCATGCGCGCCGCAACCAGCGTGGCATCGTCGATCTTTCCATCGGGTCCAGGCGGGGTGACGATGATCACCGATTTCACGCCTGCCACCTTCGCCGGGATCGACGTCATCAGCGCGACGGAGGGAAACGCGCCCTTTCCGCGCGGCACATAGCAGGCGGCAGACGGGATCGGGCGCACCCGGTCACCGGCAAACACGCCCGGCCGTATCTCGTTGAGCCACATTTCCGTCGGCTTCTGGATTTCGTGAAAACGGCGGATTGAGTCCGCCGCATATTCCATCGCAGCGCGCAGCTTGGGATCGAGAGCCTTCTCGGCAGCCGCGAAATCCGCTTCCGTTGCGGCGATCTGCGAAGGGTCGATGGACGCCTTGTCGAAGGCGCGGGCAAATTCTGCAAGTGCCTTGTCGCCGTTCTTGGCCACGGCCTCTATGATTACACGCACCTTGTCCTCATAGGCCGTGAGATCCGCTTCGGTACGCGTCAACAGCCGGCTGCGTTCCTCAGCCGATAGCCTGGAGAGTTCATGGATGTTGATCGGTCTTGTCATGCTCTGTTGCGTCACCTCGATTAAATGGCGGCCAATGTCCCACCATCGGCCGGGAGACACACCCCCGTGATATAGGACGAGGCCTCCGAACACAGGAAAATGCTGGCCCCAACGAGATCGCGTAGCTCGCCGAAGCGTTGCAAGGGGATTTGCTCGAGCATGTTACGCCGCCAGTCGTCACTGCTGTAGAACACTTCCGTCAGTGATGTCCGAAAATATCCTGGCGCCAGCGCATTCACCCTTATGCCGAGCGGCCCCCATTCGACCGCAAGCGCCCTTGTCATGCCGAGAAGCCCCGTTTTCGAGGAACCATAGGGTACCGCCCCGGGAATTCCCCGTTCGGATGTCAGCGAGCAGATGTTCAGGATCGCCCCGCCGTTCATCGCCTGTGCGGCAGCTTGCGCGGTAAAAAATGCGCCCTTGAGATTGGTGTCGATGATGAGGTCCCAGGTCTCCTCCTCGAGCTCGAGGGAGGGTGAGACCTGTTCGACACCGGCATTATTGACCAGAATATCGAGCCCACCCATGCTTTCGGCGGCATGCGCCACGCCTGCCCGGCAATCCGCCACCTGCGCTACGTCCATGGCGATCGGCGTGGCACGGCGGCCCTTGGCTTTGATATCTGCCACGGTTTCAGTGAGCCGGTCGAGGCTCCGGGAAGCTACCGCGACATCGGCTCCGGCACCTGCCAATCCCTCGGCAATCGCGCGCCCGATGCCGCGACTTGCGCCGGTCACCAATGCCCGCTTGCCCTCGAGAGAGAACCGTGCGCTGTCCATCACCTGTGAACTATCATACCATGCATCCTTTCCAGTCAACCGAACCGGAAAAACATCCCGACAGATAGGTCCCGGTGAAAAACCCAGGTTCATGAAAAACATCACCTGCATTGAGGATTTGCGAGGGCTCGCCCGCCGCCGGGTGCCGAAGGCGTTCTTTGACTATGCCGAGGCGGGCTCCTACGCCCAGGAGACGCTGCGCGCCAATCGCGAGGATTTGCAGCGCATCAAGCTGCGCCAGCGTGTGCTCGTCGATGTGGCGGCCCGTACCACGGCAACGACTTTGCTGGGTGAGCCGGTTCCTCTGCCGCTAGCTCTTTCGACCGTCGCCATGTCAGGATTGATGCACGGCGACGGAGAAATTTTGGCCTGCCGCGCGGCGCACCAGGCCGGCATTCCCTACACGCTCAGCACCATGTCTATCTGCTCGATCGAGGATGTGGCGGCGGCGACTTCCAAACCATTCTGGTTTCAGCTCTACGTGATGAGGGATCGCGGTTTCGTTCGCTCGCTCATCGAACGCGCCGCCGCTGCCGGATGCAGCGCGCTCGTGGTGACCGTCGACCTTCAGGTGCTGGGGCAGCGTCATTGCGACATTAGGAACGGCTTGGCCGTTCCGCCCCGCCTCACTATTGCAAACTTGCTCGACATGGCCGCCCGGCCGCGCTGGGTAATGAGTGTTCTGAGGGGCAAGCGCTATACCTTCGGAAATCTCGCGGGCCATGTGACCGGCATTGAGGATGTCGGCTCGCTCGCCGAATGGACCGCAACCCAGTTCGACCAGTCGCTGAACTGGAAAGACATCGACTGGATTCGAGGGATCTGGCCCGGAAAACTGATTTTAAAGGGTATCCTGGAAATCGACGATGCGAAGAGCGCGGTCAAAACCGGCGCCGAGGCCATTGTCGTATCGAACCACGGCGGCCGTCAGCTCGATGGAGCGGCCTCATCCATCTCGATGCTGCCCAAGATCGCCGATGCCGTCGGCTCCGAAATCGAGGTTCTTTTCGACGGTGGCATTCGGTCGGGCCAGGACCTCATGCGTGCGCTCGCTCTTGGCGCGCGTGCCTGTCTCATTGGCCGTTCCTATATTTATGGTCTCGGCGCCGCCGGTCAGGCGGGAGTTACCAGGGCAATCGACATCATAGCCAAGGAACTGAACGTGACGATGGCATTGACGGGTGTAAACACTATCCAGGAGATCGACCGGCGCGTGCTGGTGACGTGATCGTTCCTGTCAGCCCTTGAGTGCGGTGTAGCTTGCCGCAGTGAACGCATCGACCTGAAGCACGTCATCCTGTGCCCTTGCTGCTTTCTTGATGCGCATGGCTTCATCGGCATTGATGATGCCCTTGGCTGCGGCCCGCTCTGTCAGGCTATGGTGAGGTTCCTTCTCCAGCTGCCCCTTGGTGACCGCATCTCGCGTCTTCTTGTGGGCTTCCCGTGCGTTCGACACGAGCTCGAGCGCCGCTTCCAGCTCGCCCAATCCTTCCTCGCCCAGGTCTGGAGAAAAAATATCCTGCGTCAGCCGCTGCCGCATGCTTCCATTATCGAGCATGCTGCGCGCCACTTGCGCTCCAAGGTCATCGAGCGGCGGCCTGCGGTGGGCGCCGACCGGAAATATCAATAGTCTAAGGATCATCGCGGCCGGCCGGTTCGGCAAATTGGCGAGCACGCCGACCAGCGCTTCCTGTATCCTCCACAGAGCCAAGTCGCACGACCAGCGCAGCAAAGGCAGATCATCTGCCGGCCGGCCGTCATCATGAAATTTCTTCATTGCCGCCGACGCCAGATACATCCAGGCAAGGGCGTCTGCGAGCCGGCCGCTGACCTTCTCCTGAACCTTGAACGATTTGCCGAGCGTCACCAGCGCAACATCGGTCATCAGCGCATAAGCGGCGCTAAATCGGGTCAATTGACGGAAATACGAAGTTGTTGCGTCGCCTCCCGGCGCGGCCGCCGGCCAGCCTCCGCTCAAGGCGAACCAAAAGGAACGCAAGGCATTGCTGCCGGCGAAACGAATATGCTTGAACAGAAGCTCGTCGAATTCCACGAGGTCGTTGTCCTCGATAGCGCGCATCTGCTTCTGCACGAATTTATGGCATCGGATTGCGCCCTGCCCGAAAATAATCAGCGACCGGGTGAGAATATTCGCACCCTCGACCGTTATGGCAATCGGCGCTGCGACATAGATGCGCGACAAGAGATTGCGTGGACCCCGGCATACGGCGGCGCCAGCCATGATATCCATTCCGTCGGCAACGCAGGCACGCATGCCCTCGGTCAGATAGGCTTTGGCGACGGCCGATATAACGCCGGGTTTCTCGCCCGCGTCGATTGCACCGCAGGTGAGAACACGTGCGGCATTCATGAGATAGGTGGTGCCCGCAATTCGGGCGAGCGGTTCTTCGATTCCTTGAAACCGGCCGATCGGAAGGTTGAACTGCTCTCTTATCGAAGCATAGGCTCCGGTGACGCGGGCAACCACTTGGAGAGCGGCAACCGACAGCGCCGGCAGCGAAATTGCGCGCCCGGCGGCCAGGCACTCCATCAGCATCCGCCAGCCCTGGCCTATGCCGCTTTTTCCCCCGATGACATAATCGATCGGCACGAAGATGTTCTCGCCCGTGATCGGTCCGTTGGGAAACGGCACGCCCATGGGATCATGGTGTTTGCCGATGACAAGGCCCGGCGTATTGCGCGGGATCAGTGCACAAGTCATTCCGAGATTGATTCGCTCGCCAATTAGCCGCTCGGGGTCCTGCATGTCGAATGCCAAACCGATCACCGTCGCCACGGGGGCGAGCGTGATGAACCGCTTGCTCAAGGTGAGCCGGAGCCCGATGATATCCTTGCCGTCGAACTTTCCTCGGCAGACGATGCCGGTGCTCCGGCTCGCTGCCGCATCGCTTCCCGCATGCGGTTCCGTCAGCGCGAAACACGGAATTTCCTCGCCCGACGCAAGGCGCGGCAAATAGTGGTTCCTCTGCTCTTGGGTGCCGTAATGCAGCAGCAATTCGGCGGGTCCGAGTGAATTGGGAACCATCAGCGTGCAGGCGACCGGAATGCTGCGGCTCGCGACCTTCGTGACAACGGCCGAATGCGCAATGGCGGAAAAGCCAAGGCCTCCATAGGCCTCCGGAATGATCATGCCCAAAAAGCGTTTCTGCTTCAGAAAGCGCCACAGGATCTCCGGCAAATCACGCTCTTGGCTGATCTTCCAGTCATCGATGAGGCGGCATAGTTCTTCAACAGGCCCATCAAGAAACTTGCGCTCATGGTCGGAGAGTTTTTTCACCTGGAATCCGACGAGCTTTTGCCAATCGGGATTCCCGCAGAAGAGCTCGCCGTCCCACCAGACCGTGCCGGCTTCGATCGCCGTGCGCTCGGTATCGCTCATCCGCGGCATCGCGGCATGCGCAAGGCGCATCAGCCGGGCGGAAATGACGCGCCGGCGAATGGCCGGAATACCAAAGACTATGGCAAGGATGATGGCGGCGATTAGCAGGCTTGGTAGCATGGCTTAGTTCCTGAGCGGCTTGCCCGTCTTGAGCATATGTTCGACGCGTGCGGCACTCGCGGCCTTTTGCGACAAAGCCAGGAACGCCTCCTTCTCCAAGCGCAGCAGGTCGTCCTCGCCGAGTGTTTCCGTGACATCGGTGTTGCCGCCGCTCACGACCTTCGCCAGCTGCTTGCCGACGACGAGGTCGTGCGGCGTCGCCTTGCCGAGCCGGCGCAGCCCTTCGAGCGCCAGGGCGAGCGCGGTCGAAGCTGTTCGTCCGGGAAGCGAAATGCGCTGTGCTGCGGCTGGACTATAGTTTTGGCTGAGGCTCAGCGCCTTCGCCTTGGCATCGGCAAGCAGGCGGTCGCGGTTCATCGTGATCCCGTCCTGCGCGCGCAGGAACAGCAGGTCCTTCGCCTGCTCTGCCGAGGTTGCAACGCTCGCCAAGCCGATTGTTTCGAACGCCTTGATCACCGGGGGCATGGGACCATGAGGCGGCTGATTGCCGTTGCTGCGCCGCAGGATCAATTCCTTGCATCCGCCCCAGGCGGGCACGAGCCCAACCCCGGTTTCGACGAGGCCGGTATAGGTTTCGGCATGGGCCTGCACGGCGGAACTGTGCAGCAGGATTTCGCAGCCCCCGCCAAGCGCCATGCCGGCAGGCGCGGCAACGACCGGAAATGGCGCGTGTTTCAGCCGCTGGTAAACCTTTTGGCCATAGCCGACCAGTGCCCGCACGACGGGCCACGCACGCAGCTTCATGGCAATCGACAGGAGCCCGATATTGGCGCCAACCGAGAAATTGCTGCCCTCGTTATAAATCACGAGCGCTCGATAGTTTTTCTCAGTGAGCCGGATCGACTGGTTGATCATCCGAAGCGAGAGCGGATCGATTGCGTTCATTTTGCTGTGGAATTCGAGGCACAGCACGCCGTCGCCGATATCCCAGAGGCTTGCCGAGGGATTGCGCCTGATCGGACGCGTGGAATTCTTGATATCGGAAAGAAGCAGCACCCCTTCGCGCCGCCTCACACTTGAATAGTCTCCGCTGAGCGCGAGATACTGCAATTGGCCGCCGTGCTTGCGGTAGAAGCTTCGGCCATGCGCCTTCGCCAAGAGCGGCGGCACCCGCAAATTCGACTGGCGAAGCCGCTCGATGAACCAGCCGGTGCCGATTTTGTCGATCAGCTCGAAAGGCCCATTCTTCCAATTATAGCCGAGGCGCATTGCGTCATCGACCGCAGCCACGTCGTCGGCAATTTCGGGCACCAGCTCTGCGGCATAGCTCAGGGTTCGTGCCAGCACCGCCCATGCATATTGCCCGCCCTTGTCTCCATGCTGCAGAAGAGCACGCAGTCCGCCGCGCCGGCTTCGGGCCACACTCTCCAGCGTCACCTTTGCGCTCGCTCGATATTCGCCCGTATTCAGATCGAGAACCTCCTTGATCTTCTGAGGCGAATCCGGCCGGAGCCGGTAGAAACCACCCTTGCCTTTGCGTCCCGTGTAGCCGCCCGCAATCATGGTTTTGATCAGAGGCAAATCGCGATAAATTACGTGGAACGCATCCTCTTTCGGAAGCGACTTGGCCATGCTCGCCACTACGTTCGGCATCAGATCGATGCCCACCATGTCGAGAAGGCCGAACACGCCGGTCTTCGGCGCCCCCATCGGAGCGCCGAGAACGGCATCCGCTTCTTCGACGGTAAGGCCCAGGTCCATCGCCTGCACCACCGCGCATTGCAGCCAGAAGATCCCGATCCGATTGGCAATGAAGCCTGGCGTGTCCTTGCAGCGGATCGGTGTCTTGCCCAGTTTGAGATCGGCAAACTCCTCAATGAGGGTGAGCGTCTCGGCGCGAGTCTTTGCGCCGGCGACAGTTTCGAGCAGCCGCTGATAGCGTGGCGGATTAAAAAAATGCGTGATAAGGAAATCCTCTGCGAAGCTGTCCGGAAAATTCGCAATCAGCGTGGCGAGCGGGATCGTCGATGTGTTCGAAGAAACAATCGCTCCCGGCCGACGCACCTCATCGATCCTGCGATAGAGCGCCCGCTTGGCCTCCGGCTGCTCGACGATGGCCTCGATGATCCAGTCGCATAGAGCGATCTCGCCCATATCGTCATCGATATTGCAAGCCGCGATCAGCGCGCTGTTGCGCTTATGCATGAGCGGCTGCGGCTCGGCTGCTTGCAGGCGTGCGATGGCACCGGCCGCGACGCTACTGCGATCGCGCTGGCTCGGAGAGGCGACATCGAACAGCATCACCGGAACGCCGGCATTTGCCACATGCGCGGCGATGCTTGCTCCCATCACGCCGGCCCCGAAAACGGCAACCTTGCGAATGGAATTCATTCGAGCGCCTCGAGAACGGTGGCAATCCCCTGGCCGCCGCCGATGCATTGCGTAGCAAGCGCAAAGGTAACTTGTTCCCTTTTGAGGAGGCTCGCCGCTTTTCCCGTGATGCGCGCACCGCTGGCGCCGAGCGGATGACCCAGCGCGATGGCACCCCCGTCTATGTTTACTTTCGATTCGTCCAGCCGCAGCTCCCGTATCACGGCAATGCTCTGCGACGCGAAGGCCTCATTGACTTCGGCGACACCAATATCGGAGGCAGAAAGACCGGCCCTCTCCAGCGCTTTGCGCGATGCAGGAACGGGACCGATGCCCATGATCTCGGGCGCACAGCCCGCAACTGCGATACTTCGGATCGCGGCGAGCGGCTTCAACCCATTGGTTTTCGCGTATTCCGCGCTGCAAACCAGGGTCGCCGCCGCGCCGTCGGTGAGCGGCGAGGAAGTTCCCGCCGTAACGGTACCCTGCTCGTCGAACGACGGTCTCAGAGCGGCGAGTGCCTTTGCCGTTGTTTCCGGTCGAATGCACCCGTCGAGGCTGATCATACCGCTGCCGTTTGCAATCGTGACTATTTCGTCGCGGAAGCGCCCTTGCTCTTGCGCTTCCCCCGCACGTCTTTGTGATTGGACCGCGAAGGTCTCCTGCTGCTCGCGCGTTATCTGATAGCGTGTCGCAACATTTTCTGCCGTTTCGCCCATGGTGATATAGGCTTCTGGATATCGCTCGTACAAATCCGGATGGGGCATCGGATTGAAGCCCATCATTGGCACTCTCGTCATGGATTCGACACCGGCGCAGACAAACACCTCGCCGGCATTCATCTGGATTGCTCCCGCCGCCATGTGAATGGCAGACATGGATGACCCGCAAAACCGGTTGACGGTTGCACCCGCGACGGATATCGGCAGGCCCGCCTGGAAGACCACGAGCCGCGCCATGTTCAAACCCTGCTCGCCCTCCGGAAAGGCACAGCCCAGAATTAGGTCTTCGATGTCATTGGTATCGATCCCCGTTTTGGCGATCAGGCCTTTCACCACCTGCGCCACGAGCTCGTCCGGGCGCACCTTTCGCAATTCACCTTTCGCCGCCGGCGTGAAGGGCGACCGCACATATCCCGCGATGACGGCATTCCTCATCTCGCTCTCCTGTTTCAGGCGCCGGACGCACTGCCGACAGCGGCAACCGCTTCTGTCCTGACAGCCGCCGCTTCGGCAAGCAGTTCTTTTTTGGATATCTTGCCGATGATCGTCTTTGGCAAAAACTCGCGAAATTCGATCTGCCTCGGCACCTGAAAGGGGGCCAGTCTCTCCTTGCAAAATGCGCGCAGCTCAACCGCGGTCAGCGACTCGCCCCCACGCAGCTTGACGAACGCTTTTATGACCTCGCCGCGGTGCGCGTCGGGCAAGCCGCAAACCGCAACCTCCTCGACCGACGGATGGGAGTGAATGACCTCTTCGACCTGGCGCGGATATACGTTGAAGCCTCCGCTGATGATCAGATCCTTGATCCGGTCGACGATGTGAAGATAACCCTCGTTGTCTAGATAACCCACATCGCCCGTGTGCAATCGCCCCCCACGGAAAGCATCGACATTCTCCTTTGCCCGATTGGCATAACCCGACATGACTTGCGGCCCGCTAACGCAGATTTCGCCGCGTTCGTTGATGTTCAGCAACCGGTCGGGATTTTCGATGGACACGATCTCGATCAGCGTTCGCGGCAGCGGCAGTCCGACCGATCCGGCCTTGCCGCCGCTCAATGGGTTGATGGTGCACACTGGTCCTGCCTCGCTCAGACCATATCCCTCGAGAAGCCTGCAGCCGGACAGCGCTTCGAACCGGCGCTGAATTTCCCCCGCCAGTGCCGCCCCGCCTGAAATGCACACCTTGAGGCTCGACAAATCATGCTTGGCGGCTTCACCCGAAGCAATCAGGGCGGAATACATGGTCGGCACGCCGATAAAGATGGTCGCCTTATCCCTGGCAATCGTCTTCAGCACCTCGGAGGTCTGAAACTTGGCCAGCAAGATCATCTCCGCACCGATGCGCACGCTGAGGTTCATCACTGCCGTCATGCCGAATGAGTGGAATAGCGGCAGCACCGCAACGCATTTTTCCTTCCCCAATTGCACGTCCGGTGCCCAAAGGGCCAGCTGCCCCGAATTGATATAGACATTGGCATGCGTGAGCTGCGCCCCCTTCGGAAATCCGGTAGTCCCGCCGGTATATTGCAGGACCGCCACGTCCTTCGCGGGATCGATGTCGACCAGCTTTACCTTGCCGTCATTGGCGATCAGACGTTCGAAGAAGATATGTCGTTCGTCCTCCGCGACCGCGGCAACCTCTCCTGTTTTGAACAGGCCGAAAGCCACCTTTTCCGCAAACCGCAACATGCCCCGCATGCGGCAGATAATCATGTTTTCAACCGGGCCATCTTCGCGCGCCAGGTTCGATACCTTGTCGTAGAGCGCTTTGACGTCGAGCGTAACGAGCAGCCGGCAGCCGGCATCGGCGACCAGCCGCTCGATCTCGCCGGCCGAATAGAGAGGATTGATGTTGACGACGATGCCGCCGGCCTTCAGCACCGCGTAGAAGCAGATCACCGCATAGGGGCAATTGGGTAGAATAAGTCCAACCTTGATTCCCTTGGCGACCCCCAGTTCTTGAAGACCCTTGGCTGCATGATCCACGAGTCGGCCGACCTCGCGATAGCGATACTGCTTGCCGCGAAAGCTCATACAGACCTTGTCGGAATAGACCTTCACTGCCTCATCGAGCAGCGCCGGCAGCGGCTGCGGATCGATGGTCGTGTCCCAGCTGATCTCAGGCGGATAAGATTTTTCCCACGGCCGCCTGTCGATCGGCGGCAGCTGCCGACTGCGGCGAATGTATCGCAATGGGCTGAGAAAATGCTTGAAGGAGGGGTGCATTCGGCCATTCATTTTAACCGCTTGGTACGTCTTCTTGAAGGGATACTTGCGCTCGGCGGCACCATTGCTGCCGGCGCGCGGTTGCGCCTCACCTAAGGGCAAGTGACGTTCAAGCGAGGAAGACAGTTCTTCTATATGCGAAATTACCATGCCCCGGCTATTGCCAATATCGTCATGCAAAATACCGTGCCGGTCGGAATCGATCACTTGCATGATCTTATCTGTCGAGCCGATCATTTCGCCGATGAGTGTAGCGCTGTTAGGATCGATTACCGGGTCTCCGGTATTTTGCAGAATCATAACATTGCACGTAACGTCAGCCAGACGGTTCTCCAGCGCGTCGATGAGACCGCGCAGCTCGAAAAGTCCGCGCACGGGCACATGCCGATAATTGCCTTTTCCTGATTCGACTCTGCGGAAGGGCATCAAGCCTTCTTCCGCATAGGCCCATTCTGCAAGTTTATTGAGACGGTGCATGACCGGGACGAAGGCAAGGCTGTGATCGCGAAACTTAAGTGCCGGCGATACCGCCGCAACGCCCGCCAAGCCTTTCGGTTTCTCTGCCGCCGCGAGCAATGCCAGTGAACCGCCGACGCCGGAGCCCACGATGCACACATGATCGGCCAGATTTGCGACGATCTCGAAACCGCGCCGCACCGAGCCGAGCCAGTCGTTCCAGCTCCGCTCGCGCAGGTCGAAGGGCGAGGTGCCATGACCCTTGAGGCGCACGCCCATGACGGGATGGCCGGCGTTCGCCAGCATTTCTCCCAGGGCTCTGAGCTCGGCCGGCGAGGCCGTAAAATCATGAACCAGTACGATTCCCAGGCTTTTGCCCGACTTTGGCGTAAGCAGATAGGGCTCACTGCCCTCGCTCGCCTGCTCCTGGTCGTTGACGGCTGCAAATTGCGAAGTCGAATAGACGTCCTTGCAGGATGCGTAGGCGCGAAGTTCATCGTCGAATAGCAGCCGCGACCATGCCGGCGTGCCGAATATCGCCTCCTTCTGAAGCGCGTCGTCTATTGCCCGGCAGGCTGCCCCTACGGCGGCAATTTCATTGGCATAAACCGCAACGATATTCTCGAGCCGCGGATCTCGGCCATTCGTATTCTGCCGCAGGGCCGGCAGGAAGCGGTAGTGATCGGTGGTTGACTCCACCAGCTTCGAGCTGCCGGCCGCGTCCAGGAACTGCGCCACGAGCCCGCTCTCGCCATTGTGAATGCCCTCATAGAGATCCGGCCGCCTTAAACTTCGGTGCAGCGATATGCTGGGGTCCTTCTGAACATTCTTGAATGCCAGATAAAGGAGGCGATGAAATCGCTCGCGCGGAATCTCTTCAATCCCGCCTTGCGCCAGCAGCAAGATAAGCCGTGATGCGATGTGATTCAGATTGACCGTGACCCGCGCATACATTTCCTTCATGCACAGGTCGCGAAGCAATTGGATTTTGCGCCGCATTCTCATGGCCAGCAACCGTTCGACCCAGCGGCTGGCCGTGTCCTTGAGCGCGAAAAGCTCCTCGAGGCTCTGAATGTGCTCGAACACCTGGTTCAGCAGCAATTTGTCCATGCCATTCCATGTGATGTCCGGATGGATTGGCTGGCCGAAACGGATGTCCATATCGGTTCGCTTGAATACCAAATTGCTTTCGATGAGCAGCTCTGCCTTCGTCTCCTCGCTGATCTCCCGCCCGAAGAGTTCCGCGGCCTTGCGCAATATGTTGTCGCTCGTGTGTATGGGATTGAACGTTATATTGGCGGGTATGATGAGGGTGGGCTGCCGCGCGGCCGCGATCAATGCCGCGGCGTCTGCCAATCCCAGTGCTTTGACCCATCGGTCGAGGCGCTCGGTCTCACCGGCTTCGTAAACCGAGAGAATGCGCTTCTTGAATATTTCCAGCACGCAGGCCAATGCGGCAGCGCCTTGCCGATGCTTGGGCGCTGTCCGCAGCATGTCATCCGTTTTCTGCGGAGCGACAAAGCGGTCCTTGACCATATGGCCTTCGGGGAAAAAAATGGCTTTCCGTCCCCGCAGAATCTCCGCTGCGAGAAACGCGAGCAGGCCGGGGTGATCATTGGGCACTGCTCCGCAGCTCCACAACAGCCTGGCGAAATGCTCGCTGCCGAGAAACAGCTTGTGCGACGCTACGCAACGGCAATAGGCGCCCGTCGCTTGGTAAATGAAATACTGCGGAATTATCGTTTCGAAGCGGGTGAAATGGTTAAAAAGGAAGATCTGGCCCTCTTTGATATGGCCATTGGCATCATGCACCTTGATATTAATGCCAAGACGCCGGCGCAGCATGGAAAACGCGCGCACGCACCATTGATACAGAACTTCATTGATCTCGAACTCGGGGTTGCTGCTCATAACAACCACATTTGTTTCCAGACCGGGTGAGGATCAGGCTTGTTTCGGTAATCCCACGGTAAACCTCTACTTTAAAATGAGTGTGTGAACATTTCATTTTAAGTTAAGGTTTGGACAGACTTAATGCGGCTTCAGAGGTCCGCATGCCGCCCCGCCAACCCATTTCGAAATTTGATACCCATGAGGTAACCAACCAGCCGCCTCCTCTTCCTGAATTCAACTGGTTCGAGGCTGATCCGATCCTAAAACAGGCCCTTCAGAGGGAAGGTGCAGGTTGGGCTGCCGAGAAGGTCGGAGCTTTCGGCAAGCTGTTGGGAACCGAGCACACAGCGGACCTGTCCCTGGCCGCAAACCGCTTTCCTCCGGAGCTGCGAACATTCGATCGCTTCGGCCGCCGCATGGACGAGGTCGAATACCATCCCGCCTATCATGAGCTGATGCGTCTGGCGAAGACGCATGAGGTTCACTCAATCGCCTGGACCACATCGCGCCCTGGCGGCCATGTCGCGCATATGGCGCTTGAGTATCTCCTGGTGCAGGCCGACGCCGGGGTCTGTTGCCCGATGACGATGACCTATGCCTCCGTTGCGGCCCTCGCGCGCGAGCCCGCCCTTGCCTCCGAATGGACACCGCGCATCCTCGCTCCCGACTATGACCATCGCTTCATTCCGCCGGAGGAGAAAACCGGCCTCACGATCGGCATGGCGATGACGGAGAAACAGGGCGGATCGGACGTTCGCACCAATACGACCTCGGCACGGCCTTTGGGAAATACCGGCGAATACGAACTGACCGGGCACAAATGGTTCTGCTCTGCACCCATGTCCGATGCATTTCTCACTCTCGCTCAAACCGCTTCTGGGCTTGGCTGTTTTCTGGTGCCGCGCTGGCGGCCCGATGGCACCCGCAATTCATTTCATATTCAGCGGCTGAAGGACAAATTAGGCGATCGCTCGAATGCCTCAGCGGAAATTGAGTACCGAAGCACCTGGGCGAGGTTGATCGGCGATGAGGGTCAGGGGGTTCGCGTCATAATCGATATGGTGCATCACACGCGCCTCGATACTGCCCTTGCTGCCGCTGGCCTCATGCGTCAGGCCGTCCTACAGGCGGTTCATCACGCAACCCATCGAATGGCATTCCAGAAACTCTTGGCGGAACATCCGCTGATGCGCAGCGTACTTGCCGACTTGGTCGTGGAATGGGTCGCGGCCACCATGCTCGCTGCTCGTGTCGCGCGCAGTTTCGATCAATCGGCCGGGAATGCGACCGAGGCGCTTTTCTCGCGTCTCGCCGTTGCGATTGCAAAATATTGGATAAACAAACGGCTGCCCGGTTTCGTTTGCGAGGCATTGGAATGTCACGGCGGCTCCGGCTATGTCGAGGAATCAATCATGCCGAGGCTTTACCGGCAAGCACCTCTCAATGGTATTTGGGAGGGTTCCGGAAATGTCATCTGTCTTGATCTTCTCCGCACAATCAGGCGGGAGCCGGCAGCAGTGGAAACATTGCTTGCCGAAGCCGAAACGGCGCGAGGGGGTGACCGGCGGCTCGACAATGCGCTCGATAAATTGCGAACCGGCATACATGATTTATCCAGCAGCGACATCCACGCGCGGCGCCTTGCGGAACTGATTGCCATCGTCCTGCAGGGCAGTCTCCTGGTCAAATATGGCCCCGCACCCGTGGCAGAAGCGTTTTGCGCCTCGCGTCTGGAGAGTGATTGGTGCCGCACCTATGGAACCTTGCCGGCAAAAATCGCTTTCGACGAAATCATCAATCTTGCGCGCGTCTCGTCGTAGCACGACGTCTGCATCGCCGGCCGGCAGCTAATTCGTTCATATAGTGCCGCCGCCAGGCTATGGCCCTGTTTCAAGGAAAAACCTTACCATTTCGCGCGACGCGTCATGACCCCCTGCATCGGTAAAACTCCCCTCGCTGCTTCCGCCCGACCAGCCATGCTGGACCCCGTGAACCAGCCACTGTTCGTTCCATATCTTGCCGTTGGCATCGCGAGCGATCTTGCGGGTGTAGCTTTGCTGGCCGCCAGATTGGAATTCCTCGAGGAGATCGCTGGGTTGTGTCTGCCCCGCGATGATCTTGGTAGCGTTTGACGGGTGCACCGTTTGATCGGCATCGCCGTGGAAAACGATGGTCCGTATGCGCGGGACGCCGCTGTTCTTCGTGGCAGCGCTGTTTTCGCCGCGCATCGCTGCAAAGGCCGAAACGACATCCCTCGCCGCCTTATACGGCAGTCCGGAATGCACCCCTATGGCAGCGAAGAGATCGGGATAGGTCGCTCCCAGCACCGCTGCCATTGCCCCTCCTGCCGACAAACCCGCCACGAACACTTTTTCCGGATCGATATTGTGCTGGGCGATTATCTCTCGGGTCATCCCGCTGACGATGGCCGGCTCGCCGGCATCACGGACTTGGTCCGAGGGATTGAACCAGTTCCAGCATGACATGGGATTGGCGCGATTGGTTTGGGCCGGATAGAGAACGAACATGCCGTGGTGTTCGGCAATTTCATTCATCCGCGTGCCGATGGCAAAATCAACCGGGTCCTGTTTACATCCATGCAGCATGACGATCAGCGGCCGCCGCCCCGAACCCAGATTGCTCGGAATGTAAAGCCTATAATCCCGGGCGCCGGCCCGACAGCTGAACGCGCCGGCCAGGAACTGCGCACCCTCGGGTATCGCAAGCCCTTTTCTGGCTTTGCGAACGGGTGTTTCCAGATTTTGCTTCGCGCGGCGGAGCGTATTGACTACCAAGCTCAACGGCTTTTTCGATGGCCGCTCTTGCTCTTTCGTCTCGTCCTGCGCGGCCGGTGGCAGCTGCTTGCCGGACAGGGTGGCTTGGATGAGTCTTGTGGCCTCGACAAGCTTTTGCGAGCGGGTCAATTTTGCCACAGCGCGCAAGGCGCTTGTGAAATCGGCGTTCATGATGGGAGGCCTTCTGCTGTGTGGAACGGCTAGTGGATACGATCGGCCAGCGCCGCCTTGACGTCCTTGCTGGCATGGAGTGCGCCAAGGACGGTGATCGATTCGATGGTGGCGCGCGCGAGCGCCGCGGGCACGTCTGGCGCAATGCTCGCAAGGCCCAGCACGCGGATGTTCAAACGCGCGCCCGCGGCTTTTGCTGCTTCAAGATCAGCCCTGCTGTAAGTGCACAGGCCGAGTTCGAAATGGCCCCTGCTGAGTGACTTCCCGACATCGTTCTTATGTTCGTTGAGCTGGTTGCGGATCGCCGTGCGGATAAAATCGCTGCGGTTCGAATAGAAGCCCTCCTGTACCAAAAGGTCGATGCGGCCCAAATCGACATAGCCGAGATTGATCGTGAGTTTTTCCGATTCCCCTGCCCGGCTGGGCACTGTGTGCGCAACGGCCATGTCCATGCTCCACCATCCAACTGGATGGTATATGGATGGCTTCAGCCATGCTTCAAGGGGTAAAATGATCCTCGCTCGAGCAGTAGACGGCCAAGGACGCTGGCGAGAACGATGCTGCCCCCGATGAAAGTGGTAGCTGCCGGTACCTCGCCGATGCCGATCCATGCCCATAGCGCCGCGAGGGGTGCCTCCATCGTGCCGATCAGGGCCGCGAGAGGCGCCGGAATGAGTGCCGAGCCGGTCATATAGAGCACCTGGCCGAGCGCCACGGCGATCAGTCCGAAGCCGGCTGCTACTGCGTAATCGCGCGGCGTCAGAGCCCAGAGGCTTTGCGCCAGTGGAATGGCGATCACAACGCTGAGCAAAACGGAAAGCCACGCGATCGGCAATATCTCCACACTCCGGTTGCGGCGAATGGCGACCGTCATGAGGGCCTGCGCGACCGTGCCGAACAGCGCCAACAGATCACCCAGGTTCGGGCCGCCCGCCGCAGGCCTGAACATGATGATGATACCGACGAGCGCGATGGCACTCGCAGTCATCGTCAGGGCCGAAGGGCGCTCCCCCATCCAGAGCCAGGCGATCGCGGCAGCGACGAATGGCAATGCCGCCAGAATGGTGAAGGCATTGGCGACACTTGTATGCTGAACACCGGCCACGAAGAGTATCGTGCTGGCGGTCGAGCACACCGTGATCAGGATACCTTGCGGACCCATGGCCATCACCAGGCCGGGTAACCTCCGCCCGAACCGCAGGAGCACGTAGGCGCCGATGAATATCGCTGCGAATAATCCGCGCCAGAACAACACCGTTCCTAAATCCAGCGGCAACAGCCTGACAAACAGGCCGCCCGAGCCCCAGGTAACTGTCGATAACGCGACCAGAGCAATGCCCTTTGAGTGAGATGCACGCAGGGCCTGCTCATGGAGTACGATCATGCTGGCTGCTTCGACTTCAGCCCAATCCCAACGCGCGGCGCCCATTGGAACTGAACATGGCGATGAAGTCGGCACGGGACACCGTCCCCCTGATAAGTTCACCCAATTCTGCCGCATAGCGGATCGTGCCATCCGGGAATGGATCGCTCGACAGCTGCCCGAAATCCGTCGAGAGCAGCACCTGTTCAGGGCCCGTGACGCGAATGGCTTCGGCATAGGCGCGAAGCGGCACGCCATCCTGGGTGTGTACGGCGAAACAGTGCTCGATGAAAACCTCCGGTCTCCGGGACAGAGCCTTTTGCGCCTCATCTGTCAGTTTGATCGAGGGATAATGCGGATGGGTGAGAATGACACGGTGAATGCCCATATCCAGCGCCAAGGGTACCAGTTTCATCACCTCATCGGCATGCAGGTGCCCGGTGGCCAGGATGCAGCGATTGCGCACCATCGCCTCGAGCGTAGCGATCAGCTTCGGCGCCGGCCGGCCCGCCTCGTCGAACACGATCACCGGCTCATCCGCAGTCGCCGCCTGCGCAGGAGGTGAGTGTTGGTTTTCGTTTCCGTGCGTGCAGCAGCCGGCCCATCTTGGATCGAAGCTGAAACCATGCACACGCAGATGGGATTGGGCGTGGACAGTCGGCATCCACACCACGAAGGGTGTAGCATCGGCACTCTCATTGCCGACATCGGCCCGATTGCCCGATCGTGCGCCTTCGACTGCCTGGGGATTGAGGCCGCCGACATATTGATTGAGCACCACCCCACCAAGAAACTGCGCACCGAAACGGGCCCGTGCAAGCGAGGCAAGCGGTGTCGTTGGATAAGTATGATTTTTCAGCACAAGCGTCGCACCGAAGGGCGCTGCGGCCTCGGCCAGCGTTTTCACGTCATAGCGGCGCACGATCAGCTCGGGGCCGACATGATAATGGGTGTCGACGACGCCGGCTTCCCGAAGCTCTTCTTTGAGTGCATCAATCATTGCCGAAATATCCAGCCCGTACTGCGCGCCCGATCAGGTTTACGATGAGCCTGCCGGCGGTAATGGCAGTGATGCCGTTCACGTCGCGTTTCGGTGTGATCTCGACGATATCCATCCCCACCACGCGGCCCTTTGCGATGAGGCCGTGGATCAGCGTCCTGATCTGATCATAGGTAACGCCTCCGGGTGCCGGGCCGGCCACCGCCGGCATGATCGTCGGGTCCATGCCGTCGGCATCGATGGTGAGGTAATATTGCCTCCCGTCCGGAATTCGTGCCAGCACGGCGTCCATGCCGATCTGCTGCAATTCGATGTCCGGAATGAGCACCGCGCCCCACGCAAGCGCGGTCTCGACCTCCTCCGCTCTCGCGCTGCCGGCGGCGCGCAGTCCGATTTGGAAAATCTCATCGAAATGTTCCATTTCCGACGCGCGCCGAATTGGGCTCGACAGCCCCTCGCGCACGCCATTCATTTCATCGCGCCAATCGATATGGGCATCGACTTGGACCAGTATGATCGGGCCCCTGCCCTCATACGCTCGAAACACGGGTATCGGAGTGCTGTGGTCGCCGCCGAGAATGATGGGAAGCGCATCCGCGGCGAGAATCTTCCTGACCGCGAGCTCGGCCCGGCGCCTCTGCGCGGCCGGATCGGCGGGATCGCCGATGATGTCGCCGCAGTCCACCACCCTGATTGCCCGACCATCGAGCAATGTTCCGCCGATATCGAAATCCCAGCGGTCGAGCCCGCGCAATGCACGCTCGCAGTAGCGGCGGATATGTGTTGGCGCATTGATCTGGTCGTTGGAGATCTCCTCCACGCTATAGGCCGCGCCATAGGGTATGCCGAGAATTGCCACATCGGCCTTAAGCTTGTCGAGGTCGAGGCACAGCGGGAAATCATGAAAGGTTTGGAATTCCCGGCGAGGAGCAACGGTAATGATCTCTGGCACGTCCTCCTCCCTTTTATCGCCGAGCGAAGGCGTAAGCCTGCTCCATCGCAAACAGCAATCCTCTTGCCTCGAGCCGATCCGTGATTCCTGCCAGGCGCAGCGCGTGCCAAGCGAGAGCTTGGTTGCTCGTCACCACAGGCTTGCCCAGCCGCTGTTCCAGCACGCTGATGACGGGCGCCGTTCTTAAACCCGTGCATGATATGAACACTGCCTCACTGTCGGGCGAGTCGGTGGCGATTGTTGCCTCGATGAGCGCCTCAGGCGAAAGCCGGTTCATGTCGGCGTCGCCGTCGAGCTCGAAAGTGGCGCGCCGCAAAATCTCGATGTCGTTCTGCTCGAAAAACCCGCTGACGAGTTCTGCCGTTTTCACAAGATAAGGAACCACAAGCGTAATGCGTTTTGCACCAAGATGACGCAAGGCTTCGTAACCAGCCTCGATGGGTGTCGTCACTTGCGCCTCCGGGCGTGCCGCGTGAATGGCCTCATGCACCCTGTCGAGACCGATTGCGACGGTGCCCGACGTGCAGCTGAATCCAATAACATCGAGCCGCGATCCGGGAACCAGAAGTCGGGTTGCATCCGTAAGATGCACCGCCATTGCAGCGAGAGTCTCAGGCGTCGCGACCGGCGCCATCGGTATGCGCGTTGAGAACATCGCAACGCCTTTGGTCCTCAGGAACTCCTCGGCATCGAACGCTCCGGCCCGGTCGGTCGACAGCGCCAGGAGTCCTATGGAAGCACGATGTCCGATTCCCTCGCCAAACCGCGGTTCGAGGCGCTCCCAATTGTCTTGTCCGAGCAAGGGCTCGCGTGCTGGTCTTTGCATATGATCTCCGTCGGCAGCGTGACACTGGCAAAAGCTTAGCTCACCACGGATATTCACGGCCATCATAATTGTAGAACTTGCCGGAATGAGCGGGGCCGAATGTCTCGATCAGCCGGCGCAGCGCTGCCACGCTCTGCTGCGCGGTTAGCCTTGCACCGGGGCCGCCCATATCCGTTTTGACCCAGCCGGGGTTGACCACCACGCAGCTGATCCCGCGGGGGGCAAGATCGAGCGCTGCACTGCGCATTACCATGTTCACGCCCGCCTTGGAGCTGCGATAGGCAATCGAGCCGCCCGAAGTATTATCGGAAAGCGAGCTCATCCCGCTGGTGATGGTAACCACCAGCCGTCTCTCACTGCGGGCAAGCTGGTCGACAAAAGCCTCGGTCACCCGCAAGGGTCCCATCATATTGACGTCCAGCACCCTCGCCCAGGACTCATAATCGACCTTTCCGGTAACCTGCCCGCCCGCGCCGCTGATCCCGGCATTATTGATGAGCACGTCTATTGCGGTGTCACGGAGCTGCCTGGCAGCGGTCCTGATGCTTGCGGCATCGGTCACATCCATGGCAACGACGGTAAGTCTGTCGGGAGCCTGCTGCGCCAAGCCTCGAAGTTGCTCCGCAGCCGCCGGATTTCGGGATGCTGCATAGACACCCCATCCATCGGCCGCATATTGGCGCGCGAATTCCAAACCTAATCCGCGATTGGCTCCTGTAATCAGCACCGATGGCATGTGGTGTGTCCTTCATCTCCTAAAATAGCGAACCGCCTCAAGGATCTTGTCGCACATGAAACTGGCTTGATCATGCAAATTACAAATCTTCGGTCAGGCTTATCGCCCTCCGGGGTGAAGGAGAGGTGGGAGGCTGGCCCTCCTAGGTGCCTACTTCAAAGAGTAGGACTGGTGCCCACTTCCATTAATTTCGAGAATTAACTGAGTGGGACTGGTGCCCCCCAGCTGAGGGGCAAAATGCGGAGGCTCGACAGCGCTCCCACCGCCGTCCGTACCTGCCAAGGTGCCTCGGGGACCCTGGGACAGACGGCAGCTGCTCCACGTATCAACAAGAAGAGGTGAGGCTTCGCGATGACCGCCTCCTTCTTGGAGCAGATGCTGACCATATACACACACCTAGGAATGTTGTCAAGAGGAAAAGAATTCCCCTCCCCCCTTGTGGGGAGGGGCAGGGGTAGGGTGCAACCTTCGCAAGACCCCCCTGTCTTGCTTTGCTCAGACATCCCTCCCCACAAGGGGGAGGGGAAGAAATATCCGCTGGTAGGGTCCATACAGGACGCAGTGGGTGAAGCTGGATCAGAGGCTTTCGCCGGAATGACGATGAGGGGAAGTGGGAGCGACTGAGAGGGAGGCTACCCCCTCATCCCGCCCGCTCATAACCGCGGCGTGATCTTTTCGAGCACCTCTTGGGTGGAAAGAACAGGGTAGACTTCAAAGTCGACGAGGTCGTCCCACCTGGCTATCCATTGGTCGAGAAGTGATCGGTCGTGAGTCTCCATGATCAGGTAACAGCGCTCGATATCCTCATCGATCCAGCTCGAGACATAAACAAGTCCATCAGGCACCATTCGTCCCCGCTCCTGAAACCGGCGGTAGGCCGGCACAGGATCCTTATTCTTGAAGCGCTCAATCACCATATATTGCCGCTTTTCCAATTTTTTTCCTCCACGTTTCGCCTCATCTGGCATGATGACGACGTCTTCTTCTGGCCATAGTTTGGACCTTGGGTGTTTCATGCTCTTGCAGACCGGGATTTTTGCTGTAACCGCTATGCTCCTTTGCGGGTGCGCAAGGGAAACATCTCTGGAGGCAGAACCGACGAAGGGTCAACTCTCACCGGATAGTCCGGAGATTGCTGATGCCTGCCATATTGCGACAACGGGCGCAGATCGTCATGGAGTGCCATTGCCCAAGGACGCACTCAAGGCAATAAGAGCTGAATTAAAGGACAAGAACGTGGATTGCAACAAAAGCCCGTGATGTTGAGAAAGCCGCCCGTCATATGCCGGAGCGCAGAAAACAGTTTACCCCTTAACCGCCCCTCTTCTAATTAAAAGGTTTAGCGCTGCATTTCTGCGATAACGCGCTGCAATGGTGCGGGCGAGACGTGGATTGGGCCGGAAAAAGGCACGTCCATATCGATGATGAGATAGATGGCTGTGGAGACAAGTGCGGCTGCGATCAGCAAAGCTGCAACCACAATAATGTTTCGAGGCGCTCGATAACCAAAACTTGCAAATATCAATATCAGCCACACGCTAACCACGATGATGAGCGGCGCCGGAATTGTCCCTTCCGATTGCTCAACTAAGGTCCACCTTTGCTCCAGCACCTTCTGAAATCGCTCCAGCGCCACACCCCGCAGTTCCGCGCGTTCCGCATCGGCCGGTTTGATTGACCTTAAGCTGGCCCCGACACGCGTTAGAATGCGCTCGGCTTCGATGTCATCGATGAGAGGCTGGCCACCGCCACCCCATGTGCCTTCCACTGCCCGCTTGACATAGGCGAGCAGGTCCTGTCGCGTATCGTTCGTTCCGGGACCATAGTCCACCAATGAGCGGTCCAGGAGGACGAGGTCGGTCGCGAAGGCATGCACATTGCGGTCAACGGATTCGAAGGTGTTTTTGGCCGCGCTGATCATCAAACCCAGAACGAGCGAGGTCATGACCACGAATAGATTCGCAGCCAGCTTGACAATCGCATGGGTATTTTCGTCGCGATGATGAGCCGGTAATTTCTCGTAAACAGCGAGGCTCCCAAGCGAAGCCGCGAGCAGACAGAGGAAAATAAGAACCGGTACGAGGACTTCGCTCATCCTTGCCTTAATACGGCAGCTGGGCGGTAAACTGCGGCCGGAATATCGAGTTGCGGAAAAACAGGAAGAGCCGGAGTCCGGCCTCGATAAAACCGGACTCCCGGCTCCTGCGCAAACCTCGACGCTTAGCGACGCCGACCGTGCGCGCTCGTTTGGGCCCATCCTAAAAGGGCGCGAGCCCTCCATCGGACCGGAATCCTCTTCGGAACGATCGATGCCAGAATCATCCCTATTCCCACCCCGACCGCCCCCAGGACAAGTGGACTGGCCTTACTTATCGCGCGGAAGTCGCTGCGCCGTGGCAGTCGAACCCTGCCAAAACGCCGAGGAACCAGAGTGCGTGTCTCGCCAGTCCAATCATAAGCCCTTGGAACGGTGCGCTTGCGCTGGCGGAGCACTTTTTCAGTCGAAGCGTGGAGATTGGCATGGCGGCGCTTGCTAGTCGCCTTCCGCGTTCTCGCCTTCTTTGACGGGGCCTGTTTGCGCTGCGATCTCCCCGCAGGTGCTTGGGTTGCAGTGTTTTCAACTGTGTCGACTGCCATAATTTACCTCCTTCATTCGCCTTTGTTTACTCGTGCGGGCGCGCTTCGGGGTACGTACTGCGGACTGGCGGGCGCCCAATAACAGCCACCCCGCTCCTGCTGCCAGACCAAGAGCAAGCAGGGGATTGCGACGAACGGAATTCATTGCAGCGGCCTTAGCGGCCCGAACGGGAAGGTCCAGTGCATTCACAGCCTCTTCAGCGATGCTGGCAGGGCTCAGCCGCTGCTTGACCTCCTCTAGCCGAGCTTCGAACTGGGCCTTGCAGCGGTCTGCTTCCCGCTCCAAGGAGTCCAGTTTCGCCATCAGCGGCCTCCTTTATTCAAAGTGAACGGACTGCCGCAGCGAAGTCGCTCTGGAAAAAGCCGAGAAAAAGCCGCCCAGGCTTTGCCGTCATGAGTGAGCGCCACGAGCAAATCACCGATCGGCTGGTCCTTGGCCGTGGCATGAACGCGTTGGACCATGTGACAGACCTTTCTCAGCGGCCGCGCTTATCCTCCGCCCGCAGAGAGGATCGCCCCTCGAAAAGCCAAGCGGTAGAAACGGGCCGGTTGCGCAACAGCTGCGTGGCAATGAGACCGGCAACTACACCAAGGGCCATCGTCGCGCCGGGCTGCCGTCGTGCAAAGGCTGCGATATCATCGAGCATGTCCGGAACATCGGTATTGTCGACATACGCAGCAAGCTTGTCGATCTTGCTTGCTACAGCCTTGGCAAAGTCACGCGCATAGGGAATATCGTCGATTTCGTCGCTGAGGTCTTTGGCTGTAGATGCCAACTGCGACAGTCGTTCCAATACCATGTGCTTGCGGCTTTCGGCGACCGTCGATGCCATCGACAAGACGTCTCCAAACATCCGCTGCCCGTCGTTACTGCGCAGAGCAGCAGAACGCCGCCTGCGTTTTCTCTTCGACACCACGTGCTGACCTCCTCGATGGAACTGGCCTAGCCAGCACTATACTGCAAACGGCGCCAGGAGATTCTATGCGAACCGACTACAATCCACAGGCATCGTGTCGCGTGGAGTTTGTCCAGGTCGCTGCAATGGAGCGCATAGCTATCGCAGCAGCTGGCTGGCTTTGCGCGAGATGCGAAAAGCCGTACTGAAAATGTGTCGCTTGGCTGATTGGAAGCGAATGGCTGGAGGTCCCGTTACGGGCACCGGGAGATCTCCATCAGGAAACCCCATTGCCCAGTCGGCGAGGACACCGCCCCAATAGGCACCCGGACCAATGCCGCGGCCATTGAAGCCGCCGACCATGTAGACGTTTGGCCTAGGGCGGGCGAGCCATGGCATGTGGTCGTCCGTGAAATCCAATGTTCCGCTCCAGCCGTGGGTGAAGCGAACACTGCCCACCTGCGGAAAAGCGGATTGCAAGACTGACAATGCCCATTTATGCCCGCTCCGCGCTGCAGGCAGCCAACCCAAATTGCCGACAAGCAAACGGTAATCGCGATCATAGCGCAGCGTAAGCAGCGATGGCGAGGTGTCCCATAAGGCCATCTTGCCAGGCAGCACCACCTCGCGAAGATTTGCGGTGAGGGGCTCAGTGGCAAAAAGGTGATAGCCGAGGGGCACGAAACCTCGTTCCATGCCTCGGACCAGCTTTGAATCATAGGCCCCGGTTGCGACGATCACGCGGTCAGCCGCAACGTCTCCTCTATTTGTGCCCAAGCGTACGCCCTGCGGGATTGGCTCGAGCATGTGAACCGGGCTTTCGACAAAGATGCGCGCGCCGGCTTTGGACGCCGCTTTCGCCAAGCCTCGTGCATAGGCGAGCGGCTCAATGGTGAAGCTGCGGTGATCCAGCAATCCGCCTGGATAACGCCGGGTACCTGTAAGCTTGGCGATGCCATCCGCATCGAGAAGTTCGACCGCTGCACCAAGGTTTTTCCACTGCCGCACAGTCTCACTGACCTTGGACAGAGCCGAGTTCGAATGCGCAGCTTTCACCATACCAGGGCTGCCTGCATCACAATCGATGGTGTGGCGCTCGATCAGTTCACGTACCAGCCTTGGAGTATTGCCCAGACCCTTGATGAGCTTACCGCCATAAATCTCGCCAAGGTGACGCACGATTTCAGAGGGGTTGAGCCAAAGCCCGGCATTCACCAGACCGGAATTTCGACCCGATCCACCCCAGCCAATCTCTCTCCCTTCGAGGAGCACCACGTCTACGCCCAGCTCTGCAAGCCTGAGAGCAGCGACACAGCCTGTATATCCGCCGCCGATGATCGCGACTTGCGCGCGAATCTTGCCCTCAAGAACTGGAAAATGCACCGGTGGAGCGGTTTTGGCCCAAATGGATTCCTGGAGGCTTGTATCGAGAGTCATTGCGGGTTGCTCGTACATCTCTTAACTGATTTCACCAAGTGCTGTGAAAATCCAGCCTGCCTTTACGATACAGAGGTGCTCGATGAATTTGAAGCCGCTCAAACGAATTCCAGAGGATAAAGGCGCTCAGCCTAACGCAGAGTTGCGGAACAAACTAAACGAGTTGATCGACAATTCGAATGCACAGATGGACGAGATCGTGTATCTGCGGGGCCAGGTCACTTTGCTCGCCGCCCAAGTAACAGCCCTACGGCACCGCTAGGGCGCATCTTTGAGAACGTCGGCGCGGTTCACGCTGCGGCGGAACTCGTCATAATACAGTGTCCAGCTGTTGTGATGAGTGGCCCGATACGGACCGAATTTGAAATATTGAAACCTGCCGAGCCCTTTGTCGCTGTGGCCGATGCGGCCCTTCACTGTCACGATCCACTTGCCGTTCGCAAGGATTTCGATGTGCCCTGTACCGTCTGGGCCGGGTTTCGAATAAACAACGAAATCGATCCAGCCGGATGCCGGCGAGGGCAATAAATTGCCCCGTTCGATCGCAACGATATCTCTCGTGCAAGCGCTGAACCGCCTGCTGTCATCGTTCGTCCAGAAAGCATCAGTTGCGACGAGAGCACGGGTCTGGTTGGTCTCAGGCCTCAGCCATACCGCCGTTTCCCCAGCTTCACAGTATGTTGTTCGTCCTTGAGAGCCCCCTCGCGCGTTCTTCACCAAATTCGTTTCAACCGTGGCAAACAACTTTCCCCTGTTCAGTCGAAGGGCAAGAAAGGGGCTGAAATCGCCTTGCGTGCCGGCAATCTCACGCTTCCACTGCGCGATCACATAGCGATGATCGTCCTGAGGAACTGGTTCGGCGAATTTGACGGCAAAGCCATACCAGATCCCCTCATTATAGGGGACCCACAACTCGGGTCGCTCCCAGATTTCTGCCCGCTGGCTGCCGCTTTGCGGCGTTTCTTTTCGACCAGCTCTAAGAGTGAGTTTCAGGGCCCCATTGCCGCTGTAAGTGACTTGGTTTTGAAACTCGACAATTCCCGCGTCTTGCTCAGGATTTCTCTTGAAATACAGGCCCCCGGAAGGGCAGAAATCCTTTGTCTCAAAACCATCGTAAAGCGGTTCACGCCAACGATTGGATATTTGCCCAAAATCGCACACCAGCGATTTATAAAAGAATCAAGGGGCCAAGACAAGGAAACCTGTTTATGCCCGTGGCTTCGGTTGGATGCACCTACAATCGATCCGGATGATTTTTTTTCGATTGAACGCCTATCCTTGTCAGGCTTGATGTGAAGTCATCACGATTCCCAACTTTGATGCTTCCCGTAGCCCAATTTGTGAAGCGGTTCGCCGGGCTATGCTCAACTCTAATCGCTGTGCGAGCAGCAGCGGCGTTGAGCCAGGCGCTGGCGATGCCTGGTCCGTATTCGAATCTCATGCCAGAGCTTTTGGCAATGGCGCTAAACTCGGCGGATAAGCGGCCGGGTCGGGCCTCAAACATCATCTCTGCCGCCGCGATCCGAATGCGATTAGAGATCGGCCTCGGCCGATCTGCGAGTTTTGTTCCTGTCACTGGATGAGACAGGAGAACGTGGCGATTGGTGATTTGCCGTCGCAAGCAATCGTCGCTCGGCAGAGCGCGAGTTGCCGCAGATGAGCTGACCCTTTCGGAAATCAGGCCAGGCCGGTCCGCAAATTGCATCGCCTGCGCCGAAACCGACGATATGAACAACATTACGGCAAGAGCTGTCGGAACTTTTACGAACATGTGAGAACTCCCCAAGCCATCCCGGTGTGTAAAATTGCGTGGAAGTCGTTGACAAAAGGTTCACGCCCGCGCTGCTCCTGCCAGTGCTAAACACACCATCGTGAGCTCCGCGCCATCAGTCATTCTGGGTGCGTGTAGAACTCGCGGAAAAATGACTGAGTATGGAACGGGATAGGACCAGCAGTTGCTTGGTTCTCCAGTGGAGACGACTTATTTACCAAATAAATGGATCGAATCATGCAACACAGGGGAGGTACCGACAGGCAATCTTTCTGCGTTGTCACCAGCTCAAGCTAGCAGCCGTCGTCGTCCAAATCATTGGCAGCCCGCACGATCATTTCGAATTCGCTTAGGCCTACAGCCTCAGAGCACGGCGGCCGCTGCACTTGTGCAGCGTCGCGGCAAGTTTGGTCCTCTGGTCGACTTTCCAGACGATAGAATGGAATCCGGCTCGTATTCCGCTCGTTCAAACCACCACCCTTATGATAAAAGGAAACCCCCTCGCGCGGCTTTGGGAAGGCGTGGAGGGGATTTCCCTGTAGGGAAGGATTCGATCACCCTTCCCAGCACGCATCAATTTCTCTGGCAGACCCTGGTTCCGAAGATGGCTAATTTGTAATCAAAGCCTAACGTGGTGGAACCCAACGGAAGCGCGAATGTCAGTTCACTTAAGAAAACTATCGCATCGATTGGGGTTTATCGGTGCTGCTGCCGGCCTATGGGGTGTCATCTCCGCGTTGACCGGACCCGTCGCTTATGGCGCGCAGCCTACGAAGGGCAATAGGTTGGTGGCCCCCCTGGCACAGGAGGTCCGCAACTATGACAGGCCGCGTCAAGGGGGAAATCGGATCGCATTCTGCTTGCCGGCTAACGGGGAATGCGGCAAGCCTGCCGCTGATGCATTTTGCCGTGGCAAGGACTTCGAAGGGGCCCTGACATTCCAGCGCGAACGCATGGAGGGCCACGGAGCGCAAATGCGCTTCCTTCGTATAAAGTGTTGGCGCACCCAGGGTGCCACGGCGTCGGAAGTGACGGCCGCACGAGACGTAATAACCAACACCTCGGCCAAATCAAACCGCATGCGTTATGGCGGTCAGGGCTCCTGGAAGTAAGGCTCGGTGGAACCATGACAAAGGGTTCCATGTCATTAGATGCTGCGATTCAGGGCAAGATCCGAAGCGCTGTCCAGGACGGGTTCGCGGCCCAGACAGTCTTTCTTGCGGACCTGGTGCGGTGTCCTTCAACTCGGGGCAATGAGCACACTGTTCAGGATTTCATGGCACGTGCGATGCGCGAGCGTGGCCTCAGTGTCGATGTGTTCGGCATCGATCATGGGGCAATAAAGCGCCATCCCGGGGGCTCCCGAATATCCGACAAACATTCAGCCGCCCCCATCGTTGTTGGAATTCATCGGCCACGGGTGGAAGTCGGACGGTCGCTTATCCTTCAGGGACACGTCGACGTGGTGCCGGCAGGGCCCACTGATATGTGGTCGAGCCCCCCTTTCGAACCTGTCGTGCGCGACGGCTGGATGTACGGACGCGGTGCCGGTGATATGAAGGGCGGCGTTTCGGCCGCAGTATTTGCTCTGGATGCACTGCGCCGCGCCGGATTGCAGCCTGCAGCGACGGTTATATCTCCAGTCGGTGGTTGAGGAGGAATCGACTGGCAACGGGGCACTCATGACGCATCTGCGCGGGTACAAGGCCGACGCGGCCCTGATTCCGGAGCCGGGACGCGAGATGCTGACCCGCGCCAATGTGGGTGTGCTCTGGTTTGAGATCGAAGTCCGCGGATATCCGGTGCATGTCGCTTACATGGGCAGTGGCGTCAATGCAATCGACGCCGTTTATCGGGTGATCGGCTCGTTGAGAGAGGTCGAGAAGCGCTGGAATGAGCGGGCTCTCAGCGATCCCCTGTTCGGCGGCAGCGACCATCCGCTCAACCTTAACATTGGTCGCATCGAAGGCGGGGACTGGGCCTCATCTGTTCCGGCCTGGTGCCGAATCGAGTGCCGGATTGCCATGCTTCCGGGTACGAATGCCGAAGCTGCGGCCCGCGAAATCGAAGACGAGATCACTCGCTTTGCCCGAAGCGACTCTTTCCTCGCCAACAATCCGCCGAAGATCACCTGGAATGGTTTTTTCGCCGAGGGCTATAAGCTCGAGCCGGGATCAAATGCTGAAGCGGTGCTTGCGCGAGCACACCAGACGGTTACGGGACGGAGCCTTGAGACGAGTCTTGCCACGGCATATCTGGATGCCAGGGTGTATTCACTATACGACCGCATCCCTGCCCTCAACTATGGATGCTTCGCAGAAAACTATCATGGCTTTGACGAGCGCGTTGATCTCGCGTCCCTTAGGCGCACCACAGAAGTAATCGCGCTCTTTATTGCAGAATGGTGCGGAGTAGAGCCTGTAGTCTAGGTACTCATAATTCCGGACCTCGCCCATTGGCTGCGCGAACAAGGACTGAGCGGGACCGCCGCTCGCGTCCCCATAAAACCCCGGCAAGAACAATTATGGTCGCGATGATCAGCAGGACGGACACCGCTGCGACCGCCGGATCGACATTGTCCCTCAATCCCATCCAGACTAAGCGCGGCAAGGTGATGGCATCGACGCTGGTGATGAAGAGCGTCACGCCAATCTCTTCCCAGGACAGGACGAAACACAAAAAGAGAGCGGATATGATCCCAAAGCGCACATTCGGCGCGATGATGAGGCTTATGCGTTGCCAGAGCGAGGCGCCCATGCCACGGGCCGCCATATCGATGCGCCGGTCAACTTGACTCAAGGCGACCATCATCAAGATCACCGCAAAAGGTGCGATCATGACGGTGTGGGCCAGCACCACACCGCTCCAGGTGTCATAGCCCAGCACAGCCGATACTTTGGAAATGGAAGTCAGCAGAAAATAAAGAGTTATGGCGGAGACCACGGGCGGCACGATCATGGGCAGCATGACAAAACCGATAAGCGCTGCCGATAAGCGGGGTTGCTGAAACCATAGACCAAGCGCAAAGGAGGCCGCCAGCAATGTTGCGAGCACACTGCTGACTAGACCTATGGAAATACTCAAGAGAGCGCTTTGACCCCATTGCGGATCATCGATCAAGGTTCGGTAGTGCCTAAGCGACCATTCACCCGTGGGCATGGATAAATAGCTGGATGACGTGAACGAGGTCGGCACAACCGCAATCAGGGGAGCTATCAGGAACAAAACCACGATAGCCGTACAGATGAGGGCGCAAGGACCGGGGCGATAGATGTCCATGGCTTCAGCCTACCAGTTTGTCAACGCGCGTAAGGCGAAGGAAAAGCACGATCAACGCTCCGACCGCCAGTACAAGCACAACGCTGATGGCCCCCGCCAATCCCCAATTCACCGTTTGAAAGGTTTGAACATAGATGAATTCAGCAATGAGCACGCTCCGCCCACCGCCGAGAATCGCCGGGGTGATGAAGAAACCAAGGGAGAAGATAAAGGTGATAATGGACGCACCGATAACGCCGGGCATGGTCATCGGCACGAAAATGGACCAGAAGGTTCTAAGCCGCGTCGATCCCATGCCGCGCGCCGCCATCAATACACGCCGATCAACATGGCGCATGGAGGATGCCAGCGGCAGCACGGCGAAAGGTATTAGAAAGTGGGTCATGCCGACCACGACTCCAAATTCATTGCGCACCAGCACCAAGGGTTCGTCGATGAAACCTAGCCCTTGAAGCGAGGAGTTGACGATGCCCCGATTGTAGAGCAGCGCCAGCCAGCCGAAAGCGCGAGTGAGTGTTGAGATCCAGAATGGTATCAGGATGAAAAACTCGACTATGATTTGAACCGTTCTTGAGCCGAACACCCACACATAGGACATGGCATAGGCGGCAATCGTGGTGAGAGCGGTCACGATAAGGCAGACCCTCAAAGTGCGGACGAATACGGTCTGCACGATGGGATCGGTAAAAACCCGCGCATATTGCGTGATGCCCGGTTCGGGCAGAGTGAAACTCCAGCGGATCACGCCGAAGAATGGCAGAGCATAGGCAATAGCCAGAAACAACGGGAGCGGAGCGATCAGCGCGATAATACCGAGCTTCCGATTGAGCTCAGTCACGGCTGCCGCTCCGCTTCCACCTAAGCCGAAATCAAGGCTAGGTATTCGTCCAGCGCCTTGGAGTAATTCTCCGCGTACCACTCCATATCGAGGGCAATTTGCTTGGCGACGTTTTCGGGTGCCACGCTATTATGGCGCGCCTGATCGGCGGGAATCAAGGCATCTGCCGCCGGATTGGCGGGCCCCTGCCCCAGCATATCGAACATGACCAGCTGTCGTTGTGGATCCTGAACGCTTGCAAGAAATTTCATTCCATTCTCGCGGCCGCCAGGCCCGCCTTTCATCAATGCCAAGGCGCCGGGCGAAAGCAGGCCCTGATCCCAAATATATTTGATGCGACCGTTGGTTTCCTTTTCGATCAGCTTTGCGCGCGTATTCCAGACGATTCCCATTGGCGCCTCGCCACTGAGCATGGTTGTCTGGCTCTCTGCACCGCCTCCCCAGAACGCGATAACGTTCTCCTTGAAGGCTTTGATCTTTTCATGAGCCTTCTTCACATCCAGAGGATAGAGCTTTTCGGGAGAGGCTCCATCTGCCAAAGCCGCCGCTTCCCAGCTCGAGACGCCCCATTTGTACATGGTGCGCTTTCCTGGGAACTTTTCAATATCGAAGAAATCAGCCATGCCCTTGGGCACATTTTCACCATAGCGCTCTGAATCATAAGCGATGACATAGCTGAAAAAGTAGGACGACATGGCATGGTCCCAAACAAAATCGGGACGACTCTTGGATTTGTCGACTACGCTGTAATCGATCGGCTCGAGGAAGCCTTGCTTACCCAATGTGATCGCGGAGAAGGGATCAACGTCCACGATGTCCCAGGTAACGCTCCCGCTCTTCGCCTGCGCGGTGATTGCACCTTCAGTAGGGCCCGACCCGTCCATCTTTACTCTGATGCCGGTCTCTTTTTCGAAGGGTTCGCCATACGCCTTTGTGTAGGCATCGATAGCATCGCCGCCCCAGTTGACGAGCACAAGCTCCTTGGCCTGGGCAAAGGACATGGTTGATCGCAGCGCCGTTGGTACCGCGGCTGCCGCGCCGACCGCGGCAATGAATGCGCGGCGACTTAATGTGCCGCGTTCCGCCGCCCTCATTAATGACATTAGATAATCCCTGCTCATGATCTACTCCTCCTTCTTTTCTTCCTCGCCGGGAACACCCGACATTGCAAAAGCTTTTTCCGCGGACCACGTGACCCATAATTCCTGCCCAACTGTCAGGGGGGGAAGCTCGCTGGAACTGCGTATATCAAGCGACAGCGACAGGCCCGAAACGGATACAAGTTGTAGGACACTGTTTGCACCCCCGTACACGCAGTCGACAAGCCTGGCGCGCAAGGCATTTTGATCAGGCGGTGGTGGAGCGAAGCTGATCCCCATATGCTCCGGCCTAATTGCAAGAACCGTGTTTTGGTCCAGCTTTCGATTGGCTCGGGCCTTGAGGACCCGCCCCTCGAATTGGCCGGCAACCAGCGCCTTGTCCGGCCTGGCGGCTTCAAGCGGAATGAGGTTGATGCGCCCCAAGAATTTCGCCACGAAGCGATTTTGCGGGCACTCATAAACGTCCTTTGGGGTTCCGACTTGCTGCAGCCGGCCCTGGTTGAAGATAGCCAGGCGAGATGAAAGTGAAAGCGCCTCGGTCTGGTCGTGGGTCACGAAGACGAAAGTGTGCCCCGAGGCTTTCTGCAGGGCCTTGAGTTCCTGCTGCATCTGCTCACGCAAGTTCTTGTCGAGGGCAGATAATGGCTCATCGAGCAGTAGCACCTTGGGCTTCGACACCAGCGCGCGCGCCAGGGCTACGCGCTGCTGCTGGCCGCCCGAAAGCTCTGAGGGGCGACGGGCGTGAAAATCCGCAAGGCCGACTACCTCTAGCATTTCGCCCACGCGCTTCTTCCTGTCGACCGCTTTCATCCCCAACACCTTGAGCGGAAAGTCGACATTCTGTCTCACTGTCATGTGAGGAAATAGCGCGTAGCCCTGGAAAACCATTCCAAATCGACGATCCTCGGCTGCTTTGGACGTGATGTCGACGCCGTCGACGAGGATCCTGCCATTCGTCGGTTTGATGAACCCCGCAAGGCACATTAGGAATGTGGTCTTGCCAGAGCCGGAGGGGCCGAGCAGGGTGAAGAATTCGCCCGAACCAATATCGATCGAGATACAATCGAGCGCGGGAACTCCGGCATAAGCCTTGCTGATTTCCTGGGCGCTCAAAAGAAGGCTATGGTTCATGAATGCAGGGAAGCACAAAAACGCAATGGCAGGAATGCCCTGATTGGATCTCGTCAATGTGCCAAAAGCTGGCTCAGGAACAGCTTGGTTCGCTCGTTCTGAGGGTTTGAGAAGAACGCTTCGGGCGGCGCCACTTCGACGATCTGACCATGGTCCATGAAGACCATGGTATCCGCGACTGTCCGGGCAAATCCCATCTCGTGGGTCACGCAGATCATCGTCATGTGAGCCTCGGCGAGTTCGACCATGACATCGAGGACTTCCTTGATCATTTCCGGATCGAGCGCAGAGGTTGGCTCATCGAACAGCATGATCTGGGGTTCCATGCACAGCGCACGAGCGATTGCCACGCGTTGTTGCTGGCCCCCTGACAATTGACTGGGATATTTCTGCGCCTGCTCCGAGATCCTCACCCGGCTAAGGTAACGCATGGCGAGGTCTTCAGCCTGTTTGCGTGACATTTTACGCACCCGTTGCGGTGCCAATGTCAGATTCTGAAGCACGGTCAAATGCGGAAAAAGGTTGAATTGCTGAAACACCATGCCGACTTCGCGACGTATGCGTTCGATGTCCTTGAATTCCGGGGTCAACTCAATACCCTCAACGAAGATTTGGCCTTCTTGATGCTGTTCAAGTCGATTGACGCAACGGATGGCGGTGGATTTGCCTGAACCCGAAGGTCCGCAGATAATCATCCGTTCGCCCTTGCGCACCGACAGTGATACATCCTTCAGTGCTTGAAACGGCCCGTACCACTTGCTGACCTTGCGCAGCTCAACCATTGGCGGTGCTGCGTCCGCGGATTGCAAGGTGGTTTGAGGGTCCATGAACGGTTCTCTAGTAGATTAATCAGCCTAGTAGGATCCCAATTTCCGCTCCAGAATTCTGGAACAGACGGTGAGCGGATAGCACATGGCGAAGTAGATGAGGGCTACCAGCCCATAAACTAAAAAGGGCTGGAAGGTAGCGTTGGTCACAATAGTGCCGGCCCTTGTCAGATCATTGAAGCCGACAATCGACGAAAGAGCTGTCGCCTTCAGCAATTGCACTAGAAATCCCACTGTGGGAGGAACAGCGATGCGCAGGGCCTGCGGCAGGATTACATAACGCATCTGGGAGATAAAGTTCAGGCCCAGAGCGGCACTGGCCTCCCACTGACCTCGCGGTACGGCATCGACGCAGCCGCGCCAAATTTCCGCAAGAAACGCGCTGGCATACAGGATGAGCGCAACTGCAGCAGCCAACAGCGGCGATACCTCGATCCCCAACAGGGGTAAGCCAAAGAATACCAGAAACAGCTGCAGCAAAAGTGGAGTGCCCTGCAACAGTTCAATGTAATAGCGAACAAGCGTGGCGCCCAATCGCGGTTGCGCATAACGCATAAAAAGCAGCAGCAATGCGGCAGTCCCGCCGCCGAGGAAAGCAATCGCCGATAAGAGCAAGGTCCAGCGTGCGGCCAGCAGCAGGAAATGCACGATCTCCCAGACTGACAGACTGATCATCCCGAAAACCTCATCGGGGACGGCCCGAGAACAATATGCTGCCCGCGCGCGCCAAAAGCCATCGCAGACTTAGCGCCATGCATAAATAGATCAACGTGATCACGAAATATGTCTCAAATGCACGATAAGTGCGCGACTGTATGTAATCGGCAACATGCGTGAGATCGACAACGGCAATCTGCGACACCACGGCGGATTCCAGCATGGTAATGACGATTTGACTGACTAGGGCAGGATACACATTGGCCACAGCCTGCGGCAGTATAACCCAAATGAACACAGCCATCGGCGAGATGCCCAGAGCAAGGCCGGCCTCCCTTTGGCCGCGCGGAACCGATTCGATACCTGCCCGCAGATTTCGATCGAATAGGCCGTTAGATTAATTGTCATTGCCAATATGGCAGCCTGCAGCGCGGTCATCCGTAAGCCAAGGCTTGGCAAGCCAAAGAAAATAAAGAATAGCTGGATGAGGAACGGCGTATTGCGAATGAGCTCCACATAGGCCGCGATCAACGTGCGGGCCCAACGAGCCCCCCAGCGCGCTGTTGCCGCTCCGCCGATACTGAGCGCGATGCCGATTGTGGAGGCAACCGCGGTAAGGGCAAGGGTCGTCCCAGCCCCTTAACAAACAAACTCCAGATAACCAGCCAACGCCCAAAAATCGAGCTGATATCCCATTGGTTAGAACGATGGTGACTCAGAAGTCGCTAGGAAGCGGTTGCTTCAGCCACTTGAGCGCAAGTTCATTAAGACTGCCGTCTTTCGCATTCCAGCAACAATATCATTCAATTTCTGCGAATCCTTGTTTCGCCTTTCTTCACCGCCATGTTGGAGGGCGACGTCAGGAGATGAAACTTCTCAACCGGCTCGATTGCCGGTTTCTTTGCCAGGATAGTGGCACCGACATCGTTGCCCACCACCATCAGCTGGGCCTGGCCTGATAGGAAAGCGGAGATGACGCCGGCGTAGTCATTATAGCGCTGCACTTCCGCGCCTTCCGGGGCGACCTTGGTGACTTCCGTGTCCTCCAAAGTGCCCTTGTTGACCGCTATCGTTTTGCCTTTCAGGTCGGGTGGGCCCTTCACTTCTAACGTCGCGCGGTCCCATGACGACGATGTAGTAAGGCGCATAGGGTGCTGTAAAATCGACGACCTGGGCACGTTCATCGCTGAACCCGATGCTCAGTAGCAGGTCAACTTTTCCCTCGGTCAAATAGGGAATTCGGTTCTGGCCATTTATCCCCACCAGCTCTGCCTTCACGCCAAGGGCCTTGCCTATGAGGTTGGCCATATCGACGTCATAGCCCTGGATTTGCATATCGGTGCCAAGTGAGGCGAAGGGAGGAAAATCTTCAAAAATGCCGACCTTGACCACGCCAGCCTTGGCGACGTCATCAAGACATCGGCTGAGGCTAGATTGGAACCCGCTACAAGGAAGCCAAGCAGGGCGGTTGCCTGGATCAGCACGGAACGTCTCGATGGATATTTCATGACTCTTCCCCTAGTGGACAAAGTGCTCGTCGACACAAATCTTAGTGGAAATCCACAACTGCTCTGAGAGTGACACACCCCCCGCTACCGTTCAAGCTCTGGCCGATGCGGTGGATGGGGCCGGTGTCGAGGGAACGCAAAACCCTCGGCATCCGCAGCTCCAGCGGAAAATCTGCATCTCCTCGTGAGGAGGTGAGCGCCACTGCTCGAGCCGCATGGCATCCATCGAATTTTCCGATCACAATAGCTATGCCGACAGGCTTTATCGAATAAGCGGCCGAGCGCAATATGCAGCCTGAGGAAGCCTTGCTCGAGGGCCTGAACAGGGAGGCCAAGATGCATCGATATCTGGGCTCATGCAGCCCTGAACAAGTGCGTATGCTTCAAAGCATTTGCGATATGGTTTTGTTGGAATTGGAAGCCAGGGGTGGGGTCAACTCCACTGCGCTCCTTCGCGATGTCATCGCTCGCCGCGTAATGCGCCACTTCTATGATGAGACCTTCATGATGGAAACCGCAGTCAAGGCTGTTCTCCTATCGTTTAGTGCTGGTCTCGGCGAAGGCATGGTCCCGCCGGTATCAAAAGAAATGGAGCGCGCACTGGTCCCCCAGGAAACAAATTATCTGATCCGGTAGAGTTTATCGATTGGTGCTGCTGAATAGGCACCTTGCTGCTACTTAAAGCAGTCCACCGACCGTGTTTGTTGCACTCGCAACACTGTTGCCAGGTAGCAGGGCCTTTATGGTGCAGACAACTCCACTCGGCTTAAAGTCAATTTTAACAGCACCGCTCAGATCCTGCGCAAGAGCTTCTTCAATTAAGAGCATGCCAAAACCACGCCGCTTGGGTCGGTGTGTCGTGGGTCCATCTCTTTCTTGCCATTCAATAAGCAAGAAAATCTCTCCTTCAGCTCTATCTATAGACCAACGTATGTCAATGTATCCGTTGCTGTTTGATAGTGCACCGTACTTTAGAGCATTGGTGCAAAGCTCATGAAACGCCATCGACAATGCCAGGGCCTGCTTGGCATTCAAGCGCACCTCTGGTCCCGAAGTCCGCAAACGCGTATTGCCCGGGCCACAATGAGCCCCCGCAATCTTCATGACAATCTCACTCATGGCGGCACCCGTCCAATTTTCCTTGGTGAGCACGTCATGAGCTCTCCCTAGGGTGATTATCCGCTCGCTAAAAATCTCCGCTGCCCCTTTATTCGGGCTGTCGTCGTGCAGGGTCTGCTGTGCAATCGCTTGAACTGTTGCCAGCATGTTTTTTACACGGTGATTTAGCTCGTTAATAAGGAGTTCCCTATGCCTAACGGCCTCGTCGCGCCGCTCGATTGCCGTCCTTAGCTCCAGTTCGCGTTTCTCAAGAGCTTCGGCCATTTGATTGAATGTTGCACCCAATTGACCTATTTCCGACTTTCGGTCGGATACCGCCGCGCGCGTCCCGAACTTGCCATCGCTCCATTGCCGTGTGGTCTTTGCTAAAGCCGCAACTGGCTGCTGAATGAACACACGACCCCCAGCGGCAGCCGCCAACAATGCCAGGCAGAGGGTCAGGAGCAGCAATGCAAGGTCCCGAACAGCTGCTCCGCGGGTAGCTGTCAGGGCCGCATCCTTCCCCGCACCCACTGTAACAAGCAGCCCCTTTGAAGTCGCAGCAACCGGGATGAAACCGAATATCCGTGCCTTCCCGTCCCGAGAGGTTGCTTCAGTGGTGCCAGGACGAACCGCCGTCATTATCCAACGCAGATCGTCCCGAACCTTTGCCGTTCCGATGGTGTTGGGCAACATTGGCACACGCAGGAGAACAGTGCCGTTGCGATCAGCAACACTAATTACCCCTCCAGGCGGCAGCGGCTTGGTGGCAAAGTAGTTGTTGAGCCATGCAAGATCGATGGCACTTGAGATGACTCCCGCAAACTTGCCAGCTTTGTTGGAATAGGGCAGCGACAGCGGCAAGACCGGTTTTTTGGTTCCATAGAAAGTAATAACCGGTGAGACAGTGAAATGACCCGAAGTCTTGGCCTCCTTGAAGAAGGCGGAACTCACTGAGATCGGTCTGCTGAGACCATGCAAGATCAGCGGATGGCAGCCCTGAGAAACAACGAACCCGGCCCAACTTGTCCTCTACGCTGAAGCCCACAAAAGCCGGATATTTTCTGTTCACAGCGCGAATATAAGCCGAGCAAGTGGGTTCAATCTGGGCCATCACCGACGGCGCCTGTGAAATCGCGATAAGGACCGCTCTGTTGGCCTCTATGATACGATCCAGCTCGCTTGAGACATACTCAGCCAGTCGCAGCACTTCCTGGTGAACCTGTGCCTCGCGCTCCCGGTAAGAAACGATGCTGCCGTAGAGTTGAATAGCCAGCGCCGGAATAACTGAAACCAGCACTAAAATGTAAAGTCGCTGCTGAAAAGTCATAGGCGTGTTGCAACTTGCTGGATTTCCCAGCCGCTCCCGAATGTCCGCACAGCATATTAGATTTGTTGCCTTCCGCGCGATAATTGCCCAAATTATGACGAGAGAATGAGTTGGGCAGGCGCCTAGACCTCTCTCGGTACTAATTAGAGAAGAGTTTCCACGACTTGCTGCACAGTACACTCGCACCTAGCTGGTGATCGATGCAGTTCCCTTCGGCTAGGGATTTCTCCTCGCCTGTGCCCGATCGTGCGCCAACAGCGCATCGGCATTGCCGCTGGCGCTGATAACCAGTGTTTGACCCCTGTCGACCCCATGGGGCGAACTAGCTTTCCAAGGCTTACCGTAACTTGTATAGTTCTTCATGGAGAGGACAATGCGTGCATTACTGACAGTGCTCTTGTTGGGATTCGCTGCGACGATGGCGGTCGCCGGAGACATGTTGTTTGATGCTGTCGCCGCGGGAGATAGTGCTGCTGTCGAGCAGGCTCTCACCAATGGCTCCAACGTTGATAGCCGCGCTCCCGATAGGGCTACTCCACTGATCAATGCAGCTCTTGGCAATCAGCTTGCAATATCCGAATTGTTGCTTGTCAAAGGCGCTGATGTCATGGCCCGCAATTCGGGAGGATTTACTCCACTCCACGCAGCAGCCTTTTCCGGTAGTCTTCCAATAGCCAAGCTGTTGCTAGAGAAAGGCGCAGTGCTTGAGGATGCAGCCAACAAGTCGGGCGTCACACCGCTGATGGTAGCTGTCGAGGAAAACCATGTTGAACTGGCGGAATTCTTGATCACTAAAGGCGCAGACGTAAACCGTGGAGAAGCCCATGGCTATAAGCCAATGGCCCGCGCCTTTTGGAAAGGTAACAAAGAGGCAATGCAGCTGTTGAGGCGCCACGGCGTAACGTGCCAGGACGCGACCGGCTTAAGCGCGGCAGACGTAGCTAGATGCATGCAGATCCAATGACTAAGGAGGAAGGGTATGTCGAGGCGAAGTAAAAATCTGTTAGCAGCAGTAGGGTTTGCCCTTGCGGGTGCCACAGGCGCGGTATCGGCTTCCGCCGACGACTCGGTGAACACCGGCTACTTCGGCGGCGTAGCAATCATGGGTTATGATACGGTGGCTTATTTTACTGAGAACCGGCCAGTAAAGGGATCAGAGAAGTTCTCCTACGAATGGTTGGGTACACCATGGCATTTTGCCAGTAACAAGAATCGCGAAATGTTCATGAACGAGCCGGTAAAATATGCCCCGCAGTATGGTGGTTACTGCGCCGGTGAGGTAGTCGGCGGATCGACAACAGTCAATGTGGATCCAGAAGCCTTCAAAATCATCGATGGGAAGCTATATCTGATCTATGACAAGGGAAACGCAGAGCACTTTGCCAATCACGCGAACGAACTCGTCCCGAAGGCCGATGCCAATTGGCCAAAAGCTATAGCCGAGTTGAATCGAGATCCGTATCAGTGAGGTGGGTGTGTAGAACAGCTCTACTTCACCTGCGAGAAGTAAAATACCTTGCTTGCATTGACGTAGGCATATGAGAGTTTGCCAGTGGAATCAGTTTGCTTGTAGACGGGGCCGCAGTCAGGACGTCCAAACATATTCTCACTCCTCTCACAGAGGAGATCGCGATCGATATAGGCCGTCCCGGTGAGTAGTTGAGTTACTGAGCGGAATGCCGCATTTCCATTCGGATCAATCTGCATAATAGCTGGGTAACCGGGCTCGATTTGGCCTTGCAAAGTATGACCGAGAACCAGCAATGCAATCTCCTCTCCTTTTAGCCGATCGCGCTCGTTCCCTCGAAAGCCGAACGCCCACTCAGGCATGCCAGCCTGGCGCAAGGCATCTATAAGAATGGCTAAATCTTCTTTGTTGCGAAAATGAGCGAAGCTGACTCGCCAGGCGGCTATGGAGTCGAATGCAGCTCCTTGAAGGCGAAGCCCGTTTGCCATTGCGGCGCGAGCATCAGTTAAGCGGCCTGCGCGAGCGTAAGCTGCGGCGAGAGTAATGTGGAAGTCGGCAGCGGCCGGTGCATCGGCTCGTGTGCGTTCCAGAGTTTCGATGGCTTTTGCCGTGTCTCCTCGAAGAAGAAAAACGAGACCCGCAATTTCTCGATCTATGGGTGAAAGATCGGGATCTAGCCTTAGCGCGGTCTCGACTGCAGTAGCTGCTTCAGCGTGATCGCCCGCAAACAACTGAACATAACCCAGCGCTACTTGCGCTCCAGCATCACCAGGGCTCAGGGCAACCGCTCGTCGCGCCGAGGCGATTGCTTCTTCGTAGCGCTGGTCCACGACCTGCATGATACCGAGAATGGCGTAAGGCGACGAAAGGTCTGGATTGAGTGCCAAAGCACGGCTTGCCTTTTCATAGGCTCTCTTTCGCGCAGGGGCGCTCTGGATGATTTCATTGAACGAAACGCGCCAGATGTAGACGGTTGTGCGCGCGTCACCGGAGTAGGCTTCGGCGAAGGAAGGGTCCACCCCGACCGCTTTCTCGTACAGCGCAAGAGCCTCCCCCAATCGCGCCCGCTGGCCCGTACGTGCCGCTTGCTCGGCCCGAAGATAATAGTCATAGGCCTCAAGATTTTCCGTCGGCGGGCGTGCCATACGCTCACTTTCCGCCGGCGAGGGCTCCATTCCCAGGGCCTTGGCAATTTCCCGGCTAATCTCGTCTTGGAGGGCGAAGACCTCCTTGGTGGGGCGATCAAAGCGGTTGGCCCACAAATTATCGCCGGTGGCGATGTCAACGAGTTGAGCGTTGAGACGAATTTGGTCACCAGTCCGACGTACGCTTCCTTCAATAGCAAATCGTACCCCAAGATCGCGCCCAACATCCGCCAAAACGAAGGGTTTTCCCTTGTAGGCGAATACGGAGTTGCGAGCTATAACATCGAGGCCCGAAAGCTTGGCCAAATCGGTGATTAGGTCTTCGGTAATCCCATCAGCGAAGTAGTCTTGGCTTGCATCACCGGTAAGATTTGCGAAGGGCAATACCGCGACGGCTGGCCGTTGCGGCGCTAAGGACCTGTGCCATGCAAATCCAATCGCAGCCAGAGCAATGAGCAGCAATATGACCCCACCCACGATCATGTTTCGCCCGGATGGTCGTGTCGGGGCGGCGACGACTTTGCCTGCTTTGGTGGGATCGAGCAAAACCCGATAAACGCGTACGGGGTCGGGGATGTTTTTTAGACGCTGCTCTCCCAGCGCGGCAAACCCAACATTAGCCTTATGTCTCGTTTGATCAAAGGCCGTACCAGAAATGCAAATACCTCCGGGTTCAGCGAGCCCCTCGAGGCGCGTCGCAACATTGACTCCATCGCCGTAGATATCGTCCCCATCAACAATAATGTCACCGAGATTGATCCCAAGGCGAAATCGAATTTGCCTCGCTTCGGGTACGCCCTGGTCGTGGCTAATCATTTTTCGCTGGATCGTTGCCGCACACTGGACAGCGTCCACAACACTTGCGAATTCGACCAAAGCGCCATCGCCCATGAGCTTGATGATGCGGCCGTGGAACGTTTCTATGGCAGGGTCAACCACCTCCCGGCGGCAGGCTTTCAACCGCGCCAGCGTGCCGACCTCATCTTCCGCCATAAGACGGCTATAACCAACGACGTCGGCAGCAAGTATTGCGGTAATCCTTCGCTCCATACTCCTGCCCAGAGCCTTCCATGCTCAGCGAAATGAAACTTCCCTTACAGCGTATGGTACTCCCTTTGGACAAGCGAGTGGAAATGGAGCCGATCTGACTGAACCGATCCTGCACAATCAGAATGTGATTTTGTCGGGAAATAGTGATCGCTTATTTTAATGGGTTGCGTCTGAAGCCTCTGCACCACTAGGCTGCTGAACAACAAACATGATATGGCTTGGGGAATGACACTTTTTAAGCAAACGATACCTGTTCTTATTGGAGGGCTAGAGAATACGCTCTTTTTGCTTGGAAGAACCCAGCAGCATGCCACACATAAGAAAATTTCTGAGGGAGAGCTGTTGGCGGGCAGGCTTGCGCCTGACATGTACAATCTTAAAGAGCAGGTAGGTTACATATACTTCATTGCTCTTGAGGCTGCAGGGCAGCTCAGCGGCAAGGAGATTCCTGAGTTCTCTTACGATGAGTCTACCATCGATGAGCTGAAATTGAGTCTCGAGCGAGCCATTGCCTTCCTCAAGACGATTACCGACAAGGAACTCAAGGGCGCCGAGGAGCGAAACTATTCATCGCATTTACTGGCCAATGAAAAACTATCAGCAGAAGAATACGTTTTTCGTGCGATCATTCCAAACTTCTACTTTCACGTTGCGATCGTCTACGGCATTTTGCGGCATTTGGGAGTGCCGCTTGTGAAACAAGACTACATTGGAAAATTGCAGACGGTTTAAGACTCTCCAGCTTGGACTGAAACCTGCCGCCCGGTCGGGGAATGTTAGTGATGGTCAAAGTCCACAACGCGTGATCCTTGATAAGCAGTGACAAGGCGCTTCAGCCGAAAGGGAAAACCGAATGCGCGCTAGCAAGCTTTACCGGGCCGGCTCTCGCTTTCTCCAGGATCGTTTCAACTCGCGACGTATTGCAGATCGATTAGAACAGGCAATCTTAGTTCAGTCTTTTTCAGACACACATCGCGAACTCATCGAAACAGCGCCCATGTTCTTTCTGGCCACGGCTGATGCCGAGGGGCGGCCGGATGTTTCCTACAAGGGCGGAATGCCGGGATTTGTACGGGTAACCGGTCCAGCCGAGTTGGCGTTCCCTGATTACAATGGCAACGGGATGTTCAAGAGCTTGGGAGCGATATTAGAGAACCCGAATGTCGGGCTACTGTTCATACGTTGGTCCGAGAGACCCAAGCGGCTGCGGGTGCTGGGCACAGCATCGATCGATGAAAGCGACCCTCTCATGAGCGAGTTTGAAGGATGCCAACAGGTAGTGAGGGTCAGAGCGGAACGGATATTCGACAATTGCCCACGTTACATTCATCGGATGGAGCTGCAGAGCTATTCACCCTTCGCGCCAGCACCTGGACACGTTCCACCAATGCCGGAATGGAAGCGCAACGCGAACTTTCGAGATGCCCTCCCAGCCGCAGACTTGCGTCGCCTCGACGAAGCTGATTGAGCGGCTAGAGGTAGTAGCTTTTTGCTATATTGGTTTCCTCCTGTCCGGTGCGGGCGGTGCGTTCCGCTGTTGCAGTGCAACGAGCACTTGGCCGGCGCAATGATACACCGGCTTCTATTGCGTGTCGGCCAGTTTAATCCGGTAGTCCCACTTCTTTCAAAGCTTCAGTCATCGGAATGGCAAGCGATGGGTGAATATCAAAGGCGGCGCATAATCCGCTAATAGTAAAACTGGGTTGCATGCTCAAGCACCTGACCAGCAGCGGACTTGGCGCTGGCGGCCTTTCCCATCTTCGCACTGCGTTGCCGCGAGCAGCTACATGTGCCAAACTCCAGTAGGGATTTGCCTGAACCACATTATGCGCTGCCTCGGCTGCTGCCTCATACTCGCCGCGTTGGAAATGTCCCAAGCGAGATCGCGAGAAGTGGGGCCATTTTCATTGGATCGAAAGGACTCAGCCGGAGTGCACGCTGACCCCATTCGATTCCGCGCTCCGCATCGCCGGCATAGACCATGAACGACACTGCCCAAGATATAGGTAAGTGCGCATGATGGGCTTAACGCTAGCGCCGCTTCAAACGCTTGCTTGGGCCGCTTCGCGATCATGCGCGACTAAGCCCAGCGCAAAGCCCCCAAGCGACAGCGCGATAGCATCATCGCGGCCATGAGCAATCGCCGCATAGGCGTGGTGGGTTGCTCCAAGGCGGTTCTCCTCGTGAGCGCCACCACGGGCGAAGATAATCTCGTGCGCCCAGGCAGCGAACCCATGCGCAAGCGCATAGTCAGGTTGCATTTGTAAGCGCCTTTTCGAGAAGCGGCAGCGCCTTCGCGGCCCCATCTGGCATTGCGGTATAGACGTGCGGGAGGGCGCGAAGCACGAGGTCATAAGCATCGAGACTGTCCGGACGTTTTCGCTTGACGCGCTCGATTTCCGCCTGGCGGAGGCTCGGCTCGATGGCCGCAACCACGCTCATCGTGAGTTCGTCCTGGATTGCGAAGACGTCATCGAGGGTGCGGTCGTACCGATCTGCCCAAACATGCCGGCCGGTTTCTGCCTCGATAAGTTGGCCGGTGACCCGCACGCGGTTTGCGGCCTTGCGTATACTTCCCTCAAGAATGTAGCGCACGCCCAGTTCCCGCCCGGCTTGCTTCACGTTCACGGCTTTTCCCTTGTAGGCGAAGCTCGAATTTCGCGCGATGACGAAGAGCCACTTGATACGCGAAAGTCCGGTAATAATGTCCTCAACCATCCCGTCTGCTAAGTAGTCCTGTTCGGGATCGCCGCTCAGATTGGTGAAGGGCAGGACTGCGATCGACGGCCGGTCGGGAAGTGCCGGCAACGCAGGCTCTGGGTCGGCCAAATCTAACGTTCCCGGGCTCAATCCGCGTCTCGATCCGATAGACATGTACCGGCCGGGCGATGTTCTTCACGCTGTGTTCGCCCAGATCGGCGAAGCCAATCGGAAGCTTCTCGGCGACGTGCTCGCGCACTGTGGCGCTGACACAGGTCTGACCGGGCTCGGCAAGGGCCTCGAGCCGTGCCGCGACGTTGACGCCGTCACCAAATATGTCATCGCCCTCTACAATCACATCGCCCACATTGATGCCGATGCGAAAGCGAATGCGACGGCTTTCATCGACGTTTGCATTGCGACTCTCCATCCCCTGTTGCATCACGACGGCGCAGCGCACCGCGTCAACAATTGACGCGAACTCGATCAGGAGTCCGTCGCCCATGGTTTTCACGATGCGCCCCTGATGCTGGGTGATCAGCGGATCAATGAGTTCCCTGCGATGGGCCTTGAGCGCGGCGAGCGTCCCTTCCTCGTCGATCTCCATAAGGCGCGAATACCCCGCCACGTCCGCGGCGAGGATCGCGGCAAGCCGACGCTCGGTCCGGGTTTCTGCGATCATTCCCCTCCCCTCAAATTATCGCTATACTGATGAGATAACCACAGAAACGCCTTTTCGCCTGCTTCATTGCATCATGAGTGTACCGCCGCCGGCCGCTTCATTAGCGAAAGTCGCACGCCAGCGCACTGCATCCACGGCACTTGCAAATTGCCCACCAGCCTATCGCTATCTTGGGCATTCGAGGTTTTGAGCGCTGAATCTGCATCTCAAAGATTCAGCAGAAGCTGTTGATTCAACTCAAGGAAGCAGATGGTGGGCGGTACATGGATCGAACATGTGACCCCTACGATGTCAACGTCGTGAGCTGCCGCAAAATCGTTTGAAATCAAGGCTGATCGATCACGAACAAGTCTCTTTGCGTCCGTTTATAAATGCTCATTCTTGGGCATATCTTGGGCGTCCTCACAACAAACAGCCCTGCCCTAGTTTCGCGCGGTAAGTTGCACCGAAGCAACTTGGGCAAAGGGATTGTCGGACCCCGATGCGATGAACCAGGGCTATTTTGCAGCAACAGATTTAAGTCTTCGCCAGTCTTTGTCCATCCAGTGCTCTTTGCGCCCCATAAGCACTAAAAAAATGCGGTTTGAGCCAATCGGCTCTCAAGACTTAGCCTATTCGTCCCTGTTTGTCCCTGTTTGTCCCCTGTTTATCCCTGTACGTCGATGCACAATTACACCAGAAATACACCAACAAGACCTGTAGCTGAGTAAGCCGCAAGTCGGACTTAATCGCCTGTGTGTCCAACCCTGCCGCTGCTCACACAGAAGGCGGGGCGAGGGAGATGCACACGGAGGGCCGGGGAAGGATCGAGCCGTCGAACTGTTCCGCCCAAGGCCATAGTAAGCCCTCCGATCGAAGAGTTCTTCTTACAGCCATATCGAGCGACCCAGAAGACGGCCTTGGAAGGCGCTGGCAGGCTCAGCTCCCATCGGGAGCCTTCCATGAATAGGGCTCTCAGCTTTCATTCTGGGAACCAAGCTCAAGCTGTACCGTTAGTGCTGACAAGAGAGAGTGTTCATGGCACCTTTCGGGAGCTCGGATCGGGCAAGTCTGCTGTGGTGGAACTTCAGCCTGGCTTTGGTGAAGGCCCCGCTTCCGAGATGGCCTACTTTCGGTCCTCCTTCCTATTTACTGCCTTTGAACGCTCAGGCGGGCCTCTCTATAGAGCAGGTAAGACACGCCGATGATCAAGACGTTGATTCCTGGTCGGTCCGTTATACTGCCCAGCCTGCCTGAAAACCTGTCGACGCGACTATTCCGGGACGCGACATCCCGCCATATCACAGCCGGTGAGGCGCTGTTTCATGCTGGTGATCCCGGCGATGGCTGCTACCGGCTCGAGCATGGTTTGCTCAAAGTCATCATAACCTCGCCGCGAGGAGACGAGCGGATACTGGCCATGCTCGGTCCCGGTGCGATGGCTGGCGAACTTAGTGTCATCGATGGGGGGCCGCGATCGGCATCGGTGTTCGCAGTCAAGGAGTGCGATCTGAGTTTCGTTAGCCGAGCGGCATTCGAGGAATATGCGCAACAGCATCCCGAAATCTACGGTATCTTGTAGATGTGCTGGCGGCACGCCTGCGGGAAACCGACGAGGCGGTGGCAGCAGCCAGCTTTATGACGGTCAAATCCCGCCTAGCGCGCGCCCTGCTCGAACTTGCAAGGTTCTTGGCGAAGAGGACGCCTCCGGGCACGTCCTGATCCGCCATAAGATCAAGCAGACCGATCTCGCGGTGATGGCAGGGATCGCGCGCGAAAACGTGAGCCGGGCTCTGAGCGATTGGAAGCGGCGCAAGGTAATTACCAAGTCAACAGGCTACTATTGCCTCCAAGATATCGCGACGCTCAAACGTAGTATGGATTACTAAGCCAGGCTACAGCGTCAGGAGAGGCAACTTTTAAACGCCGAAATTGAAGTGATAAAAAAGTTGGCCGCACAGCGCCGTCTGCGGCCAATAGGAACACCAGGCATACTTTACTCTGGGTATTATCAGCTCCATGACGCTAAAAGTGAATTCTACCAGCCCCCTTCAGTTTCTCTACGGCTGTTCGAGAGCAAAGACTTAACTCATTAGGATCCGTGTAGGACTACCAGTCCAACCTTCGTCAGTTTAACTCGGTTACCCGAGTTGCCTTCAGGCCCCGGTCCGCCTTTTTGACTACCTTGTTTGCTGCCGGTCTGCTTGGGCGGATCATTGCCGCCGTCCTTGTCGGGATTCAGACAAATGTCAGCCGGGGCCGGACCAAGGCCGAAAGCAAGCATGGGAAAGGCTAAGAGTATTTATCTCATCGATGCATATTGTGACCTGTATCACAGTAACATCCCTGGTGGTCAGTTAAGGTGAAGCAAGGGAGGCATTGCCTCTCGAAAAAAGGGCCATGAGCAATCTGGCTCGGATGGAGGTACATCATGCGTAAAGCATTTATTTCGACAGCGGCCGTTCTTGCTTTGGTAATCGGCTCAGTGGGTCCTGCTCTGGCAGCAGGACAGCACAATGGTTTTAGCCAAGATTCGGGTCAGGGCAATCTAGACAATGACAATGCAAATGCTAATCCCGACAACAATGGCCAGGTAACTGTATCAGGGCCAAGGGCCAGATAGATAAGGGTACGACCGATTGCAACAACTGCGAGTGAGCGGTCCGGCAATAAGTAGAACCGGCTTAAGTCGGCTCGGTTGACGTTAATCGAGCCGACTTATCGACTCAACTTACGCATACAAGGGCCGTAACGTGGATGTACGCCATCGGCGACTCCTTCTAACGCGCCGCGATGTGTATCTATACCGGCTTGATATTTTCTGCTGAGTATTGCCTCTCTTTGGATCGCGCTGCTCGTCGTAGGATATTCGTTGACCCTCAGCGAGGTTGCTCAGCCCGGCACGCTCCACCGCCGATATGTGCACGAATACGTCGTTTCCACCCCCTTCCGGCTCTATGAAACCGAAACCTTTTTGACTATTGAACCACTTTACTTTGCCAACCGGCATTTCACTTTATCCTTACCCAAGGCCACCAGAACACAGTAGCCCAATTCTCTCAGTTCAGCACTCGCTCAACGGGGCAGCCTAATGGAGCACCCACTGGCCTTCGATCCTCACCCGTAATGGAATTGTTTTGGCGTGTCATAGGGAGGGCGTGAAGGCTGCTGGTGTGCCCTCAAGTTCTGGAATCCTGCCACCCTATAGCGGGCCTGAGCCATTCTCCAGATATTAGCGGCTCTCTGGGATCGATCTTACCGAGATTGATGTTGGGTGTCGCCAACGTCTTTTCTATCTCGACTCCAGTGAGGTTCTTCAAAGCCAGAGAGCGTAAGCATGCGCATGCTCGCCACCCCGAACCAAAAGATAGCCGCATATTCTCGGCCTGTCGCTTCGGACAAAGTCACATAGACCCCCAGTTTGTCGAGTCGCGCTCCACATTCGAGTTGAATTGTGAAACAAATCCATGACGACTTTGCCGGTTGTCGTAACGAAATTCATGTTCCATGAGTTGGTATTGCTGTTCATGGGCATGGCACATGGTGGACCCGAATTAAATTAGTTCTTCCGAGCAGCAGCCACTAATCCTGCCGTCTGCTCCGACTATCGTGATCAGTTCGTGCCCGCCACATACGTTCCCCTCGTTCCCACACCACGCTGTTCCTCGAGGCTTGCTAAATGCCCTCAATACAATTCGAGATATGGCAAGATTTCCGTTCGATTTGACACGGGTGAAGCTTTCACCTAATTTGCGCCTGATCTTGCGCACAACTTCCTCCCTATAGAGAAAGCGCTTATCGTGAATTTGCTGCACCATCCACTTGGCAACATCGTCTGCGGTGACCATCTTAAATTCTTTCGACTGTAGAATTTGCCGGGTCTTGGTAGTGAAAATCAGTCATGCGGTCTGACCCCTTCGAAACCCAGATTGGACCCAAATCGCGGGACACGGAAACACAAGGTAAAGCTCCAGACGCTAGGTCATGACTGCTTAGTGGCGCTCCAAAGCGCGGTAAATAACGTTGGCGGCTTTGCGGGCTCTCTTTAGCTGTTCCGGCAAGCTAAGGCAGCTTGAGCACAGTCGAATTCCTCCCAAGGAAATTGTTCTGTTGTATGTTTAATGGACCGCCACCAACTAAGAAAACTACGTCGAATTGGCTCCCGGTTGAGGCAGCGAACCTTTCCTCAAGGCAACTGGTAAAGCGGGTCGTTACTCAATCTGAGAGAACGTTCCTTCACGCCAAACATATTCGTTCTCCTTAGCTTTTGTACCGCCCGGAATACGAAAGACATCACCGCATATTTGGCTCGGGGAGAACGCACGCATAAGAGATCGCCCTCCAGCAGTAAGGTTCCGCCAGTGACATTGCCCCAATCACCTGACATAGAAATCACGCCTTCAGTTGAAACAGAGGCCGAGCGCTCGGTTGCCTGCTGGTGATTGTGTCCGTGCACTTTGTGCCCGATAAAAAAGAGCGCGAATTTCGTCTGTGCGGTACCTTGATATTTGGCGGCATATTTTTCATCAAAAGCATTAAAATTCATGCCAGCCAATAAAAGCCCTTTAGTTACCCGATCCCTGTCACCGTCATTAGAAAAGCCGTAGGGGATATCAAGAATATCCGGGGGCATGCCACCGCGGCTGATCTTAATCTCGCTGAAACGCGCGATGGTGGCTTGGGCGTCCTGTTTGCGACCGAAATATAGCATAGGTCGCGGCCAGTGAGGGCTGCACATACCTGCTTCTTTCTTCAAACGGTACTAAGTTTCAAGGCTTCTTCAAAGGCTAAGGCCGCTTGGACAAAATATATCGAGACAGAACTGGGCGTAACCTAGTGTTTCTATGTATATACTTGGGTAATGCTAATTGAGTCGCATGGCGGTCCAAAGGTATCTTAGCGCCTCCTTTGATCCACCGCTCAATACTAAGGCATTGGCGATGAAAACGTAGCTCAAGGAGTCACTTGGATCTTCAGCAAGAGCTTGGTTGTATTGCTTCATTGCCGTTTCGAAATCGCCATTATCCTCCAATATTTGCCCGTTGATTTGATAGTACAAGCCAGTGGGATATTTTGACGCTTGATGAACAGGTGCCAGTGTTTGCTTGTGTACATCACTCGTGCCGAGTTTTACAGCGTATGTCCACCCACGACGATTAAGTGAATGATAAGTCAAGGCGAGTGCCGCATAGGCGCGGCCATACCTCGGATCAAGCTGCACCGCTTTCCTGAACGAGCTGATATTCCGCGGCAACTAAATTGTCTGGCGTACGACGCCGTGTATGGGCCCAACCGCGTAGAAAAGTTCTGTAGGCCGCTGGAACCGCTGTTTCACTGCGCGATAATGATTTTTCTTCTTCTTGCGTCAGTTTAACCGCGAGCGCATCGGCGACGTTACGGGTGACCCGATCCTGCAACGGCAGGACATCACTTGGTGATCCGTCGAAGCGTTCCGCCCAGACGTGGCCATTGGAAATACCATCAATGAGTTGGACATTAATCCGGATCTTGTCAGGAGAGCGTTGGACGCTGCCCTCCAGAATGTACTGCACGCCCAATTCCCTTGCGATCTGACGCAGAGGAAGCGTCTTTCTTTTGTAAGCAAATGTCGAGTTACGCGAGATCACGAATAATCCCGAGACCTGAGAAAGCCCCGTGATCAGATTCGTTGGTTAGGGTGTCTGCAGTAAACTTTTGCTGTTGGTCGCCACTCATGTTCGCAAACGGGAGCACCGCGCACCAAAGGTTTGTCAGGTAGCGGCAGATCAGGCCACACCTTATTCCTTATGGTCTGAGCCAAAAGATACCCAGGGCGAGCAGTAGGGCCGCCGTGGTTGCCAATATCACTCGCCAGGATGGAATCCGGAGCTTGGATGCATTGATCCTCGTGCCCGCCCCTTCGGGATTAAGCAAAACCTTGTATACCCTGACCACCATTGCAATGTTCTTAAGGTGGTGCTCGCCCAGAAATTTATAGCTAACATTGACTTTGGTCTTTAGCTGATCGTAGGTCGTGCCCGATATGACAACTCCACCGGCTTCCGCCAATTGTTGCAGGCGAGCGGCTATATTCACGCCTCGACCATGCCGATCCTTGCCTTCAACAATGACATCGCCAAGATTAATGCCGATGCGGACGTTAATACGTTCGTTCTCAGGAAGTGAACTGTTGCGCCGATTCATCCATCTGTTGCTGAATGTCCACGGCGCATTGAACCGCGTCGACAACACTTGCGAATTCCGCGAGCAAGCCGTCGCCTGTAAGCTTGAAGATGCGTCCTCGGTGCTGCTTTATCAGCGGCTCCGTTACTTCATGCCGATGAGCTTTTAATCGCGCGTACGTTTTCTTCCAGCCTCGTCGCGCTCCATTAGCGCTGAATAGCTGGGCTAACATCGGCGACCAGAATGGCCGCTAGGCGTCGGTCCAAGCGCATCAGCAGCTAACGCGCATTCCAACAATAAAATAACCACTTGTGAGTGGAAGGCAATGGCAGGACGGCCCTGGGGCACCAGCTTAAACTTTGCCATTGCTTCTCGCCTCGATTACAGCGAGGAGCTTCTACTGGACCTGCTGCCAATATCAAGACCAATGCGCAGTCCGACATAACGAGAAATGCTGCCTTCCAAAGGGTGCAGATCGAAGAATACCAACGTCTCGCGACTGCAAGCCGTGGGCAGCCGGGTGCGCGTAGCGAAGTCAAAGGTGAAGTCGGAAAAGTTCTCTGTAACTATAAGTTGCCGTAGTTACGAAGCGCAGACATCGGCATCCAAGCAGAACCTTCTCGGCACAAGGCGTGCGACATGCTACATGGCGCTGCCCTCTGACCTCGATACATTGCGGCACCCTCATTGTCACACTGGCTGCCAACCGGGCAACAGTACTTATTTTGACATCCAATAAGCACGGCAGGCAAACTTGATCATCCGGGCAGCTAGTGCTCGTAAATCATTTGTGCCAGCACAACCGTCCTATGGTCAGTAATTTGCGGGACAGCGGATCTCTGTGGGTTGTGAAGTGTAGTGGTAAAAGGTTGATCATTTCGGCCCAAGTACCGACGATTCGTAGAAATTCCTCGGCATCATGCGACGGTGGCCCAGTACACGACGGTCATCTCGACCCCTCTCAATCCCTATAATTTCAATCCGACGAGAAATTGTATATTTGAGTCCGTGAAGGGACTCTATTGAGGGCTAGCGCTGGTTAGATCAAAGGGATAACTTCGGCTCATGTGTGCTGGATGTCCCTTGCCACCTGTTGAGCTCGCCAACGCCGTAGAGATAAGCTCTGCTTTAGCCAGCGAAAGCTGTACTGCTGCCGTTCGGACCGTTCCTGCGGCTCTCTTTTGTCAGTTTTTCAGCTGAGCTTAGGGTCTCAATTAATACTCGATGTTTTCAGTAAATATTGCGAGAGGTCTAACCATGCGCCCGTCAGTTTTATTGGCAGCGGCGATATCGTCCTATCGGCCTCAAGCGCCTTAACTGACTTCCTCCTCAATTGTCGTCTGTTAGATGTCGATAACTGGATATGGCATTAGTGGTGATGCCTGGTGGGCAAACATGAATTGTAAGCCCATGGCAACGACGCGTCTCTCTGGGGATTAAATCTTCGTGAAGCTGAAAGCGGTTATTGATTCAAGAAGGGTAATCCGACGGAGATTTGCACAAATCCCACTAGGCATAACAACTGACTTTAATACGAGGGCTTACAGAGGTCTCCGGGTTTTGGCTGCTCCTCGCGTCATTCAGCGAGGCAAAATGGAGGGTAAAATGTAAATCTCGAGAAGGTTATTCATCAGAGCCCATTCGCCGTTTGAATTGTAGAGCCCTGCCGTAAAAATGACCACCAAATCCAGCGAAGGCACAATTATGATACGTTGGCCACCACGTCCCTTAGAGCTGCAAACCATTCAACCGTTCTCGAGCTAACCGACGATGAGCCGATCCACTATTGATACCCATAGTGCAAGTGCCTAGCGCCTATCTTCTTCCGGAGCGATTCTAGCAACCAACTTGCAGATACAATGCGCTTCCCTTTCCATTCACCCTGCGAGAGGACCAACTGGCCGAGCTTGGCCATGTCGCTGGGTCGAAATCGAAGACCGCCATCCGCGCATTCCAAGAAAGCGGCTCACGGAACGCTTTGTCGAACTACGATATGAATGGATTTAGGATTGCCCAGCGATGGTGGGTTGTCTGATTCTCTTTAAGCGAGCCGCTCAAGGAACCGAAATGTGCAGCGACAAGCCGAAGAATGCGCCGAAGGGCGTCGTATCGTTCGAAGGGTCTGATGCTCGTCCGTCACAAAGATGCCGCGAGATTTCTATGGGGAGACAGCAAGTCCGGAGAGGTAGCAGATGTTATCTACGGCAGAAATGACGTAATCGGCACGCTGATCTTCAGGCTCAAGCCGGCGGATACTTTAAATCTTCAGACACATGGAAATCGTTCTTCGATCAAGATCGCTTTTATTACGTCCTCAAAGGCGAAATCGCGGTTCAGGATCGCTTTCAGGCCAAATCGCGGTGGCCGGTGCCGCGAGGCAGTACATTGGCGGGGCGCCAAGTGGCATTTCGGATACAATTGCAGCGAGTGACGAAACGATCGTGCTTGACTGGTACGCGCCCCAGGAGCGCCCGCCCAATGTTTCTGAGGTGGAGTTCGGAGCTACCAAGCCTAGATTTCACGGCGAGAAAGCCGGCCAATCGAACTGTTAGGGAAATGGCCACATGCGCTTTCAGAGCGTAAAGCGGATGCAGAACGCAACGGCGGCCTCATCACGGCAAGGAAGCAGGATGCTCTGCACTTCATCTACGGCGATCAGCATCCAATAATGGAGTTGCTTTTTGTCAGTACAAAGGAATGACTGCGGGAACTGTCGATCTGATACCGGCGGCTCAAGTGAAAGCAGAATCCACCCTAGTGATAAGGTGATATTCGTCACGGCAGGAAGCGTCACGTGTACTTGCCTGAGACCTATGACTGGTTCGAGCTGGACGAATGGGACCTGCTGTACTTGCCCTCCCGAACACCGCATCAATACTGGAACAATTCGGGCCAGTTGGTAAGCTTCGCATTTATGGTGGTGCCGAACTACGCATAACTAGCTGAAAGTCGGCGTCCCGCGGTCATCGCAACGTGAAATGTGCACCATCAGTTCGATCAAAGGTTGAAAGGCATTGCTGGGTGAACGCCGGCTCTATTGGCCTCCCCTATGAAGGCCGCCCGGGCCTTCTGGCTCCTCCTCGATGGGGAAATTCCCGACTTTCGGTGCACCCAATATGACATCGATGCGGCGG
>CAVYOS010000021.1:0-24300 GCA_963770205.1 uncultured Alphaproteobacteria bacterium
GAAGCGGAGAAAAAAGCCCGAGAGGCTGCGCTTGCCGAGGAGAAACAGCGGCTCGTCGAAGACTCAGAGCGCCGGATCGCGGCAGGAAAAAAACTCCAGGAGATAGCCTTGACGGCCGAGAAGTTACGGCTTGCCAAGGAGGCAGCGCGGTTCGCGGACGAAGCAGCGCGGCGCGCGGAGAAGGAGCAGAAGGTAAAAGACGCAGCCTTGGCTCTGGAGCGTCAGCGGCTCGCCGAAGATACAGCACGACGCATCGCGGAAGAGAGGAAGGCGCAGGAAACGGCCTTTGCTGCTGAGAAGCAGAGGCTAGCCGAAGAGGCAACGCGTCGAGTCGAGGCAGCTATGAGACTGCAGGAGATAGCACTGGCGGCCGAGAAGCTAAGGCTTGCCCAAGATGCGGCGCGGCGGGCGGAAGAAGACAAAAGGGCGGGGGCAACAGTCTTAGCTGCTGAGAAGCAGCGGCTCGCGGAAGAAGCAGCACGCCGTGCAGAAGAGGAGGAGAGAGTCAACGACACAGCCCTCGCGGCAGAGCGCCAACGTCTTGTGGAAGAGGCGGCGCGGCGAGCCGAGGCAGGACAAAGACTTCAGGAGATAATCCTGGCCGCCGAGAGGCAGCGCTTGCCCAAGAAGCAGCGCGGCGTGCAGAAGAGGAGAAGAGAGCCAAAGACGCAGCGCTCGGCCGTTGAGCGCCAGCGTCTTGCGGAAGAGGCGGCGCGGCGGGTCGATGCAGGAAAAAGGCTTCAAGAGATAGTTTTCGCTGCCGAAAGGCAACGCCTTGCCCAAGAAGCAGCGCGGCGCGCAGAGGAGGAGAAAAGAGCCAAAGACGCAGCGCTGGCCGTTGAGCGCCAGCGTCTTGCGGAAGAGGCGGCAGCGGCGGGTCGAAGCAGGAAAAAGACTTCAAGAGATAGCGCTCGCTGCCGAAAGGCAGCGCCTTGCCCAAGAGGCAGCGCGGCGCGCAGAGGAAGAGAAGCGAGCCAAGGAGCAGGCTTTGGCACTCGAGCGCCAGCAATTGGCGGAGGAAGCAGCACAGCGCGCGCAGGGCGAAAAAACGGCGCAGGATGCTGTTCTGGCTGCGGAGAAGCAGCGGCTTGCAGAGGAGGCAGCGCGGCGCGCCGAGGAACAGAGGCGCATGCAGGAAGCATCGCTGGCGTTCGAGAGGCAACGGCTTGCCGAGGAAGCATCGCGGCGGGCGGAAGAACAAATCCGCCAGTTCACCTATATGGGACCGCAGCTGACGGTACCGCAGGGGCCAACCCAGGCGCTCGCGGCACCCCCCGCTGGCTCGGCACCCGAAGCCGGGGCGGGCCAGGGGTCGCAGGACGCTGAAGAGGACAGGACGGCTTCTGCCGAGATCACCTGGGAGGTGCCCACTCCGGCGAACCCCAAAAATCTATTCATGGAAAAGGTGTTCAGTGCCAACACTGGTTCGAGAAGCTGCCAAAAGGCAAAGACCATCGTCACGAAATATGGCTTTTCCGACGTCGAGACGAAGGTCTGCAGGGGAGCGATCTACCAGTTCCTGGGCACGCGGGAGGGAAAAAAATTCTCGATCAAGTTCAGCGCACTCACAGGGGCTCTCACTGAAATTCTCGCTGTTTCAGACCCCGGCCAGGTCATCGGCGCGGGGATTACGGCTGCTCCGGAGGCGCCCAAAGACTAGCAGCAGCGCCTGAACATCGCCCGGAACGCCTTGACGGTGTCAACGTTCTCAAACCGACAGGCCCGGTTCGAGGAGACGATGACCAAGACGCGGATAGAAGAAGATCCAGTCGAACTCAGTATTTCGCCGGAAAAAGTGATTTTCCTGATCGAAAAGGCGAAGGAGTTCGATGTCAAGGACGCACCGACGAAGAGCGATCCGGGCTCGAATGCCAGTGACGACGGCATGATCGAGGTGCTGGAAGATCATCCAGATGATCCGGTTCTTGAGGAAATTGCCGGGCTCATCGGCTCGTTGAATGAAGACGAGCAGATCGAACTCGTTGCCCTCATGTGGCTCGGGCGCGAGGATTACGACGCAAAAGACTGGGAGCAGGCCAAGGAGGATTCTGCCGCGGCACATAACAGCCGCACGGCACGCTATCTGGCGGGCACGCCGCTCTTGGCTGATTTTCTGGCCAGCGGCCTAGACAAACTCGGCCATTCCGTGGCGGAGCTCGAGGCCGAGGCCTTCTGAAGGACCTGAGGGAAATTTCTACTTCGACAAGTGCGCGAGAGCGCGTCTGAGATCTCCTGTTGCTGCAACAAGCATCTCGCGGGCCGTAGCGGCATCCTTTGCACCGGATGCAATGAGGACAGCGCATTTCACCTCGCCAGCCGATTCGTCGAGAGCGTGACGGGCGGTGCGGTCATCAACGTCGGCGATGGCCATAATGATGCTGCAGGCGCGCCGCCGCAATTTGTCATTGTCGACACGCACATTGACCATCATGCCGTCGTGCACGGCACCGAGGTGGATGTGGGTCAATGTCGACAGCAGGTTGAGCGCGCATTTCTGCGCCGTTCCTGCCGCCATACGGGTGGAACCGGCGATCACTTCCGGGCCGGAATTGAGAAAAATCTCGTGATGGGCATTCTCGGCAAGCGGAGAGCGGGGGTTGTTGGCTATTGCAATGACCAAAGCGCCCCTCGAATTGGCGGCGCGAGCTGCGGCGACTGCATAGGGGGTGGTGCCGCTTGCGGCGATGGCGATCAGGCTGTCGTGCGCGGTCAACTGAAGGGCGGAAATTTCGGCCGTCGCCGAAGCCGCATCATCCTCGGCTGCACCACGGCTGTCGAACAGAGCCTCAATTCCGCCGGCGACCAGGAAATGCAAATGGTCGGGCGGAAATCCAAAGGTGGCCGGCAACTCGATACCATCAACGATGCCTTGCCTGATGGAACTGCCGGCGCCCGCATAAAGCAGCCGGCCACCGGCGCGCAGGCGTTCAGCGAGGTCAAGGGCGGCTCGGCTGATCGAAGAAAAAGCATGTCTGACGCTCGCTATTGCCCGAGCCTGACTCTCGAGGAGGGCGGACAGAATGGCTTCGTCCTCCCAGGTGTCGAGGCCCGCATATTGCGCTGATCGGTGTTCAGTGTTCAGCATTCAGACTGACCCATAGCGGTTTTCAAGCTCTGCAACGATTGCTATTACATGGCTCAATGAATATACCACCGGCCTTGTTTATCGGAATCGACGGCGGCGGCAGCCGATGCCGCGCCCGGATCCGCGATTCAGCAGGCCGGATGCTGGGCGAGGCCGAAGGCGGACCATCCAATATCTATCAGGATTTGCCAACGGCGCTAGCAACAATCCTGGCGACGGCCAGCAAGGCGGCACAGGTGGCGGGAGTGCTGCCCGAAGAGCTGCATGCAGGGCTCGGCATCGCCGGCTTCATCACATCCGTCGCGGCAGAGAGCATCGCCGCTGCCGATTTTCCGTTCGCAAGCGCAGTTGCCGATAATGATGCCTATGCGGCCTGTATCGGCGCCTTTGCCGGTGCCAATGGCGGCATCGTCATCGCAGGCACGGGCTCGATCGGCCTGGCGCTTATCGATGGCAAACGCCACATGGTCGGGGGCTGGGGCTTTGCGCTCGGCGATCACGGTTCTGGAGCGTGGCTCGGCCATCATGCGGTGCGCCGCGCCGCGCTTGCCATCGATGGGCTGCTGCAACCGACACCGCTGATCGAAGCGCTGCTCAAAACCGTCGGCCATGACCGGCTTCATCTGACGCGATGGTCAAGCCAAGCTGCGCCGAAGGATTACGCGCGGCTGGCGCCCCTCGTGTTCGAGGCGGCTGTCAAGGGCGATGTCCAGGCCATGACCATCGTGATCGAGGGTGCAGCCGCCATCTCGAATCTCGGCAGAGCTCTCCTGGCGAGGGGTGCGGGCAGGCTTTGCCTGCTTGGCGGCTTGGCAAAGGTGTACCCGCCCTATCTCGATGCCGATGTCAGAGCCTCGCTTGCCCAACCGGTCGCCGATGCGGTCGATGGCGCGATCATGATGGCACGCCGGGCAAGGGGACTGAGCGAGAGGTGGGAGTAATGGAGGCGCTCAGCGGTGCCATGCTGTTCGACGGGGAGGCGCTCCGCGAGGGGTATGCCGTGCTGGTGGATGGCCCGTTGATCGCCGATGTCGTCGCGGAATCGCAGCTGGCAACGGGCCTGCGGCGCCACGAACTGGCGGGCGGCGTTCTGGCGCCGGGCTTCATCGATCTCCAGGTCAATGGCGGAGGCGGCATCCAGTTCAATGCCGAGCCCACAGCGGAAGGCATCAGGCGCATTGCCGAGGCTCATCGCCGGCATGGGACAACGGCTCTTCTGCCGACTGTCATAACCGATGCGCCCGAGGTGATGAGAAGAGCAATCGACGCGATCACCGAGGTGCGCGCGGAAGGGCTGCCGGGGGTGCTCGGCATTCACATCGAAGGACCGTTCATCGATGTAAAGCGCAAGGGCGCCCATGATGCGCGATTCATCCGGATGATGACCGAGGCGGATGCGGAGGCGCTCAGTGCCGCGGCATGCGGCGTGATGATGCTGACCGTCGCTCCCAATTGCGTGCCTCCACACATGATCCGCCGGCTTGCCGAGCGTGGTGTCATCGTCAGCCTTGGCCATGCGGCGGCAACCGCCGACGAGGCGCAGGCAGCTCTTAGGGCAGGGGCTAGGACCTTCACCCATCTGTTCAATGCGATGAGCCAGCTGGAAGGCCGCGCGCCGGGAATGGTCGGAGCTGCTCTGGCGGATCGAAACAGCTTCTGCAGCATCATTGCCGATGGCCATCACGTGCGCGACACCGCGCTCAGCGCGGCGATTGCTGCGAAATCCTTCGACAGGATCATATTGATCAGCGATGCGATGGCCAGTGCTGCGGGCGGGCCGGACCGTTTCGAGCTGCAGGGACGAGCGGTGACGCGCGTCGATGGCCGGCTCGAGCTCGAAGATGGAACGCTGGCCGGCTCCAATCTGACCATGGAGGGGGCGGTACGCCATTGCGTCAATAGCCTGTCGGTGCGGCTCGAAGATGCCCTGCGCATGGCGAGCCTGAACCCGGCAACACTGATAAGGCGCGAAAAAGATTTGGGGCGCATTGCGCCGGACTATGTTGCAAACCTCGTTCACCTCGATGATGATCTCATGGTACAGGAGACTTGGATCGAAGGATCGCGAGGCTAGGATTTGAGATGCGAAAGTCATTTGTTATCTCCGCGGCTATGCTGGTGCTGCTGTCGGGCGGAGCAGCGGCTCATCACGGATGGAGCGGTTACGACAGTTCCCGCCGAATGACGATCGAGGGCCCGATCAAGCACCTCCAGTGGGAGAACCCACATGTCCATCTCCGGCTCGACCGCGAGGGCAAGGAATGGGAGATTGTGCTGGCGCCCATCACGCGCATGCAATTGCGCGGGCTTTCGCCGGACATGCTTGCGCATGGCACAATCGTGGCTACCGAGGGGTATCCTTCCAGGCGGGTGGGGAATGAAATGCGGGCAGAGCGTATCACGGTAGGGGGGAAGGTGTTCGAATTGCGCTAAGCGGCGAATTCCCATGCTCGCAGATTATCTCTCCCTTCTCGAAAGCTCGGAATTCGGGCGAATGGCAAGGTCGTCTGCCTGGCTTTTCCCGATCTCCAATATGGTGCATGTGCTGGGTTCGGCCCTGCTTGTCGGATCCATCGCGGTTTACGATATTCTGCTGCTTGGACGCCGCCATGACGTCGCCGCAGCGGTCGGCCCTGTCGCACTGCCGCTTGCATTTCTCGGCGTGCTTTTGCTGGTGCCGAGCGGATCGGTTCTCTTTGCTGCCGAAGCGAAAGCCATCGGCCGCAATCCCGCCTTCCTGTTCAAAATGACGCTGATCAGCGTCGGCCTGTTCAATATCGCTGCCTATTATGCTGCTGCTTGGCGGCAGGGGCGAGAGGGAGGATTCGCGCGGAATGCACGAACACATGCCGCAATATCGCTGATCGTGTGGCTTAGCGTAATTCTGGTCGGACGAATGATCGCCTATGTCTGATCATTGGAGGCTCTGGGCCGGTTTGCTGCTTCAAGCAAAAGGTCCGCATGGCAAGGTACATCGAGCGGGCACCAGCAGCCAAGATTCTTACCGCGAAGAGGCTCGAGAAAGCCGGGCTCATCCGCAAGTCGACGCCGCAGATAATCGGCGAAGGCGGCGAGAGCGTCGCTTCGGCTGCGTGAAACGGTCAGGGGGAAGGGATTGCCAAAACGCGTGGTGCGGTCGACCTTCACCGTATTGGGGGGCATGCGCCATCCCTTCGTCCGTTTCAGCTGAATGCGAGAATACATGACTGGTTACCATGGATGGGGACGTTCGAATTCACAAATAGAAAATCCTTCCGCTGGCTTTCGCCTCCGGGTGAAGGAGAGGTGGGAGGCTGGCCCTCCTAGGTGCCTACTTCGAAGAGTAGGACTGGTGCCCACTTCCATTAATTTCGAGAATTAACTGAGTGGGACTGGTGCCCCCCAGCTGAGGGGCAAAATGCGGAGGCTCGACAGCGCTCCCACCGCCATCCGTACCTGCCAAGGCGCCTCGGGGACCCTGGGACAGACGGCAGCTGCTCCACGTTTCAACAAGAAGAGGTGAGGCTTCGCGATGACCGCCTCCTTCTTGGAGCAGATGCTGACCATATACACACACCTAGGAATGTTGTCAAGAGGAAAGTTTATCCCCCTCCTTTATTTTCTTCGTCACCCTGACGAAAGTCAGGGTCCAGCTTAGGAGGCCGCCAGCTGGATCAGAGGCTTTCGCCGGAATGACGATGAGGGTAAGTGGGAGCAATTCGGAGGGAGGGTACCCCTCATCCGGCTCGATGCTGAAACGCATCTCGCCACCTTCTCCCACAAGGGGGAGAAGGGAAGATGAGTGAATTTCTGTATTCGTCACCCCGACGAAAGTCGGGGTCCAGCTTTGCGCGGTGAAGCTGGATTCCGGCTTTCGCCGGAATGACGAAGGAGGGGACGCGTCATGCGCGGACTTGATCCGCGCATCTGCCGCTCGCTCGCCCATGACGACTTAAGCGGGCGTTCGCCGGAAGGACGATGGAGGGACCTGCGAGTGGAGTTCTAGCGGTCGTTGCGGCTCAGATAGCTCATAACGACGGGCACGAACCATGGGTTGCCCCAATAAAGCGGATGGGAGGGAAGCGGGCGCTCGGCGAAAACGCTTTGCGGCTCGTTCGAGCCGAGGATCTTCCCCGCGCTGCGGATGCCGAACCAGGTGCCCATGGGGATGCCGGCAAAGCAGTAGCCGAGAGCGTAATGAATGCCTTCATGCGTTCCCATGTGGGGATAGAGGTCGAAGGTTCCCGCACAGCGGCCGGTCCAAACATGATCGATCCTGGTTGCGGCAAGTTCCGGGAAAATGCGGGTGAGCCGCTTATGAAGCCTCGCGGCCATGAGGCGGAGATCGGTCACGCGGGGGCCTGTCAGCCCGCCGAAGTTGATGCGGGTCGGATCATCAGGCGTTCGGCGGATGAAATCGACATTGAAGTTCCAATCGATATAGGTGCGATCGGCCGGCAGGAGCTTCGCGATCAGCGCGGGGTCCAGACTTTCCGTCGTCATCATATAGGCGTCGAAGGGAATGACCCGCTTTTTGAGCCATGGAATCAAAGTGCCGGTATAGCCATTGGTCGCAATTAGAACATCGCGCGCCGCGAGGCGGCCCGATGGCGTGGATAGCTCAAACCGGCTGCCGTCGCGCAGGATTGCAGTCACCGGGGTAAAACCCTTTACCGCTACGCCCAAGGAGAGAGCATGCTCAAGCAATCCTTTGTGGTAGAGACCGGGATGAAGACCGGCGAGATCGTCGATTTTCACGCCGCCATGATAAAGCTCGCTCCCTATCTCAGCCGACTGGTCCTGACGACGAACAGGGCTGTATGGTTCGCCGAGGTGTTCGGCACGGAGGTCGAACTCGCGGAGCAGCGCCTCATACATGGCGGGGCTGGTTGCCATGAGAAAGCGGCCCTGGGGGCGATAGAAGCAGTCGATGTCGAAGGCATCGATCGTTTCCTTCACCGAGCGGAACGCCTGCATGAGCTCTTGATAAACGCGAAGCGCGTGGCTCAATCCGGAGGATTGCAAGAGCTCGCCGAATGTATGTTTGAGCGTTCGGCCGACGTAGCCGGCGTTGCGGGTGCTCGCTCCATGCCCGGGCTCCGCAGCATCGAAAACAACCACCGAGCGACCCGCACGCGCCAGATGAATGGCGGCGGTGAGGCCGGTTATTCCCGATCCGATGATCGCCACGTCGGCGGCGCGAGGAAGGCTGCCCGCGGGTTCCGCCAGGTGCGGAGCGGCTCGCCACCAATAGGGCTCCAGACGGCACTCCGGGGTCAAAATGTCCTGGCGCTGCATCACGGCCGCCCGGCGCGGTCATGCTTCAGCCAGCGGAACAGCTCCTCCATGCGCGCAGCGAGGAGAGCCTTGCCATCGCGTTTGGACCAATCATAGACACCGCGGCCATTGGCAAGGCCGTTGGCGCCGCTTTTCACCAGCTCGGCAAGTTTGGCGGGCGGCTCGGGTGCCGTCTCCAGATCGGGCATCAGCGACTTTCCAAAGTGATACATGGTGTAAAGGCCGCCCATATCCGCCGACTCCAAAGGACCGGTGATGCCGACACGACGCCCGAAGCTCGTTCGCACCACCGTATCGATCGCTTCCGCGCTGGCGATGCCCCGGGCCCATAGCGACCAGGCTTCACGCAGCATGGCGAACTGAAGACGATTGCCGATAAATCCGGGAATTTCCTGGTCGACGACCGCCGGCTCCTTGCCCGCATCGCGCAGGACCTGACAGGTCCATGCGACGACATCGGCTGAGGTTTCAGGCCCCCCACATACTTCGACGAGCGGAATGAGCTGCGGCGGGTACCAGAAATGCGCTGCCAGCAGACGTTCGCGGTGCTGCACGCGATCAGCGAGGGCACTGGCCGGTTGACCGGAAGAGGAGGCAAGCACGGCCGGCGGCGGGCACAGACGGTCGAGCCTGGCAAAGAGATCGCGCTTCAGATCGAGATTTTCCGTAACTGCCTCGATGATCAGATCGCAGCCGGCGGCGCGGTTGAGATCGGTCGTGGGTTTGATGCGGGTGAGGATTTCTTCTCTGGCAGACGCTTCAAGCAGCCCATGAGCGGCAAATTCCTGGAGATTTGCCTCGATTTTCCTCAGGGCAGCGGAGAGGCTTGGCTCCGAACGGCCGATCAACCGGACGTCTCTTCCCGCCATGGCGAAGATTTGCGCCACACCATGGCCAATGATGCCGTTGCCGACCACAGCGACAGTCGAGCATTGCTGGGAAAGATTCATGAGGCAGCCCTACTTGGGTTGAACAGAGGGAGCATAGGCCGCCGAAGGGCGAGGGTTCAATCCAAGTCATTCAATCCAAGTCATGGGAATGGTACCGGCGCGGAGTGTCAGTTCCGCGCCGGCGCCTTAGAGGGTGGGTTTAGAACCTGCGGCCCAGGATATGAGAGAAATCGGTTGCCTGGTCGCGGTGCCGGCCTCCGATGGTCGCGGCCCACCAGCATGCGGCGGCTCCAACCGCCAGCGATGCAGCGGTAAGGAAGGTGATCAATACCCCAAATTTGCGGGCCCGCTCGGCAAGCCTTGCGGCTTCGGCGCGCGCCTGGCTCAAGCCGGTAACGGCTGCGTCGACGCGGCCGGCAGCGTCGGCTTCGTTCAGCCCGGTCTCATCGCTGACCAGCCGCGCGAGATAGGATCGATCGTCTTCGCTTAATTTGCTGTCAACGACCCGGCTCGCCAGAATACGGCTTGCCGCTTCACGCGACTGCGTCACATCGCCTGTGCGCATCGGCGCCGGGGCCGGAGCGGGTGCCGTCGCGGCTGGTGCAGCAGGGGCCGTCGTTTGTGCCGTTTCAGTGGTTGCCGCACCGGTCGTGGTCGTGGCAGCCGGATCGGTGGTTGCGCACCGGTCGTGGTCGTGGCAGCCGGATCGGTGGTTGTCGCAGCACCGGTCGTGGTCGTCGCCGGAGCCGTAGCGGCGGCCGTATCGGTGGTTGCCGGGGCAGCGCCGGCCTGGCCAGCTGCGGCCGGGGCAGGCCTGAAAAGCACGTCCGACCAGTAGCTCGCAGGATCGGCCCGGCTGGCAAGTTCCTGGGCCGCACCGGCGCTTGCTCCGGTCGCAACTCCGGCTGCGACGTCGGCGGTCTTGCTGGCCGTCAATCCCGTGACCCAGGCCGCGATCATGGCACCGATCAGTGCGCTCAGCGCCCAAACCAGCAGCCCATGCGCCGCATCACGAACTTCAACTTCATGCTCGCTGGCGTCGCCGATGCGGCGCCGCAGCCGGCCGGTGAGGTAAGCGCCGGCGATAAAGCTCGAGACGGAAACCCAGAGAACCCAAAGACCAAGAGCCAAGGCAAAGGCCCAGGGAGAAACGGATTCACCGGGATAGGGCGACGTGAGCGAAAGGCCGATGCCGGTGCCGAAGGTGAAAAGCACGAATGAAATAGCCGAAGCCAAAACGGCCCCGGCGATGATCGCGGGCCAATCGACGTAAGAACGATTGCCGCCTCCTTCTATGTCGACGATCGTTGGGGAAGCGAGAGCCATGACAGTCCTCCAGTGGGTTTGAACTCACAACGGGCCGGCGGTTAACGCAGGCCGAGGAGGGAAAGCAGAAACAATATGACCACGACCAAGCCGATCAGATAGATGATCCCGTTCATCGTTACCTCCATTCGCCAAGGGACTCGCGGACAGCCGCGAGCATGCGATAAGCCTCAGGCGAAACGCGGGAGGGTAAGGTAAGTTCCCCCACGTCAGCTGCTTTGCCGCGGCAAGGTTAACCGCTAAGTTCAGCGCCAGCATCAATTGCGGTGGATCGGCGTCAAGCGGAATGGGCTTTCAAAACATTTGGAAGGGCCAAGGAACGTGAATGCTCTGCCAACTATCGTGATCGTCGGCGGCGGCGCCGGCGGGCTGGAGCTTGCGACACGTCTCGGCAACAAGCTCGGCAGGCGCAGCAAGGCCCGGATCACGCTCATCGACAAGAACCGCACGCATTTATGGAAACCGCTTTTGCATGAGGTCGCCGCAGGCAGCATGGATCAAGATCTGCATGAGATCGATTACATGGCGCAGGCGCATTGGCATGGATTCAACTACAGAATCGGCGAGATGACCGGACTTGACCGAAAACGCCGGCAGATCACGGTCGGTCCACATGTCGATCCGGACGGCGAACAGGTTACGGCAGGCTTTGCGATTTCATATGACATCCTCGTCATTGCGGTCGGCAGCCAGACCAATGATTTCGGCACACCCGGCGCGGCTGAGAACGCCATTTTCCTGGAGACGACAGAGGAGGCTGCACGGTTTCACCGCAAATTGGTGAATGCCTGCATCCGGGCAAACGCCCAGAGCGAGCCGTTGCGGCCAGACCAGCTGCATGTGGCAATTATCGGCGGAGGAGCAACAGGAACCGAACTAGCAGCAGAACTTCACCGGACGACAAGGCAGCTCATTGCATTCGGGCTCGACCGCGTGGACCCCGAAAGAGACATCAAGATCAGCCTGATCGAGGCCGGCCCGCGCATTCTACCTGCTCTTCCGGAACGCATTGCCACAGCGGCGAGCGCGCTGCTCCATGGGCTCGGGGTCAAAGATCCTGACCGGGGCCAAGGTTACCAAGGTCATGCCAGGGGGAGTTTGCCTCGGCGACGGCACCATCTTGCCTGCCGAGCTGGTCGTATGGTCGGCGGGAATCCGGGCGCCGAAATTTCTTAAGGACCTGGACGGGCTCGAAAGCAATCAGCTAAACCAGCTGAAGGTGCGGCTCACGCTGCAGACGACGCGTGACGATAATATTTTTGCCATCGGCGACTGTGCCGAATGCCCTTGGCCCGGACATGCGCAACCGGTGCCGCCCAGGGCACAAGCCGCCCATCAGCAGGCGACGCATATGAGCAAGCAGATCGTGCGATACATCAGGGGCCTGCCGCTGAGGGACTGGCGCTACAAAGACAGGGGTTCGCTTGTCGCGCTCGGCGAATATTCGGCGGTCGGCAACCTCATGGGACGTCTCGTTGGCGGCAGTCTGTTCATCGAGGGCATCGTGGCGCGCCTCATGTATAATGCGCTCTACAAATTGCATGAGCTCGCCCTCCACGGCACGGCAAAGGTTGTGCTCGACACGCTGGCAAGGCTGATCACCCGGCGCACGGAACCGCAGGTGAAGCTGCACTAACGCATCATCCAGAATTGCTATGGCACAATGCTACGGTATCGGCCGAAGCATCGAGGCGGATAGGCAGCAGAGAGTAATCCGACGACATGGAGCCCATCATGACCAGCAATGGAATGTTCGCTGAAGTCGCCGCACTGGCGGGCGATCCCGCACGCGCATGCATGCTGCACGCTCTCATGGGCGGCCAGGCCCTCACGGCGGGTGAGCTGGCGAACGCCGCGGGCATCACACCGCAAACGGCCAGCGGTCATCTGGCCCGCATGACCATTGCCGGCCTCATCACTTTCATGAAGCAAGGCCGCCATCGCTATCATCGGCTGGCGTCACCCTCCGTTGCGCTCATGATTGAAAGCATCATGCAAGTCGCCTGTGACGTGCAACTGCCCGCAAAGCGCTTGGCGATCGGTCCCAGAGATGAGGGGCTGCGCGCTGCGCGAATTTGTTACGACCATCTTGCCGGCGAGCTTGGCGTAGCCTTGGCCGATGCCCTCATCGCAGCGGGCCATGCGCATCTATCGAACGAGGCCGGCGTCGTCACCCGAAGCGGCATCGCGTTTCTCGGCCGGCTCGGCATCGACGCAGGGGTAGGGGTTACCGCGGGCAGGCGGCCTCAGCGTGCGCTTTGCCGGGCATGCCTGGACTGGAGCGAGAGGCGACCGCATCTCGGGGGAGCGGCCGGCGCCGCCATTTGCCGGCACAGTGTCGAAAACGGGTGGGTACGCCGGCGCCCCGGCACGCGCGCGGTTTCGATCACACCAAAAGGACGACGGATATTTCGGGACGAATTCGGCGTCCAGCTCTATGGCGCGTAGCTAAAGCGTTGCGGTTTCCTTGCTGAGCAGACGAGGCTTGTCGGGGTCGCGACCGCGGCGCAAAGCGAGCGCTTCGGCCATGGCGTAGAAGGATTGAATCAGGGAAATCGAATCTAGCAAAGGATCGCCGGTCGCAACATAAGGAAGGGAAATATCGCCAACCGGTTCGTGCGATGCGGCGATGATACGGGCACCGGCGGAACGCATGTATGCGATCGTTTGCAGCGTGGTGCGAAAGGCATCATCGGCAGGGCAGAAGGCGAAAACGGGAAAATTCCGGCCGACAAGCTCCAAGGGACCGTGCATGACTTCTGCTGCAGAAAAAGGTTCAGCGTGGAGAGCAGAGGTTTCCTTGAGCTTGAGCGCGGCTTCCTGCGCGATGGCAAAGGACGGTCCGCGGCCAATCACATAAAGGGAGCCGGCGCCGGCCAATAATTCCTGAGCAGCCTGCCAATCGGCGCGCAGGGCCTTCTCCAAAGCCCGCGGGAGATCATCCACCGCCCGATGCAAGCCGGCATCGCCAGCCCAGCAAGCGATCAGTTTTGCGGCAAGGGCAACAGTCGCGATAAATGTCTTGGTCGCAGCAGGGCTTTTCTCCTGACCGGCATGAAGCGGCAGGCAGATGTCCGCTTCTCGGGCCAGTGGCGAGGTCTCCTGGTTGGTCACGGCTATCGAAAGAATACCGGCCCGGCGGGCATGTGCCTGGAGGGAAAGAATGTCGGGGCTTTGCCCCGATTGGGAAATGGTGATCAGCACCGAATCCTTGAGATGGAGCTCTGCCCGATAAATCGACACGACGGATGCGCCGAGCGAGCAGCAGGGCAGGCCGAGCCGTATTTCGGCGAGATATTTGAGATAGGAAGCGGCATGATCGGAACTGCCGCGCGCGCTGGTGATGATGTGGGTCGGCGAGCGGCTGCGGAGGGCGCGAACTATTTCCTCGAAGCGATGGCGGTTTTGCTGAAGCATCGAGGCAACGGCCGCGGGGGCTTCAGCGGTTTCACGGGCCATGGCGGAAGGAGCGGCAGCGTGGATCATGGTCGGTTCCCGGGCAAGGTGAGGCAACTTACAGCAAGATGAAGGTGAGGAAAGGGGGCTCAGCCCCCGATTGATTTGGCCGATGAGGGGTGCGAAACTTGCAAGGCACTGCCGCGAGCCAGCAGAGGCACCATGATATTTCGCCAGCTTTTCGACACGACATCGTCGACCTATACCTATTTGATCGCCAGCCGGCACGGCGGCGAGGCGCTGCTCATCGATCCCGTGCTGGAACGGGTCGACCGGTATATCAAGCTTCTGGAGGAACTCGACCTCAAGCTGATCAAGGCCATCGACACCCATGTGCATGCCGACCATATCACGGGGCTCGGTGAGCTCAGGAACCGCACGCGCTGCATCACGGTGATGGGCGAGATGAGCGGCGTCGACGTCGTTTCCATGCGCGTCGCCGATGGCGAAAAGGTCAGCATCGAGGGGCTCAGCCTCGATACCATCTACACGCCTGGGCATACGAGCGATTCCTACAGCTTCCTCATGGGAGACAGGGTGTTCACGGGGGACACGCTCCTGATCCGCGGCACCGGTCGGACCGACTTCCAGAACGGCAATGCCGCCGATCAGTATCAGTCAATCTTCAACCGGCTCTTGAAACTGCCCGACGAAACCCTGGTTTATCCGGCGCATGATTACAAGGGCGACACGGTCAGCACGATTGCCGAAGAGCGAGCCTTCAATCCTCGCCTGCAGGTGAATTCGCTCGATGAATATGTAGCGATCATGAACAACCTCAAGCTTCCCAATCCGAAGATGATGGATGTGGCGGTGCCGGCGAATTTGAAGGTCGGGCTGAAACAGGAAGGTCCAGAGCCCGGCGGGTTCGCGGTCGCCTGCGATGATCTCGGATCGATCATGCGCCAGGATGAGAATGTGCTGATCGATCTGCGCGACCGGTCGGAGCGGGAGCGGCATGGCGTGATCCCAGGCTCGGTGCATGTGCCCTATGCCAAGCTTTCCGACCAGTTGCTGCCGGGCGGCCTGCTGTTCGAACTTGGCCGCGCGACGGGCAAGCGCCTGGTGTTTTATTGCGCATTCGGGGAACGCTCAGCCATGGCGGTCGAGACGGCGCGAGATGCAGGGCTCTCCGGCGCTTGCCATTTGAAAGGCGGCGTCAATTCCTGGAAACAGGCAGGCGGGCCGCTCATACCTGCCTAGCCGGTCAATAGCTTTTGCCCAGACGAGATCAGGCAATTGCCGCTTTCCATTTGATGGAACAGCCGATGGAAGCGTTCTGGTTCTGAGGCGGTGTACGTGTTTTGGCAATGTGGCGCATGGCATCGACCAGCTCGCGCTGGACTCCGGGCGGCGGTGCTTCCGTGCGGCCGGCATCAAGGCGTCCGCGATACATGAGCTTTCCTGCCGAATCGAAGCCGAAGAAATCCGGCGTGCAAACGGCATCATACTCCCGCGCGACGATCTGGGTTTCGTCGTGTAGATAGGGAAAGGGCAAGCGATGGGCAGCGGCAAACTTCTTCATATTGTCGAAGGAGTCTTCTGGATGGGTGGCTGGCGTCGTTCGAGCAAATCGCGGCAAAGCCTATGCCCTCGCTCATCAGCGTACGGGCGTCTGCAGAAAGCCTGTCGATCACCGCCTTCACATAAGGGCAGTGGTTACAGATGAAAACAATGACGGTGCCGTTCTTCCCGGCAACATCTCTAAACGTATAATTGCGGCCGTCCGTGCCGGGCAGATTGAAGGGAGGCGCCTGAGTGCCAAATGCGGGTGGGGGAGGCGTTGCAGCCATGTCGACATCTCCTCATGGTAAACGGACCGGGCCGCCACATGGTTAATGAAGCGGCCCAGTCCAGCATAGAAGGCCGACGGCTGCAACTTATCGGTTAAAGGCGTCCTGTGAGGGCGAGAATGATGAGGATCACGACAATTATGCCCAGGATGCCCGATGGGCCATATCCCCAGCTGCGAGAATAGGGCCAGGCAGGAACTGCACCGATGAGGACGATGATCAAGATTATCAGAAGAATTGTGCCGAGCGTCATGTGTTACCTCCGGCTAACGCGTCATGCATGAAGAAAGTTTGGGAAGCTTCATGCGTGTAGCAGCGTAAGAACTCCGTCAAAAAGAATTGGTTCCGTTACGGAACCCGAACGTCAACGCTGCCAAGAAGCGAGCATGTCGGGCATGGCATGTTCAGGAACGACAGCGCCCTGATGCATCACGACGGCAGACGCCAAACGATGGCCGCTCTCGACGGCGGCCTTCGGTGTTGCGCCGCCAAGCCTCGCGGCTAGATAGGCGGCGTTGAAACTGTCACCGGCGCCAGTGGTATCGACCGGCGCCGGGATGCGAGGGACCGGAACGCAGAGACGATTGCCCTCGTGCAGAATATGCACCGCGTCGCCGCCGGCCTTCAGCACGGCCTCCCTTGCGCCGAGATCCGACAGGCGGGCAAGCCAGCGCTCACCGTTGAGCGTTTCACCGAACAGGGCGCTGAGATCATCACTTGAGGGAAGAACGAGGCTGGAGGCGCCGATGGCCCGGCTGTTCCACAAAACTGCATCGGCGGGATCATTCCACAGCCTGGGGCGATGATTGGTATCGTAGGCCACGAGACCGCCATTGTTCCGGCAGGCCGTCATGAGATCGATCACGCGGGCACGGCCCTCGGGGGACAATATGGCAAGAGTGATGCCGCTGAGATAAAGCACTGCGAATGCCGCAAGGCGGCCGGCAAGTTCCTGGCTGGAGGCGCGAAAAAGCTCGCGCGCCGGTGCCTCGCTGCGCCAGTACATGAACGAGCGCTCGCCGGTATCATCGGTGTCTATGATGTAAAGGCCGGGCAAACGCCCCGGCACGCGCTCCACCATGGAGCAGTCGATGCCTTCGCGCTGCCAGTCCTCGATCATCGACCGGCTGAAGCGATCGGCACCGAGACGCGTGACATAGTGGAGCTGGGCCGAGGTCTTCAGCAGGCGGGCGAGATAGACGCAGGTGTTCAGCGTGTCGCCGCCATAGCGACGCTCGAACATGCTGGGGTGCTTGCGGCTGGAGACCAGCTCCAGCATGCATTCGCCGATGCAGGCAATATGGGGCCGAGGCATGCTATAGATTATAAGTATTGGGTGTTAACACAATTGGGAACTATAGAGTTACTAAACGTGTCAACGATAAGGAATCTTCTTACTGCTCTTTACCAGCGGTACCTCGAGCAACAGGTGCTGAAGGGAAGGACGCCAGGCCATGTGGGGATCATCCTAGACGGGAACCGTCGGCATGCGCGGGCGCTGAACATCACCGATCCCGATGCAATTTATAATCTTGGTGCAGACAAGCTAAAGGACGTTCTCGAATGGTGCGCCGATCTGGGCATCAAGACCGTGACGCTATGGGTGCTATCGACGGATAATTTGAAACGGTCACCGGAAGAAATGTCAAGCATACTCGCGGCCATCGAGCGGAGGATGCGCCAATTGGCAGAGGAGCCGGAGATCCATCGCCGGAAAGTTAAGGTTCGCGCTTCTGGTCGGTTTGATGTGTTGCCGGCAAGTGTCGCGGAGGCGATCAATTCGGCCATTGCGGCGACCCAAGACTACGATGCCATGTGCATCAACATTGCTGTGGCCTATGGCGGACGCGAAGAGATCATCGATGCTATCCGCAAGCTGCTTATGGAGAAGGAGGGCGAAGGTAAAACCTTACCGACCATCGCCCGTGAATTAACGCCGGCCGATATCGCCCGCCATCTTTACTCCGCGGATCTTCCCGAGCCAGATCTCATCATCAGAACGAGCGGCGAAGTGCGGCTGTCAGGATTTCTTCTTTGGCAGAGTGTCTACAGCGAGTTCTATTTTTCGGACGTCTATTGGCCGGCTTTTCGAAAGATTGACTTTTTACGGGCCGTTCGGTCTTTTCAGCAGCGCACTCGGCGGTTCGGTAGGTGAGGGGCCAAAATTTTGTCTTCAGCACGTGTATTCATTACCGGCGGAGCCGGATACGTTGGCAGCCATACGTGCAAACGGCTGGCGCGCGCTGGCCATAAAGTCGCGGTTTACGACGATCTATCGCGTGGCCACCGTGCGTTCGTCAAATGGGGCCAACTGTTCGAAGGCAGCCTTCAGGAACGTGAAACATTGCGCAATGCTCTGAGAGAGTTCGCGCCAGACGCAGTTATGCATTTCGCAGCTTGTGCCTATGTGGGAGAGTCGGTGAAAGATCCGCATCTCTATTATGACAACAATGTTGGCGGCACGCTGTCGCTGTTGTGGGCGATGCGCGAGGTGGGCATTCCGAGGCTCGTCTTTTCATCGTCATGCGCCACTTATGGTCAACCCGACCAGATGCCCATCACTGAAGATACACCGCAACGCCCGATTAATCCCTACGGGGCGTCCAAGGTGATGGCGGAGCAGATTTGCCGAGGGGATGGCGGAGCAAATTTGCCGAGATTTCGAGAAGGCCCATGGCATCAAATCCGTGGTGCTGCGCTATTTTAATGCCTGCGGAGCTGATCGCGACGGGGAGATTGGCGAACGGCATGATCCCGAGCCACACCTTATTCCGCGAGCACTCATGGCAGCTGACGGTCGGGGCAGAAGCATTGGAGATCTATGGCGATGATTACCCGACGCCGGATGGCACCTGCGTGCGGGACTTTGTGCATGTCGATGATCTGGCCGACGCTCACATCGTGGCCGCTGACTATTTGGCAAAAGAGGGCGTAAGCAGTGATTTCAATATCGGCAGTGGGCAAGGGCACTCGGTACGGGAAGTCATTCAAATGGTGGAGGAAGTCACCGGGAAGTCGGTTCCCCACAGGCTGGCTCCTCGCCGTGAGGGTGATCCGCCTGTGCTTGTTGCCGACATTTCAAAGGCTCGCCAGATCCTGAAGTGGAAACCCCATGCGTCGGATCTTCAGACCATCGTCAGCACAGCTTGGGACTGGTATCGTAAAGAAAGAAAAGACGATTAGCTGCGAATGAGTTTGCGAACTTCAGGGTTGGGGGACGCTCGCAAACTTCTAGCTTAGGAAACATGTGGTGAGGGCAATTGTCTTTGATGTGGGTAATGTGTTGCTCCGATGGGACCCGCGGAATCTCTATCGCAAAATGTTTCCCGAGGAAGCGCAGATGGAGTGGTTTCTTGCTCATGTCTGCGACGGTCCGTGGAATGAGGAGCAGGACCGAGGTCGCACCTGGGATGAAGCGATCCTAGAACGCTGCGCGCGATATCCAGATTGGCACGACCATATACGCGCCTATGACGAACGATGGCTGGAAATGCTGGCCGGGGAAATCTCGGAGAATGTGCGGGTCTTGCGCAGTCTTAAGCAGGCAGGTGAGCGCATCTATGCGATTACGAATTTCTCGCGCGAGAAATTTGCCTTAGCGAGATTGCATCATGATTTCTTTGATCTCTTCGAGGGAATTGTTGTTTCCGGCGAGGAGGGGCTATTGAAGCCGGATTTGCGCATATTCCAGCGGTTTCTTGAACGCTACGATCTGAAGGCGCAAGAATGCATTTTCATCGATGACAACATCAGCAATGTTGCCGCAGCCTGTTCACTCGGCATGTCGGGAATTCACTACCAGGAGCACTTAGACCTGGTCCAGGCCTTGGCAGAGCACGGCGTGATGGTAGGGGCTAAGCAAAAGCTGCCGGTATAATTCAGCTCGCTACTGCGTCCTTGGCTGGTCGAAAAACTGGCGAAAATAGTCGATGGTATTTTTCAGACCTTCGCGCAGCTGAACTTTAGGTGACCAGCCAAACTGGCTGGATGCCAGCGAGATGTCAGGAGATCGTTGTTTTGGATCATCCTGCGGCAAGGGCGATTTGAATGATCGGTGACTTCGAGCCAGTCATTGCAATGACAAGCTCGGCAAGCTCGCGAATTTTAAACTCGTTGGGATTCCCAAGGTTCACTGGCCCGGTGAAATCTTTAGGCGAGGCCATGAGCCGAACAAAGCCCTCAATCAAATCATCTACGTAACAAAAAGATCGCGTTTGAGAACCGTCGCCGTAGATGGTGATCGGCTTGCCATGAAGCGCCTGAACGATGAAGTTGGAAACCACTCGGCCATCTGCTGGGTGCATGCGAGGCCCATAGGTATTGAAAATTCGGGCAACCTTTATCTGGAGTTGATGTTGCCGATAATAATCGAAGAAAAGCGTCTCGGCGCACCTTTTACCTTCGTCGTAACACGACCTGATGCCAATTGGATTGACGTTACCCCAGTAGGACTCAGTTTGCGGATGGACTGTGGGATCGCCATAGACCTCACTCGTTGAGGCCTGCAGGATCGTGCAGCGGAGCCGTTTGGCCAGCCCGAGCATATTGATCGCCCCATGCACCGATGTTTTGGTCGTTTGCACGGGGTCATGTTGATAGTGAATGGGAGAGGCGGGACAGGCGAGGTTATAAATTTCGTCCACTTCCACATAGAGGGGGAACGTCACGTCGTGGCGAATAAACTCAAATCTGGGATTGTTGTGGAGATGGTCGATGTTGACTTTCGTTCCGGTATAAAGGTTGTCGATGCAGATGACCTCGTGGCCATCGGCAAGGAGGCGGTCGGTCAAATGTGAACCGAGAAAACCCGCGCCGCCGGTTACCAATATGCGCTTTCGACTTCCATGGAGGCGGGGCATGATCGTTCCTTTAGAGATGGCTCAACTGGGCTGAGAGCAATACGACGAATGGCTTTTCGAATACGATGGTTTCTGTAGTAGAGATTTACTCATTTTTGCTGAAAAATGATATGTGCTGTCAATCTCCTCATTCGACTTAATTCTTTGGTTAAGCCCCAAATGGCGCTTTCGCACGATCGCGATGTTAAGAGAATTCCCGTTCTAAGAACCGCCGTTGCTTCTTGGTGTGACGCGCTGCGGGTCATTGAGGACGTCGGCGTTTTGTTTGCCGTTGTTGTCACGGTATTGCTGGGATTGAATTATGTGGGAGTGGCCCATGAATGGGGTGACTCAAGCCCTATCTCCCCAATGGTTGGGTTGCTAACCTTGTTTCTAGGTCAGCCCTTCGTTCTCACCGCCCTCGCGATTGCTGTCCATCGAACCTTATTGCTGCAGAAAACGGATATCGGCTTCTTCGCAGATTACCCTCAGTATTTGCGGTATTTTGGCTGGGTCGTTCTCCTATTAGGCTCATGCCAGGTGCCACTTCTTCTTCTCGATTTCGCATTGTCCAATGAGGCATTGTCATTGAAATCCGCCATCATAATCCTTGTGTTGATAGGAATCATTGCCCTCTTTGCACGAATTCTGATTTTCTTTCCTGCTCTTGCTATAAACGCACCCGGGGCGCGAATAGGCAACGCGTTGCGTGATTCGCGGGACACGGAGGGCGTATCATGGTGATCTTGATCTGTACCCTCATGCCGCTGTTGGCAGTGGGTGCGATAGTTTTCGATTTCCTTGAGGACATTCAGTCCGGGCCGTTCGGGACATTTCTTATTCCTGGAAACGCGGGCGCTCGGTGCAGCGATTGCCACGACCGTGGTTGCGGCGACAGCATCGCGTTTATACAGTTCATATGCGGACAGCCTCGGTCGGCCAGCAAACCTCAACAGTGCGGAAGCAGTGCGCAGCAAACAATACAACAATGCCGTAAGGGGCGGCACACCGAAGTGACGACCGATGACTATGAGGAGAACCTCTCGAAAGCCGAAACTACGCCGCTGCCGCCACTCATTGAACCCAGGCGGCGACCAAACCGCGGGCGGCTGCGTTGTATACTCGGGGTCATGGTTTTTGGCGGTCTCCTCGTGGCGACCAGAATCTCGCATTTGTGGTCATCCTTCGACGTTTTAAGCCATTTCACCCTGCACTTCGCCATTCTCACCATTGCCTTTGCCATTGCTTATTTCATCCCGATCGGGCGCGTGCTCTCCGCGATCATCCTTGCTCTCATTGGCTTCGTGGTTGTTGGAGCTTATCCGCAATATGCGAGCGAGCATCCGCGTGTCTTTAGCGTCGTACAAGCCGGTGAGAAGCCGTTACGACTTATGGCGTTCAATTCCGGGTTTCAGAATGAGAACACCGATGCCATCGTGGCAGAGGTTCGCCGCCTTAATCCAGACGTGGCGATCCTGATCGAGCTCGATGGCGGCAAGAGCGTGATTCTGAAACTGCTGAAAGACAAATATCCCCATGTGGTGGAATGTATCGGTGAACCCTATTGTCATCTCGCCATCGTTTCCAAGATCCCCATCGCATCGGGCGAAGCCAAGGGATTATGGAAGGGCCCGCCTCTCATTCGGGCCACACTAGGCGGGGATTATTCAGACATAACTGTGATCGGCGTGCATACAATTCGCACTCCACACATCCGCGCGCAGTTTGGCCAGATGAGAGAACTGGCGGATTTTCTCCATGAATTCTCTGGATCCACGATCGTCGCTGGCGATTTTAATGCGACACCCTTTGCACGATTGTTCAAAATGTTTACCGAACGCACTGGACTCAGGCGCATCACCAATCTGCCATCCTGGCCAGGGTATGTGGAGTTGCCACAGCTCGCGATCGATCACATTTTCCTGAGCTCCAAGATACGCGTTCTTGAGGAAGCCCGTATTGGTAAGCGAGCAGGATCCGATCACTACCCCATCAGCGCGCTGCTGGCAGTTCCAAGCTCACCGTCTATGGTTCCGATCGGCGTCGGGCTGCATAAAGCGGCGCCCCTGCAAAGGCGCTAGATGGCTGTGGTAAAGTAAAGAAGAACGACCCACTTCATTTGTAAGCGCGCTGTTAAAAGAACTTTCACGATCGAGGGTTCAGCAGTATTTTCTCTAGCTCTTGACACGCAAGCAGGTGTCAGGAAAGTCAGCATAGAAGAGTGTTCTTTGTTGTTGGAACAGGAAGTATTGTGGGACCAAATTTCCTCGAGCCAAAGCAAGCCCCCATAGACAGGTTCGCAGCAACGTCTTTAGGGGTTTTAATGCCAACTGCAGCAAACCTTGTTTCGAGTGAATTGCCGGATGACATTGATGAGAGCGCATGGGCGAGCCTTGAACAACGACTTGGGCCAGTGCTTGCGAAACAGCGGCTTAGAATAGAGATTGAGCAGAGGCTTAAAAAAACAGGAAAGCGGATCGGTTCTCTTCGTCTGGAGAATTGGTGCGCGCTGATCGAACTCTGTTTGAAATTTAGCGGAGTGTACTGGCGCGGGCGGCGCAATGCGCAGCGGGTCTCGCTTCGCCGCAACGAGCTATTTTTCGACGGTCTGCCACCTGCCTTCGATGGCTTCACCATTCTGCAAATTAGCGATTTGCATATTGAGTTAAGTAAAAAGGCAATGCAAAACGTCTGCGAAGTCGCTCGACATGCAGATTATGATATCTGCGTTCTTACGGGTGATTTTCGGGCTGGGTACGGGGCGTTTGAACTCCACATTAGAGGGCATGGCCAAGGTTCGGGCCGTGCTTCGAGACCCTATCTATGGAGTGCTCGGGAACCACGACACTGATCCGCATGGTGCCAAGTCTAGAAGCCATGGGGATCCGCATGCTTCTGAACGAGAGTGACCCGATCGTACGCGCCGGCCAATCGATCTATGTCGCCGGCATCGATGATGCCCACTCTCACCGAGCCCACGATATTGATAAGGCGATATCTCACATTCCTGAAAAGGCATTTTCAATCTTGCTGTCGCATACGCCGGAGGTTTACCACCAAGCTCTTCATGCCGGATTCAAACTTATGCTCAGCGGGCACACACATGGCGGGCAAATTTGTCTGCCGGGCGGAATTCCAATTACCCTTGATGCCAAATTACCGCGGCACATGGGAGCGGGTGCATGGCGATACGGTGACCTGCATGGCTATACCTCGGTCGGCGCCGGCACATGCATGGTTCCTGTCCGTTTCAATTGTCGGGCCGAAGTCACCCTGCACGTGCTGCGCTGCGCCTCTCCCGCTAATAGGGCTCATCACGAATATGGGCCGAGTGAAGCAGTGGCGAGAGAATAATTCCTCCCAACACAAACAGCGCCAGTGTTGCCAGCGGCTGTTCAGCGAGGTGCTCGAGCTGCTCGACCTCTTCGAGGAGAACCGCGAGCCGCCGCCGGACGGCCTGCCGTTGCCGCTCGCCGCGCGCTTCCTGCTGATGGCGCTCTTCCTCGCGCGCACGCCGGACGTGCCGCTGCCGGACCGCCCGGGATCGCCGGCGCCGACGCGCGACGGCGCGCGGCCGGGCGACGGCGTGTTCCACGGCGGCCTCTCTCCGGCCGAGTTCCCCGGCGCCGAGCGCT
>CAVYOS010000022.1:0-57155 GCA_963770205.1 uncultured Alphaproteobacteria bacterium
CGATTGAAAAACTCCGGCTTGAAGAAACGTTCCGCCGCTTGCCGGTAAACAGATGCGTCGCTCTGATTTGTTTGGCGAAAACCAAGCTCACCGGCCGCTTCACGCGCGCCCAGGTTGGAAGTCAGAATTATGATCGTGTTTGAAAAGTCAACCAGTTGACCACGAGCATCGGTGAGACGAGCATCACCCATAACGCCGAGCAACAGATCAAAAACGGACGTGTGTGCTTTCTCGATCTCATCAAACAACACTACTGCGAAGGGTTCGCGGCGCACGGCACTCGTCAAGAGTCCCTCAGGCTCGTCGAAAGTGCCGGTAAGTCTGGCGACTGAGTAGTAGCTGCCAAACTCGTTCATATCAAACCGCAGGATCTTTTCGCGATTGCCAAACAGATAGTTCGCGAGAGATTTTGCTGATTGGGTCTTGCCAACTCCGGTTGGTCCAAGAAACAGGAACGATGCGATTGGCCGGTCGGTGTCATTCAATCTTGCCTTCGCGATAGTCACTGAATCCGCGCAAGCTTCCACCGCTGTCTTTTGGCCAACGACCTCGCGCTCCAGAGCTTTAACCACATCGGCGTGATCCAGTTGCGCGCGATCGTCCAGGAAACTAACGCTCAATCCGCTGCGCGCTGAAAACTCCTTCAACGCATCCTCGCGTCCAATCTCAGCATCTTTATGCTTCGCCGCAAGGACCTGAAGCAGCGCGGCTGCTTTCCCGGAAAGGCAGCGTCAGAGATATAACGCCGCGTTAGATCGATGACCGCCGGCAGGACCTCAGCATGGAAACGACTGCCATGTTGCTTTTCGAGTGCGCGACGACACGCGAGCAACGTCCGAACTGTTTCGTCTTCAGTTGGCTCATCGATACGCAATATCTCGAATAGATCCACAAAACTGCGATCCAGTTCCTGCAATACGCGCAGGGCCTCAGGCGTTATTTCAGCCAGCACGCGTACATCGCGACGTTCGATGTAGGGTTTGAGCACGTAAGCAACGTTCAATTGCGAGTTACTGGTCCGACCGGAGTAAAACAATCCAACGAGATCATCGAAATAAAGTGTATGGCGTTTGCGCTTGGCCTCTTTCAGGATCGCGAGTAGACGACCTTCCCATTGGCCCACGAAAGACATCCCTGAGATCAAACGTTGAGGCGAGATCAACCAGACTTCACCAGCAAGATCGGCAATGCTTCCGCGTGAGCCAACCTGCATGGTCTTCTCGGATGAGCGGCGACGATCGAGACGGCGACGCACAAACTCGTGGATCACTGCGGTCTTTCCGACGAGCCGTTTACCAACGACCATGACTGGCCGCAGATCGCTGGCGCTTGAGAGCTCTGTAAGTTCGTTAACCTCATCCTCGCGGTGGATCGCCTGGGCCAGGTCGTCGGGGTAAAGAGCATGTAGCGAACGACCGACACGTTCCAGTTCTTCTGCGCCTTGAACAGTTTCGGAAGCTCCGAGGAATGCGAAAAATGTTTCGGCCGGTGGTGTGTAAAGTTTCGGTATGTCGATGGTGACTTCGAGTGTCGAGACCCACGCCTTACCAAACAGTGACTGAGTTTCGGGCTGGACAAATTCAGAGCCGTACTGACGTTCGAGCGCTCGGTAGTGTTGGGTGAATGCTTCCTGTGCCCGGTCGCGCAAAGTCTCGCCCCGTGCAATCTCGATCCAAACCTCCGGCACATTCGGAGCCCACGCGAAGCGCCGGCCAAACGCCGGAACAATGATGAAAAGGTGTCGCACGATAAAGCGACGCTTGCCTACGTCTAACGGGAATTCCAGAAGCTTCTCTTCGATCTCCGGATAGAAACCGTAAGCAGCCAAATACTCATGACGCGCGCCATTAGCAAAAACGCGAAACGCGCGTCGCAATTCGCGTCCCAACCTGGCGGTCGCGCGTTGCAGACTTTCGTCATGTTCAATTGGTGCGCCAAAGAAAAGCGGTCGAACACTAAGACGTCGCGATTTCTCGAAGTCAGTGTGATGCGGTTGCTCTTCCTGGATATAAACGGGTACGTTGATGTTCATTCGTCGATCAATTTTTCCGCAGCGCGTTGATGTGATTGCTCGGTAAATGCCTGAACCGCTTCTACCAGATCGTTACTCCAGTCTCGCTGTTGTGAGATCAGGTGGTCTTCAATGAAGAGGTCAGTGCGGTGGTAGATCCGACGGTTCTCACCGTAATTGACCGGGACAATTGAGCCACGCCGAGCAAGCGTCGCGGGCGCCAGATATTCTTTCGGAACACTGTCGCTCGTATGAACAAGAAGCCGGTCAACATTCTTCCCCGCGACAAAAGCGTGCAGACCGTGTTCCGCTTCGTAGATAGGAAATGCGCTCTTGCCTGAAATATCGAGGATGACTGCGGTTGTCGTATTGGGTTTGGCGGAGAAAAACTCAGACGGTTTCATCACTTCGAGACGAGTAACTTTTCGATCAAACATCTTGATGATCTTTGGGTTCTTGTCCTCCTCTTCTTCTGCGTTTTGCTTGCGTGACCGTTGAGCGGCTTTCTCTTCCTCAATCAACTCTTCAGGTATATCTGCTGTGTAGTGCCAAACTGTAACCTTCATGCCCGAGGCTTTTGCCGCCAAATAATAGGCACTGGACAATTCAAAGAGTGCGCGATTGTTTTCGCTGTAGAGCGCCAACGTAATCCGATCGGGTTGCGAGTGACGAAGGTCGAGTAGTTGACGAAGTAGAGCATTCAACTCCGCTTCGAGTTGATTGATCGAGATGCCGCCCTCAGTCTCAACGGTTGGAGTATCACGCTGATAAAGCTGTAGCAGTGTTTCATCCTCTGCTTTAGCTGTCTCCTCGAGTAAACCTGTGAGCTGAGCCGCCTTATGACGATATTCAGGTAAATGTGCGAGTGCAGCGGCCTCCCAGGGGTGCTGCAACTCGTAGCGGTCTTTCACTAACTTCTTCGTTAGCTTCTTACGTCGCGCGGCTCTGGCAATACGTCGCTCGAGCTCCACTAACCGCCAGATTGTGTTGCGCAACTCGAGCACGACTGAACTTCGATCCAATCGGACAAGTCGTCGACGCAAGTTGCCAAGGAGTTGAGCGCGAAATGCAATAGCCGCTTCTTTGTCACTCGAACGAACTGCCTGTTCCGTATGCTCTGTAACGTTGACGCTAAACCGGCCGATATCGATGAATACCTCGGCCTTCAATGGCTTCGTCTGTTTAGTTCGGATCTTTCGGTTTAACTGAATCGCGAGTGGCGTTAAGAGCTCACGCTCAATGAGTCGTTTGAGTGTTCGCGCGCCGTAGCGAGTGTCGTATCCACGTTTCGCCAGATCCGCAATTGCTTCGTGAGAGACGTCTAAGCTAACGCCTCGCAAACGTAACCCGTTGCGCTCTTCAACCAGCTTGATTTCGCGTTTGGTGATGAGCTCGACCGTCGTTCGGTCTAGCGGAACAAACGGCACGATGTGATCGATCCGGTTAAAAATCTCCGGACGCAAAAACTCCTGCACCGCATGCGTGAAGTTTCTTTGAGCCTTTCGAGTTTCTGACTCAAACGCCGCTTCACGTCCCTCTGTCTCGAATCCGGTTCTGCCACGGCGGAAGCCCTGCGCGCCAAGATTCGAGGTCATCACGACGATCGAATTAGTGAAATCAGCAAGACGCCCACGGCCGTCCGTCAGTCGTCCATCGCCGAGCATCTGCAATAAGAGATCGAAGAACGACGAGTCGGCCTTTTCAAACTCATCGAAGAGCAGCACGGAAAATGGCTGCTCGCGTATGCGCGCCGTCAACGTTCCTTCGTCGCCGGTTACGCCTCCGACGAGGCGCGTTACTGCAAACGCATCTGCGTATTCACTCATGTCGAAGCGCGCTATTCGCCGCTCTTCGCCGAAGAAGAATCGCGCCAGAGATTTGGCCATCTCTGTCTTGCCGGTACCGGTTGGACCAGTGAAAAGAAGCGACGCGATAGGCCGACGTGGACGTGTCAGACCTGCTTTGGTTGTGGCAAGCAATTCAACGATCAATTTCACCGCAGCGGTTTGCCCGATCACACGCTCTTGAAACCACTTGGTTGTGTGGTCGACGTCGAAGCTGATTTCGTCGTCCAGTAGGAAGGCCGGCAAGCCAGTCTCTTTTGCGAATGCAGCCGACACATCCGTGACGCTGATTTCTGGTGATTGCTCGTTGAAGTGTCGACTCTTTTGTAGCAGGCCGTGCAAAAAACGAAGCGGTCTTGCGGGATAGGCTGAATAACCTGCGTATCGACGGTGGAGACGATCAAGTCTCTCCAATGCTGCTTCAGAGATCGGCGACGTGGTCGCTTCTCGTACCAGGCGTCGTACTTTTTGACGCCGATTTTCTCCAGCCACACTCACATCGGAGCGGCTGCGCTTTGCGAACTGGCGAAGTATTTTCCGACTGGCTTCCGGAGAAGGCTCTTCAACAGTCAACTGACGCAGGACCATCAGGATCGCCGGATCCTCACGTTCCAACAGCGGCAGTTGTTCAGGTGTGCATTCGAGAATCGCGAGGGCCTGGCCGCGGGCAAACCGCTGACGGAAGAAGTAGGCGACACCTTGCGCGCTATGCTCGCTCTTCCCAGTGTCCATCAACTCGACGAGATTTCCGAAATGCACGATAGCGCCAGTCTTTTCCGCGTCTTGCCAAAACGCATCGCAGCGTTCCTGCCACATTCCGTAACCGGTCATACCGGCAACAAGCCGAGCTCCACTCGTTCCCCAGAAAGGAGTCGAAGCAAAACCGAAATCCGATCGCCTTCGCACGAGCTCGTGAACAAGTGCGGTTTTTCCGACGCCAGCCTTACCTACTAAAAGAACACTTCGGGCAGCCTTGCCTTTGAGCGCATCTGCAAGCTCCAGTGAGCTTTTCATCGACTTCGAACGCCGGGTTGAGTCGCTGCGGTGAGATCGATGGCGTTCTCTTCAAGCGCGGATTTTTTCTTCTCGGTTTGGCCTGGCGTTGCCATCACCTGCTTCGGTGTTCGAATGATGGCCGTGCCAGACACTCTGGATAGCGTTAGCCCGCGCGTACGCTGAAGCAGTAAGAGACCTTTGAAGTCGACCAAAACTCCCTGGCGCTGTAACTCTGCACGTGCGTGTCGCTCAAGCAGCGAGTCTCTGGAATTGTCCGGCTTCAAGATCGGTAAGTTTTCTACTAATCACCTCGATACCGAGCGCGGGGATGAAAGCAATATGGACCGACTCACTCAAACTCCATCGAACGACGTCAAGCCTCAGGTCAATCGAGTCCTGCCAAGCTTGAAATTTTTTGAGGCGGATCGAGTCGAAGATGTAGTTCGAACGTTTCAATGTCTGCCGGAGTCAGCCGCGACCAGACACGAGCGAGACTTTCTTTCTCCAGAATTTGGATCGCATTGTCTGACGACAGATCTTTCGAGAGATTTCGCGTTACTTCCGAGCCGCGATACTTCCGGGTAAAGCAGAGCCTCGGCAATAAAAGTTTCGTCATCGAGGGACCTCAGGAGAATTGCGAGGTCAATCTCGTGGGCAGGCATGAGGGCAGTATAACCTTAACCTTTTGATGTAGTCAGGTTTGAGTCTCATTGGTAAAGGGTTCTCTAAAAGCGCTGTTCAAATCAGTATTTGTACACCCCAGGATACCCCCAGAAAGGCCTTGCACAAAAAGGTAGTTTTAGCCTGCGAAGCAGGCGTAGGCATAAAGCCTGGGGCGTGAGCCCCAGGAATAAAATCAATAGAAATTGGAGCCCGCGAAGCCGGGCGAAAGCCTTACAAATCCTTGCGCTGCCGCCCGTTTCACGGGCTCGCGCGTAGATGGTGAATTGATCCTGGGGCTTCCCCCCAGGCTTTACGCCGCCGCCTGCTTCGCAGGCTTAAAGAACGATCGTCCACTTTTTGTGCAAAACACCTCCAGAAACGAATTCGCACCTTTTTACATTAATAGTAGTTAGCTCCAACCCTTGAGGAGCGAGATCACACGACGGGTCTACCCGCCGTCCGACGTTGAGGTTTGCCATGAGATACTCACGAGCCAAGCATCGCTTTTTCTTCTTTACCATCCTTCTCCTGATTGCAGCGACTCAACCAATCTCTGCCCAGGAAGAGCAACATCCCGAGGAACTTCAGGATGAGTCATGGGTCAACGACGTTCCCTGCAAAGATAAGCGCGACAAGGAAAGGCAGCCTTGTAGATGGCCGCCAGTTTCGTCTCTGTTTCGAGCTTTCCGCAGACAAGCTTCAACCTGCTTCAGATGGATCGGCGAACTCGAGCGAAATGTACATTACCAGTTACACGAAGAAGGGCCGGCCCAACTTAACCGCCCTCAACATCGCTCGTGTTCTTCCGGAAGTGTATCCAGGTTTAATACTGGGTGATGCGGTTGCCGAGGGTCCGGAACAGAGCTCAGGATCGAGTTCTAAGAGAGTCTTCAAGGTTTCTGTTGGGGTAGCTACTCAATCGCGCAGCGGTCGATATCCGATCGAAGTGGGTATGACCATAGGCAAACAAACAGCGGAGCAGAGAGTAGGCTTTACCTTGCCGATCCTGGTCCCAACCAACAATTCCGTTCTGGTCAAACCGAAAAATCAGTCGTTAGTCGATTGTTGGGCGGGTTCCAATTGTTCAGCGCTCGAACTCGAAGTACAAAACAAACTTCCTTACAAAGTGTCGATCGCAAACATCTCAATCGCATCAGGAGATTTGCTGGACAGCCAGCCCACGGGTAACTACTTGATCGATATTGATACCAATTCAGTTCCTCGTGACCTGAGCTTAATCATGACAGCTAAACGGATAAGCTTGAGCAGGATGCTCAGAGGGTTGGGGCTGCCTGAACTCAAGTTCCGGATTGATTACCGTGACGAGTACGGCCGATCGTTTTCTACGGAAAGCCAGGCGAATCTTGAGGTCAGACCAAACTTCGTGATGATTGCTCTCTTGCTGATTATCGGTGCGGCGATCGGGACTTATTTCAGACTCGATCCGGGAAGACTTCAACGGATAAATCTCACTACCAGAAAGCAGCAATGGGGTTTCATGGCAACGACGTTTGCTTCCGGAATATTTGTTTGTCTGCTGGCGATTTTTTTCAACATCAAGATTGTTGTTTTTAGTAACGACAATTCGCTCTCGGCGTGGGATCCGAAAATGCTTTTTGCAACTGCGTTAGTAGCCACGTTCGGAGGACTGCCATTGATCTACGCGTATTTCAAGATACCGCAGCCAAAGGATCAGCCTTCGTCTGATGCTAAGCCGTCTGGAAATAACAACAACTGATTGGATCTATCCAAGGAGGTGCTTATGTTGAGCAATCAAATTCTTTCTTTCCGACGCCCGACGTCGTTCATGATCGCTTGCTTCGCGATTGCGTTTATGTTTTCGATAAAGGCTGACGTATTAGGACAGCCTGCGGAACTATTTAAGGAAGCAGGTACTTTCCAGGTTGCTGACGACACAAGCGACCGCGCAGCGGAACGTTATCGTCAGCTAATTGCGCAGTATCCAGGGACCCGGGAGGCCGAAGCTGCTCAGTTCTCGCTGGGAGGTTATTACAGCAGGAAGTTTTTCATCCTCGAACAGAGAGAGAAAGTCCAGGATTGGGATTCCTTTAACAGGGCGGAAGAGGCGTTGTACAAGTATGTAAGCGCGTATCCTCAGGGTGTCTATTTGGCAGATGCCTATCATACCCTGGCGGTGATCTCACTGCGACGTGGTTACACGGAGAACGCGATAAAGTTGTGGCACACGGTGAAAGAAGTCGCCAATAGAGATCAAAGGGTCTACATTTCCAAAGTGACGTGGTCCACTAACGACGACGATGTGGTCAAGGGTTATTGCGACGCCGGATCTTTAGCAGACTTTAGTCTCGGTGTCGCCGCGAAGCAGCCGTTTCATGAGACTGTTAACGCATTAACCAAGTGGGCACGAGACACGTGCAGTAACAATACGCCTCGCACTAAGTCTCTGACTAAAAAGGCTCAATGAAAGGAGAAGCCCCGTCTCATCTAAGAACAGACCTCACTCAAACCCTCGAGCAACTTTGTCGAAAATGGGATTGTGCAGTCTCATTTACGAAATGGAAAGACGACGCCACGCGATGAAACTCGAAGAGAATTAACTAATCCAAGCTGGCACGGACTTTGATTCCCACCCGAACTGGAAACCCGTAGCAAACCATCTGACCGGGCGAAGGAGCAAACAATGGACGTCCTTTGGAAGAATCTCGTCTATTCCGTTCGCATGTTGTTGAAGCGGCCAAGCGTCACCGCGCTTGCGATCATCGCCATCGGCCTCGGTATCGGCGCCAACACAGCAATCTTCTCCGTAGTCAACACCGTTCTCCTGCAACCACTTCCTTATCCACAGCCGGAACAACTGTTGATGCTCGCAACCGAGCAGCGCAATCAAGCGTCCGACGGCCGCGGGTCGTTTTCAGTGCCTGATCTACTCGACGTGCAACAGTCGTCGAAGACGCTTGCTTACGTCGCCACTGTTCAAGGCACCGGCACCGTAATTACCGAAGGCGGCGATCCCGAACGTTTACTCGGCGCCGCAGTCAGTGCTGATTACTTTCCTTTGCTTGGCGTGAAGCCGGTGCTGGGCCGCGTCTTCACGCACGAGGAAGACAAGCCCGGCGCCGCGTCGGTGATCCTCCTCAGTCACGGTCTCTGGCAACGACGGTTTGGTGGTGATCCGGGGATCATCGGTCGCGAGATCGATCTCGGTGGCAAGACTACCGTGATCGGGATCATGCCGGCGAGTTTCGAATTTCCGATCACTGACGAGACTCAGGACTTCTGGGAGCCGATTTTCTCCGCGGCGTTCCTAACGAAAGAGATGCGCGAAGAACGCGCAAACAGATTTCTTCAGGTCATCGGGCGGCTCAGGCCTGGTGTAACAGTTGATCAAGCGAGAGCAGATCTCGATCTGCTGTCGCGACAGATCGAACAACAGTCGCCGCAGTCAAACACGAACGTAATGTTCAACGCGGTCTCGATGCATGAAGACATCACGCGCGACTATCGCCCGGCGCTCTCTCGTGATGCTCGGTGCGGTGGGTTTAGTCCTGCTGATCGCTTGTGCAAACGTCGCCAATCTCCTGCTTGCGCGCGCGGCCGCGCGGCAAAGAGAGGTCGCCATACGAATGGCGCTGGGTGCAAGTCCTCGGCTGGAGCCCCTCCAGGGCGAGGAGATCACGCGGCACGAAGCACTGTCCGCGGGCCCTCTGCAGAGGCAGAGCGCGCAAAAGGCCGGCCAGCCCATAGGCAACGCCGGCATATCCCGCACCGCCTGCGGCCATCGCCGCGTCCGCACCCGCCAGTATCATCGAGGCGAGCTGAATGAGCATTGATGAGGTCTCGCCGAGATAACCTTCAAGCTCGGTGAGCGTGGGCATCGGATCATCATAAAGATCGAAGCGCCTGGCTTCGATCAGCCCTATGAGCGCCGGGATCGGCAATGAGCCCGCTTTGACGGCTGCGCTGATCGCGCCAAGCACCGGATGCTCGGCCGAACCATCGGCGTCGAGAGAGCCGAGCGCTTCCGACCACCACTGCAGGCGCACTTCTCCCGCCAATGGCTGGGTGATCGTTTCACGCACCCGCGCGATCTCGTAATTGAACGCATAGAGCGCCCACAGATGCGGGCGCTTGTCCTCGGGCACGAACAGGCTGGCTAGATAGCGATCCTTGTCGTGGCGGTGCACGATGTCACGGCAATAGGCAGTCGCGCCTGCCTGAATGCTCATACCGCAATCAGCGCGGCGGCCGGCGGCCGGTCCTCCGCCAGGAGAATGTTGTAGGTGCGCACACCGGCCCCCGTGTCCATCGCCTCGACGGCCACGCCGCCTTCCTTGAGATATTGCACGACAAAGCTGCGGCAGGAGGACCATGGCCCGCCCGGTACCGATCAGAAGGAAGGTAAATTGGGTTTTCTCGGCAAGTATCGGCGCGAGATCGTCTGAAGTGATGTCGGTCACTGCGGCCGGACGCCAGCCGTGAATGCCGCTCGGCAGAATGAGCAGCGAGCCGCTGTGCGACATTCCTGCAAAGCGGAAGCCCCCGTCGCCATAGGCCTCTATGGCTGCGTGCGAGGGAAGATGGGGCCGGCCGATCAGGGCCTTGACTTCTCGCCCTGCGGGCTGGCCTCCCGCACAGAGCCGAGGAGGATCAGGACCGGAGCGGCGATGAACATCGACGAATAGGTGCCGATCAGAACGCCCGAAGATCATGGTGAAGGTGAAGCCGCGGATCACTTCGCCGCCGAATATATAAAGTGACATGAGCGCGATCAGCGTCGATGTACCGGTGATGATGGTGCGCGGCGAGTGTCGAGTTGAGCGACACGTCGATGAGCTCGGACGAAGCGGCATTTTCTTGAACTTGCGCAAGATACTCGCGGATGCGGTCGTAGATCACCACCGTGTCGTTCAGGGAATAGCCGATGATGGTGAGGATGGCGGCGATGATGTTCAGGTTGAACTCGATGCGCAAGATCGACAAAACACCCGATCGTGATGATGACGTCGTGCAGCAGCGAGGCGACGGCGCCGACGGCGAACTGCCATTCGAAGCGAAACCAGATGTAGATCAGCACCATGAAGCATCGCGAGCACCACCGCGATCGATGCCTTCCTGCGTCAGCTCGGCGGAGACTTTCGGCCCGACGACCTCGACCCTGCGGATATTCGACGTCCTTGCCCGAGCGCCGCGTGACCTTGCTCGACCGCCTCGCTTTGCTGCGCTTCGCCGCCGGCCTGCGTCTCGAGCGCGGATCAGAACGTCATTGGCGCGCGCCGAATTCCTGCAACTCCGATCTCGCCGAGAGCCGAGGCCGCCCATGCGTCGAGCGCAGATCGTCGAGGTCGGCCGGCTGGCGTGCGGATGGTCGATCAGCGTGCCGCCCTTGAAGTCGATGCCGTAGTTCAGGCCCATGGTGGCAGAAAATCAGGATCGCGACGACGCACAGCATGCCGGACAGGAAAAAGCCGAAGCGCGAGTACCGCATGAACGGCAGGTCTTGGTGTCGTCGGGAATGAAGCGAATTCCGCTGAACATGAGCACTTTCCGAATTCTCAGAGCGGAACCGTCCTTGGGACGGCTCCGGCTGCAGCCAATAAGCGATGATCAATCGGCGACAGCGTGAAGGCGGTGAACATGGTGGTGATGATGCCGAGAGCGAGCGTTACGGCAAATCCGCGTACCGGGCCCGAGCCGACGCCGAACAGCACGACGGCGGCGATGAAGGTCGTGACATTGGCATCGACGATCGTGGCCAGAGCGGCGCTTGAAGCCGGTCTCGATGGCGCTGACCGGCGTGCGGCCCGCCGCGCCATTCCTCGCGGATGCGCTCATAGATCAGCACATTGGAATCGACCGCCATGCCCAGCGTGAGCAGCATGCCGGCGATGCCGGGAAGCGTCAGGGTGAGCGCCGAGCGCCGACAGGAGCCCGACCAGCATCGCCAGATTGGCAAAGAGCGCGATATTGGCGATGAGCCCGAAGAAACCGTAACCCAGCAGCATGAAGATCACGACGCCGACCGTGCCGATAAGCGTGGCGATGACGCCGGCGCGGATGGAATCGGAGCCGAGACTTGGGCCCGACCGTGCGTTCCTCGACCACGGTAAGCTTTGCCGGCAGCGCGCCTGACCTGCAGCACGATGGCGAGGTCGTTGGCTTCCTGCGTGGTGAACCGGCCGGATATCTGCCCGGTGCCGCCGAGGATCGGCTCGTTGATTACCGGCGCGCTGACCACCCGATTGTCGAGCACGATGGCGAAGGGCTTGCTGACATTTTCCTGGGTTAGCCTGCCGAAACGCAGCGCCCCTTTCTGATTGAACCGGAAGCTCACCACCGGCTCGTTGGTGCGCTGGTCGAAGGTGGGCTGCGCATCGGTCAGATCCTCGCCGTCCACCGTGGCGCGGCTCGAGGTCTGAACCCACAATATCTGCTGCTGATTATCGCGGTCGGGCACTTCCTCGCAATCAGGCGGCGGACGGTCGGTCGCGGACTGTGGCTGCGATTCGCATACCAGTCGGAACTGCAGCTTCGCCGTCTGGCCGAGCAATGACTTGAGCCGGTCGGGATCCTCCAGGCCCGGCACCTGGATCAGGATCCGGTCCACGCCCTGGCGCTGGATCGTCGGCTCCGTCGTCCCGAGCGCGTTGATGCGCTTGCCGATGATTTCCAGCGATTGCTGTATGGCCCGTCCGACCTTTGCATCGAGCCCCGCCTGGGTGATGCCGAACACGATGAGGTCGTTGTTGCGGCGAAGCTCGAAGTCGTTGCTGAGGCCACCCGTATCGAAAAGGCCCGAGCTCACGGGCTGCGACAGCCGGCGCAGAGCCTCCACTGCCCGGTCCGTTTGCTCGGGATTGGTGATGCGCACGCTGACGCCCTTGTTCACCCGGCCAAGCCCCGTATAGGTGATCTTCTGCTCGCGCAGCGTCTGACGGATGTCGGCGATCAATTGCTTGGCAAGCTGGCCTTCGAGTTCATTCCGGTCGACCTCGAGCAGCACATGCGATCCGCCCTGCAGGTCGAGGCCCAGCACCAGCGGCTTGAGGCCATTGACCAACGGCAGCCTTTGCCAGGTGTCCTGACTTACCAGATTTGGCAATGCGAAAATCATGCCCAGCACGACGGCAAATAAAATCGACAACGCTTTCCAGCGCGGAAAATTCAGCATCGGCCTGCAACTATTCCAAGAAAACTTTTCACTCTATTTCTTCGTTGCTTTCGCGGTTTCAGCCTGTTTTACCGGCTCGCCCTTGGTGCGGACTTCGGTGAGCGCATTCTTCATGATCCGCACCTGCACGCTCTCGGCGATATCCACCAGGACTTCGTTGTCATCGACGACTTTGGCGACCTTTCCGACGAGACCGCCCGAGGTCACCACTGTATCGCCGCGCCTGACGTTCTTAACCATTTGCTGGTGATCGCGCATCTTGCGCTGCTGGGGCCTGATAAGGAGAAAATAGAACACCACCATGATCAGCAGCAGCGGCAGCATCATGCCGAAGATATCGTTGACGCCGGGCGCCGCGCTGGTCTGGGCAAAGGCAGGTGTGATGAACATGAATATGCTTTCGTTTCGGTGGGAGGAGCCGCCTCTGGACCTCGCGATGGGCGGAATATAGCGATCGAGCCCCCTTTTGCAACTGCAAGGAGCGGCTTGCTTGCCCCACGAAGTCTGCAAGGCTAAGGAGAGCCATGGCAAGGGCGAAGGATAAATCTCTGGTTGATCTCCTCACCCGCATCGCGGCTGCGCTCGACCGGCTGGCGCCCGCCGTTCCCGAAGCCACGGATTTTGGCGCCGCCGATGCCTTCGTATGGCACTCGGATCGCTCCGAGCTCGAACCGGTGCCGCGCGTCAGCCGTGTCGCGTTGCCCCTGCTCAAGGCAATCGATCAGGTTCGCGACATTTTGATGGAGAACACCAAGCGTTTCGCCGCCGGACTGCCGGCCAACAACGCGCTCCTGTGGGGTGCGCGCGGCATGGGCAAGAGTTCCCTCGTCAAGGCTGTCCATGGCGAGGTGGCGAAACATGCCAAGGGCCGGCTCAAGCTCGTGGAGATCCATCGTGAAGATATTGAGAGCCTGCCCCGGCTGATGGCCCTGCTTCGGCTCGAGAAGCAGAGGCGCTTCATCGTTTTCTGCGACGATCTGTCCTTCGATGCCGAGGACACGTCCTACAAATCCTTGAAAGCCGCGCTCGAGGGCGGCATCGAAGGCCGTCCCGAAAACATGATCTTTTACGCCACCTCCAACCGCCGCCACATCCTGCCCAGGGACATGGTGGAGAACGAACGCTCGACTGCCGTCAATCCGCATGAGGCCGTGCAAGAGAAGGTGTCCCTGTCTGACCGTTTCGGCCTGTGGCTCGGTTTCCACAATTGCTCGCAGGACGATTATCTCGCGATGGTCGCGAGTTACGCCCGTCACTTTAAGCTCGAAATTGCTCAAGCAGAGCTGTCGGCTAGGGCAATCGAATGGTCGGCGACGCGTGGCAGTCGTTCTGGCCGGGTGGCTTGGCAGTTCATCCAGGATTTGGCGGGGCGCATGGGCGTCCGCCTGGAATAGCTGCCGTCCGCGCCGGAACCAAGCGGTGCTCCTCGCGTTTCGCTTGGTCGGGCCGCCTCACGCCCGCTCATAACGAGGGTCGATATCATGCTGAAATTCCTCATCCCGGGACTATCCGCCTTTGCCCTGATTTCCCTAATCGCGCTGCCCGCGCCGGCCTTTGCCGAAACCGTGAAAATGAAGGCCGACCTCAAAGCCTCCGAAGAGGTGCCTCCCACCGAAAGTTCCGGCGCCGGCACAGCCGAAGTTACGCTGGACACCGACGCCAACAAGGTGAGTTGGAAGGTCACTTCTGAAAATTTGACCGGCGATGTCACGGCCGCGCATTTCCACGGCCCAGCCAAGGTTGGCGAAAATGCCCCCCCTGTCGTCGATATATCAAGCAACCTGAACGAAGGCTCCGCCGATGTGACCGCCGATCAGTTGCAGATGATCCGCGAGGGCAACACCTACATCAACATTCATTCCGCGAAATATCCCGACGGCGAAATCCGCGGTCAGGTGCTGCAAATCGAGTAGCCGCATTCGCGTATGACGAGATGCGCGGGTCGAGCCCGCGCATGACACTCAAGGACTCCGTCATGGCCGGGCTTGACCCGGCCATCTCGCTGCCCGTCAGGCATATTCCTTTTCGATCGCGAGCCATTCCTCCGGTGTCGTGCCGGTCGGAATCATAACTCCCTTCTGATAGGCGGGGCGTGATTTCAGCGCCGCATGCCAGCGTTCGATATTCGGCAGCGGCGGCCGCTGCCATTCGAAACAGGTGAGCCGCCACACCATCACGCCCAGCGGAACATCGCCGAAGCTCAGCCTCTCGCCCGCCAGGAAGGACGAGCTTGCGAGCGCCGCATCGGCAATCGGCAGGAGCTTGTGCAGCTGCTCCGTGGCCTGCTGGCTCACCTCCCTGTTGCGGCTCTCAGGCGCGGTGCGCACCGACTGGAAGAACAGCGCCATCATCGGTGGCCCGATATTGAGTTGCGCCCAATCCATCCACTGCTCGGCCCCGGCGAGCGCGCCAGGTTCGCGAGGGCGCAGATTTCCCTCGCCATATCGTGCCGCCAGATAGCGGACGATGGCATTGGACTCGAATATCGTTATATCACCGTCGCGCAGCACAGGCACGAACCCCATCGGGTTCATCGTCTTGAAGCTCGCCGTATTGGTGCCGCCATAGGAACCGGCCGCATTGTGCCGCTCATAACCAAGACCGAGTTCCTCGAGCGCCCAGACCACTTTCTGGACGTTCATGCTGTTGCGCCGGCCCCAAAGCGTGATCATAATCGTTCTAAGGTCCTTCTGCTGGCCGAAAAAATTGGGTTCTGTCGTGATCCATTTGCCGGGTCATTGCAAGCCGGAACGCGGCAACAGAGAGCGCTTGGCCGCTGCGATGCGCCTATAGGACGCATCGATTTGCTTGCGGCTGATCCGGCCGTCTTCCACCGCACTAACCAGAGCCCGCGTAACCTTCTCGACGAGGTCCTGATCGGGCGCCGCCCTGTTCGCCGACAAAAGCAGGTCGTTGCCTGCGGCCGCCGCCCTGACGAATGCCTCTTCCGTTCCATAGCGCTCGCGCACCGCCGCCATGTCGAGATCGTCGGTGATGATAAGTCCGTTGAACGCAAGCTCATCGCGCAGCACATCGGTGACGGCGCGCCGCGACAGGCTTGTCGGCGCATCGCCGTCAGAGAACCCCTCTATGATGAGATGCCCAACCATGACCATGGGAACGCGAGGCTCCTCCTCCATGAGCGATCGGAACGGTGCCAGCTCCTGCTTCTGCCACCGGGTTGCGGGATTTACAGCCCTGTCGTGCGGGTCGCTGTCCCCCGAACCATGGCCGGGGAAGTGCTTAGCTGCGGTGAGAACCCCCGCCTCGTGATGCGCCGCGACGAAGGCGCGCCCGAAAGAAGCGACGACCTCCGGCCTTTCGCCATAGCTGCGCGCGAGCCTGCCGATGATCGGGTTGTCCGGATTGAGATCGAGATCCGCTACCGGTCCGAAGTTGACAGTGATGCCTTCGGCAACTAGCTGCCGCGCCTGCTCGGCATAAAGCGCATAGGCCGTTTCGACGTCCGTTCCGGCCACGGTCTTCGCTGCGGGCAGGCCCTGGAAGCCCTTAAAGGGTGAGAGCCTCTGCACCGCGCCGCCTTCCTGGTCGACAGCAATCAACGGTGGAAACATTCTCCCTGCCCCGCGAAGCGCCCCTGTCAGCTCCCGCAGCTGCTCCGGTGATTCGATATTATCGCCGAGCAGCAGAACGCCGCCGATCTCTCCCTTGCCGATCATCTCCGCGACGCGCGCCGGCCATTCCTCCTGAACCGAGGTGCCTGGAAAGCCGATGACCAGCATCTGGCCGATCATCGCCCTCAGCTGCGCCCGTGCCGCCGATTCCGGATCGGGATCGATCGGTCCATGCGGAGCGACCAGCAGCGCCAGCACCATTGATGCCAGGACCGCTGTCGTGGCGAGCCATGGAGCGGCGAGCCACAGCAGGCGTTTTCTCCTCGCGAAGTGCATGGACGAGAACTGAACCGGCAAATATGCCTTTTTTTGGTTGAACCCCATGGCGGATTGGGCAACAACAGGCGCCCGTTATCGGGGATGGATCGCAATGCGTCTCAATGATTTCAAGGCTCTGACATTCGACTGTTACGGCACGCTGATCGATTGGGAGACCGGCATGATCGAGGCGCTGAAGCCGCTGACGCAGCGCCTCACGCCGCCCCTGTCGCGAAATCAGATCCTCGAAGCGCACGCCCGGCTCGAATCGCGCCAGCAGGTCTTCACGCCCGCCATGCGTTATCGCGACCTCCTGGCCGTCGTCTACAAACGCCTGTCGGAAATGTGGGCAGTGCCGACCTCCTGGGATGACTGCAAGGCCTATGGAAAATCGATCAAGCACTGGCCGGCCTTCCCCGACTCGGCCGATGCGCTGCGATATCTCAAGCAGCACTACAAGCTCGTCATCCTGTCGAATATCGACAACAAGTCCTTCGCCTATAGCAACAAGAAGCTGCAGGTGTCGTTCGATGCGGTCTACACCGCGGAGGATATCGGCTCATACAAGCCCGATAGCCGAAACTTCGAATATATGATCGAACGGCTTTCCGATCACGGCATTGGCAAGCGCGATATTCTGCACACCGCGGAAAGCCTGTTCCACGATCATAAGCCTGCCAATGCGCATGGGCTCGCTTCTTGCTGGATCTACCGAAGACATGGCGAGGAGGGTTTCGGCGCAACCATCGATCCCGGCGCACAGCCGCACACCGACTTCCGCTTTACTTCGATGAAGGAACTTGTAAAGGCCCACAAGGCCGAATGCGGGGCGTGAGGATTCTATCGCCCCGTCATTCCGACGAAAGGCGGAATCCAGCTTGATCTACTTTGGCTTGGAAAACGACACCGGCCTTGCGCAGCCCGTCCTCGATCTTTTCGAAATCGCCCGGGTTCTTGAAGGGCAGCACAGTCCGGCGGTACTCCAGAGAATAGTCCGGATTGACACGGAACACCTCCTGCCATTCTGCGCGTGCCTCTATCATTGCGGCCCTGGTGCCCGTAACACGCAGCCAGAAGCTCGCGGGAGATATCAGTGTCTGGATTACGGATAAGCCGCTGCTTCAGCAGGCCAATAGCCTCGTCATAACGACCGAGCTGGAACATGGCCATTCCCTTCAAATGGAGCCACAAATCCGGATAATACGGGTCCAAGGCCATGGCCCGGTCGAAACTTTCGAGCGCCTCTTCGGGTCTGCCCGAATAAGTCAAGGCCGAGGCGAGAACTTCGTGGCCGATGGCAAGATTTGGATCGAGTGAAATCGTGCGTTCAGCTTCGCGGATCGCCCTGATCGTGCCGCCGCATATACAAATTGACGAGGGCCAGCGCCCAGTGCGCATAAGGATACTGGTCATCGAGTGCTGCCGCCTGTGCTGCATTGTTTTCCGCTAGTTCCAGGGATTGCGCAGGGACAGTACTCCATCGGTTCAAGTAATCAAGCCCATGCGCGATGGCTACGAACGCATAGGGAGGAGCAAATTTCGGTCCAGCACGATGGCTCGTTGAAACAGTTCCTTGGCCTGGACATTTGCCGCCTTCGTTAGCCGCCGAAATTGTTCGCGGCCACGCATGAAACAGTCATAGGCTTCCAGATTGTCGGTATGCTCGGCAGTAATTCGCTGCCTGTCGCTCTCCGTCAGGTTAAGTGCCAAGGCGCCGACGATGTGCCGGGTCACATCATCCTGGACGTCGAAGATGTCAATCAACTCTCGGTCAAAACGCTCTGCCCAAAGATGTCCGCCGCTGGTCGCATCGATGAGCTGTGCGGTGATCCGGACCCTATTGCCGGATTTGCGTACGCTGCCCTCAAGCACATAGCGTACGCCAAGGCTCCGCCCTACCTCCTGAATATTCACGTTCTTGCCTTTGAAGGTGAAGGACGAATTGCGGGCGATCACGAAAAGCTGCGACAGCTTTGAGAGAGCGGTGATGATATCCTCGGAGATGCCGTCGGCGAAATAGTCCTGCTCCGCGTCGCCGCTCATGTTTTGGAAAGGCAGCACTGCGATAGAGGGCTTGTCGGAAGGCCTTGAGGTAACAACCGCCGCAATCGGTTCCGTCTGCGGTATAGGCTTCACATTCGCGGCAACGCCCACCTGCAGCGAATAGACGCGCATCGGGTCGGCGATATTTTTCAGCTTGGTTTGGCCGAGATCACTGACCGAGAGATCGAGCCTCGCCTTCACCTGACGATAGGCGTCCTCGGAGAGGCAAATGGCACCTGGAGTGGCGACACCCTCCAGCCTTGCTGCGATATTGACCCCATCTCCCATAAGATCGCCGTCACTCTCCTCAACAACGTCTCCCAGATGGATGCCGATGCGAAATTCGATCCGCCGGTCCTCCGGCACCCCGGCATTGCGCTCGATCATCGCGTTCTGCACCTCGATGGCACAGCGCACCGCATCCACCACGCTGCGGAACTCAACGATGGCTCCGTCACCCGTGCGCTTGACCACGCGGCCCTTGTGCACGGCGATGGTGGGATCGATCAGGTCGCTGCGCAGCGCTCGCAACCGCGCCAGCGTCCGGTCCTCGTCAGCGCCGGTAAGCCGACTGAATCCGACCACATCGGCGGCCAGGATGGCTGCGAGTTTTCTTTGCTCTGGCATCTATTCTTGTTCTTCCTTCCCTTAGGCTCTCAAACTATCCCCGAGCGAGACCCAATATGCAAGCCCCGCTGGCGAAATTACGCGCTCAGACGGCTTGGCCGGTTCGCAGGAAGTTTGTTGGTTCACCTGGAACGCGATGCGGCTGCAGTCACGCCCCGAAAGGAAGGGAAAAGGAGCTTAATTGCTTGCCTGGGCGGCGGTGAGATACTTCAACGGGTCGACCGCGGTTGCACCTTTGCGCAGCTCGAAGTGAAGCTGCGGGCTTTCCACCGACCCCGTCTGCCCCGCCTTGGCGATGACATCGCCGCGCCGCACCGTGTCGCCGCGCTTGACCAAAAGCTGCCTGGTGTGAGCATAGGCCGTTACCCAGCCGCCGTCGTGACGGATGAGAACGAGATTGCCATAGCCCTTGAGCTCGTTTCCGGCATAGGCCACCACCCCGCCATCGGCGGCGCGAACGCTGGTGCCTTCGGGAACAGCGATATTGATGCCTTCGTTGCGCGCACCACCCGGCTTCGAGCCGAATTTCGATATCACCCGGCCTTTGACCGGCCACCGGAAGCTGTTGATCGTCTCCTCGGCGGGCTGTTCTTCACTCTGCTCCTCGCCTCCGGTAGACGGGCTGCTTTCGTCTTCGGGCGGCGCATAGGCAATATCCGAATCGGATTCGAAATTCTGCTTCTGATCGGTATTTTCCTCCGCATAGCGCTCGGAAGGATCTTCAGCCGGCACCTTCACATCCTCCGACTCGATCCGTTCAGCTGTCTTGCCGCCGGGAATACGGATTTTTTGCCCAACCGTCAGGCTGGCATTATGCGAAAGGCTGTTCAGGTCGGCGATCTTATAGGGATGCACGCCATAGCTGCGGCCGAGCGAGAACAGCGTCTCGCCGCTCTCGACCCTGTGCACGGATGTCTTTGGGGAGAAATTCTGATTGACCGGCGCATAGGCCGCTTCCGCACGCGGCTCATCGACGCCGGGAATCCTAATCCTCTGCCCCGCGTGAACATTATAGGGCGGTGCGATGTCATTGGCCGACGCGAGCGTCGCCGCCGTCATGCCATTGGCCCGCGCGATGGAATAGAGTGTCTGGCCGGATTCAACGACAATGGTGCCGCCGCCGCGCTCCTCCGGCATCGGTGCTTCCGGCGGGTCGTACGAGGCCTGGTCGTAGGATGAATTCTGATTATAGGTTTTGGCCTTGGCATACACCGGCGCCTTGTAGGGATTGCTGCCGGCAGATGTCTTGGGCGCGCCGTTCAGCGTGCTGCTCTCGATGTAATCGTCGGATGCAGCGGCACCACCGCGGCTCGGCACGGAAGCCGTATGAGTTCCATCGTTTCGGCCGGGATAATCGGCAAATCGGTCGATCGAACTGGAACAGCCCGCCAGCAGCAGCCCGGCGCAGCCGATGGCAAGAATCGAATTGCTCGGAAAACCCTTGAACAGGGTCAAAAGCTCGCAACGCATACCCACCACTCCACGGACGTTCTGTCGGAATATTGGGGCGTTTGAGTTAAGAGGAGGTTTACGCCAACCGCGAATTATAATCATTCATTCGCGATGGCCTTCCTGCTCCCCGCCTAAATATCCCGCGCGACCCCTTCCACCAGGGGCACGAAGCGCACGTCGAGCAGCTTTTCGGTTTCAAGCCCCTGCGCCGTTCTGGTGATCCGCAAAAGCTCCTGCCCCCCTCGCCCGGTATCCACGGGAACGATCATGATGCCGCCGGGCGCCAGCTGATCGAGGAGCATTTTCGGCTCTTCCGGTGCAGCTGCCGTCACGATGATGCGCTCGAAAGGCGCCTGCGCCGGCCAGCCCTTTGCGCCGTCGCCCACCATGGCGGTGATATTCTCCAGATGAAGCTGACGGAAGCGTTCAACGGCCTCGTTCATCAATGTCCTGTAGCGCTCGATCGTGTACACGCGTCGGCAGATCAGCGAGAGGATAGCCGACTGGTAGCCCGATCCGGTGCCGATCTCCAGAACCTTCATCCGCTTTGAGACTTTCAGCCGGTCCGTCATGAACGCCACGATGAAGGGCTGCGAGATAGTCTGCCCGCACGCAATCGGCATCGCTTGGTCGGCATAGGCATGGTGGGCGAAACTGTCGGGAAGAAAAATCTCGCGCGGAATCCGCTCCATCGCCTCGAGCACGCGGACATCGCGCACTCCCTGGTCCCGGAGCTTCATGATCAGCTCGATCTTGCGGCGATCCTGGTTCATGGCGATTGTCAGCCGCTTCCGTCGATCCTGCTCCGCAATATTTCCATAGCATCGATCTGTGTCATGTTCATGTGCAGCGGCGTCACCGAGATGCAGCGGTTCGATACCGCATAAAGATCCGTGCCGGGCGCGGGCTTGGACCTTTCCCGCTTGAAGCCAAGCCAGTAATAGGGCCGGCCGCGCGTGTCGATGCGCTCGTCGACGAGCAGAAGATTCTGGTCGCGCTTGCCCTGGCGGGTCACTTCCACCGCCTTTACTTCCTCGGGCAGGCAGTCGGGAAAATTGATGTTGATCAGTGTTCCAGGTCCGAAATCGGCCCCATAGAGCTTGCGCAATACCCGCGCGCCATGCGCCTCCGCCACGTCATAGTTCAGCCCGTCCCTGTTGCGCGCCCCGAGCACCTGGGAAAGGGCGATGGACCTGAGCCCAATCGAAGTTCCCTCCATGGCAGCCGCGATCGTGCCCGAATAGGTCACGTCATCCGCCAAGTTCTGGCCGCGGTTCACCCCCGACAGGACGAGATCCGGCATTGCCGGCATGACCTTGCGGACAGCCAGTATGACGCAATCCGCAGGCGTGCCATGCACCGCCACATGGCGATCGTCGATCCGCCGCATGCGCAAGGGATCGCTGAGGCTCAGCGAATGCGACTTGCCCGACTGCTCGAGCTCGGGGGCAACCACCCAGACGTCCGGCGAAAGACTGCGCGCGATGCGCTCGAGGCTTATCAGCCCCGGCGCATGAATGCCGTCGTCATTGGTGACGAGGATGCACGCCGGCTTGCCGTCGCGATTGATCAGCGAGTCTTCAGCCATCGGCCCTGATCAGATCGACGCCCGCCATGTATGGCTTGAGAGCCGGCGGAACACGCACGCTGCCGTCTGCCTCCTGGTAGTTTTCCAGAACGGCGATCAGCGTGCGCCCGACCGCCAGGCCCGAGCCATTGAGCGTGTGGACATGCCGCGGTGCCCTGCCTTCGCCCGAGGGGCGATACCGGGCATTCATCCGCCGCGCCTGAAAATCGCCGCACACCGAGCATGACGAAATCTCCCGATAGGCATTTTGGCCGGGCAGCCACACCTCGATGTCATAAGTCATTTGTGCGGCAAATCCCATGTCGCCCGTTGACAGCACGACCACACGGTATGGCAAGCCGAGCTCCTGCAGCACCCGCTCGGCGGAATGCAGCATGCGGTCGAGCTCCGCGCGCAACTCCTCCGGCTTGGCAATCGAGACCAGCTCCACCTTGGAGAATTGGTGTTGGCGTATCATGCCGCGGGTATCCTTGCCTGCAGCTCCCGCTTCCAGGCGGAAGCACGGCGTGTAGGCGGTAAGCCGCATCGGCAGATCCCGCTCCTCGACGATCCGCTCTCGGACGAAATTGGTCAGCGACACCTCCGCCGTCGGTATCAGCCAGCGGCCGTCCTTGGTCACAAACAGGTCGTCGGCGAATTTGGGAAGCTGTCCCGTGCCGTACAGCGTCTCGTCGCGCACGAGATAGGGTACATAGGCCTCCTCATAGCCGTGGTGGGCGGTGTGCAGATCGAGCATGAACTGCGCTAGTCCCCGCTCCAGCCTGGCAAGCGCCCCCTTCAGCACCACGAAGCGCGCCCCGGCGATTGCGGTGGCGAGATCGAAATCCATGAGCCCGAGCTCCTCGCCGATCTCGAAATGCTGCTTTGGCGTGAAGGAGAACTCGCGCACGGCCCCGTTTTTGCGGATCTCGCGATTGGCGCTTTCGTCGCGCCCGTCGGGAACTTCGTCGAGCGGAATATTGGCGATTTCTGCCAGCATGCGATTGAGCTCCTCGCCGAGCCTTCGTTCCATGGCCTCGCACTCCTGGATCGTGCTCTTGAGTTTCTGCACCTCCTCTTTCAGACGCTGGGCGGTCGCATTGTCTTTCTGTGCCATGGCCTTGCCGATCTCTTTCGAGGCGACATTGCGCTTGCTTTGCGCATCTTGAAGTTTCTGCACCTCCTCGCGCCGTTTCTGGTCGATTGCCAAAATGGCGCCGGCCAGGGGCTCGAGCCCGCGCCGGGCAAGGCCGCGGTCAAAGGCGTCGGGATTTTCCCTGATCCATTTAATGTCGAACATGCGCAATGCTTCTTTGGTTTGAAGACCTTGGGGAAACCGCTGGGCCACGTATAGGCGGGCGAACTGCCGAGGTAAAGAAACAAGCGTCATGAACCTTTCCAAAGACCGCGAGTTCTTAGAACATTCCAAGCAGGAGGAAAGATCGTGCGCAGGTTTGCTGTTATACTTCTCGCTCTCTGTTCATCGAGCGCCCTCGCCCAGGATAGCTTCACGACGGAACAAGCCCGGATTTCGGTCTCGACCGTCGCGGACGGTCTGGACCACCCCTGGGGAATAGTGGTGCTGCCGGACGGCAGCATGCTTGTAACGGAGCGTTCGGGCCGCCTGCGGCGGGTAACCGCCGATGGTACGATATCGTCACCCATCAAAGGCGTGCCCGAGGTCGATGCGCGCGATCAAGGCGGTTTGCTCGACATTACGCTTCATCCGCAATTCGTCCAGAACCGCTTGGTCTATCTCAGCTTTTCCGAGAAGGGCGAAGGCGGGAACTCAACCGCGGTCGCGCGCGGAACACTCAGCGGAGATTATAGCGAGCTGGAAGGCGTCGAGGTGATTTTCTCCCAGAAGCCCAAGGTCGAAAGCACAATGCATTTCGGCTCTCGCATTGTGTTCGATCGTGACGGCAAAATCTATGTGGGGCTCGGCGAACGCTCTCATGAACAATTCCGCGGGCAGGCGCAGGATGTGAATTCCCATCTTGGCAAGGTCGTCCGGCTAAACGACGACGGCTCGGTTCCCGCAGACAATCCCTTCGTCGACCGCGACGATGCGCTTCCGGAAATCTGGTCTTACGGTCATCGCAACATCCAGGCCGCCGCCTTAAACCCCTCTACAGGCAAGCTGTGGACCATCGAGCATGGACCGAAGGGGGGCGATGAGGTCAACATACCGCAGGCCGGAAAGAACTATGGCTGGCCTGTGGTTTCGCACGGCATCAACTACGACGGGACGCCAGTCGGAACCGGCAAGAAGCATGCGCCGGGCATGGAAGATCCGCTCTACACATGGACGCCGGTGATCGCGCCCTCGGGGATGCTCTTCTACACCGGCAAGGCATTCCCCGAGTGGGAGGGCGATCTCCTGGTTGGAGGACTGCGCGAGAAGTCCTTGGTGCGGCTTGAGCTCGAAGGCGAAAAAATCGTCGCTGAAGAACGGATGCTCAAGGATCTTGGATTTAGGATACGCGATGTTGCCGAAGGTCTTGAGGGAGAAATCCTGCTTATCACCGACGATGATAACGGCCATATCCTCAAGATCACGCCCTGATTGCGCAAGGGAAAGGCAATAGTTGCGTCACGCGTTCTGGTTGGCCTCGGCCGCGCGGGCCGCGTCGCGACGCCTCTCGATAAATTTCACCGCCACGACCGCAAGCTCGTAGAGACCGAGCAGTGGCAGGGCGAGCCCAAGCTGCGAGAACGGATCGGGCGGCGTGAAGATCGCCGCCATGACGAACACCCCGACGATTGCGAACTTCCGCCCCGACTTCATCTTTTCGGAGTTGAGGATGCCGATCTGCCCTAGCAGCGTGAGCACGATGGGCAGCTGGAAACAGATACCGAAGGCGAGGATCAGCGTCATGATCAGGCTCAGATATTCACTCACGCGCGGCAGGAGCTCGATCACGGCTTGTCCCTGGCCTCCCGACTGCTGGAAGCTTGCAAAGAATTTCAAGGCGACCGGCATGACGAAGAAAAACACGAGTGCCGCGCCGAGCAGGAAGAAGATCGGAGTGGCTACGAGATAGGGCCGGAAGACATCGCGCTCGTTGCGATAGAGGCCGGGCGCAACGAATTTGTAGATCTGTATCGCGATCAGCGGAAACGCGATGAACAGCCCCCCGAACATGGCGATTTTGAGTTGCGTGAAGAAATATTCCTGGGGTGCCGTGTAAATGAGCCTGACCGTCGTGTCGCTGCCCATTGCCCAGCGGTAGGGCCACAGCAGTAAATTGAAGATGTCCTGCGCAATAAAAAAGCAGCCGATGAGCGCGATGACGAAGCCGATGACGCAGTAGATCAGGCGCTGACGAAGCTCGACCAAATGATCGAGCAGCGGCGCTTGCGATTTCTCGATTTCCTCCTCATCCGTCATGCGTCTGTCTTGATCCCCTCCTGCGGTGCAGGCGGTGCCGGTTCAAGGGCCAGAGCCTCCGCAGGTTCGGCCTCCGGCTCGCCGAGTTGCGGTGGCGGGTCAGTCGCTGCCTTCGCCGGCGCATCGGCGGCGGTCTTCGCCGGTGCTTCGATCATCGATTTGATCTCGCTGCTCTGCTTTCTGAACTCCTCGGTCATCTGCTTGTCGATATCGGCGGTGACGGTGAAATTGGTCATGCTCTTGACCTCTTTCTTCACCTCATCGATGCCCGCCTCGCGGATGGCGGAATCGAGATGGCGCTGGAACTCGCCCGCCATTCCGCGCAACTGGGTGACGAACCTGCCGACCATGCGCAGCATTTTCGGCAGGTCCTTGGGGCCCACCACGATGAGTGCGACCAAGGCAATCACCATGAGTTCGCCCATGCTCAATCCGAAGTCGAACATAGTTTTCTGCTCAAGCTCTCCTGATAGCGGAGGCGAGGCTGGCTACGCCGTCAGCCGACGACCTTGTCCTTGGCCGTGTCCTTCGTCCGGTCGGTGATGTCATTGCCGATTGTTTTCGGCTCCACCGTCGCGCTGTCGTCTTCCGAAAGGCCCTTCTTGAAACTCTTGATGCCCTTGGCGACGTCGCCCATGAGGTCGGAGATTTTGCCCCGGCCGAACAGCAGCACGACGATCAGTATCACGATGGCCCAATGCCAGATTGAGAAAGAACCCATCAATCACTCCTTGATGCCTGTGGCGAGCATCGCTCGCCGGTTTGGGCGCACTATTGCAGAATGACCCTTAGCCCGCAACCAAGCCCGTCCAGGCTAAAATGGTGCTTGAGGGCTCACGCTTCAAATACGAAAACATGAGCCGGGTCGGCTGCAAACTTCAAGGTTGCGCCTATTTTAACGTCCTGTCTCGCCGCCACGCGGGCGAGCCAGGGCTCATCGAAGCCCTCGAATACCACACCCAATTGCAGTTCGTCACCGAGAAAGCGGGCCTCGACGATCCGGCCGCGCGTTCCGAACTCGGTTTCTCCGGCTAGCCGCAGGCCGCGCGGCCTTATCATCACAACGGCCTCCACCCCCCGCCCCACGGCGCCGGCTGGCACCGGCCCGAAGGGGGTCTTCACCTTGTCCCCATCGACCCAAGCCCTAAACTCGTTGAATTCGCTGAAGAACCGGGCAGCGCTGGCATCCACCGGGTGATGGTAGAGCTCGCGCGGGCTTCCCTGCTGCACCAGCCGCCCCTGGCGCATCAAAAATATCCGGTCGGCAAGTTCCATCGCCTCGATCGGATCATGTGTGACGATCAGCGCAGTCGCTCTTGTTTCCTTTAGAAGTGCCAGCGTTTCGCGCCTCACGCGGTCGCGCAGCCGCTGGTCGAGGCCCGAGAACGGTTCATCCATCAGTATGATCGCGGGCCGCGGCACCATGGCGCGGGCCAGCGCCACCCGCTGCTGCTCGCCTCCCGAGAGCTCCCAGGGAAAGCCCTCCGCATAATCGGCTAGGCCCACCCGGCGCAGCGCGAGCCGCGCTTCCTCGCGCGCGTCTTTCCGGCTCAGCGACTTCAGCCCATAGGCGACATTGTCCACATTGGTCATATGCGGAAACAATGCGTAATCCTGAAACATCAGTCCGACGCCCCGCTTTTCAGGCGGCACGAATGTCTCGGGCCCCGCAACTTCCTCTCCCGCCAGCAGAACGCGGCCGCTGGTCTGGGCGCTCGACACCGGCAGCGATGCGCAGGAGTGTGGTTTTGCCGCAACCCGAAGGTCCAAGCAGGCAGGCGACTTCCCCCGGCCGAAGATCGAAGCTCACGCCGCGAACGGCATCGACCGCGCATAGGTCAGGCTGACGTCGACGAAGGACAAGCCCGCCGCAAAGGTCGCGGCAGCCGTGCCCCGCGGTCCCCAGGCGAGTTTATCCTGAGCGTCGGTATCGTCGTCGGCCATCATGTCGCGTTTCACTACAATACTTGGGCCACCTCCATCATCGTCACCCCGACGAAAGTCGGGGTCCAGCTTGGGCCATTGGCGAATGAAGCGGGATTCCGGCTTTCGCCGGAATGACGATGCAATGTGGTGCGACGCGTAGCTCAGCTCTTCCTGGACGCATCCGGATCGCCACTGTCCTCCTCCGGCAAGTCCATCTCCAGAGCTGCCTGCTCGTCTGCAGGATCGTCGAGCGGCTCTTCGTCCTCTGCAAGACCATCGCCGATTCGCGGCTGCGGAACGTCGAAATCCGGCGGCAGATTGGCATCGAGCAGCCCCGCGCCTTTGAGTTCGAGGAGGCCCGGCAGGTCGAGCAGCTCGTTGAGCCCGAAATGGCGAAGGAACGATTCGGTCGTGCCATAGGTCACCGGACGTCCCGGCGTGCGCTTCGGCCGCGCATCTTCACCCAGCCCACCTCCATCAGCGTGTCGAGCGTGCCCTTGGAGATGGCGACGCCGCGGATGTCTTCGATCTCCGCCCGCGTCACCGGCTGGTGATAGGCGACGATCGCCAGCGTCTCGAGTGCCGCCTTGAAAGGCGCTTCTGTTCGAAGCCTCGCGGCGCAACAGGAAACTCAGATCGCCCGCCGTGCTGAAGGTCCATTTGCCGGCCACCTGCACGAGGTTCACCCCGCGCCCGGCATAATGACGCTGCAGCTCGTCGAGAAGTCCCTGGACGTCGGCGCCTTCCGGCAGCGATTGGGCAAGTGCTTCGCTCGTCACCGGTTCGCTGGCGGCGAACAGCAGGGCCTCGATGACGCGCAGCAGATGGCGCGGTCGGAACGCGGGATGGAGCGTCACATAATGCTCGCGCTGTTTGCGATTCACCCTGACCGGTCATCATCGCCGCCGTCGCATTCGCCATTCTTTTTGCCTCCTTCACGCCTTCAGCTCGCTAGAGCCAGGCCGCCGCCGCATGTAAATCGGTTTGAAAGCATCCGCCTGCCTGATCTCCAGCGTGCCTTCGCGCGCCAGCTCGAGGCTTGCGGAAAAGCTCGATGCCGTCACCGATCGCCGTCTCTTCGGCTCGACCAGGTAATCATGCAGGTAAACATCGAACCGTCCCCAATCATCCATCGAGCCCACGAGCCGGGCAAGAATTCGCGCGCTTCGTTGATCGACCATACCGGCAACTTCCGCACTTGATAGCTGCTGTGCGACACCAGCTTTTGCCGGCGCTCGGCATAGGCTTTGAGCAGATCGAACAGATTATCGGAATACTGGCGATGGATCTGGTATTGCAGCGGCTCCGGCTCGCCTCGCTCGAACACATCGCGGCCGAGCCGGTTGCGCGCCATGAGCTGCGCTGCGGCCTGCCGCATCGCCTGCAGTCGTTGCAGCCGGAATGCCAGCCTCGCAGCGAAGTCCTCCACGACGGGTTCGCCCGCATCGGCGGGTTCGGGTAGCAGAAGCCTGGATTTCAGATAAGCGAGCCATGCCGCCATCACCAGGTAATCCGCCGCCACCTCCAGCCGAAGCTTCTTGAGGTTGCCAATGAACGAAAGATATTGCTCGGCAAGTGCCAGGATCGAAATTTTCGCCAGATCGATCTTATGATGGCGGGCCAGCTCCAGGAGCAGATCGAGCGGACCTTCGAACGACTCCAGATCGACGCGGAACCCATCCTCTATCCGCAACGCCCTCAAGCCGGACCGGCCTGTCGCCGTCCGGCCAGCTCTCCTCGGCGGCGGGCGAACTGCCCCCGCCTGATTCATCGAATTCGACATTGTCATCAACGCCTGAAGAGCGAACCACGCCGGTGATTCGCGCGTCTTCCAGAGCTTATATTGATGTTCATGCTACGACGAGCAGCAATTGATCAAGCTCTTTCGCGGCCAGTCTTTTATCGAATTTGGTCGGCCTTTTGAGCTGTTTCAAGGCGTTCCTGGCACGCGTGCGTGCCTTGCCCTTGAGCTCGCCCGCGGCCTGGGCGACGGCCCGCATTTCCATGAGATTGCCGTTGCAGTGAAGCATCATGTCGCAGCCCGCTTCAGCGGCCCGCCGCACGCGTTCCGTCATATCTCCGGCAAGCGCCTTCATCGACAGATCGTCGGTCATGAGCAGTCCCTCGAAGCCGATCTGCTTCCGGATAAGGCGCACGACCTTGCGCGACTGCGTGGCGGGATTATGCCGGTCGATGGCCTCGTACACGACATGGCCGGTCATCGCGAGAGGCGCATCCGCAAAAGCGGCGAACGGCAGGAAATCGCCGGCCTCGAGCTGCTTCCGGCTGGCGGTCACGACAGGCACCGTGAGATGGCTGTCGACATTGGCCTGGCCGTGGCCCGGCATATGTTTGATCACCGGCAGCACCCCGCCGGCCAAGAGCCCTGTCATCGCTTGCCGGGCAAGAACGATCACCTTTTCAACCGATGTCGAATACGCCCGGTCGCCGATAACGTCGTGGCTTCCGGGCGACGGTACGTCGAGCACCGGCAGGCAGTCGACATTGATTCCGGCCGCGGCCAAATCGTCGGCGATCAGCCGTGCCGTCAGCCGTGCAGCGCGCATGGCCCCCATGGGATCCACTCATAGCGCTCGCCATAGCGGCGCGCGGCAGGATATTTGCGCCAGTGCGGCTCGCTCATGCGCTGCACTCTTCCCCCCTCCTGGTCGATCAGCACGGGAGCATTGCGGCGTCCTACGATCTCGCGGAACCGCGCCGTCAGCGCTTTCACCTGCTCGGGCGCGTCGACATTGCGCTTGAACAGAATGAGGCCCCATGGCTGTGTATCGCGGAAAAAGGCTTCTTCATCGGCGGTCAGCTGAAACCCGGCGCAGCCAGAGATGAAGGCTCCAATCGGCATGGACGTTGCAACCTGCTTTCTTAGGAGAGAGAGTTGTTGAGTGCTGGAGAGCTGCCGGATCAGCGGCTCTTCACGAGGCAGTCGCGCTCACCGGTGGCAAGCAGCGAATTGCACATATCTCTCGCCGCCTGCCGCGAAGCGAACGACCCGAGATGAAGCTGGTAGAAGACCGCCCCGGTGTTGAGCTTGGTCTGCTGGATATCGTATTTCAAATTGGCCAGCACGACCCCGTGCTGCAGGAGCAGGCGGTTGTAGTCGGCCTGGGCATCGGCCTCGGATTTATGTGACGCGAGCTGGATGATGAAGCCCGAAAGCTGGCCCTGCGGCCGCTGCGTTGCCGGCGCAGCCTCGATGGGGGGCGGTGCAGGAAGCGCGGCCTGTTGTTGCAAAACCGGCTCTCCTGCGCTTTCGACAACGGGCTGCGATTCAACCACGGGCGCGCTCGGCTGTGGCTCAGGCTGTTCGGCGGCCTGCGCAATGGCTTCCGTCATCAATGCCGGCTCGACCATCGCGGTCTGCACGGTCTTTGGCTTGTTGAAATTGCGGTTCGGATTGATGACGACCCGGTCTCCGGCGCGTCCCCGCGTCGTGCGTTTCGCAGCTGTCGTCTCGGTCGCGACGTCGGGCAGCGACGCGGTATTGAAAGCGGGCGCCGCACCGCCGGACTGAACGCTCTCCCCCGCCGGAATTTGCGCGATCTGGACGGGTCCCGTTGTGGTCTCCGCTTCGAGTGAAGGCTCGGCACCGGCCGCTGTCGTGCTGGGCTCCGGTGGGGTCGCCGGTGGCGGCGTCACGGCAAGAGCATTGTCGACTTTCGGCTTGACGGGACTCCCCTGCGGCGCGGGCTCTGTGGTGGCAAGCTCCGTGGACTCTGCAGCGCTTGCGCTTTCCGCGGGCTGCTGAACCTCTTCCTGCGCGCCAGGCACCGGTAAGGGCTCTCCAGATTCTTCTGATGCATCGCTCTCGACGCTGGCCGAAGCCGGTGACGCCTGGGCCGACAAATCGGACGAAGGTGCGGATTTCGTCTGAAGCGCACTCGTCTGGACCTCTCCTGGCACCGGCAGCGAGCCCTGTTCGCCCGCCCCCCCGTCGGGCGGCGGTGGCAGCGGCAAGGGCAGCGGATCGGCATCGAAGCCCTGGCTTGGGCCCTCGGGCGCGACGGGCTGTTCTTCCGAAGGAGCGATCTGCTCCCGCTCCTCAAGCGTCGTTTCACCCAGGATGCGGTCGTAGATCTGCTTCTTCTGTGCCGACGCCGGCGCGGTAGCTTCGGGAACATTGGCCGTGCTGGCCTGGCTCGGCACCGAAATCGCTTCTTCCGTATTGCTGTCGGCCTCGGGTTCGGTCTTCACCGGCTGCTCGGGCTCGGCAACGACCGGCACCTCCGCCTGTGACTGCGTGCCGTTGTTCCCCTGGTAGAAGTAGAAATAGATGAGGCCTGCAGCGATCATGCCGGCCGTCAAAAGCGCCCCGAGCAGGATGAAGGGTCCGGTCTGCCGGCGTTTCGCAGGCTCTTCCTCGGCGGCCTCGAATTCGCGATAGGCCTGCGTGTACTCCTGGGGTCCTGCGCGCCGGCGTGGCTGCTGATGCGAATAATTCTGCTCGTCCTCGAAGAGACCTTCGTCGCCATCCTGCACATGGGCAAGCTCGCGCGAATGGGCTCCTCGAAAATCCGGTGACCGTGGGCGCGGCGTCTCATGCGGCGGCTGATGCCTGCCATAGGAATCGTCCTCACCAAATCCGCCCTCATGATGCGGGGGCAGTGGCGGCGGCATTTCGCGCCGATAAGGATCTTGGCCGCCCTGTTGAGGCGGGCGCTGCGGACGCGCCTGATACTGCCGGTCCTGCCGCGCGCTCTGCTGCGGCGGATAGGAAGGCGGCGGATAATTGGCGGGCCTGCCCCGCGGTGCGGCGGGATTCGGCGGGGCTCTGTAGCTGCCGGCGCCCGGAGGCGGCGGATTGCGCGGCGGCATCAGCGCGCGTGCGCGCGGATCGATTGCGCTCTGCGGCTTGTCGTGAGGCTTGTCTGCAGTGAACATCGGCCGGGTGGAATTCGCCGGATGCGGAGCTTGTGTCCATTGGCGCGAAGGCGGCGGCGGCTGTTGCTCGTGCGGTTCCTGCTGTGCCTGCCGCAACTCTTCATCCGCGAATGTGAACTTCGGCCGCTGTCCGGGAGGCGGCGCACCACTGCCTGCGGCAGGCGGCATCGCCGGCCGCGGCTGCTGAACGGCGCGTTCCTTTGCTTCGGCGACGCGTTTCTCTGCCATGCGCTCGGCTGCTTCGCGCTGCTGGCGAATGCGATCGCCGAGATCGCCCGCGGGCTGGCGCGGAGCCATCGGCGCCGGCTTCGACACCGGCGTTCCAGGCCGCGGCGGCCGCGGAGCTCGTTCATCCGCGGAATCAGGATGATCCGATGAGGCAGCCTTCGGCGGCGTGTGCTTGAATTCCTCAGAAATTTTCGGCAACTCCTTGTTTATCCCCAACCGATCACGCCAGCTGCCCTTTGTGCCGCCAATAGGGCCAGGCTTCGTGCTTTCCTGATCCATTACCCCTTATCTCGCTTCTACATCGCTTCGGCGGGCCTCACGCCGAGGATATGAAGGCCGTTTGCCAGAACATAGCGGATCGCCCGCAATAATGCGAGACGCGCGATCGTCACCCGAACATTCTCTATCAGAATAAATCTCAATTGAGGCGACTCTTTGCCCTTGTTCCAGAGACTGTGGAAATCCGACGCTAGATCAAAGAGATAGAAGGCAATTCGGTGGGGTTCACGGGTGATCGCCGCAGCCTCAACCAGCCGCGGAAACTGTGCCAGCCGCTTAACCACCGCGAGCTCCGACTCGTCAGTCAGCAGATGAAATTCTGATTCGCGCAATGCCTGGTCGCAAAAATCTTGTGGCTGAAGCTCTTCTGCCGCATTGCGAAACACCGAACAGATGCGCGCATGCGCATATTGAACGTAGAACACCGGATTGTCGCGCGACTGTTCGGTCACCTTGGCGAAATCGAAATCAAGCGGCGCGTCGTTCTTTCTGAAGAGCATCATGAAGCGCAAGACATCGGGGCCGACCTCATCGACCACCTCGCGCAGCGTGATGAATTCTCCCGCCCTTTTCGACATGCGCACCGGTTCGCCCGCGCGAAAGAGCTTCACGAGCTGGCACAATGGGACCGAGACCGTCACGCGCTCCCCTGCCAGCGCCTTTGCCACGGCCTTCAGCCGCTTCACATAGCCGCCGTGATCGGCGCCGAGCACATAGACGAGCTCGTCGAACCCGCGCCCGATTTTGTCTCGCGCATAAGCGACATCCGCCGCGAAATACGTATATGAGCCATCGGACTTCTGCAGCGGGCGATCGATGTCGTCGCCGAACGCGGTCGCCTTGAACAGGATCTGCTCCCGGTCTTCCCAATCGTCCGGCAGCTGTCCTTTCGGCGGGGGCAAGCGGCCTTCATAGATGAGGCCGTTCTTGCGCAGCGTCCTGACCGTTTCCGGAATCGCGCCCGAATTGTGCAAGGCGCTTTCCGAGAAGAACACCTCATGTGTGATGTTGAGAAGAGCAAGATCGGCCCGGATCATATCCATCATCATGACGATCGCCTTCTGACGCGCGATCGGCAGCCAGTCTTTCTCCGGCATGGAAAGAAGCTTAGGCCCATGCTCGGCGGCGAGTGCCGCGCCCACCGGCTTCAGATAGTCGCCGGGGTAAAGCCCAGCGGCGATCTCACCGATGGATTGGCCTAAAGCCTCGCGGTAGCGCAGGAACACCGACTGCCCCAGAATATCGATCTGCACGCCGGCGTCATTGATGTAGAATTCGCGGGTAACTTTCGAGCCTGTCGCTTCGAGCAGATTGGCGAGCGCATCGCCAAACACCGCCCCCCGGCAATGCCCGACGTGCAAGGGCCCGGTGGGATTGGCCGACACGAACTCGACATTGACTTTTTTCCGTTGGCCGAGTGCCGCCCGGCCGAAGCCCTCGCCGAGCGTAAGCGCCGATTCGAGAAACTTCGGCCAGAAGCTCGCCTCAAGCCGCATGTTGATGAACCCCGGCCCCGCCATCTCCGCGCTCGCGATATCCTCATGCTGCGACAGGAGTCGCGCGAGTTCCCCCGCAATGTCGCGCGGCGCCAGCCCGGCGGGCTTGGCCAGCACCATCGCCGCATTGGTGGCAACATCGCCATGCTGCGTTTCGCGCGGCGGCTCGACGCCCACGCGCGTGAAGTCGAGATCGCGCGGCAGCCTGCCCGCCGCCGTCATGGCGGCCAGCGCATGGATCACGATGGAATGGACATGGGAAAAGAGATTCAATTGAGCCGCCTGTCTTCAAGCACCTCCGCCGTTTAACCGTGATGTGTGAGGAGATCAAGGTTGCTGCCTAAAAACGGCCGACACCCCAGCTCATCGTCTAAGGACAAACCGCCTACCCCTTCCCTACGCCTTCCATGAGCCCCTTGAAGAAGAGCTTCTGGCTGAAGGTGAAAGCGACGAGGCCCGGCGTGACCACGAGGACGTAGACTGCGGCGAGCGCCGGCCAGGACCACTGCCCGAGACCGCCCTGCGCACCGGCGAGCACGACCGGCATGGTGCGCACCACCTGATCGTTGGTGAGCGTCGTGCACAGGAGGAACTCGCCCCATGCCGTTACGAAATTGACGATGAACACGACGACGAGGCCGTTGCGCACCATCGGCAGGCCGACCAGCCACAGCGTTCGCCACGGTCCGGCACCATCGATCTTTGCCGCCTCGATCAGCTCATGCGGGACCAGTTGAAACACGCTGCGCATGATCAGCACGCTGATCGCCAGGTTCAAGGTGACATAGGGCAGGATGAGGCCGCTCGTGCTGTTGATCAGGTTCAGATAGTCCTGAATCTCGTAGATGCTGATGATCGAAACCACGCGCGTAGGAAAATAGAGCGAGATGAGCAGCGCGGCGATGATGATGCCGCCGCCGCGCGGCCTGAGATGAACCAGCGCATAGCCGGCCAGCACGGCGCAGAGCGTGGTGAGCAGCACCGTGCCGGTGGTGACATAGATGCTGTTGAACAGATTGACGGGCAGCGTATCGATTTTCTCGAACACATAGCTGTAATGCGTGAAGTCGAATTTCCGCGGCCAGAAGTCGCCGCGCATCGAATCAGGGCGCGACTTGATCGACATCATGAAGACCCAGGCGAGCGGCAGCAGGATGATCACCATGAAAAAATTGATCACCGCGTGCCGCACGATAGTGCCGCGGTTCTGCTTGAACCAGTTCGGCCGCGGCCGCCGCGTGATGCCGGCTTCCGAGGGAAGAGCACCGTGATATTGCGCCTCGGCGGTCATTGGTCCACCTCAGCCCTTGGGACGGAAGATGCGCAGCAGCAAGATCATCACGAGCATCATCCCGACCGCGCCGATCATGCCGATGGCCGCGGCGAACCCCTGCCGCCATAGGCCGATCTTGAACGCCTGGTCGTACATGAAGATCGTCCAGGTGTAGGTAGGCGAGGCGCGGTTGAAGCCGCCGAAAATCAGATATTCATCGATCACCGCCATGGCGGTGCCGAAGCGCAGCACGACAAGGATCATCATGATCGGTGCCAGCCGCGGGCGAATGACATGCCAGAACACCTGCCATTCGTTTGCCCCGTCGATGCGTGCGGCCTCGGGCAGGTCCTTGGGGATGGCGGCAAGCCCGGCAAGGAAGAAGATCGTGTGGTAGCCAAGACCCCACCACCATTCCATGACCGCCACCGCAGGCAGGGTCAGCGGCGTTCCGCCCAGCCATTGCGGTGCGTTCTGCAGGGTGAAGAGGCCGAGAACGTCGACCAGGAAGTGATTGATCGGTCCGACCTGGTAATTATACATCCACTTCCACAGCACGAACACCAGCGTGCTCGGGATGACCGCCGGGATAAGCAGCACCACGCGGTAGAACGTGGCCAGCCGCGGGTTCGTTACCCTGTCGACGAGGATGGCGAGCAGCAGCGGCAGGATGATCGTTCCCGGCAGGAACATGATGGTGAACAGCGCCGCGCGCCACAGGCTTCGCCACAGCAGCGGGTCCTTGAACGCCTGAATGTAGTTGTCAAACCAGACCCACTGCGCCGGCTGGTCGGAAAGATACTGGAAGTCGGTGAAGCTGATCCACAAGACGCGGAAGATCGGATAAACCTGATAGCCGACGAAGAACAGGATCGTCGGCAGCAGGAACCACCACGGGCTTGCAGTCTGGCGCAGCGCGCCCGCGCGCCCTCCAAGCCTGCCGGTGCGCTGCTCTCCGCTTGCGCTCGGCCGGTTCGGTGCGATCGTGTCTGCCATGCGCTATGCTAGCGATTCCGAATGCACATACCGAGGACCAGGGCGGCATGCCGATCCTGGTCCTCGCGTCATTCGCAGCGAACTTACTTGCCGCGCTTCATCTCGGCCTGGACCGCCTCGACGACCTTCTGCATGGCCACTTTCGGGTCGGCCTCCTCGCCCTTGAGATAGGTCTCCCAGATGGGCTTGCCGATGACGAACTGCTGCAGGCCGAAGATGTGGTTGGTGATGGCCTTGGCCTTGTCGAGCTGGCCGCGGACCAGCGCAACGAACTCCGGCATCCACTCCGGCTTGTTCGCATCCCAATCCGCATAGATGGACTTGTAGGGCGGCAGCTGGCCGGGATGACCGCTCGGCGTGCCGGCGATCGAGTCCTTCCAGATCTGCGGCTCGTAGGTCAGCGCCTTGATATATTCGGCGGCCTTTTCCTTGTTCTTCCCATGCTTGAACAGAGCGCAGCCCGTCGTCCAGAACACCGTCGAGCCCTCGCCATTGGCGAATTTCGGCAGCGGCCCCAGATGCAGAAGCTTCGGATCGTCCCAGTTCTGGGCCATGCGCAGCGGCGCGTTGAAGTATTTGGTGATAGTAGGCGGCCCGCTGGGCCGCGAAGGCGACCTCGTCCGGCGTGCCGTTGACGCCGCCGTCCGACGCCCCCTCGAGCAGGATGTCGGGATGCGATACGGCCATGATCTTCTTCATCAGCTTCAGCGCCTCGACCGCAGCCTCGCTGGTGAAGTCGAACAGCCCTTCGGGCGTATAGACATTGCTGCTCATGCTGTGGGCCATGGGCGCGAGCGAGCGCCAGCCATGGGAATCGAAAGTGGCGCCGAACGGTGCCGCACCGGAATCGACGATCTTCTTGGCATTGGCGAGATAATCGTCCCAGGTCGCAGGCGCAGCGTCAGGCGAGCCCGGCCTTGGTGGTCAGGCCCGGAATGCCAGCGACGATGCCGATCACATCGAGAAGGAACGGCCAGCCATAGAGCTTGCCGTCGATCGTATTCTCCGCGCGGATCGAAGGGATGATGTCGTCGAGCACGTCTTTCGGGATGTAATCGTCCCACGGCTCGATAACGTCGGCGGCTTATCATCGCCGACATTTCGACGAAGGGCGTCTGGCCGACATAGACGTCCCAGGTGCTTTCCTTGTTCTTGGCCTCGGCCACGAAGCGCTCGATGCCGAAACCTTCGACCGGCGCGATCTGATAATTGATGCCCGGGAATTTGGCATTCACCGCCGGAATGGCGGGATGGAGATCCTCGATCCATTGATAGAAGGTCGGCGTCAGCGGGCGGTCCTGCGCAAAGGCCGCCCCGATGCCGCTCTTCGCCACCGTGCCGACGCCGGCAAGCCCAAGGCCGGCGACCAGGCTGCGCGTGAGAAACTCGCGCCTGTCGATTTTCCCCTGCAGCAACTGTTCGCGCGAGCACCTGCTGAAGATGTATTCCTGTTCTTTTCGCATTGTCATCGTCTCCTCCCGGGACTGGACTGAAGTCCTTCTGGACTTCATTCTTGGATGGCTGAGAATTCTCGTACGAATTCTCCAGGCCTGCAACATGCATACTTGGCCGGGATGGACGCCATGAACGTGCTCGATCGCTTCCGGCTCGATGGCAAGCGCTGCTTCATCACCGGCGGAAGCCGCGGCTTCGGCCGGGTCATCGCGCTCGCTGCGGCCGAGGCCGGCGCCGACATCGTGCTGAATGCCCGCGACCCCGATGCCCTTGCCCGGACCGCCGACGAGGTGCGCGAGCGCGGCCGCAAGGTCTGGACCTTCGCCGCCGACATTGCCGACCCCGCCGCTTGCGAGGCCTTGTGCCGGCAGGTGCTCGCCGAGGCCGGCCCCATCGACATCCTCGTCAACAATGTCGGCGGCCGCAATCTCGACGTGGCGATCGAGGACACCGACCTCGAGACCTGGCAGCAGTTTCGTCGATCTCAATCTGACCCATTGCTTCATCTGCACCAAGATGATCGGCGGCGCGATGCTTGAAGCGCGGCGAAGGGCGCGTCATCAACATCGCCTCGATCAGCGGCCTGGTCGCCAATCGCGGCATCGGCGGGCGCCATTATGAGACGGCAAAGGCGGCCGTCATCCATTTCACCCGCGCCACCGCCGCCGACTGGGCGCCGCGCGGGGTCACTGTCAACGCCATCTGCCCTGGCCTGTTCATGACCGAGCCCAATGTCGCCTGGGCGAAGAAACATCCCGAAGTGATCGAGACCTTCGTCACGCGCCGTGCCGATGGGCCGCACCGGCGAGCCGCACGAGATCGGCCCGCTCGCCGTCTATCTGGCCTCTCCCGCCTCGAGCTACGTTACCGGCGCCGCCTTCGTGATCGATGGCGGCTATACGCTGTGGTGATGACCGTCATCCTCAGAGCCTGCACCGCCGATAGGTGTCCATCCACGGCCGCACGCCGTTCGAAGTCGGCGCTCGCCGCGATGACATCGGCATCGGCATAGCGCCTGCCGACGATCTGCATGCCGACCGGCAGGCCATTGTCGGCAAGCCCGGCGGGCACGGTCGCGGCCGGATAGCCGATGAAGTTGATGAGATAGGTCATGCACCAGCCGATCAGGCGGTTGATCTTCTCGCCTTCGATCTCCGCCGGTCCCAGCGTGTTGCCGTCCGTCGCATTGTCGACGGCAAGGCAGGCAAGGGTCGGCGACACGAGAAAATCGTAGCGGTCGAGCACGCTGCGCAGCGCGTCGAAGACTTCGGTGCGCATGGCCTGGTCGGCGAGATAATTGCGTGACCGTCATCTTGCCGGCCGATCTCGTCCCAGTGCCAGAACTCGGGCGGGAAATCGTCGTGATGGTCGCGCACGAGATCGATGCCCTCGCGCTTGAAGCCCTCGAGTCGCGGCGACCTGCTTCGGGGCGATGAAGCGGCACCACATGTCGCTCAGTTCCATGTGCGAGCGGCGGATGTCGATCTTGACTTCCTCGACATGGGCGCCTGCCTCCTCGAAGGCCGCGACCGCCTTGTCGACGACGGCGATCACGCGCGGATCGACCGGGAAAATGCCATAGTCGCGCGTATAGGCGATCTTCTTGCCGGCGATCGAGCTGCGCAGGGCGGCCATGAAATCGACCTCGCCCTCGACGCATAGGGATCGCGCGAATCGTAAGCCGGCGAGCGCCGTCATCGCGAGCGCGGTATCCTCGACGGTGCGGCGTGATCGGGCCCTCGAAGATGAAAGGGCTCGTGCCGCTGAAGGCATCGGGCCGCGTCACCAGCGGCACGCGGCCGAAGGCGGGCTTGTAGCCATAGACGCCGCACCAGGACGCTGGGATGCGGATCGAGCCGCCGCCGTCGGTGCCCTCGCAAAGGGCAAAAGCCCGGCCGCCACCGCGCCGGCGCTGCCGCCTGACGAGCCGCCGGTGTTCTTCGTCGAGGTCGAAGGGGTTCTTGCGACGGTCCGAACAGATAATTGTCGCAGGTGCCGCGAAAGCCGAAGACCGGGCTGTTGGTCTTGCCGACGAAGATCGCGCCGGCCTTCTCCATGCGCTCGGCGAACATGCAGTAGATGTTGGCGACATAATTTTTGAGCGCGCGGATGCCGCCGAAGGTCGTGACCCAGCCCGGCTTGAAATCGAAACAGTCCTTCATGGCGATCGGCACGCCATGCAGAGGGCCCGAAGCTGTCGCCGCGCATGACGCCGCTTCGGCCGCCTTCGCCGCCTTCCGCGCGTCGTCGAAGCCGAAGATCGATCAGCGCATTGATCTTGTGGTTATGTGTTCTCGATGCGGGCGATGGCGGCATCCACGGCCTCGACCGGCGATATTTCCTTGCGGCGGATTCTTGCTGCCAAGCGGTGCGCGGATTTCGGTTGTAGCCAGATCTTCTGCGCTTGCCATGCTTGCTCCTGTTGCTTTCATTGAAAGCTGAAATAACCCCCGTTATCTCAGCACAGCCTTCGCCATCACCGAGCGAATGGTATCGGCCGAAGTCGTCAGCCGATCATATTCCGGCGGGCGCAATTCGCCGCCCATGAACACATGGTCCCGGCGAAACTGCATGCTGCCGGCCGCCGGCTCCAGCGCGGCGAAGTGGATTTCCCGCGGGCTCGCGGCGGCAACGATCGCGTCCGACATTGCGCGCAGTGATGCCGCCGCCCGGCATGACGATGATGCGCTCTCCCGCGCGTCGGACAAGCTCGGCGATCAGCGGCAGCCCTTCGAGCACGGTCGCCTCCTGGCCCGAGGTGAGCACGCGGTCGACGCCGAGCGTAATCAGCGTCTCCAGCGCCTCGAAAGGATCGGGCGTCATGTCGAACGCCCGGTGAAAGGTCACCGACAGGGGCCGCGCACGCGCGATCAGCACCGCGCGTCCGCTCCTCATCGATCGGCCGTCGGCTTCGGTGAGGAGGCCGATCACGACGCCATCGGCACCCTCAGCCTTGGCGGTCTCGATATCGGCCTCCATGATCGCGAATTCATCATCGTCGAACAGAAAGTCGCCGCCGCGCGGCCTGATCATCACATGAAGCCTGATGCCGGCGATGGTCCGCGCCTGGCGCATCATGCCGCGGCTCGGCGTCGTGCCGCCTTCGATGAGGTCGCCGCACAGCTCGACCCGGTGCGCCCCCGCGGCCTTCGCGGCGCGGACGCCCGCCACCGAATCCACGCAGATTTCGTAGATCATTGGTCCCTCCTCACCGGAACAGCGGATCGATGTCGAACAGCCGATGATGCTGCTCCATCGCGTAACGGTCTGTCATGCCGGCGATGAAATCGCACACTTTGCGCGCCCGGCGGTCTTCGTCCTCCAGCTCCGCCCCCTGCCAGTCCGGCGGCAGCAGGCTCGCATCCTCGCAATAGGCCGTGTAGAGATCGCGCATGATGCGCCGTGCCCGCACCATGATCGCCTGCACCTTCGCATGGCGATACATGTGCTGCGAGAGGAACTGCTGCAGCGCGCGGTTCTGCTCCTTAAGCTGCTCCGAGAAGCCGATGACTGGCTCGGCGAGCGCGCGAATATCGTCGGCCGACTTAGGCCCGTGCCGCGCGACGCGCCGCTCGCTCTCGCTGACGAGATCGGTGATCATCCACGATATCACCCGGCGCACCGTCTCGTGGATCAGGCGCGTGCGCTCCAGATCGGGATAGAGGCTCAGGACCTCCTGCAGCGCCTTGCTCGCCAGCGGCACATCGCCGAGATCGATGACGCCGAATAGCCCCGCGCGCAGGCCATCGTCGATATCATGCGCATTATAGGCGATGTCGTCGGAAAGCGCTGCCACCTGCGCCTCGGCCGAAGGATGAGCGGCAAGGTCGAGGCTGTGTTCCTTCGCGAGTTCGAAGAACAGCTGCGGCACCGGTTCATCCCGCGAAACGGCTTTTAGGCCGATGAGCGGTCCGTTGTGCTTGACCAATCCCTCGATCGATTCCCAGGTGAGATTCAAGCCGTCGAAAGCGGCATAGCGGTGTTCGAGCCGCGTGACGATGCGCAGCGTTTGCGCATTATGGTCGAAGCCGCCGTAGCGCTCCATCAGCGCATCGAGCTCGCTTTCGCCGGCGTGTCCGAACGGCGTGTGGCCGAGGTCGTGGGCAAGGGCCAGCGTTTCCGCCAGATCCTCGTTGAGGCCGAGTGTTCGGGCAATGGCCCGGCTGATTTGCGCCACCTCGATGGAATGGGTGAGCCTGGTGCGGTAGTGATCGCCCTCGTGATAGACGAAAACCTGGGTCTTGTGCTTCAGCCGGCGGAAGGCGGTGCTGTGGATGATGCGGTCGCGGTCGCGCTCGAACATGGAACGCGGCGGGCTGTCCGGCTCGGCAACCAGCCGCCCGCGGCTTTCCGAGGATTTAGCCGCAAAAGGCTTGAGGTAACCGTCCGCCTGGGCCCCTGTTGACAACGCATCCCCGCTCCACGACATAAGGCCTATGGCCACCTCGATAACGCTCACCGACCGCGCCGCCGACCGGATCCGCCAGATTATCGCTGCCGACCCCGGCAAGCGGCACTTCCGCGTAACCGTCCTGGGCGGCGGCTGCTCCGGCTTTCAATATGATTTTGCGCTGGACGATTCAAGAAACGATGACGATCTGGCGGTGGAAAAGAACGGTGTCACCGTCGTCGTCGACCAGACCTCGCTCGCCTATATGGAAGGGGCGCAGATCGACTACGTCGACGATCTGATCGGCGCCTCCTTCAAGATCAGCAACCCGCAGGCGACCGCATCCTGCGGCTGCGGTACCAGCTTCTCCATCTAGCTCCAGCACCCGTTCTGACCTTCATGCTGATTGCGACCTTCAATATCAACGGCATCAAGGCTCGCCTGGAGGCATTGGTGTCATGGCTGAAGGATGCACGCCCCGACGTCTGCTGCCTGCAGGAGATCAAATCGCAGGACGAAGGCTTTCCCCGCCAGCCGCTCGAGGAGCTTGGGTATAACGTCGAAACCCATGGCCAGAAGGGATTTAACGGCGTGGCTATTCTCTCGCGCCGTCCGCTTGAGGAAGTGAAGCGCCGCCTGCCGGGCGACGATGCCGATCAGCAGTCACGCTATCTCGAAGCGCTCGTGCCGGCGGGCAAGGCGATGGTCAGGGTGGCAGCGATCTATTTGCCCAACGGCAATCCTCCGGAATCGGATAAATTCGGCTACAAGCTGAATTGGATGGACCGGCTTCAGGCCCATGCGCAATCCCTGATGACGCTGGAAGAGCCGCTGGTGCTTGCCGGCGACTTCAACGTCATCCCGACCCCCGATGATGCCCGGAACCCCTCGCACTGGGTGAACGATGCACTCTTCCAGCCCAAGACGCGGGAGAAATTCCGCAAGCTGACCTTCGCCGGCTTCACCGATGCGGTGCGGATCACCAATCCCGGCAAGGGGCCTTACACCTTCTGGGATTATCAGGCGGGCTCCTGGCGCAAGGACGACGGCATCAGGATCGACCACATTCTGCTCTCGCCTCAGGCGGCCGACCGCCTCGTCTCGACCCGCGTCGACAAATATGTGCGCGGCCTCGACAAGGCCTCCGACCACGTCCCCGTGCTGGCGGAGCTCAGGGAGTAAAAGTCGTTCCCGCAATAGAAAATCCTTCCGCCAGCTTGCGCTTCCGGGATGAAGGAGGGGTGGAGCGGCACCTCGCGGTGGCGCCAACGTTGGTGTTAGTAGAGATGGTGCGAGGGCGCTCCACCCCGGTGATTTTGGGAGGTCACTTTCACGTCACTCGCTTCGGGATGTTTCGAAGCCGCGCCGGCCTAGCACTCAACCCCTGGTCAACGGCAGCCAGTCCACGGCTTGCCTACAGGCACCGGCCCTTTCTCCACACTCAAAAGGCGACATCCGGACAGCGCCTCCTTCACGGAGCAGGGTGAAGAATGACTACTCTATACTAGGAATGTTGTCAAGAGGAAAATATTCCCCTCCCCATTGTGGCGATCGGTCAGGGGTGCGCGTGCAACCTTCGCAAAGACCCCGCCCTGTCTTCGCTTCGCTCAGACATCCCTGCCACAAGGGGGAGGGAAAGAAATACTCCCTTGATGGGTCCATGCTTCGCGTATTGGTAAAGCTGGATCAGAGGCGTTCGCCGGAATGACGATGGAAAGGAGGCGTTGTGCGCTTCCGCCTTTGGTCTACGTCTGCGGTTCGGGCCAGGCGGCGAGCGGCGGCGGGGGTAAGGGATATTTTTCCGCCCATGCCTTGGCGCGCGTCTCCGCTTCGAGACGCTGGTCTTCGGCCGCCTCGCTGACAAGCCCGCTGAGTTTGTCGAAGATCTCAGGGTATTCCTCAGGCTTCGCCGACTGGGTGGCGAGCACATACCACATCAGCGCGCGCGTGCGATCGCCCTTCACCACATCGCCCTGCCAATAGAGATCGCCGAGCAGCGCCTCCGCCGGGGGATAGCGTTTCTTCGCTGCCAGGAACAGCCATTTCAGCGCCTTCTCGGGGTTGGCCTTCACCCCCTGCCCCTTCAGCGCCATCAGGCCTTGCGCGAAATGCGCCGCCGGATGGCCGTAGGATGCCGCCGTTGTGTAAAGCCTGAACGCTGCTTGGGCATTGCGTTCGATCGCGGCGGAAGCGTCCCCGGTGCGATAGATGTCGGCCACTCTCACCAGCGCGTCGATCGTGATGCGCAAGCGCCGCGGATCGGGCTCATCGGGCGTGAAGCGCTCCGCCACCATCGAGTAATAGTGGAACGCCTTGCCTGTGTCGGTCGGCACGCCGCGTCCCAGCCGGTACATGTGGCCGAGATACCATGAGGCGACGATGTCGCCTTCATCGGATGCTTTTTGCAAATAGCCCCGCGCGTTTTCGAAATGGCCGCTGCTATAGGCAACGCGCGCTTTCTTCATGTCGTCCGCCCAGGGCGCCAGGGGCCGAACATCCGGTCCTGAGATCTGCGGTTTCGCCGGGGCGAAGGAGAAGAAATCCAGAATCGATGCGTCCTCCGCGCGCGTGTTGGCGGGGATCACCCATAGAAGCGACGCAAACACTGCGCCGGCAGCAGCCTTGGTCAGGCTTGACCTGCTAAATATCGGCGTAACTAACACTTTCGGCCTCACCGCCCGGATGGGTTGTCGCGCCGAAACGCGCCGGCCCCACCTGCTGGGCATATTTGAATAATGCGCCCGATCCATAGCCGTTGTCACGCGGCTTCCACGATTTTGCGCGCCTGTGGAAATCTTCCTCCGAGACATTCACGTCGAGAACGCCCTTCTCGGCGTCGATCGTGATCAGATCGCCGTCTTCGATATGCGCGATCGGGCCGCCCGCTGCCGCTTCCGGCCCGACATGACCGATGCAGAAACCGCGCGTGGCACCGGAGAACCTGCCATCGGTGATCAGCGCCACCTTGTCGCCCATGCCCTGGCCGTAGAGTGCCGCCGTCGTCGACAGCATCTCGCGCATGCCGGGGCCGCCGCGCGGGCCTTCATAGCGGATCACCAGCACCTCGCCTTCCTCGTAGCGGCGGTGCGTGACGGCATCGAAACACGCTTCCTCCGAATCGAAGCAGCGCGCCGGGCCGGCGAATTTCAGTTGCTTCATGCCCGCCACTTTCACGATCGCACCATCGGGAGCGAGATTGCCCCTGAGGCCCACCACCCCGCCCGTCACGGTGATCGGCTTGTCGGCGGGGTAAACCACGTCCTGGTCGGGATTCCATTTCACCGACTTCATATTTTCCGCGATGGTCCGGCCCGTCACCGTCAGGCAGTCGCCGTGCAGATGGCCATGGTCGAGCAGCGTCTTCATGAGCAGCGGTATCCCGCCTGCCTCGAACATGTCCTTGGCCACATATTTTCCGCCGGGCTTCAGATCGGCCACATAGGGTGTGCGGCGGAAGATTTCGGCAACATCGAAAAGATCGAATTTGATGCCGCATTCATGCGCGATGGCCGGCAGATGCAGGGCCGCGTTTGTGGAGCCGCCGGACGCGGCGACCACGGTTGCGGCATTTTCCAGCGCCTTGCGGGTGACGATATCGCGCGGCCTGATCCCGCGAGTGAGAAGATCCATCACCATTTCCCCAGCCGTCATGCAGAACCGGTCGCGGATCTCGTAAGGCGCCGGTGCTCCCGCCGAATAGGGCAGAGCAAGGCCAATCGCTTCCGAAACCGTGGCCATGGTGTTCGCTGTGAACTGGGCACCGCAGGCGCCGGCCGACGGGCAGGCCACCTGTTCGAGTTCTTCGAGGTCCTCATCCGACATCTGGCCGACCGAATGCTTGCCCACCGCCTCGAACACGTCCTGGACGGTAACGGGCTTGCCCTTGAACGTGCCGGGCAGGATCGATCCGCCATAGATGAAAATGGCAGGCACGTTGAGCCGGCACATCGCCATCATCATGCCGGGCAGCGACTTGTCGCACCCCGCAAGGCCGACGAGCGCGTCATAGCAATGGCCGCGCATGGTCAGCTCGACCGAATCGGCGATCACCTCACGCGACACGAGTGAGGATTTCATGCCCTGATGGCCCATGGCGATGCCGTCGGTGACGGTGATCGTGCAGAATTCTCGTGGTGTCCCCCTCGCCGCGGCCACGCCTTTCTTCACCGCCTGAGCCTGGCGCATGAGGGCGATATTGCAGGGGGCGGCCTCGTTCCAGCACGAGGCGACGCCGACGAAAGGCTGGTGAATTTGCTCGCGAGTCAGCCCCATCGCATAGTAATAGGACCGATGCGGCGCGCGCTGCGGACCCTCGGTTACATGCCGGCTAGGCAGTTTGGCTTTGCTGAACGACTTGGCATCCATCGTATCGTATTGACTTCCGGTACTGCCGGAAGGACCTCTAAGGCACAGTCTTGGCAAAAAACTCACATCACTCGCAAAGAAGGTCGCTGCGCGAGCCGGTATACCCGTCCCTTTCTTCGCCGCCCGGCGTAGAAAGCCTCTGTCGTGGAACCAACTGATGCGGCGCCGCAAACCGCTTGCTTGTAGGGCACGTTATTCTGGCTTTGAGGCGGAAAGTAGAGGAATTGTGGTGCAGATTTGGACGTGCTGCATAAAAACCAGCCTTGTGGCAAAATTGCCGAGGCGTGGTTTACCGGGCGTGACTAACGCAGCGGAACTTTCAGCCGGCTTGATGCAGCCGGTGCGCGCATGACCACCCCGCTTGATACCCAGGTGGCAAGGCCGGTCCACAGGGGAGTTCCGCTTGCCGTGACCTATGTGCCGCACCCCGGCCTCGCCTCCCTTGCCATCGTCAATTTCCTGCTGATCGTCGTCACGCTTTCTCTCTACCGCTTCTGGGCCAAGACCAGGGTGAGGCGCCATATCTGGTCCTGCATTCACATCAATGGCGAGCCGCTGGAATATACCGGCACCGGCAAGGAGCTTTTCCTCGGCGCCCTCGTCGTGTTCCTGCTGCTGATCCTGCCGGTCGTCCTCGTGATCGTGGCGACGACGATTTGGCTTGGGCCGCAGCATCCTCTCACCGCCATGCTGCAGACCGGCGTCACAATTCTCGTCCTCCTCTTGACCGGCATGGCAATCTACCGGGCCCGGCGCTATCGCCTGAGCCGCACGCTCTGGCGGGGCATCCGCGGCACGCTTATCGGTTCGTCCTGGCGGTACAGCCTGCTTTATTTCGGCTCCTGGCTTCTCAAGATTTTCACTCTGGGCTGGTCAACGCCGGCGATGAATGTCGAACTGCAGCAGCGCATCACGCGCGACATGCGCTTCGGTGAAACGCCCTTTACCTTCAGGGGTAGTGCCGGGCCCCTCTACCCTGCCTATGCTCTGTGCTGGTTCGTGGCGGTGATCCTGGTGGTGTTCGGTCTGGCACTTGGCGTCGGTTTGCTCTACTCCGTCTTTTACACTTGGTGGCGTGCCGATTTCTCCTGGGCGAAAGCGCTCGCAGCCAGCCTGATTGCAATCGTTGCAACCTATTTATTGTATTTCCTGACATGGACGATCTACCAGGCGCGCGAGATGAACGCCTTCGCCGCCTACACGGGATTCGAACTCGGCACGATTTCGCCTGACGGCAACGGCCTTGAGCCTCGCCGCGCTGTGGTTCGGCAATCTGCTCATCCTGCTGTTCACCATCGGCATCGGCATGCCCTTCATACTGCAGCGCAATGTTCGGTATTATTGCGACAGGCTCACCGTGGACGGCACGGTCGATGTCGAAAGCATCAGGCAGTCGCCCCAGCCCTTGGCCAAACGCGGCGAAGGACTAGCCGATGCATTCGACATCGATGGTTTCTGATCCCCCATGCTGAACGCACGCGGTCAATTCTTCGACGGGCAATCGGCGCGCGCGCATGATGTGGAGGTGGTGCTGAACGATCAGCGCCTCACGATCACCGGCCCGACCATCGGCGGCGAACGCCGCTGGCCTATCGCCAGCCTGGAGGCGGTTGAAACACCGGCACCCGACCATCCTCTGCGGCTGCGAAATGCGGTTACACCAGGCGAAAGGCTCATCATCGCCGACCGTGCCTTGGCCCAAGCGCTGCTTCCCCTTGCACCGCAGCTCACCCGTCCTGTCGATCCGCGAAAGATGCTGCGCTACGCGGCGATGATCGCCGCCGGCCTATTGCTGGTCGTGCTGCTTGGCTATGCCTTGCTCTCGCTTCTGCCACCCGCCTTTGCCCGGCTGATGCCGGAGGAGTGGCGCGAGCGCCTGGGCCGCCAGGCGGAGCAGTCCTTCGTCGGCAGCTATTCGGAGTGCAAATCCCCCGAAGGATCGCGGGCCTTGGCGGCTTTGGGGTATCGTCTGTTCGAAGGCAATGCCGATCTTGCTCCGGACTTCACTCTCAGGGTCTATCGCCTTCCGGTCATCAACGCCTTCACGCTTCCGGGCGGCCGCATCATTCTGTCCGGGAAGCTGATCGAAGCCGCGAAAGATCCGGATGAGGTCGCAGGCGTTCTGGCCCATGAGCTCGGCCACGTCGACAGTCGCGACCCCGAAGTTGCTCTGCTTCGCTTGACCGGCCTTCAGCTTCTCATCAGCCTGGCGACGGGAAGCGACGGCGGTAGCATATTGTCCAATATCGCGGGTCTTGCCACCTTGCTGCGCTACACAAGGGCAGCGGAAATTCGCGCCGACGACTATGCGAAGATGCTTCTGAACCGCGCACAAATCGACCCGATCGGGCTCAAGCGTTTTTTCGAAGCGGTGAAGAAGCTGGAAGACGCGCGGAAATCGGCGGGGCCGCTGGGCGGGCTGCTCTCGACCCATCCCGCAACCGAGGAGCGGATCGCCAGGATCGGGCCGCTGGAAAACGGACCCGCGCGGCCGGTTATGAACAGCGAGCTGTGGCATGCCCTGAAAGCGATCTGCCGCCCGCGGTTCTCCATTGGTGAAGCTGGGGAAATATCACTGGCGCAAGCCGCCAAATAGTCTAGATTTGTGTGGGATCGCACCTTCGCCGGGAGTGCTGACGCCCACAGGCCATACGAACTGCCAATGTCCCGGCCGCCTGCGAACTCGTTTTCTCGGCGCCATTGGCGTTCGGATATACCGATCCCCATGGGCGAATAGGCAGTGAGATTCAGCGCCGCTGAACCACAACAATGATGGCTGAGGGCCTTAGCGCTCGCTCTTGTCCACCAGAGGACAAGAGCTATGGATATTCGGGCTCAACTCGAATCGACTTCAAACCGTCTGTTGAATTTTCTGTCCGCTGAGGATCGCAAGCGTTTGATGCCCGACCTCAGGCAGGTTGATCTTGAGACGCGGCATATCCTCGAAAAGGCCAATCAGCCGATCGAGTATGTCTACTTCCTGGAGGATGGGATTGCCTCTGTGGTCGGCGATTCCAAGACCTTCGGCCAGATCGAGATCGGCATCATCGGTAAGGAGGGCGTGACCGGCCTGTATATGATTCTCGGTAGCGATCAGTCTCCCTATGAGACCTTCATGCAGGTCGCCGGCAGTGGGCTGCAGATAGAAACTGATAAGCTGCGGGCTGCGATGGACAAGAGCCGCACCCTGCACCAGCTGCTGCTGGGCTATGCGCAGGTCTTCATGATCCAGACTTCCCAGACCGCGCTGTGCAATGCGTCCGCGCTGCTGACGCAGCGGCTCGCCCGCTGGCTCTTGATGTGCGAGGACCGGATGAACGCCAAGCCGATGCCGCTGACCCATCAGTTCCTCGCGATGATGCTCGGTGTGCAGCGTTCCGGCGTGACCATCGCTCTGGGCGAGCTTGAGAACCGTCAGCTCATCCGCAGCAAGCGCGGGCAGATCACTATCGTCGATCGTCCGACGCTGGAGAAACTCACCAACGGCACCTATGGGCTGGCCGAGGCGGAATACGATCGGCGTATGGCACCCAGAAAGCTTTAGCCGCTATCGATCCAGATCTGTTGTCTTTCAGACAATGACTTGACGGCGTTGACTTAACTCCAAACATGGTTCCCGGTGGTTGGTGGAGGTAGTCAGCATGTGCACGCCCGAGATTTGCGGCCGGACTTATCGGTTCGGAAGCCCTGCGCGAGCCGACGAAAGCTTCCGTGTGCAATCGAACAAAAACTCATAGGGCGTAGACATCTGTTTCTGCTGCCTTGCGGCCTTGTTTTGTTCGTCGTTGCGCGCAATGTGATGAACTCAACTGCCAAAAGCTCTGTCGCCTAAGATCTGCACGGCCGTATTAGCGGCCATCTAGGGTGAACCTCTACATCGAAGGTCGTCCAATGGGTATCGAGAACGGAAATGCGCCTTACTCCCCCCCAGGTAAGTGCTCGCAGAGCGAAATCGATAAAATCCTGAAGTCGGTGTGGGAAACCGCGGTCCGCCGCAATCCCATGTGCCTGGTGAAAATGATCGATCCCAATTCGGTATTCACATTTTTGCGGGAGATGATCCGCGACTGCCTGACCCGCGGGCTGTCCGAGGCAGAGACCTGCGAACACGCTCAGAAAGAGCTTCTGCGCGCAGCCGCCTCCGGCACTTTGCCACGCAGCCGCTGCGATGATGCGGCTGCTCACAGCCACTCACAAAGTTAGTAGGGTCCAATGAAGCTGCATCGTCACGAGAAAAGCATACCATTGTCACTGCGCGTCATCTCCGATTGGGAAGAGCGCGTATCCCGGCATAAAGAGTTGATTGCCGATCTCAAGCTGAAGGGCCAGCCCAGCAAGTCTGCGGAGGCCAGCCTCCAGCAGGACCAGGCTTTTCTGGAGCAGCTTCGCAATCACTGGCATACCATGCAGGAGCTGCTGAAGCCCGATCCGCACGCGTCTGAAAAAGCCATGCGGCGCCGGCAGATTTCCAAACTCTGACCCCAAGCGGGTGAAGCCGGCCGCGGCAGCGCCGGGAAAAGAGCTACAGCGCCATCCCTGCCTTCAGTCCCTCGAACACCGCTTCTTCTGCGGTTCGCGGGGCGAGGCAGTCGCCGATAAGCTGAAGGCTCTCGACCAAAGGCTGCAGCTGAGTGGCGAGACCGTCCTCAGGTGCATTCGGACAGGCCAGCACGAGCGTATCGACATTCTCCATAACGACCGCCTCCTGCGCAGCCGTGTGCAGGAAATAGGCTGTCGTGCCGTCGATCCCGAACAGCCGCATCATCGGCAACACGGTAACCCCGAGGCGATGCAGCTTGGCGATATAGACATCGCGAATGTAATTTTGGATATTCACCGCCGGGCATAGTCCATTTACCGCCAGGCGAACATGAACACCGTCCTGGGCCAGCTTCTCGGCAACGCCCGCGCCGATCCAGTCCGCCAGCCAGTCATAAATGACGACGCTTGCGCCCGTATCGGCCTGGCCCGTCAGCACCTCGCATGCATGCACGATATTGGATGCCGCGCTCCACCCTCGATCGGCGGCGCATAGGGCCGCGAGCCCGTTGCCAGGATGACGGCATCGGGCTTCTCCGCGGCGACCAATTCCGCTGTGACCGCCCTGCTCCTCATTATCGTGACGCCTGCCCGCTCCGCCTCGCGTGTGAGATTGGTGACGATCCCGCCGAACTCGGCGCGCCCCGGCAGCAGTTGCGCAACCAGCGCCTGGCCGCCGAGCCGGGGCTCTTGCTCATAGAGCGTCACCGCATGGCCACGCTCGGCGGCGACGGCGGCAGCCTTGAGGCCGGCAGGGCCGCCGCCCGATAACCATGACTTGCCGCCGCGGGGCTATGGGCTTCGCGCTATAGAAAGCTCGCGCCCGGTTTCTGGATACTGGATGCAGGATATAGGCAGGCCGAGCTGGAAATGGCCGATGCAGGCCTGGTTGCAGCCGATACAGGCGCGGATATCGTCGGTCCGCCCCGCCCTCGCCTTGTTCGCCATTTCCGGATCGCTGATCATGGCCCGCGTCATCCCGCACATGTCGGCCGAACCTTCGGCGAGGATGCGCTCGGCCTCATGGGGCTGGTTGATGCGGCCGGCAACGAAAACGGCGGCACCCGTCGTCTGCTTCAGCTTCGACGCATAGGGCGCCAGATAGGCGTGGTCACCGTCATGGGCGGCACGATATGAACGGCGCCGGCCGAGGCCGCGGATGTTCCGGCAATGACGTTCAGATAATCGAGCTCGTCCTTGATCAGGCGCGCCATGGCGATGGTCTCTTTCTCGTTCAGGCCGTCGGCATCAAGCTCATCGCCCGAAAAACGCATGCCGACGATCATTTCTCTGGAACCGTCTTCCGTACCGCCGCGATCGCATCGCTGGTAAAGCGCAGCCGGTTCTCGAGACTGCCGCCATACTGTCCTCGCGCCAGTTGACTCTGGGATTCAGAAACTGTGCGGGCAGATAGCCATGGCTCGCAACGATCTCGACACCGTCGGCGCCGGCCTCGGCCATGCGTCGCGCCACAGTGCCATAGCCCTCGATGATTTCCGCGATCATTCCTACTCATAGGCCGCGGCACGGTGCGGAAGCGCTCCGAGGGCGCGAAAGACGGGGCAAGGCCGGCTGGATAACGCCTTCCGGGCGGCCCAGCAGCTCGCGCCCGGGATGGAAGAGCTGCACGAAAACCTTGGTCCCCTGCGCGTGAATGGCATCGATCAGCTCGCGATATTCGGGATGCAGTCATCGCCCGTGCCCATGAGCAGTTCGCCGGTATAGCGCGCGGTCTCATGGACGCCGACGACCTGAATGATGATAAGACCGACTCCGCCCTTGGCGCGCGCCGCCTGATAGGCGATGAGGGCGCGTGACGGCAGGCCGCCTTCGGGCAGATAGGTGTCGTGCCCCGTCGAAAAGATGCGGTTGCGGAACTCCATCCTTCAGGCGGAATGGGGAGAACAGATGGGGAAAGCGCAAGCCCGTGCTGCCAGCGGCTCATGGAAACAGCGCCACCTGCTCCAGCCCCGATGTTTCGGGCAGGCCGAAGACGAGGTTGAAGTTCTGGATTGCCTGGCCGGCGGAACCCTTGACCAGATTGTCGAGAGTCGAGATCAGGATGGCGCGGCCGGGAATGCGGTCGGCATAGACGGCGAGCATGACATCGTTCGATCCGCGCACGAATTGCGTGGCAGGGGTGACGCCTTTCGCCGCCAGGCGCACGAAGTGCTCCCCGTAATAGCTTTCGCCGAGCGCCCGCTCGCAGTCTGCCGCCATGGCGCCGCGCGTCAGCCTTGCATAGATGGTGCATAATTCCCCGCGCCACATCGGGACGAGATGCGGCGTGAAATTCACGATCACCTCGCGCCCTGCCGCTTTGGAGATTTCCTGCTCGATCTCGGGCGCATGGCGATGTGCGGCGATCCCATAGGGCGAGAGCCCTTCGCCCGCTTCGCAGAAAAGGAGGTTCTGCTTGAGCGTCCCGCGCCCGAAACGCCCGACTTGGCATCGATGACGATGTCGCCGGCATCGATCAGCCCGTTTTTGACGAGCGGCAGGAGCATGAGCAGCGCCGCCGTCGGATAGCAGCCCGGGCAAGCGACGAGCCGCGCTTTGCGGATTTCTTCGCGATAATGTTCGGTCAGCCCATAGACCGCCTGCTTTGCAAAGCCGGCGCCTTATGCGGTACGCCATACCATTTTTCGTATACAGCTGGGTCCCGCAGGCGGAAATCGGCTGACATGTCGATGATTTTCAGCCCCCGCGGCAGCTTGGCGATAACCTCCTGGCTCGTCGCATGCGGCAGACCGCAGAACACGGCGTCGATGCCTGTCCAATCCGCCTCCTCGTTCTTGACGAGGGTCGGCAGAGCCAGCCCGCCGAGATGCGGGAAAACCTCATGGGCCGGCTTGCCGGCATGCGTATTGGCGGTCAGGACCGCAATGTCCACTGCGGGATGGCGCGCCGCCAGGCGGACGAGATCGGCGCCCGTATAGCCCGAGGCTCCGATGACGCCAACCCTGATCTTACTCTGCCGCCATGACCGATCCTTTCGCCCTGCCGGGAGGCTCCTTTAGCGGAAGTCGGCTAAAGACAAAAGTGGCCGAAAGCCTCCTTGTACGGGAGTTAGAATTCGATCTCGCCGCCAAGAGCCGCCGCCAGCGTGACCGACTGGTCCGTCCCCAGAGAGAGATCGGCGCTGAACTTCAGCCTCATGCGGCCGTTCGCCAACTCTGCGACGGCGGCAGCGCCCGAGAAAAGGCTCAAGACCGGATCATCGTCGTCTGGATCGAAGGTTGGAATGCCGATGCCCAGCACTTCGGCGGCAACGCCCTCCCCTCCGAGCCCGAACCGCGCTGACAGACCCACGCGCGGCTCCAGAAGCACGGAAGCTGCACTGGCGAGCGAAACATGCTCGGGCAATGCCAATTGCACGCGCGCCGCGAACGCATGGACCTCGCGCGCCGCAACGGTAAGATCGGCGGAGGATCCCTCTTCACTGTAGCCGTCGATAAAGAGGCCCGTATAGCGGGCTGCCAGTGAGGATACGAGCGCACCCATCTGCGTGCCGACAGCGATCTCGGGCACAAGAAACAGAGAATTATAGGAAGCCTTTGCCGTTTCCAGGCCGCCGGCGACACTGTTATTGGCGATATGCCGTGCGCTGTCGTACTCCTGCCATCCCGCGAGAAACACCGCTCTGGCGAAACGCGACTGCCGCGCACGGCTCACGTGAAATCCGCCGTAAAGGCTGGTGGTATCGATATCCTGCGCATCGTCATCGACGGCCAGCGCGCTCCGGGCCGCGCCCAGGAACACGCCCCCGCGCAGCCTGTCCGACAGAATTCCCTCGATGCCGGTAACGAGACCTCCGAGACGATGATCCGCAGACCACGCTGGCCCATTGTCGCCCTGCTCGCGCCAAATGCCGAAGCTGTCGGCCCACAGGCTCGCACCTGCTTTGTCGAGACGATCGCCGGCAGCGATGACCGTCTCTCCGAGACCGAGCGCCGCCGACAATTCACCGCCCTCACCAGGCGTCGGCACCCGTCTGGATAGTGAGTTCAGCACGGAGCTTGCCAAATCGTCGAGCATGACATCGGCCATGGCAAAACCCGTCGGATCCACCACCGCGATCTGATTATTGGCGCTGTCGATCACATAGGGCATGCCGCTCGTGTCGATCGTGCCGGGAAGCGCGCTGGTATCATCGAACACCAGCAAGCTGTTGAGGCCATTGCCAATGATGAAACTATTGTCGGCGCTGCCCAGATGAAGATCGCCTTCGAGAACGGAATCGGCAAGCAGGGTCACGCTGTTGCCGGTTCCCTCCAAAAGCAGGGAATAACTCGAGCCGCTGATTATGCCCGCATTGATCAGATCCAGATGATCCGTACCGGTTTGTTGGATGCCGGAGACACCGCCGATCACGGCTCCGGTATTGACCAGGGTGAGCTGCCCGTTCTCAACGCGAACGCCGGCGGATCCACCCATGAGAGTACCGCTGTTGGTTATACGGGCCACCGTCGTTTCGCTGGCAATGTCATCGTAGACATGCATCCCGTAGAAACTCTCACCCGTGATTATTCCGGAATTCTCGAAGTCGAGCGTGCTGCTGTCATGCACGCTGAATCCGGTTTCCCGGCCGGAGATGGTTCCGCTGTTGGATCCAACCAATTGGGAGCCGTGCTGGTGAATGCCCTCTTCATCACCGCTGATGCTGCCCGTGTTCAGGAATGAGCTCGCGGTGCTGTAGTAAGATCGTATTCCATAGCCGAGGGCCGCGATCTCCCCTGAATTGTAAAAATCGACCGTGCTCGACGATACGTTCAAGCCTGACGATCCGAAAATCGATCCGCTGTTGGCGATCGTCAGGTTGCTGGAAAAGGCGAAGATACCATCGGCGAGCGCATCGATTGTTCCCGTATTGATGACAGTTGCGTCTGTTCCCGACAAAAAAATTCCCGCGTCATCGGCCCTGATCGAACCGTCATTGAGAAGCGATAGCGTGCTGTCCTCCACATGAATTCCGCTAAGCGTGCTCGAGATCGTGCCGGTGCTCTCGTTCCAAATGAGGCCATCCGACGACTTGACCCAGACGGCGCCGTTTGCAAAGTCGAAGTACTCAATAGCTCCTGCATTGGCGATGGTGAAATCATGGGCGGTAACCGCGACCGCCGCATCGCCGGCGGCAACCGAAATCGCGCCGCTCTTCTCGACGGTCAAACTGTCACCGTCGTCCGAAAGGGTGACCGGCGATATCTCTGTGGTTCCGCTGGTTACTAGATAGTCGGCCGCCAGACCGGGTCTGGCGAACCAAACGGCCCCAAGAGCCATGGCGGCAATGGGGTAGAATGCAAATCGCACCCGCGCCTCCGACGGCTCGATACAGCCGAATGGTATAGTATGAGGCGCATGCGCGTTGAAGTGGCAAACGGACATACTGTTCAACTGATGCGCGAAAGCCACAGTTCCTGCAGCTATATCCTCCGTATCATGAGATGCAGGTGAATGACGGCCGCGGTCAGCAGCAGCATCGCACCGGCCTGGTGCAAGAGAGCAAGCGGGAGCGGCACGCTCAAGAGCAGCGTGGCGACACCCAGTCCCATCTGGACGAGCACGATGCTGAACAACACCCAGCCGCTGATTTCCCTCCCGCCACCGCAGCGCGAACGGGTGAGCCCGAGCGCGTGCAGGAACACGGCCAAACCCACTGCATAGGCCATTAT
>CAVYOS010000023.1:0-104742 GCA_963770205.1 uncultured Alphaproteobacteria bacterium
CCGAGTTTGTGGCCACCGGTTGGGAGGGCATGATCATCGCCGTGTCGGAGGACCAGTTCGACATGGCCGCCGATGGCATAACGATCACCCCTGAGAGGGCCGAGCAGGTGGACTTTTCCGACGGTTACATCTCGGTTGAGCAGCGCCTGCTGGCCCGGTTGGATGAGGATCGATTCGCCACCCTCGATGAGTTCAAGGCCGGTGATTTCACGATCGGTACCCAAACCGGCACCACCAACTTCGAAACCGCCGTCGCCGAGTACGGTGAGGATCGGGTGACCGGCTACTCCGACTTTGGCCTGGTGATTCAGGCTCTCATCTCCGGGGATGTCGATGCGGTGATCATCGACGACACCGCCGGAGTCGGCTACCAGGGCGAAAACGCCGACCAACTCAAGCTCCTGGACGGATCGCTCGCCTCGGATGCTCTCGGGTTCATCTTCCCGAAGGGCTCCGATCTGGTTGCTCCGTTCAACGCCGCCCTGGCCTCGATGAAGGCCGACGGGACGATGGACGAACTGGCCGAGAAGTTCTTCTCGCCGGCGTTCACCATCACTTACGACGACATCGAGACCCCTAGCTCGACCGAGTTCCGAATTCCGGAGCGCCGGACCCTCGGGGTCCGGCGCTCTCTGTTTGAATGCCAGAGCAGTGCAGCTACCCGCGCCGACCGAACTCGAAAGCGAATCCGCAGCGTGTCCGCTGGGGTGCCAAGGGAGGAGATTTCCCGTACTGGCTGGTGTTGATACTGCTGATCCTCGGCACGTTCGGATATCTGACCTTCTTCGACCCGAACTACGCCGGCGCCCGGAGGGCCATTCTCCCCGGTCTCACGATCACCATCCGGGCAACCCTGGTCGCGTTTGTGATCGCGGTGGTGATCGGGCTCATCGCCGGCCTCGGACGGATCGCGCGCAATCGGGTGGTTCGCACGCTCGCCACCACCTACATCGAGTTCATCCGCGGTGTGCCAATGCTGGTCTTGATCTTTGCTGTGGCCCTGGTCATCGTGCCGCTCGTCTCCGACGCTCTTGGTATCGCCAACCGACTCCCGTCGGAGATGAGAGCGATCATCGCGCTCGCTCTCATTTACGGCGGATACGTCGCCGAGGTCTTCAGGGCCGGGGTGGAATCGGTCCACGTGGGCCAGATGGAGGCGAGCCGTTCCCTGGGCATGACTCACACTTCGTCGATGCGCTATGTGGTTCTGCCCCAGGCGGTTCGCAACGTCCTTCCGGCGCTCGGAAACGACTTCATCTCGATGCTGAAGGATTCCTCGCTCTTGTCGGTTCTGGGCGTGACCGAAATCACCCAGCAGGCACGCATCTTTTCGAACAGCACCTTCCAATTCCGCGAGGGCTTCCTGGTCTTGACGTTCCTTTACCTGTCGATGACTCTGGTCTTGTCGCTCTTGGTCGGGTGGCTCGGGCAGGAGGCTCAAGGGTGACTGACCGGCCCGCCATTGCCGCGAACGACCGGGTGGTCGTCCACGATCTGAGCAAGCAGTTCGGCAAAGTGCTGGCTGTGAGCGATGTGAGCCTGAGGGTGAAAGTGGGGGAGGTGATGGTCATCGTCGGCCCGTCGGGCTCCGGCAAGTCGACTGTGCTCCGATGCATGAACCATCTGGAGGTCCCTACCCGGGGGTCCGTCTTCATCGACGGCGTCCACCTCGAAGACGCGAAAACCAACATCAACGAGGTCCGCCGCGAGGTGGGGATGGTGTTTCAGCAGTTCAACCTTTTTCCCCACATGACGGTGCTCGACAATCTCACTCTCGCCCAAAAGAAGGTGAGAGGACGGCCTCAGAAGGAGGCCGAAGAGATCGCTATGGCCCAACTCGAGCGGGTTGGCATCCCAGAGCAGGCGGCCAAGAGGCCGTCCCAATTGTCGGGCGGGCAGCAGCAGCGAGTGGCGATCGCCCGTTCATTGGCGATGAACCCCAAGGTGATGCTTTTCGATGAGCCGACTTCGGCCCTCGACCCGGAGATGATCAAGGAGGTGCTGGACGTCATGCTCGAACTGGCCGCTTCGGGTATGACGATGGTGGTAGTCACCCACGAGATGGGATTCGCACGAGAGGTCGGTTCGCACCTGGTGATGTTGGACGAGGGGCGGGTGGTTGAACATGGGCTTACGGCTCAGGTCATCTCGTCGCCTCAGCACGAGAGGACCAAGGAGTTCTTCTCCAAGATTCTGTGACGCCCGGCAGGGAGTCCCGAGTGCCGAGTGCCGAGTGCCCGAAGTGCCGAGTGCCGAGTGCCAAGCTGCCAAGTGCCGAGTCCGATTCCTGGCGTCTGGCGTCTGGCGTCTCGGTGACACGACCGGCGATAACCCGCCCGCGCTACTCCTCAGTGGGGGTCGCAGTCGCCATCGCTGCGATCTCATCCACTATGGCCTCGTTGGCGAGCGTGGTGACGTCACCGAGTTGGCGATGCTCGGAGATGTCCTTCAGGAGACGGCGCATGATCTTGCCCGACCTGGTCTTGGGCAGGTCATTCGTGAAAACGATCGATTTCGGCTTCGCGATCGGACCGATCACCTTGCCGACATGCTCCCGGAGTTCCTGCAGGAGGGTTTCGTCGCCAACGGTGCTGCCTCGCAAAGTCACAAATGCGGCGATGGCCTGGCCGGTGACATCGTCTTTCCGACCCACGACGGCCGCTTCGGCAACCGCGGGGTGCGACACCAGGGCCGATTCCACTTCGGTGGTTGAGATGTTGTGCCCCGAGACCAGCATGATGTCGTCGACCCGGCCCAGCAGCCAGAAATAGCCCTCCTCGTCGCGTTTGGCGCCGTCGCCAGGGAAGTACTTTCCGGGGAAGCGCGACCAGTAGGTCGACGACATAGCGATCGGGGTCGCCGTAGATCGTCCGGGCCATTGCGGGCCACGGCCGATCGATCACGAGAAAGCCTCCCCCGCCAAAGGGCACCGAGTTTCCTTCCTCGATCGACCACATCGGCGGAAATCCCCGGCAACGGATGGGTGGCCGACCCGGGCTTGGTCGTAGTGACGCCGGGCAGCGGTGCGATCATGATGGCCCCTGTTTCCGTCTGCCACCAGGTGTCGACGATCGGGCACCGCTCCCCTCCGATGACCCGGTGGTACCACATCCACGCTTCGGGGTTGATGGGCTCGCCCACTGATCCGAGCAATCGGAGTGAGGTGAGGTCGTGGCTTTCCGGGAACTCCTGGCCCCATTTCATGAAGGATCTGATGGCGGTCGGAGCCGTGTACAAGATGGTCACCTTGTAGTCCTCGACGATCTGCCAGAGTCGATCGGACTCGGGATAGTTGGGGGCACCCTCGTAGATCACCGACGTCGTCCGGTTGGCGAGGGGTCCATAGACGATGTAGCTGTGGCCGGTTACCCAGCCGATATCGGCGGCACACCAGTAGATGTCGGAATCGGGCTTGATGTCGAATACCAGGTTGTGAGTGGTGGCCACCTGGGTCAGATAGCCGCCCTGGGTGTGGACGATGCCCTTGGGCCTGCCCGTGGTCCCGGATGTGTAGAGGATGTAGAGCGGATCTTCGGCGTTGAGCGGTTCGGGATCACAGATCCCCGACTGCCCGTCGGCCAGGTGATCCCACCACAGATCGCGACCCGGTTCCATGTGGACGTCGGCACCGGTGCGCTTGAGCACGATGACATGCTCGACGCTCGGCGTCCGGGCTACGGCCAGTCGGTGTTGGCCTTGAGGGGGACCACCTTGCCCCCCCGCCAGGCACCATCCATCGTTATGACAACCTTGCAGTTGGCATCGATGATGCGATCGGCCAGGGCATCGGAGGAGAAACCACCGAACACGGCACTATGAACGATGCCGAGGCGGGCACAGGCCAGCATCGCCACCGGCAACTCCGGAACCATGCCCATGTACAGAGCCGCGCTGTCACCCTTCTTCAGTCCCAGGGACTTGAGGCCGTTGGCGAACTGGCCCACCATGGTGTGCAGGTCGCGGTATGTGAGAGTTCGGGCGTCGCCCGGTTCGCCAATCCAGTGGTACGCGACCTTGTCCCCCGAAGTTTCCAGGTGCCGATCGAGGCAGTTGTAGGAGAGGTTGATCTCCCCATCGGGAAACCACCGATAGAACGGCGGGTTGGAGTCGTCCAGAGCCTTGATGGGCGGCCGGATCCAGGTGAGCCGCTCAAGGGCCTGTCTCAGCCAAAAGGCCACGTAGTCGGTCTCTGCCTCCTCGTAGATGCTCGCGCCGGCGTTGGCGGCGGCGGCAAACGCGGAGGGGGCGGAAATACCCGATCCTCCCTCAACAGGTTCTCGAGTGGTTTGCTGCTCACGATCGACTCCTCCACTGCCGGCGGCTAGGCACGAATTGACCAGCAACCTAATGCCTCGGCACGGCGGAGGTTCGAAGATCGCCCAGTCTGGGTGCGGAGGACCTGTCCCAGCGCTTATCTGAGGACGAGATAGGTGCCGAAGCCCAGCAAGGCGAATCCGAGGGTCTTGCCGAGGTCGAGCGGATCAACCGCCGCTCCCAACCAACCAAAGTGGTTGATCAATGCCCCCACCACGAACTGACTGACGGTGACCAGGACCAACGCCGGGACCAGGCCCAGTTCGCCCACGGACAGGGACAGGGTTCCGATAATCACCAGGCCCAGGATCCCGGCCGTAAAGACGTACCACGGCAACCCGGAAGCGGCCGACAGGTTGCCACCGCGAGCGAAAAGCATCACGAGGCCGATCACCATTCCGCCCGAGAAGTAGGTGATAAAGGTGGCTTCAAGGGTGCCCATCTGCCGCTGCATGACCCCGGTGAATTGTGCTTGCACCGCCACTGCTACCCCGCAGAGCACGGCTGCCCCCACCACGAGAACCGATCTCACAAATACCTCCATACAACGTTCACATCTCCTTCATACCCCACCGGCAAGGTTGGGCTGTGTCCGACACAAGGAGTAGAAGGAATGAATAGGACTACACGACTACTGGCCATCTTGCTCGCAGCCGTGATTGTGGCGGGCGGAATCTACGTCGCCTACGAGTCGGGCTTCGACAATGGCGCAATCGCTGCCAGTGCGGCGGGCGACAATTCCGATTCCGGAACGGTCGTCGCGGTAGACAGATTCAGGGGGCCTTATGGATGGCACGGTGGATTCGGGTTCTTCCCGTTCTTCCCCATCCTCTTCCTGTTCCTCATCTTCGGGCTCATCCGACCCTGGCGTTGGGGAGGTGGACCCGGGCGAGGCTGGAACGGGCCGCATGCATGGGGGCCGCCCCGCGGAATTCCTCGACGAGCGGCTGAACGAATGGCACAAGCAAGCCCACAATGAGGACGATGCCGACCGTACTGGTAGTTGACGATGAAATGAAGATCACCCGCCTGATCCGGGATTACCTGGAGCAGGCGGGCTTCTTCGTGGCGACGGCCTCCGACGGCCAGGCTGCGATTGCCTCCGCCCGACAACTGAAGCCCGACCTGATTGTCTTGGATCTAGGACTTCCCAATATCGACGGGCTCGACGTCATCAGGGCCCTGAGGAAGGCCTCGAATGTCCCGGTGGTAGTTGTCACCGCCCGGGCGGATGAAGCGGATCGGGTCGTCGGCCTGGAACTCGGAGCGGACGACTACATCGTCAAGCCTTTTAGCCCCAAAGAGCTGGTGGCGAGGGTGCGGGCGGTTTTGCGTCGATTCGATGCGGCCCGCCTGGGAGCAGAGATCATCAGGGCCGGCTCGATTGCCCTCGACCTCCCTCGCCGGGAGGTTCGGGTCGATGACCGGGTCGTCGACCTGACCGCCACCGAGTTCGATCTGCTCCATGCTCTCGCTCGTCAGCCCGGCCGGGTTTTTACGCGAGGACAGCTGCTCGAAGCGATCCATGGCGTGGCGTTCGAGTCTTACGAACGAGCCATCGATGCCCATGTGAAGAATCTCCGTCGCAAGCTGGAACCGGAGCCTCAGCATCCCCGGATTCTCCTGACGGTTCATGGAGTCGGCTACAAATTGGCCGATGCCTGACCATGGGTCCGTGGCGGCGACGTCCTCCCTGGTGGCCGGAGGGTGAAGATTGGCGGCGGCGCAGGCGTGGCCGCCCAAATTTTCCTGCCTTCGTTCTGATCGTCGTACTCTTCTCACTCTCGGGTTCGCGTTCGGATCGGGCTTTCATCGGCCCTGGTTTCTCTGGCCCTTGGGCGTGATCGCATTCATCTATTCGCCCGGTCCGGTCGCCCCCGCTTTTTTCCGGTCGGCCGACTCGTTGAGGCCGCAGCCAAGCTCTCCAACGGCGACTACTCGGCTCGGGTTCCGGAAGTCGAAGGCGGACCGATGCGCCAGGTGGTCAGATCCTTCAACGGCATGGCGGAACGACTGGAGCAATCCTCCGAACAGAGACGCCGGCTCCTGGCGGACGTCGGCCATGAGTTGCGAACGCCCCTGACGGTGATTCAGGGCGAACTCGAGGCCATGGCCGACGGTGTTCATGCAGTAGTCGCGCCCAGTTGGAGATGCTTCTAGACGAGACCCGGCTCCTGGCCCGCTTGATCGACGACCTCCGCATCCTGTCCTTGAGCGAGGCCGGCGAGTTGCGACTGGAGAAGGAACTCGATCGAGCCAGGCGCACTCCTGGGGGATGCCGTCGGGCCTTACCTGGCATCCGCAGCCCGGTCCGGCATCACGATCGAATCGAGGGCCGACGCCGGTTTGGTGCTGGCCGACCCATTGCGGCTGCGTGAGGTTCTCGCCAACGTCGTCACCAACGCCATACGCCACACCCGGGGGCGGGTCGTGACACTGACGGCGACAAAGTCTTCACCCGGATGGTCCTTCGCAATACCGGGACACCGGACCCGGAATTGCTCCCGAGCAACTGCCCAAGATTTTCGAGCGGTTTGTAAAGGGGTCTGATTCGAGGGGAACCGGCCTCGGCCTCTCGATTGCCCGCGAGCTGGTCCGGGCGCACGGCGGGGAAATGACGGCCACCAGTGTGCCGGGCAAGGGAACCACGATCGAATTTTCCATCCCCGGGAGCCGGGAATCCTGATGCTGTTCCTAAAGCGATTCTGGGATCCGATCGCTCGGGGCGAGGTCACGGTGACCTTCCGGCGGTGGAAGGCCCGGCAGGTGCTCCCCGGGCGAAGGTACCGGACCCCGGCGGGCATCATCGAGATCGAATCGGTCTCGGTCTGCGCCGAGGAAAGCATCTCCGATTCCGACGCTCGCCGGGCGGGTCATGCGGATGCCCTCAGCCTGATCGCGGACCTTCCGGTGCGGCCCGGTCTCCCGCTTTACCGGATTCAGTTCCAGTCGTGGACGGCCCCGACCCGCGGGCCGAGCTGGCTGCCTCCGCCGATCTAAGCCCGTCCGACGTCGACGAGATCTCGAAAAGGCTCGCACGGCTCGACAGGGCTTCACCCACGGCCCCTGGACCCTCGCGGTGCTGGAGTTGATCGCGGATCAACCCGGGCGAAGAGCACCCGATCTGGCCGCGTGCCTGGGACGGGAAACTCAGCCTTTCAAAACCGACGTTCGCAAACTCAAGAACCTCGGGTTGACCTTGAGCCTCAGGATCGGCTACCGCCTCTCGCCAAGGGGGGAGGCCTACTTGTCGACCATCCGAACGGAAAACTGAGACGGGTTCAACCTTGAACGACGCAACTGAGACGCCAGACGCCAGACGCTAGAAACAAAATCAACGTCGGGAATCTGTATTGGCCTCATGCCTCAAGCCTCACACATCAAACCAAGAACCGAGACACCGGACACCAGACACCAGAGAACGACGTGAGACGTGTGACGTCTTCGTTGTCAGGTCAACGTTGAGACCCAACGGCGCCTCGCACGTCTGGTTTGGCGTCTGGCGTCTGGCGTCTAGCGTCTGTTCGGGACGCGCCACGCCGAGGCGTCCGCGCACCCGGCACCCCGGCATAACATCCTCTCATGCCCAAATTCGCCTGGCTGGCATCACACGAGGCCTATCAGCCCGAGACCCTGATCGAGCAAGCCGTGCTTGCGGAGCAGCGTCGGGTTCGACCTGGTCACCGCTTCCGACCATTTCCATCCCTGGGTCGACGACAATTCCGCCGCCGGGTTCGTGTGGACATGGCTGGGGGCGGCTGCAGCTAAGACCGATCGCCTGATGTTCGCCACTTCGGTGACATGTCCGCTGTTTCACTATCACCCTGCCCTCATAGCCCAAGCTGCCGCCACCGTCGACCGGCTTTCGGATGGGAGGTTCATCCTCGGGGTCGGGACCGGGGAGAACATCAACGAAGGACCTCTCGGATTCGAGTTTCCCGGTTACACCGAGAGGATCGGACGGATGGGGGAGGCCCTCGAGATCATGCACCGGCTGCTGGCGGGAGAAAAACTCGACTTCGAGGGGACGTACTACCAATGTCGCAAGGCAAAGTTGTACAGCCCACCTACCCACGAGGTTCCGATCTGGATGGCGGCGGGCGGCGAAAAGTCGGCGACCTTCGCCGGAAAAAACGTCGAGGGTCTGATCGTGTCGGTGAAGGATCCCGAGGAAGCGGTTGAGAAAATCATCAAACCTTTCCAGGGAGTACGGCCAGCACCGGGCACGGTCATGGCAACCCGTTGGGTAGTTCTGGCGGCCACCGACGACGAGGCCTGGGAGGCCCTCGGGTCAATGCGGGGACTGAGAGCACCCGGCCGCGCGGAGGAGGTCGACCCCATGGTCCTTCGTCAGCGGGCGGACGAAATGGATCGGGAGGAGATCCTCTCCAAATACACCGTGGTCAAAGACACCGCGGGTCTCATCGACGCCTATCGGCCATTGGTCACCGACGTCGGCGCCGAATACGTCTCCATCCAGGTCGCTTCGACCGAACCCGATCGCACCCTGAACATGATCGGGTCGGAGGTCCTGCCGGAACTGCGAAGGCTGTGAGAGGCGGGGCGTTGGGTTCGAGGCAGAAGGCGAGAGGCTGGGCTTGGGGCTTGGGGCTTGAGACCGGAGGCCGATCCGACTCCCGGGTCTGATTTAGTTCAGCGTCTAGCGTCCAGCGTCTTCGCCCTCCGCCTGCCAATCACCACAGCAGCAAGTCCGGCACCGGCCAACGTCTGCACCCACTCCCCCCACATCGCGATAGAGGGTTCGCGGCCCGTCGGAGAGTCTCAGTTCGGCCGTCATTACCTTTTCCTCCAGGAAATCGGCCACCTCTCCGATCTCGCCGCCGCTGATGAACGTCGACTTGCCGGTAACCGCCGAATGCACGACCGCCAGGCCGAGTTCGGCGGAGCGCATGCGAGTCATGCCGATGAATTGGTCCGATACCGGGGTGAACTCGTAGCTGCCTTCGTTGGTGGCGACGACGAGAAGCTGCGCGCCGTGGTTGGCCTCGTCGCGGCCAAGCGAGCAAAGGTCCCCTCGAAAGAAATGACCGATCCGATCCGCCCGATGTCTAGGTCGAAAACTACCGGGGACCTTGCCTCTGATCATGTCCCTCGGCACCTGTGCCAGGGCCGGTATCCATTCGAAAAACGGGCGGGCCGGGATGTACTCGCCGAAGGGGACCGGGTGGCGCTTGCGGTACTCGCCGACGATCCGTCCGTCGGGGCCGAACACCACGTTGGCGTTGATCCAATGTTCGTCGGATACGGGTCGTCGCCTCCCGCCAGCAGGTACGCCCCGATCCTGGCCGCCTCGGCCCCGATCGCCTCGGCGACGTCCGGGTTCAACACGGGGTCGGCGTCGAAACCGCCGGTCGATCCTTCGGGCCAGACAACCAGGTCCACGGATCCTTCCGGGATCGACCGCGTCAACGACAGATGCATCTCGTAGGTGGTCCGCCGTTCGTCGAAGCAATGAGTGAGTGGACAAGGAGTTGATCCCTGAACGATCGCCACACGAATCGGGGGGCCCTCCGGCATTGCGGGCCACAAGCGCCCCGCAGGCGATCAAGATGAGAGAAGCCGCCAACGGGCCGATCAGATCGAACCGAAGTCGCTTCCCTTCGACGCAACAACCAGTCCGGCCGCGACCGCCACCAGGACAACACCCCAGCCGCTGGCGCCTACCCATTGCGCCGCCCCCCGTGCCCACGGATAGGGAGCGAGCGCATAACCGGCCAGTCCCCACTCGAACCCTCCGACCGGGAATCGGACTCTGGCCGCCTCCATGAGCCGCCCATCCCCCGACGGCTGCGATCCACCACTGTGTCGCCGGCCAGGTTCGGGCCTTGCCCAACAACCAGCCATAGAGCCCGAAATAGCCACCGAAGACCACCACCAGAGGCACGACGGCGATCAAACCGAGCTTCCCGATCCACCAAATCAATCCCGCATAAAACGCGAGTCCGAACACGAGGCCGCACCATCCCGGCCGGACGCCTCGACGCAGTGCCCAGAGCAAAAGACCCAGGGCGGGTATGACAAAAAACCCGATTCCGTAGGGGGGAAACGCCAGAACCAGCAGCATCGCGGCCACCCCGGAAGCCACGACAGACCGCACAGGGACCATTCTACGAATAGCCCTCAGGATTTTCGGAGCCGGGGCCGAAGGTAAGGGGTCTGTCTAGTCGTCGGGAAAGCACCCCGGCCCACAACGGGAGGAGGCCATTAGCACCACGACCCACGACCCCGTCGTGTCGCGATCGCGATACGGCATTCACTTCGAGAACATTGACTGCGACATCCCGGCGTAAGACCGGGAAGTGGTGGCCGCGGAAGCCAACAGTATCCGCCAAGCCTCGGCACGTATGAGGGAGCTCCTCCGGCCAGGCGATGCCGTTCTCCTAGCGACCTAATCGCAAACCAACTCAAGGTAGGAGATCAATATGAAACGGCTCACTCTGCTTCTGTCATTGGCAGTGCTCGTGTTAGCCATTCCGATTTCGGTCCAGGGGGCAATCCCGGCTGGATCGGCTCATGTAACTATTCCCATTCCAGCAACGACGACCCCATCGTCTTCCCGGGCAAGGCCGGAGCCGCCCACCTCCACGACTTCGTCGGGGCGACCACCGTCAACGCCGACTCCACCGCCGCCAGCCTGCGAGCCGGGGGAACCAAATGCATGATCGCCGGAGATCGCAGCGGCTATTGGACCCCCGCCATGTACAAGAACGGGGTTCGGGTTCTTCCCTCTGGGACAGGCTAAGAACGCCCTCATCTATTACCGGCGGATCGGCGCACCAACCGGCGTGACCGTGCAGTCGATTCCCGAGGGATTGAAGATGGTCATCGGAAACGCCCACGCCCACTCGGCCGCCGACAACCCGGGGTTGGGATCGACCATCATCTTCAAGTGCGGGCCCGGTTCAGGTGTCGACCTGGCGGCTCCACCGAGCCAATGCTCTTCGGGGGTGTTGGTCGTCTCTTACCGTTTCCCGAATTGTTGGGACGGCAAGAACCTCGACTCGGCCAACCACATCTCACACATGGCATATCCCACCGGAGGCAAATGCCCATCGTCCCATCCCGTTGCAATCCCACGGGTCGAAACGTTCTTCCGCTATGCGGTAGGAACCGCACCGATCGGAACGATCTCGTTTGATCGGGTCCGTATTACACGGCTCATCAGGACTTCTTCAACGGTTGGATCACGGCCGACCTGCAGAAGCTGGTGACTCGATGCATCAACGCAGGCGTGGACTGCGGGACCAACCGACTCCTTAGTGGGAGAGAACCTGAGTGGGTCAGCCGGCCGGAGAGATCTCCGGCCGGCCTGGCCTCCGGGCATCTACGAGGTCCGTCACGTCTAGCGTCGTAGCGTCATGTACCAGAAGGAAGTCTGGGTCGCCCTGAAAGCGGCCAGGGCCGGCGCCAGTGTTGTTCGCCAGGCGTTCGGGCTCCCGCTCGATACCCGATTCAAGAGCGACGCCAATCCGGTAACCGACATCGACCACACGTCCGAGGATCATGTCCTCAGCGTCATTCGCCACCACTTCCCCGACGATGCCGTCGTGGCTGAAGAGAGCGGCGGGGAGGCGTGGGAGATCGGGCCGGGTATGGCTGGTCGACCCTCTGGACGGCACCGTCAACTTCATCCACGGCATTCCCCACGTTTCGGTGTCGGTCGCCCTCTGGAACGACGCGGTCCCGGTGGCAGCGGCGGTGATCGATGTCATGAGAGGCGAGGAGCTGACCGCCAGCGAAGGCGGTGGGGCCTTCTCGGGCAGCAATCCGATCGCGGTCTCCAGTCAGCCGGCGATGTCGCACAGCCTCATCGCCACCGGGTTCGCCTACGACCGCAACACCCACGGAGTCGCCTACGCCGCCAACCTGGGCGAGGTCCTGACCAGGGCGCAGGGCATCCGCCGGCTCGGGAGTGCGGCCCTCGATTTCGGTTGGGTCGCAGCCGGGCGATACGAGGGCTACTGGGAGTTCGGATTGCAGCCGTGGGATGCGGCCGCAGGGATCTTGCTGGTGACCGAGGCCGGCGGCAAGGTCACCAACCATCGAGGCGAGGCCTTCCGCCTGGGCGACGCCGGGGTAGTCGCCAGCAACGGCCTGATCCATGAGGACTTCGTCGCGGCGATCCGGATTGCACTCCCGCCTCACATCACGTGACTCGCCGACTCGTACGGGCGAGCGGTGTCTTGGGCCACGAGGGGTCGGACAGCCTTCTGATCAACGACGGATCGATCACCGCTATCGGCCGCGTGGGATCGCCTGGCTGCGCCCGGGATCGAGGTGGTCGACCACGGAACCGGGGTCATCGTCCCGACACTGCACGACCACCATTTCCACCCGATCGGCTACGCATCGGCCGTGACCGGCCTATCTCTCAAGAAAGCAATCGACTTCGACGACCTCTTTCGAAGTTGAGAGCCCACGCCGATCTGCTCGAACCCGGCGAAGCCCTGGTCGGCAATCGCCTCGACGAGGAACAGATGACCGAGCGACGCCTGCCGACCCGGATCGATCTCGACCGGGCGGTGCCGGAACGACCGACCCTCCTCTACCGATATTGCGGGCACGTCGCGGTCGCCAACACGGCTGCATTAGCGCCGGGCCGGCCTCGAAGGTGACGGCATCCTTCGCGAAGAGGCCATCCAGCCGGTCTCCAACGCGATCTCCGCCAATTCAACCTGCCCTCGCATCCGGACGCCGTCCGCCGGGCGCTGTCAGGTCTGGCCAGCCTGGGCCTGGGGCGGATTACCGCCATCGTGTCGGCCGGGGAACCGTTGTGGTGCGGGGTCGCCGACGAGATCGGGACACTGCAGTCGGCAGCCGACGGACTGCCGATCGACATCGAAACCCTCGTGATCGCCTCGACTCCAGCGGAGCTCGAAGCCGCGGCCGAAAGGCTGGCTCAGGGGCCGCCCAACATCGGCTTTCTCGGATGGAAGGACTTCGCCGACGGCAGCCTGGGTGGTCGCACCGCGGCCCTGTACGAGCCTTACAGCGATGATCCCGGAACCTCCGGAACGCTACGCCTGGATTCCGAACACTCCCGACAGATGGCCGAGGCCTGTCTTGGCATGGGCGGGACGGTGGCGGTGCATGCGATCGGGGACCTGGCCAACGACCGGGTGCTGGACCTGTTCGAGGTCCTGGCCCGGGGCGGTGCCGATCCTGGTCGTCTCCGTATCGAGCACGCTTCGGTCCTGACCGCCGGCGCCGTCGATCGCATGGCCGCTCTGGGGGTCACCGCCTCGGTCCAGCCGGCTTTCATTGCCTCGGAGGGGGAGTGGCTGGCCAAGCGATTGGGCCCCCGGGTCGCGAGGACCTACCCATTCGCGGCCCTGGCCGAGGCCGGGGTCCCGATGGTGGGCGGTTCGGATTGCCCCGTAGAAGCTCCCAACCCGTGGGAGCGGCATCGCCGCGGCCGCCGGTCCCGCTGGTCTCGGGCCTCGAACCGCCATGGATCTGTTTGGCCGGTCCTTGACCGAAGGCATGGGCGCCGACTTCCTCGTGGTCGATCGCGACCCGAGGACGTCACCCGAGATCGGTGCGACCAGGGTGGTTGCTTCCTTTCGCGCACGGCCAACCGCTGGCCCTGGTCGACGAGGTGCCCTTCCGATAACCACCGGCGCCGACTCTCGGTGAGGCCATTACGCACCACCCGCCGCTAATTTTCGCCCGATGTTCGACTACACCAGCGTGACCTCAGACGGTATTTCCGACGACATTGACCGCGCCCTCGCCATGGCCGACGAATTGGTCAAAGGTGTCGTGGACGCCGACACCCCACGGACCTACGCCACGGTGATGCAGCCACTCGATGACATCTCCGACATCCTCCAGCGGGCATTCGGGGAAACCGCCTTCATGGGCTACGTCCATTCGGACAAGGACGTCAGAGATGCGGGCAACCAGGCTGAGGAGAAGATTCAGAAGTGGGGCGTGGAACTGGTGTTTCGCCCTGATCTGTATCGGGCCGTCAAGGAATTCAGTGAGAGCCCCGAGGCCGCAGCCCTGGAAGGCGAGCAGGCGAGATTCCTTCAGTTCTGGCTCCGCGACCTGCGACGAGCCGGGCACGAACTCGACGAAACCTCCCGGGCCGAGGTCAAAAGGCTCACGGAACGGATGGTGGAGGTTGGGATCGCATTCCAGCGGAACATCGACGAGCACAAGGACCATCTGGTCGTCACCAAGGAGGATCTCGAAGGGCTGCCCGACTCGTATGTCGAAAACCTGGAACGGGGCGACAACGAGGACACCTACCACATCGGGCTGTCCTATCCGGACGTGGTCCCTTTCATGGAGAACTCCGCCCGCCGCGATCTTCGGGAGCAGCTCCTTCGCAAGTTCAACAGTCGGGCGGTGGAACCCAATCGCCCCCTCCTGGAAGAGGCGGTTGCGACCCGAGGGCGGATCGCAGAATTGTTTGGCCAGGCCTCATGGGCTCACCATCAGATGGAAGAGAAGATGGCCAAGACGCCCGAGGCGGTTCGCGCCTTCTACGCGGCCCTGACACCCGGGCTCACCGAGGGAGGGCAGATCCGAACTCAAGGTCATGGAAGCCCTGCTCCAGAGTGATGGGCAGGAAGCCCCTCTCCAGGTGTTCGATCGGAGCTACTACGAGACCCAGCTTCGCAAGACCGAGTTCGGCGTCGATCCGATGGAGGTGGCCGGCCTACTTTCCCCTCCAGCAAGTGCTCGACGGAATGCTGGAGATCACCGGAGACGTGTTCGGTGTCGAGTACCGAAAGGTCGAGACTCCGGTCTGGCACCCCGACGTGCTCACCTATGCCATCCATGATCGCGAGTCGGGCGAGCTGATCGTCCCACTTTCACATGGACCTGTTTCCCCGGGACGGGAAGTTCAGCCACGCCGCCGCCTTCCCGCTCGTCTCCGGGAGACGTCTTGCCTGACGGCTCCTACCAGAAACCGCTCTCGGCGATCGTCGCCAACTTCACCAAGCCGGGATCCGATCGACCGTCGCTGCTTCAGCACAGTGAGGTGGTGACGTTCTTCCACGAATTCGGGCACATCCTCCACCAAACCCTGACCAAGGCCGAGATCACCCGCTTCGCAGGCTCGTCGACGGAGAACGATTTCGTCGAGGCGCCGTCCCAGATCATGGAGAACTGGACCTGGAGGCCCGAGATCCTCCGCCGGTTCGCACGCCATTATCAGACCGGCGAGAGCCCATCCCCGACCGATTGGTAGAGCAACTCGTGGCGGCCAAGAACCTGAACATCGCCTTGCTCACATTGCGTCAGGCGACTTTTGGCTTGCTCGACATGTGGCTCCACGACGAAGTCGCCCGAGAAGGACCTCGACGGGATCCTGCAACGAGCAACCGACGTCAGCCTGTTTCCGCCGCATGAAGGAACCTTCTTTCCCGCCAGCTTTGGCCACCTCTTGGCGGGCTACGACGCCGGTTATTACGGCTATCTCTGGTCGGAGGTATACGGCGACGACATGTGGAGCCGATTCGATGACGAGGGCGTCGACAATCCGGAGGTCGGGCTCGAGTACCGCCGGGTGATTCTCGAGCGCGGCGGCTCGGTCGACGGCATGGACATGCTTCGAGAGTTCCTGGGGCGGGAACCAAACAATCGGGCGTTTCTTGAAGCGTCTGGGCATTGGAACCAAACCGCCTTCGTAGGCGTATAACTACCGAGAGCCGGACGGCGCCGGACCCTTTACAGAAGGTTTAACCGTCGCCACCGAGACTCTCTGGAAAACCGGGCCATCCGTCGAGGGCGGGGGCTCCGAAAGGCGGAAAGGGCGTGAGGCCCCCACCGAAAAGCGGCCGGAAGGTCAGCGGCCCACCCGAAAAAGGGGGCCGGAGTCATCCGTCTGCGGAGCAGGTTCCCCTGCTCGAGGTCGATGGCGACTCGGAAGAAACCGGGCTTAGAAACGGTTGAAACTGGGTACCGGCCGCCAGGAAAGGAGGCCCCGAAAAATGTCAGATACTCTCAAGGGTTCGGCAATACGAGGCATGACCCGGCCATCGCGCCGATACGGTCAAAATCGAGTTTGCTCGCACCCGACTGTGAAACCCGTCTTAGCCAATACAACCGCCGCGACTACTGCTACACGCACGCCCCGGTCAAGTTCCCACGGGTGAGGGGCCGAATCCTCCCCGAAACGACTTGATCTCTCGGGGCGGTCCGTTCTAGGGAAGCATGCGGCGAAGAAGTAACGCTTCTAGCGCCGCTGGGTCAGGTTCTCTCCCCCTCCCCCGACACTGCGAGCGCCTAGAAGACGAGGCCCCGGCGCCCCTCCGCCGGGGCCTCCTCGTTTCTTCTGCCTCTCTTGCTCGGTCTTGCTACCCCACCCCGGGTGGGGTAGGATGAGACTCGTGAAAGAGACCCACAAGACCTCGGCCCGCAATCGCTTGAAGACCGTGCGGGGTCATCTCGACGCGGTGATCACGATGGTCGAGGATGACCGCTATTGCCCCGAGATCATGAAACAGGTCTCGGCCCTGCAGGCTTCGCTGGAGAAGGTGAACCGGGTCCTGCTCCAGAACCATCTGGAGACCTGCGTCGTCCATGCCGTCGAGGAGGGACGAACCGCCGAGATCGTCGACGAACTCATGGAGACCATGAAGTTCACGGCGACGGTCACGGGGCCGACCCGGGATCCCGATTGAGAGGACGAAGAGATGACCGCCAGAACCATTTCCGTGCCCGGTATTTCCTGCGAACACTGCCAGACATCGATCGAACAGGCCGTCGGCGACCTCGCCGGTGTCGAGGCGGTGGCAGTGGACATTGCCGCCCGTACGGTTGACCTGAGCTACGACGAGAACGCAGTCGGTCTCGACCAGATCATCCAGGCAATCGAGGACGTCGGCTACGAGGTCCCGCGCTGAGAGGCGCCAGTTCGCACGCAGAGCGACCCGATCCCATGCCTGACCCTTCCGTCCTCGGACACCCTGGTCTTCGACGTCGACGGCATGACCTGTGCGTCGTGTGCGGTCCGAATCGAGCGGGTTCTCGCCCGCCAGCCGGGGGTCGATAACGCCAGCGTCAACTTCGCCGGAGGCCGGGCCCGGGTGCGGGCATCGTCGGACACCGATCCGACCGACCTCAGAGCCGCTGTTCAGAAGATCGGCTACGACCTCTCTCTTGCTGATACGGCCCAACCTTCCGGAATATCGGATCGCTACGCCGGCGAGGCCCGGGCCCAATGGAAGCGCTTCTGGATTGCCGCCGCACTGTCATTGCCCGCAATGGTGCTCGGGATGACGGCGGGCATGTCGGGATGGAGCCTGTGGGTCCAGGCCCTCCTCACCACCCCGGTGGTACTGGTTATCGGAGCCCCGTTCCATCGCATGGCCTGGAAGCAGGCGCGGGCCGGCAGCGCTGGGATGGACACCCTCATCTCCCTGGGATCCTTGACTGCCTACGGCTGGTCATGGTGGGCAATGTTCAATCACGGCGAGGTGTTCTTCGAAACGGCCGCCATCATCATCACTCTGATCACGCTGGGCCGGGCGTTCGAAGCAAAGGCGAAAGGTAGCGCCGCCCGATCCGTGACCGCGCTCCTCGAACTCGGCGCCCGGCAAGCCCGGATCCGAACGCAAGACGGTGAAACCAGCGTCCCGATCGATCAGGTCCTGCCTGGTGACATTCTGATCGTGCGTCCCGGCGAAAAGGTTCCCACCGACGGGACCATCATCGAGGGCAATTCGTCCTTCGACGAGTCGATGTTGACGGGGGAGTCGGTGGCTGTGACCAAAGGGGTTGGTCAAGAAGTATTCGGCGCGACCGTGAATCAGGAAGGCCTGATCGCGGTCCGGGCCACCAGGGTCGGAGAAGAGACGGCGCTCTTTCAGATCGTGCGACTGGTCGAGGAGGCCCAGGCGGGCAAGGCGCCGGTACAGCGGTTGGCGGACCAGATCTCAGCAGTTTTCGTGCCCGGCGGTGATCCTGCATCGCGGTCAGCGACTCTCGTGGCCTGGTTGATCATCGATGGCGACGTCGCGACGCCGTTCGGGCGGCGGTCGCGGTACTCATCATCGCTTGTCCTTGCGCCCTGGGCCTGGCTACCCCGACCGCCATCATGGTCGGTAGCGGCCGGGGTGCCGAGCTCGGCATCCTTTTCAAGAACCCCGAGGTTTTCGAGAGAGCCCGCGCCGTTGACACCGTTCTCTTCGACAAGACCGGCACTCTCACAACCGGAGCGATGACCCTGGTCGAGATCGACACAGGACGAGACGTGGACGTCTTCTTACGCCGGGTCGCGGCCGTAGAACTGGCCGGCGGTCACCCGATCGGGGTGGCCGTGGCGCTCGGCGCCGAGGAGCGGGGACTGGAGGTTCCCGACGCCAGCGACGTAGAGCTGGTCCCCGGCCTGGGCGTGACCGGCACCGTAGACGGCCTCTTCGTCGTTGCGGGCAAGCCCAAGCTCCTGGCCGATCGGGGTCTGCATATCTCCGATCGCTTTGAATCGGCGATGAGAGTTTGGGAGGAGCAGGGCAAAACGGCCTTCCTCGGTGGTTACGACGGAGAGGTCAAAGGTGCGCTGGCCGTCGCTGACTCGGTCAGGCCCTCGGCACCGCGGGCCATCCAGATCTTGAAGGATCTCGGTCTGCGAACCGGGATGGTGACCGGCGACAATCTGCGAACCGCCGACGACCGTGGCCCGTGAGGTCGGCATCGAGACGGTCGTCGCCGACGTCCTGCCGGCCGACAAGTTCGGCGAGGTAGGTTCGATGCAACGGCAGGGCCGCACCGTCGCTTTCGTCGGCGATGGGATCAACGATGCCCCGGCCCTGATCGCCGCCGACCTCGGGATCGCGATCGGCACCGGGACGGACGTGGCGGTCGAGGCGGCCGACGTGGTGCTCATGTCCGGTGACCCGTTACTGGTGGCGGGGGCGATCCGGCTGGCACGCAGGACGTTGGGAGCCATCAGAGGCAACCTCTTCTGGGCCTTCGCGTACAACCTCGCGGCCGTTCCCCTGGCCGCATTCGGTTTGCTGGACCCGAGAATCGCGGCCGGGGCCATGGCGTTCTCGTCCGTCTCGGTGGTGGCCAACAGCCTGCGACTTCGTTCCTACGACCCCTTCGTCGGAGCCACGACTTAGGCTGGTAGCCATGGCTGGAACCGTGCAATTTCCCTCCAACGGAAGCACCTCCCATGGCTATTTGCGGATACCGGAATCGGGGGGCGGGCCTGGAGTAGTGGTCCTTCAGGAGTGGTGGGGACTGGATTCCCACATCACGAACGTGGTCGATCGGTTCGCCGAAGAAGGCTTTGTGGCTCTCGCCCCCGATCTATATCACGGCCAAGAGACCGCAAGAGCCCGATGAGGCCGACAAGCTGATGATGGGGATGGATATCGATCGGGTCGCACAGCGACATGAGGGGCGCAGTCGATTACCTGGCAGCTCATCCGGCCGTGACCAGTTCCGGGGTGGGGGCGGTCGGTTTTTGCATGGGTGGAGGCCTGGTGTTGTGGCTGGCCTGCATGTCCGACAAGGTGGTGGCAGCCGTCCCGTTTTACGGGGCGGACCCGTGGCCCGAAATCTCACCGACCTTCGAGGACTCGGTGGCCGCGTTCCAGGGCCATTACGCGGAGCATGATGACTGGGCCGGACCCGAGCTGGCGCGAAAACTGGAAAGGCAGTTGCAGGATCTGGGACTTGCCGCGGAGTTCTTCGTTTATCCGGGAACCCGGCATGCCTTCTTCAATGACGACCGGCCCGAGGATCACGACGCCGAAGCCTCCCAATTGGCGTGGCAACGAGCCGTCGAATTCCTCCGCACCCGTCTCACCGGGAGCGAGCCGGCCGGCCATTCGGCGGTACCCCTGTGATCGGATAGGGTGTCCGTATGCCCCATCTGGAATGGGTCCGGCATCCTGAATTGCGTAGCCCGGTAGCGGTCTTGGCGTTCGCCGGTTGGGGCGACGCCGGCGATGCCTCGACCGACGCCGCCCGCCATTTGATAGCCTCGCTGGAAGGGGACGCCTTTCGCGCGCATCGACCCTGATGAGTTCTACGAGTTCCAGACCCGCCGTCCCGAGGTCGAGATGACCGAAGCGGGAGTGCGGACGATCCACTGGCCCAGGAACGAATTTCACGCGCTTCACCATCCGGACGGCGACCTCGTCGTGGTTCTCGGCGAAGAGCCCCACCTGAGATGGCGGGCGTTCGGATCAGCGGTCACGGAAGCCCTCCACTCACTCGGGGTCAAGCGCGCCTTGCTCCTGGGAGCGTTCCTCGGCCAGGTCCCCCATACCGTGCCGGTGCCTCTGGTCGGCTCCAGCCCGAATCCAATGCTCCTGGCCGACAACGGGGTAAGCACCAGCCATTACGAGGGACCGACCGGAATTGTCGGAAGCCTCACCCATCAACTTGCCGAAGCCGGCATCGCCACGATGTCGGTGTGGGCGGCCGTCCCCCATTACCTCTCCAACCAGCCGTATCCCCCGGCGGTGTACACCCTGGTCCGGAAGGCAACGGCGATCCTGGGTCTGAGTCTCGAGACCTCCGAGCTAGCGGCTGCGGCCGCCGAATACAAGATCAACGTCGACGCGGTCATCTCGGGCAACGAGGAGCTCTCCGAATACGTGAAGAAGCTGGAAGCCGCAATTGACGAAGAAGACGACGAGGAGATCCATCAGGATCCGGCCGCCGACCTAGTCGAGGAGATCGAGCGGTTCCTAAGGGAAAGCTAAGCCTGAAGAGGCGAACCGGACGGGTGGACGGCTGACGTCCCACCGAATGCGAAGTTTGAGGCCTGAAGCCTGGGGCCTGAGGCCTGAGGCTTGAGGCTTTCGAACCTCAGACCTCGAACCTCCAACCTCTGCCACTCCGCACCGATAAGAAGGGGGCCACTTTGGCCCCCTCTTCGCTACTTCTTCTTGTGGCGGTTGGCCTTGAGACGCTTGCGATACTTGTGCTTGGACATCTTCTTGCGTCTCTTCTTGATCAATGAACCCATGAAATCCTCTAAAAAGTCAGTGTTGATGAGCTTTCCAGCTTAGACGGGTTGGGCATCGAGCCGTTCGAGACCTCAAATCAAGCCCGACGAAGCCATTCGTAGCTCGAGCACCCGGCCACTCACCGAGGCTGGCATCGAGGGCCGCCTTGACTTTTACGACCGTTTCCGGCTCGGACAGCGCCAGAACCGAGGGCCCGGCTCCCGACCAGCACGCATGGAAAACCCGTGAGGCCAGCGAGGCGATCTATCTGATGATGCGCCACGCGCTGGAGGATCTCGGCGTGCGGCGGCTGGAATGGAAGTGCGATGCCCTCAATGCGCCTTCGCGGAAAGCGGCCGACCGGTTCGGCTTCGTGTTCGAGGGCATTTTCCGGCAGCATTATATCGTAAAGGGACGCAACCGCGACACCGCCTGGTATTCCATCATCAACACGGAATGGAAGCCGGTCAGGGACGGTTTTGAGAAATGGCTCGATCCGGCGAATTTCAATGCCGAGGGCCGGCAGATCACCCCACTGAAAGTAGGCCGGTGAGAGGCAGGTTGCGGCTTCAATCGACGGGTGATATCAAGCGCCGCGCTTTCCGAAAGGCCCGACGAAATGCCGGTTGACAGCAAAATGGTGCGCCGAATCGCCAGGCTTGCCCGCATCAAGGTCAGCGAGGAGGATGTCCCGCGCCTCGAGGGCGAACTGAACGCCATCCTGAAATGGATCGAAATGCTCGACGAGGTCGATACCAGCAATGCCGAACCGCTCACCTCAATGGTGAGGATGCAAATGAAGATGCGCGAGGACGTGGTCACGGCCGGGCAAGATCCCGATGCCGTGATGGCTAATGCACCCACAAAGGACGACAGTTTTTACGTCGTGCCGAAGGTCGTCGAGTAGGCGCCGGCGATGAGCGATCCGACATCACTGACGATTGCCGCGGCGCGAAAATCCCTGGGCAAGGGTGAGATCAGCGCGCTCGAGCTGACCGATGCATATCTTGCGGCCATGGAACGGGCGCGCATCCTCAACGCCTATGTGGCGGAAACGCCGGAACAGGCGCGGGCCATGGCGAAGGAATCCGATCGCCGTCTGGCCGCGGGCAACGCACGCCCGCTCGAGGGGATCCCGCTGGGTATCAAGGATCTGTTCGCGACCAGGGGCGTCCATACCCAGGCGTGCAGTCACGTGCTCGACAAGTTCAAGCCCACCTATGATTCGACCGTTACGGCAAACCTCTTCAAAGACGGCGCGGTGATGCTGGGCAAGCTGAACATGGATGAGTTCGCCATGGGCTCATCGAACGAGACCAGCTATTACGGCAAAGTGATCAATCCATGGCGGCGCAAGGGCTCCAATGCAGCCCTGGTGCCGGGAGGTTCCTCCGGGGGCTCGGCGACGGCGGTCGCAGCCCAGCTCTGCGCCGGCGCGACGGCCACCGATACCGGCGGCTCGATCCGCCAGCCCGCCGCCTTCACTGGGACGGTGGGGATCAAGCCCACCTACGGCCGCTGCTCGCGCTGGGGCATAGTGGCTTTTGCATCATCCCTCGACCAGGCCGGGCCGCTGGCGCGCGATGTGCGCGACGCCGCCATCATGCTGCGCTCGATGGCGAGCCATGATCCGCTCGATACCACCTCGGTCGATCTGCCGGTGCCCGATTACGAAGCGGCTCTGACCGGCGACATCCGGGGGCTGCGCATCGGAATCCCCAGGGAATACCGAATGGAAGGCATGCCTGCCGACATCGATGCGCTGTGGCAGAAGGGTGCGGATTGGCTCAAAGCCCGCGGCGCGGAGATCGTCGATGTGTCGCTTCCCCATACGAAATACGCTCTGCCGGCCTATTACATCGTCGCACCGGCGGAAGCCTCGTCGAACCTCGCGCGCTACGACGGCGTGCGCTATGGCTTGAGGGTCGAAGGCGACGACGTCATTTCGATGTATGAGAATACCCGCGCCGCCGGCTTCGGTACGGAGGTCAAGCGGCGGATCATGATCGGCACCTATGTGCTGTCGGCGGGTTACTACGACGCCTATTACGTCAAGGCGCAGAAAGTCCGTACACTGATCAAGCGCGATTTCGACGAGGCGTGGGATAAGGTCGACGTGATCCTGACGCCGGCGACACCGAGTGCCGCTTTCGCTCCGGGGGAAATCACCGACCCGGTGCAGATGTATCTCAACGACATTTTCACGGTGACGGTGAACATGGCGGGGTTGCCCGGCATTGCCGTTCCCGCAGGGCTGGACAGCGGCGGCCTGCCGCTCGCGCTGCAGCTCATCGCCAGGCCTTTCGACGAGCCGACCTTGTTCCGCGCCGCACATGTGCTCGAGGACTGCGCCGGCTTCAGCGCCAAGCCCGACAAATGGTGGTAGGCTAGAGCTGGGCTACGGTGGAGCGCGCGGGCCTGGCCGATTTGATCTGGGCAAATCTGCGGTTGGTTTCGGCCATTTCGCCGGTCAGCCATTCGCGGAACGCTCTGGCGGGAGCGGATTCCTTCGTGCCCTTGGCGCGGACGATGTAATAGCTGTAGGGCTCGCGGATATCGATGTTGAATGGACGCAGGAGCCAGCCGTCGACAATCGAATCCGTGCACAGAATCTGATCGCCCAGAGCGAAGCCCTGGCCCGCCTCGGCTGCCTCAATGGCAAGGTGGTTCTGAAAGGTCGATCCGCGCCAGCCCTGTGCTGGAGCTACCCTCGCGGCGGCGAGCCAGTTGTCCCACCATTCCTTGCGCTGTTCATGGAGCAGATAATATTCGGCAAGGTCTTCGGGCTTCAGGTCTTCGCGGCCGGCGATGAGCTTCGGCGAGCAAACGGGAAAAACCTCTACCTCGGAGAGCTTCTGAGCCTCGACGTTCAGCCAATTGCCGGGACCATATCTTATGCCAAGATCGGCCTCGCCGGTGTGGAAGTCCACGAGACAATTCTGCGGGTCGACGGAGAGCTCTATGTCGGGATGCAGCTCGTTGAAGCGGCCGAGGCGTGGCACGAGCCAGCGCGAGGCGATGGACGGTTCGACCGAGACGGTCAGAGAGCGCAGCTTGCCGATTGTCATTACCTCTCGCGTCGCAGTGGCGAGACGGTCGAAGAGCGGGGTCAATTCGCGGCCGTAACGGGTGCCGGCCTCCGTCAGCGTAACGCCGCGGCCGGTGCGGTTGAACAGCGCCAGGCCGAGCCAATCCTCGAGATCGCGGATATGGCGGCTGATCGCGGCGTGGGAGACGAAGAGCTCCTGGGCGGCGAGGGTGAAGCTTTGATTGCGCGCGGCGGTCTCGAAGGCGCGCAGCGCATTCAGCGAGGGTAAACGTCTGGCCATGATCGTGTAACTTTTTGTTACGACAACTATAGGGATTTGCCGTTTGTGCCGCAAGGGAGGCGGCGGCATATACGGTCATGACTCCCAAGGAGGAGAACTCCGATGAACTGGATTTTCGAAATCTATGGCGACACTTACAAGGCGCTGACCCTCCTTCCATCTTCGTCACCCCGACGGAAGTCGCGGGTCCAGCTTTGATGCCGAACCTATAAAGCTGGATTCCGGCTTGCGCCGGAATGACGATTAGGAGCAGGGTCGTATTTCAAGAGGACGCCGCGACCGCGGCAATCTCGACCGTCAGTTTCGGATCGGCCAAGCCCGTCACGATCAACAGGGTCGAGGCGGGTTTTGCGCCTTCGAGCATCCGGTCGCGAATCTTCCGATAGAGGCCAACGCTCCTCGGGTTGACGATGAAAGCCTGGACGTCGACTAGATTACGCGCCGTCATATCGCGGGAGGCAAGGATGGCGAGAATGTTTTGCCAGGCAAGCTCGTGCTGTGCCTCCTCCTCGGCGGGGATCGTTCCATCCACGGCCATTCCGACCTGGCCGGAGATATGAAGAAGTCGCGCGCCGGCGCGGACTTCGACGGCCTGGCTGTAGTTTGAAAAAGGTTTCGGCGCCGAGGGCGTCTCTACATAGCTGAGCATGAGTCTCTCCCGTTTTCAAAAGTGGCAGATTGAGCAAAACCTTTGCCATCACAGACGATAGCTGATAGGAACATTTGATGAACGAGGTGCCTGTGGATAACGCGGGCGGCGCATTTCGCTCAACAAACATCCCGTGCGATACCGACATTTGAACAGGTAAGGAGGCCACGATGGCCGGTTCAGTCAACAAAGTCATTCTGGTGGGCAATCTCGGAGCAGATCCAGAGGTGCGCCATACGCAGGACGGGCGGCCCATAGTCAATCTTCGGCTTGCCACGTCGGAAAACTGGCGGGACAAACAGTCGGGCGAACGCAAGGAACGCACCGAATGGCACCGCGTGGTGATCTTCAACGAGAATCTTGCCAAGGTCGCCGAACAATATTTGAAGAAAGGGGCCAAGGTCTATATTGAGGGCCAGTTGCAAACCCGCAAATATACCGACCAGCAGGGCCAGGAACGCTATTCCACCGAGGTCGTCCTGCAGCAATACCGGGGCGAATTGACGATGCTTGACAGCCGGGGCGGTTCAGCGACAGGCTCTGGCGACTCTATGAACGAGGAAGAGTTCGGACAGGCGACGCCGCTCACCAGGCAGCGTGGCCAGCAGGGGAATAAGGCCCAATCTTTTGCCCGCGAGCTCGATGACGAGGTGCCCTTCTAGGGCTAGCTTTAGGAGATCAGTCGATGATCAGCCGCATCATTGTCGTTCTGTGTGCGTTTTTCTGCCTGAGTTTGCCAAGCGACGCGGCCGAGCGGCTGACGACGGCGCAGATCAAAGCGTTGGCGCCTGGCACTTATGTGGGCACCTGGAAAAACAAGCGGCAACTGAATCTCCGGTTTTCGCCCAACGGGACAGTGTCCGGAACCGTCGACGGGGTCCGTCACTCAGGCACCTGGTATGCCTCTAACGGAAATCTCTGCCTGGTTTTCAAAATACTGGTCTTCGAAAAAACCAAATGCGGAGCGATCCTCCGCAACGGCCGCTGGCTCGTCGGTTATTACAATAAAAAGGGCGTGCCGCGCATTCGCCTGGCCAAAGCTTAACGGCTCCGGGATTAAGTATATATTCATGTCTGCCACAAAGAGCCCACATTTGTCGGGCTAAAAACGATGATCTGCGGGCCCGCCGAGCAGGGCGGTCGTGTGTGAAGCCCGAGGCTTATCGGTCAAGTCAACTCACTGAACGGGACAAACGGAAGAATGGCTTTCATCCGAATGCTCGCCTGCGCGGGCCTGATACTGACATTGTGTGCGCTGCCGGCGGTGGCCGGCGAGGCGCTGTCGGGGGGCGAGCTGAGAAGCCTGTTCCCCGGCCGGTTCCAGGCCGTGGTCAGCGGCTTCATCCATCTCAAGATCACCGCAAGAGGCAATGGGTCGCTTTCGGCCATCTCCGCCCGCGGAAAGACCGACCGGGGGCGCTGGAGCGTTCGGGCCGGCAAATTATGCATCGAGTTCGACAGATGGCTGAGCGGGCGCCGCAGCTGCACGCCGGTCGTTCAGGAAGCCGGCTGGTACCGCGGCTCGATGGTCAAGTTCAAACGGATCTGATCCAAACCGGTTCAAGGGGAACATGGCCGGGCCAGTCCCGGCCATTTTTTTGCGCTCACCCGCCCGCCGCCCCGGACGGCGGCGAGATCAAAAAAACTTCGGTATTTCGCCAGTTTTCAGGCGATTGAGGTTTGCCGCGGGATGGCTAAAAAGCTTATATTGCGAGGCTGACGAATCGCCTGTTTTGGGGGTTGCAAAAGCACCCGGAAACAGGTGAATGAGGCGCCGGCTGCAGCATTTCCATTGTTTTCAGCCGGACAGCGCGGCGACCGGCCCACAGGGGTAAATGTGAACGACTACAACACCAAGGCTGGCGGGACTCCACCCGACCATCCGGGCGATATTTCGCCAATCTCCATCGAAGAGGAGATGAAACGCAGCTATCTCGATTACGCGATGAGCGTGATCGTCAGCCGCGCGCTGCCCGATGTGCGCGATGGGCTGAAACCGGTGCACCGGCGCATCCTCTACACGATGTATGAGAACGGATTTACTCCGGACAAGCCGTTCAAAAAATCCGCGCGCGTTGTCGGCGATGTCATGGGCAAGTATCACCCCCACGGCAACATGGCCATCTATGACGCATTGGTGCGCATGGCGCAGGAGTTCTCGCTGCGGCTGCCGCTGATCGAGGGGCAGGGAAATTTTGGCTCGATCGACGGCGACCCGCCGGCTGCCGACCGTTACACGGAAGCGAGGCTCGCCAAGGTCACGATGTCGATGCTGGTCGACCTCGACAAGGACACAGTCAGTTTCCAGCAGAATTACTCCAACGAGTTCCAGGAGCCCACGGTTCTGCCGGCGCGTTTCCCGAATCTACTGGTGAATGGTGCCGGGGGCATCGCCGTCGGCATGGCCACGAATATCCCGACGCATAATCTTGCCGAAGTGATCGATGCCTGCATGGCGATGATCGACGAACCGGCGATCTCCGTCGATGAGCTGATGCAGATCATTCCGGGGCCGGATTTTCCAACGGGCGCGATCATTCTCGGGCGGGCCGGGATCAAATCCGCCTATCATTTGGGGCGCGGCTCGATCACCATGCGCGGGCGGGTGCACGTGGAAGAGATCCGCAAGGATCGCGAGGCGCTGATCGTCTCCGAGATTCCCTATCAGGTGAACAAGGCGTCGATGATCGAGAAGATGGCGGAACTCGTCCGCGACAAGAAGCTCGATGGCGTCAGCGATATCCGAGACGAGTCCGACCGGCGGGGCATGCGGGTGGTGATCGAGCTGAAGCGCGACGCCATGGCGGATGTGGTGCTGAACCAGCTCTACCGCTTTACTCCTCTGCAAAGCACATTCGGCGTGAACAGTGTCGCGCTCAACGGCGGCCGCCCCGAGGTGATGACGCTGAAAGACATGCTCAGCGCCTTCATCGCCTTCCGCGAGGAGGTCGTCACACGGCGAACGAAATTCCTTTTGATGAAGGCGCGGGATCGGGCCCATGTGCTGGTCGGCCTGGCGATCGCCGTTGCCAATATCGACGAGGTCATCGCGCTGATCCGGCGGTCGAAGGACGCGGCTGAGGCGCGCGAGGCTCTCATGGCACGCGCATGGCCGGCCAAGGACATGGTAGCGCTCGTCAATCTGATCGCCGATCCGCGGCACCGGGTGAGCCGCGAGGATACGTACCGGCTGTCGGAGGAGCAGGCACGGGCCATCCTCGATATCAGGCTCCAGCGCCTGACGGCGCTCGGGCGGGAGGAAATCGCAGAGGAGCTCGAGAAACTGGGCAAGGAGATCGAGGATTATCTCGACATCCTCAGGTCGCGACAGCGGGTACAGACGATCATCAAGGACGAACTCCTCGCCATAAGAACCGAGTTCGCTACGCCGCGGCGCACGGAAATCCGCGAGCAGGACTTCGAGGTCGAGGACGAAGACCTCATTCAGCGCGAAGACATGGTGGTGACCGTCAGTCACGCGGGCTATATCAAGCGGGTGCCGCTGTCGGCTTATCGCGCGCAGCGGCGGGGCGGCAAGGGCCGCGCCGGCATGCAGACACGCGAGGAAGATTTCGTGACCAAGATCTTCGTCGCCAGCACCCATACACCCGTGCTGTTCTTCTCCTCAACCGGCGTCGTTTATCGCGAGAAGGTTTGGCGGCTGCCGGTGGGTAATCCGCAAGCCCGCGGCAAGGCGCTGATCAACCTGCTGCCGCTCGATCCCGACGAGCGGATCACGACGATCATGCCGATGCCCGAGGAAGAGGCAAGCTGGGGAAAGCTGCAGATCATGTTCGCCACTCGCTCCGGCAATGTGAGGCGCAACGAGCTCTCCGATTTCGTCGATATCCGGCGCACGGGCAAGATTGCGATGAAGCTCGACGCAGGCGACCAGCTCATCGGGGTCGACATCTGCTCGGAGCGCGACGATGTGCTTCTGACTACCGCCCAGGGACAATGCATCCGCTTTGCCGTCAATGACGTGCGGGTATTCAAAGGCCGCGACTCGGCCGGCGTCAGGGGAATCAAACTCGCCGCAGGCGATCAAGTGATCTCAATGGCAATCCTGAGCCATGTCGAGGCGGAGGCCGAAGAGAGGGCAGCCTTTTTGAGGATGCGGCGGGCCCTGCGGGGCGAAGAAGGTGAGAACGGAGCGGAGAACGGCGGCGAGGAATCGGAGGACCATACCGGGCCTGCCGCGCAGATCAGCGGCGAGCGTTATGCGCTGATGGCGGAGGCCGAGCAGTTCATCCTCACCGTGTCAGCAAATGGTTACGGCAAACGCAGCTCGTCCTACGAATACCGGGTGACCGGGCGAGGAGGAAAGGGAATCGTCGCCATGGTCGTCAATAAACGCAACGGCAATCTCGTGGCCTCGTTCCCGGTCGGGGAGAGCGATGAAATCATGCTGGTATCGGACGGCGGCCAGCTCATCCGCTGCCCGGTTCGCGATATCCGTCTAGCCGGCCGTGCCACGCAAGGGGTGACGATCTTCGATACGGCGGAAGACGAGCATGTGGTGTCGGTGGAGCATATTCCGGAAGAGGCCGAGGCAGAAGCGCAGGCCAATGAAGGTGCCGTGCCATGATGCTTAGACGTCAGCCATGATCCGCACGGCATTTTATCCCGGAAGCTTCGATCCAGTGACTTTCGGCCATCTCGACATCGTCGCGCGGGCCGCGCGCCTCGCCGATAGGCTGGTGCTCGGCGTCGGCACGCAACTTGGAAAACAGCCGATGCTGACGGTGAAGGACCGGGTGCTGTTGCTCGAACGTACGACGCAGCCGATAGGCGCCAAAGCCGGCGTGAAGATCATGGTTGTTACTTTCGACGGTCTTGCAGTCGATGCTGCCAAAAAGGCGGGTGCCGGCCTTCTCATCCGGGGCTTGAGAGACGCCAGCGATTTCGATTACGAGGTGCAGATGGGCCAAATGAATGCCGCATTGGCACCGGACATTGAAACAGTGTTCTTGGCCGCGAGCCCGGGGACGCGAATGATAGCGTCTTCGCTGGTCAAGCAAATTGCGCGGATGGGCGGCGACATCAGCCCATTCGTGCCTCACGAGGCCATTCCGAAGGTGGCCGAAGCGATGAAGACTTCGGGATAAACCCTGCCCTTCGCGGCGGAACAACCACGTTAAAAGGAGCGATTGAATGAGATTTTCGTTGGTGCGGGGCGTTTGCCTTGCGATGTTTATTGCGGCGGGAAGTGCCGGTGTCGCCGCGCAGTCGGCCGACCCCGACAATACCCTGGTCATGACGCTGAAAGACGATTGCAAAGTTACGATCGCGCTGAGGCCCGATCTTGCCCCGAAGCACGTGACGCAGATCAAGGCGCTGACAGCGGATAAATTCTACGACGGCATCATTTTCCACCGCGTCATCGACGGGTTCATGGCACAGACGGGCGACCCGACCGGTACTGGGATGGGCGGATCGAAGCTTCCCGACATTCCCGCAGAGTTCTCAAGCGAGCCCTTCAAGCGCGGAACTCTGGGCATGGCACGGTCGCAGGATCCGAACAGCGCCAATTCGCAGTTCTTCATCATGTTCGCCGAAGGATCCTTCCTCAACGGGCAATATACGGTTGTCGGGGAAGTGACCGAAGGCATGGACTGCGTCGATGCGATCACGCGCGGTGAACCGCCCGCCAATCCCGACAAGATCGTCAGCATGAAGCTCATGAAGGATGCACAATGACGAGCGACCCCGAAAACACACTTTACATCGATCTGCCAAAGGGGCGGGTGACGGTGGCGCTCAGGCCCGATCTTGCGCCCCAGCACGTCAAACGCGTCAAGGAGCTGGCCCGCGAAGGGTTTTACAATGGCACTCCGTTCCATCGGGTCATCGACGGCTTTATGGCGCAGGGCGGCGATCCGACCGGCACCGGGACCGGCGGGTCGAAAAAACCCAATCTCAAGGCCGAGTTCTCGAAGAGAATCATGTGCGCGGCACCTGCTCGATGGCACGTTCATCGAGTCCCGATTCCGCCAACAGCCAGTTTTTCATCTGCTTCGGCGATGCGCCCTGGCTCAACGGACAATATTCCGTGTGGGGCCAGGTGACGGAGGGGATGGAGCTGATCGATGCCTTGAAGCGCGGCGAACCCGTGCAGAATCCCGACAAGATCGTGAAGATGCAGGTGGCGGCGGACGCGGGGTGATCGCTGGCTGGGGTTAAGCCTTTTCCCTCCCCCTCGTGGGGAGGGACGTCCGAGCGAAGCGAAGACAGGGTGGGGTTCTGCCGATCGCCTTACCCCACCCCCGGCCCCTCCCCACAAGGGGGAGGGGAGGTCATGAGTTAAACATGCGTGTCGATGCGTTCGATTTCGAGCTGCCGGAGGAGCGCATCGCGCTTCGACCGATCTCGCCGCGGGACCGCGCAAAGCTGCTGGTCGTTCGCCCGCCCGCAGAGCTCGAGGATCGCACGATAAGCGAGCTTCCCGATCTGCTCGATCCCGGCGACCTCCTGGTCTTCAACGACACGCAGGTCATGCGGGCAGCCCTGCACGGCCGGCGCCTTGGCCGGGGCGATCACGAACCAGCGATATCAGTATTGCTGTTCGAGCGCCTCGATGGCGCGCGGTGGAAGGCCTTTGCCAAGCCGGGCAAGCGGCTCAAAACGGGTGACCGCATCAGCTTCGGAGACGGCGGCGGGGTTTGCCTTCTCGGCAGCCTCGATGCTGCGGTCGAGCACAAGGGCGAGGAGGGCGAAATCACCCTTGCCTTCGACTTCACCGATGCGGTGCTGGACGAGGCGATCGCTGCCGCCGGGCACATGCCACTGCCCCCCTATATCAGCGTGCGGCGCCCGGCCGATGAGCGGGATGTCGAGGATTACCAGACGGTTTACGCGCGCGAGCAGGGTGCAGTTGCCGCGCCGACGGCCGGATTGCATTTCACGCCTAAGCTCATGGCAAGGCTGACGGCCCGCGGCATCGGCACTGTTTTCGTGACGCTGCATGTTGGGCCTGGAACCTTCCTGCCGGTCAAGGCCGAGGATACCGAGGAACATCGCATGCATGGGGAGCACGGCAGGATCACCGCGGAGGCGGCCGAGCGGATCAATGCGGCGCGGGCGCAGGGCCGCCGGGTGATTGCGGTTGGAACGACATCCCTCCGGCTGCTCGAAACTGCAAGCAATGCCGCGGGCGGCATCCGCCCGTTCTCCGGCGTCACAGGCATATTCATCACGCCGGGCCATCGATTTCGCTGCGTGGACGCGCTCGTCACCAATTTCCATCTGCCGCGCTCGACCCTGTTCATGCTGGTGGCCGCGTTCAGCGGTCTCGAGACGATGAAACGGGCCTATGCCCATGCCATCACGCACGCCTATCGCTTCTATTCCTATGGAGATGCTTCTCTGCTATTCCCGGCGGCTGCCATGACGGTCGAATTTTCCTTCACCCTTCTCAAGAAACATGAGAAAGCGCGACTGGGGCGGATCGATACGCCCCGAGGCGCTATCCGCACGCCGGCGTTCATGCCGGTGGGCACGGCCGGGAGCGTCAAAGGAATGTTCATGGAGCACGTCCGACAGACGGGCACCGATATCATCCTCGGCAATACCTATCACCTCATGCTGCGGCCGACCGCGGAACGGATCGCGGCTCTCGGCGGGCTTCACCGCTTCATCGGTTGGGATGGGCCCATCCTCACCGATTCCGGCGGCTTCCAGGTCATGTCGCTTGCCAAGCTGCGCAAGATCAACGAACGGGGCGTGGTTTTCCAGTCGCATCTCGACGGCAGCCGGCACGAGCTGACGCCGGAACGAGCAATGGAAATTCAGCGCCTGCTTGGTTCGGACATTCAGATGCAGCTCGACGAATGCCTGGAATATCCCCATAGCGAGCAGGATGCCGAGCGGGCGATGCAACTCTCGCTCGCCTGGGCGGCGCGCTCGCGCCAAGCCTTCGGCAGTCAGCCGGGGCGAGGGTGTTTCGGCATCGTGCAGGGCGGGACATCGGAAAATCTTCGGCAGCAGTCGGTGCAAGGGCTGATCGACATCGGCTTCGACGGCTATGCGATCGGCGGGCTTGCCGTGGGCGAGGGCCAGGCGCTGATGCTGAAGACGCTCGATTTCACGGTGCCGGCGCTGCCCGAAGACAAGCCGCGCTATCTCATGGGGGTTGGAACGCCGGAAGACATCCTGGAGGCAGTGGCGCGCGGCGTCGATATGATGGACTGCGTGATGCCGACCCGTTCGGGCAGGCACGGCCAGGCCTTCACGCGCTCGGGCAGGCTGAACATGCGCAACAGCCATCCATGCAGAGGATCCGGCACCGCTCGATCCGGGCAGCAGCTGCCCAGCGGCACGCGATTATTCCCGCGCCTATATCCATCATCTGGTGAAATCGGGCGAGCTTCTCGGCATGATGATCCTGACCTTCGCAAACATCGGTTATTATCAGGAGCTGATGCAGGGGATCAGGCAGTCGCTGTCAGACGGCAGGTTCGAGGATTTCCATGCCGAGACGAAGCAGGGGTGGAAATCAGGCGAGGCCATGAGGGAGAGGGAGAGCGCATGAAACTGAGCGGGGGAACAATCCATTCCGGCATCGCGCCAGCGCGTGTGGGAAGGCCTCAATGATCCGGACATTCTCAAACAATGCATCCCGGGCTGCGAAGACATAACCAAGACGCTCGGATACGGAATTTTCCGCGCGGGTAACCGCGAAAGTGGGGCCGGTCAAGGCCAGATTCAAAGGGAAGGTCCTGCTTTCCAATCTGAATCCGCCGGAAAGCTACAGGATTTCGGGGCAGGGCGAGGGCGGCGTCGCCGGCTTCGCCAAGGGAAAGGCCGATGTGAGGCTCCTGGAAGCGGGGCCGCAGGAGACGCTGATGTCTTATGACGTCGACGCGCTGGTCGGCGGCAAGCTGGCGATGCTCGGGAGCCGGCTCATCGATTCCACCGCTCGCTCGATGGCGCAGCAGTTCTTCGACCGCTTCGTGGCGCTGATGTCGGGCAAGAATCCGGTGAAGCCGGCAAAGAAACCGGCGAAGAAGGGAATGAAAGAGGCTTTCAAGACGCTGGCTAAAAAGGCAACGGGCCTGGGGTAGCGGTGCATGAGGCGCCCCTTATCCCATCCGCTATCGTCACCCTGACGAAAGTCAGGGTCCAGCTTGGAGCCAAAAGCATGAAGCTGGATTCCGGCTTTCGCCGGAATGACGATGAGCAGGTGGGGTGACGAATGCGAGAAATGTTACCTTCCCGCTCCCGCCGTGTGGTCCCCGTCGCGGGTGAGGTAATAGGCGGCAAGGATCGGCAGGAAGGTCAGGATGATCACGAACACGGCGACGACATTCGTCACCGGGCGCTGGCGCGGGCGGATCAACTCGGTGAGCATCCAGATGGGCAGGGTCGATTGCTGGCCGGCGGTGAACGTCGTGACGATCACCTCGTCGAAGGAGAGGGCAAAGGCCAGCATTCCGCCGGCGAGGAGTGCGCTTGCGATATTGGGCAGGATCACATGACGGAAGGTCTGGAAGTAATCGGCGCCCAGATCCATCGAGGCCTCGATGAGATTGGCGGACAGGCGGCGGAACCGCGCGATCGCATTGTTATAGACGACGACGATGCAGAATGTGGCGTGGCCAAGCACGATCGTCCAAAGCGAGAAGTCGATGTCGAGAATTTTGAATGCCGATCTCAGCGAAATGCCGGTGATGATGCCGGGAAGCGCTATCGGCAGGATGAAAAGGAGCGAGATCGCCTCCTTGCCGAAAAATCGGGTGCGCGCCAATATCGCCGCGGCGGCAGGTGCCGAGAACCAGTGCCAGGAGCGTCGCGAAGACTGCCACCCGCAGCGACAGCCAGAAGCGCATTCCAAATATCGGCTCGTTCCCAGGCGACGCGAACCAGCGAAGCGTGTAACCGGGCGGGGGGAATTGATAGCTCTTCTCCTCGGTGGTGAAGGCATAGAGGATGATCAGCACCAGACGGCAGGTGGAGAAACAGCAGGCCCCCGACAGCCGTGATGCCGAGCGGCCAGGGGCTGCGCGGCGAGGCATCAGAGCGCATCGAAGGCTCCCATGCGCTTAGCGATCCAGAGATATGTTCCCATGATGACGATCGGCACGACGGTGAAAGCCGCGGCGAGGGGAATATTGCCCGCCGTTCCCTGCTGGGCGTAGACGGCTTGACCGATGAAAAGCGCGAGGTGCCGATGATCTGAGGAATGATGTAGTCGCCAAGCGTCAGCGAGAAGGTGAAGATCGATCCGGCGATAAGTCCGGGCAGCGCCAGAGGCAGGATGACGGTGCGGAACGCCTGGCGGGGGTTGGCGCCGAGATCGGCCGATGCGTCGACGAGGCTCGAGGGAACACGCTCGAGGGCCGCCTGGGTGGGAAGGATCATAAAGGGAAGCCAGACATAGACGAAGACCAGGAACATGCCGATGTAGCTGATGGACAAGCGATGGCCCGCCGATGACCGGCAAAGCGAGAGCGCGTCGAGGAGCCAGGTAAGGCCGGTACGTTTCCGCCAGCCAGGTGAGGATACCCTCCTTCGCCAGAATCAACTTCCAGGCGTAGATCTTACCAGATAGCTCGACCACAGCGGCATCATGACGCGCGAGATAGAAGAAAGCCTTCCATTTTCCGCGTGCATAGCGCGCCGCATAGTAGGAGACGGGAAAGGCGATGACAGCGGAAGCCAGCGTGACGGCGGTCGCCATCAGAACGCTTCTGACGATGATGTCGAAATTGGCGCGCTGCAAAAGCTGGGCGAAGGTGGAAAGGGTGAACCGATAATCGATGAGCCCTGAGAATTCATCAAGCCCATAGAAGCTGTTCAGCAGAAAGGCGAGAAGCGAGCCGACATAGACAACGCCGATCCATAGAAGCGGGGGCCCGAGCAGCATGAGCCGCGAGCAGCCATCGGTGGTGATAGAGGAGATCGGAGATGCGGGTGGAAACACGCGCGCTCATCGCGCGCTCGGGTAGGGCAGCGGCCGTCATCGATCGCCTTCCATCGCGTGGAGCGCGGCATGCGGCCAGCGGAAGGTGACGGTTTCGCCCTCGCTGAAAATGCCAAGGGTCGAGGGCACATGGGCCATCAGCCGCTGATCGCCGGGATCGATGACGATGCGCGTCTGCGATCCCTGGTAATGAACGGCGATAATGCGCCCCGACACGAAGGCGTGGCCCGGTGCTGGATCAGCGCCGTTGCGGGTGACGACGATCTTTTCCGGCCTGAGGCTCGTCCAGCGGCTGGCACCACCATGCGCTTGAGCGAATTGCGGCGGCAGGACGTTGGAGGATGCCGACGAAGCCCGCCACGAAGCGGGTATTCGGCCTTTCATATACTTCGCTGGGACGGCCGATTTGAACGATGCGGCCTTCGTTGAAGATTGCGAGACGGTCCGACATGGCGAGAGCTTCGCCCTGATCATGGGTGACGAAGACGAAGGTAATTCCCACTTCTTTTTGAAGCGGCTTGAGCTCGTCTTGCATCTGCTCCCTGAGTTTGAGATCGAGTGCGCCGAGAGGCTCGTCGAGCAGCAGCACCTTGGGCTCGTTGACGAATGCGCGGGCGAGCGCGACGCGTTGGCGCTGGCCGCCGGAAAGCTGGCCGGGCCTGCGGTCCTCATAGCCGCCGAGTTTCACCATCGCCAGGGCCTCGCGGCTCCGGCTATCGCGCTCGGCTCGCGGCAGGCCGCGGATCATGAGTCCATAGGCCACATTTTCGCCGACCGACATATGAGGGAAAAGCGCGTAGTCCTGGAACACGGTATTGACGTTGCGGCGATAGGGCGGAACACCTTCGGCTGTCTCACCGAAGATCTCGATATGGCCGCTGTCGGGCTGCTCGAAACCGGCGATCAGGCGAAGGCAGGTGGTCTTGCCGGAGCCCGAGGGGCCGAGCATGGCGAAGAATTCACCTTCGGCGACATCGAGGGTGACATCATCGACGGCCCGCACCGTTCCGAAATGACGGGAGACATTTTCAAACCTAACGGCAGAGGTCATGGATGGAACCGATTCCCGTGTCTCCAGCAGCGGGCCATTCGTCATTCGCGGGCTTGACCCGCGAATCCCTTCCAGATGAAAGAGATGGCCGGGTCGAGCCCGGCCATGACGTATCACTCAAGCTCAGCGGCCGCCGAGAACGGCGATGTAGTCCGAGACCCATCGGTAATAAGGAACGCAGCCCTTTTCCTGAGACGCGCATTTGGCAACCGGCGTGCGCCAGAAATGAATCCGGTCGAAATTGCCAGGACCATTGGTTTCGCAGCCCGCGTCGGTCAAAAGGGCATTGCCCTTGCATGCCGCAAGCACGGCCGGCACCGAACCGAACCAGGCTGCAAGATCGCCCTGAAGCTTCGGATTGACCGAGTGTTCGAGCCACATATAGGCGCAATTGGGATGCGGAGCCTCAGAATGCATCATGGTGCTATCGGCCCAACCCGTTGCTCCTTCGTCCGGCACGACAGATTCGATGGGCTGCTTGTCGGCCTTCAGCAGGTTCACCTGAAAGGGCCATGAGGAAGAGGCGACGACGCCTTCGTTCTTGAAGTCGTCGATCTGAATAAAGGCATCGTGCCAGTAGCGGCCGACGATCTTGCGCTGGGCGCGCAGCAGATCGAGTGCCGCCTTATACTGATCCTCGTTCAACTCATAGGGATCCTTGATCCCCAATTCGGGCTTGTGCTTCATGAGGTAGAGGGCGGCGTCGGCGATATAGATCGGACCATCGAAAGCCTGCACCCTGCCTTCATTGGACTTGCCGTCGGGAAGATCGGTCTTCTCGAAAACCACCGACCAGCTTTTCGGCGGTTCCTTGAACACCTGAGTATTGTAGGCCAGCACGTTGGCGCCCCATTGATAGGGAACTCCGTAATGCGTGCCGTCGATGGTGTGCCAGGGAGCGTTTTGAAGGCGCTCATCCACGGTCTTCCAGCTGGGAATCAGGTCGATATTGATCGGCTGGACCCGCTTGCCCGATATAAGGCGCAGCGAAGCATCGCCGGAAGCCGTGACCAGATCGAAGCCGCCTTCGTTCATCAAGGCGACCATCTCGTCGGACGTGCCGGCGGTTTTGACGTTGACCTTGCAGCCCGTCTTGGTTTCGAAGTCGGTAACCCAGTCGTAGCTCTTGTCGGTTTCGCCGCGCTCGATGTATCCCGGCCACGCGACGATGTCGACCTGACCTTCGCCTGCTCCGATTTCCTTCTTCACATCCTGAGCAAGCGCGCTTGCAGAAACCGCACCTGCCGCAATCACCGACAGGACAATGCGGTGAGAAAGCTTCATGACAATCCTCCCAAGGACCGGCGGCAATTTTCCCCATGCGCAATCCCCGCCGGCTGCTGACTACCGGACCACGCCTGACCAGGACGGAAGCGATTGCTCCACCCGGGCTGGACCCTAACGCGTTCATCGTGGAAAGGGAAGTTCGACCTATCTTCACGCATACCGTGTTGCGCCTCAGAGCTTGCGTGCTAGACTGCGTTCAATCAGACGGCAAGCCCGCCGGGGTTGGAGTCGATGACCGCACTCGAAATGACCGCCCAGGCCACTCAAACGCGGCCCGAGGCTGTCGTGGTACAGGATCTCCACAAATATTTCGGCCCGCTGGAAGTGCTCAGAGGCGTGTCGATGACTGCTCGGGAGGGCGATGTGGTGTCGATGATCGGAGCGTCCGGTTCGGGGAAGAGCACTTTTTTGCGCTGCATCAATTTCCTCGAGATGCCGAACCAGGGCCGCATCGTGGTGGGCGGTGAAGAGGTCAAGCTGAAGAAAAACCGCGACGGAAACGCAATGCCGTCGGATCCCCGCCAGATCGAGCGCATCAGGACCCAGCTCGGCATGGTGTTTCAAAGCTTCAACCTTTGGCAGCATATGACGGTGCTGGAGAACGTCATCGAGGCGCCGGTGCACGTCCTCAAGCTACCGAAGGCCGAGGCGATCGCCCGCGGGGAGGCTCTGCTCAACAAGGTTGGTTTGTTCGACAAGCGCAATCAATATCCGGCTTTCCTGTCGGGCGGCCAACAGCAGCGCGCATCTATCGCGCGGGCGTTGTGCATGGAGCCCAGGGTGATGCTGTTCGACGAGCCAACCTCGGCACTGGATCCGGAACTCGTGGGCGAGGTGCTTCGGGTGATCCGTGATCTGGCCAATGAGGGCCGGACGATGATCCTGGTTACCCATGAGATGGGGTTTGCCCGGGACGTGTCCAGCCACGTCATTTTTCTTCACAAGGGGCTGATCGAAGAGGAGGGACCGCCTGAGCAAATCTTCGGACATCCGAAGAGCGAGCGGTGCATGCAATTTACCAGGACCAAAAAACATTAGCGACAATTGCTCTTTGGGGGGGACTTGATAAGTTAGGGTTCTACTGGCCGAATTTGGAGCCGAAGCGCTCCGGCCGGTCGTGTTTCAACGGGAGGTGATATATGAAATCGTTAACCAAGATTTTGGCAGCTACGGTAATTTCGCTGCTGATCGGCGCCGGCTCCGCCCAGGCCGATTTGAAATTCGGAGTGGCTGCGGAGCCCTATCCGCCGTTCTCATCGAAGGACGCGTCCGGCAAATGGGTGGGTTGGGAAATCGACCTGATGGATGCCGTGTGCGCAAAGATGAATGAGAAGTGTGAACTGGTCGAGGTTGCCTGGGACGGCATCATTCCCGCGCTCACCTCGAAACAGATCGACGTCATCTGGAGCTCGATGTCCATTACGGGCGATCGCAAGAAGACCATCGACTTCACCAATTTCTATTACAACACGCCGACAGTCATTATCGGGGCGAAGAACGGCGACAAGGATATCACGCCGGAGCATTTGAAGGGCAAGACGCTCGGCGCGCAGGTCTCAACCATTCATGAGAAGTATCTGCAAAAATATTACGGTGCCGGATCGGAGATAAAGACCTACCAGACGCAGGATGAGGCCAATAACGATCTCGCCGCGGGCAGGCTCGACTATGTCCAGGCCGACGGCAGCGCTCTCGAGGCGTTCTTGAAGACGGAGCAGGGACAGGCCTGCTGCGAGATGAAAGCCCAGGTGCCGGACGATGCGGAAATTCTCGGCGAGGGCGTCGGCGGCGGCTTGCGAAAAGAAGATGTGCAGCTGAAGGACAAGCTGAACGCTGCGCTCAGCGAGCTGGCCAAAAGCGGTGAACTGGAGAAGATCACCCAGAAATATCCCGACCTCGTAGGCAAAGTGACGTTACCCACGAGCTAAGACCAAGGACCCCGCCCGGTCTCTCGCACCGGGCGGGATTTCCAATGTGAGGTCATGGGAATGGCGACGGCGGGGTTTCCCGAGATCCTGTTTTTTGGCGACCAAGGTTATGGCGACGAGCTCTTGCGCGGCGCCTATATGACGGTGCAGATTTCCGTATGCGCCTATTTCATCGGGCTGCTGATCGGCCTCGCCGGAGCGATCGGCAAACTCAGCGGCAACAGGATTCTTCGGCCAATTCTGGAATTCTACACGACCTTCGTGCGGGCCTCGCCGGAACTTATCATCATACTCTTGCTGTATTATGCCGGCACGGGGCTGCTGAATTCGGTTCTGGTCAGCTACGGTTACACCAGCGTGCGGATCAGCGGGTTTGCCGCCGCTGTCGCCGTTCTCGGCTTCATGCAGGGGGCCTATGCAACGGAAGTGCTGCGCGCGGCCATTCAGGCTATTCCCATCGGCCAAATCGAAGCGGCGACGGCGGTTGGAATGACGCCATTTCTGAGATTCCGACGCATCGTGCTTCCTTCCATGCTGCCGCTTGCCCTTCCCGGCATGGCTAATCTCTGGCTGATCGTGACCAAGGATTCATCGCTGATAGCGGTCGTGGGCTATACGGAGCTGCTGCTCGCGACACGGCAGGCAGCCGGGAATACCAAGCTCTATCTTCTGTTCTTCTCGGTCGCCGCCCTGATCTACCTCACTATTACCCTCGTATCCAACCAGGCCTTCAAGCGCGTCGAAGCTTATTACCGGCGCGGCATGCCCAAGCTCGGATAACCCATGGTGTGGGAATGGCTGCCGCACTACATGCCGCTGCTCATCAAGGGGCTGTGGATCACGATCAGCCTTTTGGTGTTCTCGTGCCTGCTCGGCATGGCTTTCGCGGTTCCGCTCGGTCTCGTGCAGGCATTGGACACACGCTATCTCGCGCGAGCGGCGCGCGCGTTCTGCACGTTCATCCGCGGCACGCCGCTGCTCGTTCAGATATGGCTCCTGTATTTCGGGTTGGGATCAATCTTTCCGATGATACCCGGAATACGGGATAGCTTCCTGTGGCCGGTTTTGCGCGAGGGCTATTTTTACGCCCTGCTCGCCCTCACCATCAGCTTCGCGGGCTATGAAGGCGAGGTCATGCGCGGGGGCTTTCTCGGCGTTCCCAAGGGCGAACTGGAAGCAGCCAAGGCATGCGGCATGTCGCCTTGGCTGGTCTTGCGGCGAATTTGGTTTCCGCGGGCGGTCCGGCTGGCTCTACCGACGCTCGCAGGGGAGACCGCGCTGCAACTCAAGGCGACGCCGCTGGCGGCGACGGTTACGGTTCTCGATCTATTCGGTGTTTCAAACAAAATCCGCCAGGACACTTTCCGTGTCTACGAACCGCTGCTACTGGTGCTGGTGGTTTATGTGGTCTTATATTTTTTCATCGTATGGGCGTTCCGCTGGTACGAAAACCGCATACCGCAGAAAAGATAGGCAGCGAAGATTGCCCGCCGCCAAACAGGGAGAAGGAAACATGACAGGGTTCAGGACGAGGCTGCTGCCGGCCATGGCAGCGCTGCTTATTGCGTTTGGCGTGCAAGCGCAGGGCGCCGAAAAAATCGTCATCTCCAACTGGGACGGCTATATGCCGAAAGACCTGCTCGAGCGCTTCAAGGCCGATACCGGCATAGAGGCGGAACTGTCCGTCCACGCCACCAATGAAGAGATCATGGGAAAGGTAACGGCGAGCGGCGGCAAAGGTTATGATGTGCTATTCGTTTCCTCGCCCTTCGCGGAAGCCCTGAACAAGCTGGGGCTCATCGAGCCGCTCGATCACGCCAAGATTCCCAATCTTCGCAACCTCTATCCCGAGGCCAGGCAGCTGCAGCATGATGCGGGAAATGTCTTCTCGGTTCCCTATACCTGGGGCACGACAGGCCTGTGCTACCGGTCCGATCTCGTGAAGAAGCAGCCTGAAAGCTGGAATGATCTTCTCGCGCCGGCCGACGACGTGAAAGGCAAGGAAACGATGCTGGCCACCGACCGGTGGCTGATGGCAGCGGCGTTTCTGGCAATGGGAAAATCGGTGAATTCGGCCGATCAGGAAACGCTCGATGCCGCGAAGGCAAAGCTGATCGAGGCCAAGCGCAACCTTCTGGCCTATGACGACACGGTCTTTTACCAAAAGCTCATTTCAGGCGAAGCAACGGTCGCGCATGCCTGGGACGGCTGGTGCAATTACGGCATCGCGGAAAACAATGCGATCAAATATGTCATCCCGAAAGAGGGAAGCGACCTTTGGGTGGACACGATGGTCGTGACCAAAACTTCGCAAAACAAGGATGCGGCACATAAATTCATCGACTATGTGCTCAACGCCGATAACGGCAAGTGGGTTGTAGAAAACATAATGTACAAGACTCCCAACAAGGCCGGAATGGAAGCGATCGACAAAACCATGCTCGAGAAATATCCGAACATGGCGATTACACCCGCGGAACTCCTGAAATATGAGCAGCTGCGCGATTTGGGCGAGGGGCAAAAGTTGTTTTCCAGGACAGTCACCGAGATCCTCGCAGCGAAATAGCGGCAGAATAAGCAAATTGGCCAGGGCGATTTTCTAGGGTCGCCCGGCCTTCCGCAGGACCCATGCCGAAGACAGCCAACGCGCTCCTCCTCATGTTGCCGGGGCTGCTTTGGCTTTTGTTGCTGCTTGTCGTTCCCTGCGCCGTGATTTTTGCCATGGCGTTCTTCGAGCGCGGCGTCTATGGCGGGGTGGATTACAGTTCTGTGACCCTGGCGAACTTCCGCCGGGCAGTCGACCCTCTTTATCTCGCCATCCTGCTCGATTCGGGTCGCATCGCCCTGACTGCCACGCTTCTCTCCATCCTGCTCGCCTATCCGGCGGCCTATGCGATCACGCGAGCAAGACCGCGCCTTCAGCCTGTGCTGCTCGTGCTGGTGATGCTGCCGTTCTGGTCGAACTACCTGATCCGGACCTATGCCTGGATGGTGCTGCTCAATCGCGAGGGGCCGATCAATGCGCTGCTGACATCCATCGGGGCGATAAACGCGCCGCTCGACATGCTCTATAATGAATTCGCGGTGGTGCTCGGGCTCGTTTATAATTATTCGCCCTTCGTCATCCTGGCGATCTATGCAGCGCTGCAGCGGCTCGATCCGGCTTTCGCGGAAGCATCGCGCGATCTCGGAGCCGGCGCATGGCTGACGTTTCGCCGCATCACACTGCCGCTCACCTTGCCCGGCGTGGCTGCGGGCGGGGTGTTCGTGTTCGTTCTGTCGATTGGAAATTTCGTGACGCCCGACCTGCTCGGCGGCGGGCGGATGCAGATGGTCGGAAATCTGATCTATGATCAGTTCCTGACGGCGCGGGACTGGCCTTTCGGTGCCACGCTGTCGATGGTCCTTATCGGCATCATGATGGCTCTATTGTTCGTCCAGGCTCTCAGCGCGCAAGGGGCAGGGGGGCGAAGGCTGCGCCATGGATAGGCTGCTCAAGGTCCATCTCGGATTCGTGTACGCGTTCCTTTATGCGCCGATCCTGGTGCTGATGGTGCTGAGCTTCAACAGGGCCGGCCTGCCCACCGTATGGACCGGTATGTCGACAGATTGGTACGCGGCACTGCTCGACCGGCCCGATATTCTGCGGGCGGCGCGCAATTCGCTGATCGTTGCCCTGGTGTCGACGGCGATCGCTGCCCTTATCGGCACGCTTCTGGCGCTCGGGGTCGAGCAGCGGCCGGCGTCGGCAGCGGTCGATGCGCTGCTGTTCGCGCCGATGATCATTCCCGATGTGGTTCTGGCGATTGCGCTGCTGTCGTTTTTCACGCTGCTCAATTTTACGCTGGGGCTCCATTCGATCATCATGGCGCATGTCGTGTTCAACATAGCTTTCGTATGCGCCGTCGTGCGTGCACGTCTGAGGAATTTCGACTGGTCGCTGACCGAAGTATCCACCGATCTCGGTGCGAAAAGGCTGACGACGTTCTTGCGGATCACACTGCCGCTCATCGCCCCGGCCATACTCGCCGCAGCCCTGCTCGCGTTCACCCTGTCGCTCGATGAATTCATCATCGCCTATTTCACGGCGGGGGCCGGACAGTCGTCGACGACCCTGCCTATGAAAATCTACGCGATGATCCGCTTCGGCGTGACCCCCGAAATCAACGCCATGGCGACGATCGTCATGCTCGTCAGCTTCGTGCTGGTGCTGGGCTCACAACGCCTCGACCGCGGTGCGCTCACCAGCCGGAGACTTGAGCGCGCGGCCGGAACCGGATAGAGAGTTTTCCTCATAAGGAGACAGTAATGGCGCGAAAGGCAGGGAAAGTTGGCGGGAAGCCGGTGAAGAAGGCGGCGCGAAAACCGACAACGAAACCGATAACGAAACCGAAGAGGAAACCGGCGAATAAGCTGTCAAAACCCGAGCGGTCGAAGGGCGGCAAGGTCATCGCGTTTTTTCCGGAAGCGGCATTCGGGCCGGCGCTCAATTCCGTTGCCATTGCCCAGTCGGTGGAGAAGCTTGGTCACAAGGCGATATTTCTCTCCGATCCGGGCTTTCTGAGCGTCTATCAAGGCTATGGGTTCGAGGCCCATCCGGTCAATCTGTCCGAACCGATGCCGCCCGAGGAGATGGCGAAATTCTGGACCGACTTCATCAACGGCCACATTCCGAACTTCCGCAAGAGTCCCTACGACCAGATCGACAATTACGTAAAGGACTGCTGGCAGGCAATCGTGTCGACCGCGAAATGGGCGGAAAAGGATTTGCCGCAGGTGCTGGCACGCCTCAAGCCGGATGTCGTCTGTGTCGACAACGTCATTCTGTTTCCGGCGATCAAGCGCTACGCGCGGGAAAACCGCAAACCCTGGGTCAGGATCATCTCTTGCTCGGAAAACGAGATCGAGGACCCCAATATTCCACCGCATCTGTCTGGCTGCAGTGAAAAGGACAAGGCAGGCTTCGAGAGATACCGCAAGCGATTCAATGAAGTGATCCGGACCATTCACGAGGATTTCAACGGCTTCCTGAAGGAAAGCGGGGAGGGCACCTATCCGCTGGGGCAGTTCTTCGAAGCATCTCCGCATATGAACCTGCTGCTATATCCCACGGCCGTGCGATTCAAGCGGCGCCGCGCGCTATCCGACAAGCGCTTTCAGTATCTCGAAGGATGCGTGCGCAAGGAGAAGCCCTATGCTCTGCCGCGGTTCGAGGAGCACGATACGGCGCCGCTGCTCTATGTCAGTTTCGGTTCGCTCGGCGCCGGCGACATCGAGCTCCTGAAACGGCTCATCGCAGTGATCGGGGAAATGCCGGTGCGCGCGCTGGTCAATGTGGGAGACTATAGGGACCAGTACGCGGACATTCCCGGCAATGTGCATATCGACAGCTGGTTTCCGCAGCCGTCGGTCATTCCGCTCGTGGATGCGGTCATTCACCATGGCGGCAATAATTCGTTCACGGAGTGTCTCTATTTCGGCAAGCCGGCGCTGATCATGCCCTATGTGTGGGACGGGCACGACAATGCCATGCGGGTCCAGGAGACCGGCCACGGTTTCCGGCTGCAGCGCTATGATTGGACCGAGGATGAGCTGAAGGGAAAAATCAATCGTATGCTCACCGATAAGGCGATGAAGGCAAAGCTCAAGGCCACGTCGCGGCAGATGCAAGGGGAGCATGGTCCAACAAAGGCCGCGCGGATCCTGGACAGGCTGGCATGACGGCAACGCCTAGAATGCACGATCCGCTGCAGCTCACGGGACTCAAGGACTGGGGCCGCGTGCCGACCATGATTGAAGGCGAGTCACACACGTCAGGCGTGCTGATTTCGCGCAACCCCGATGGCTCGTCGGAGTGCGGAGTGTGGGAATGCACGCCCGGGTTCTGGAACTGCCTGGTGACCAAAGACGAGTTCTGTCATTTCCTGAGCGGGCGCTGCACCTATACGCATGAATCGGGCGAAGTCATCGAAATTACGCCGAATACGACGGCATTTTTCCCCATGGGGTGGAACGGCACTTGCCGCGTGCATGAAACGGTGCGGAAAGTGTATATGATCCGCTAGGATCGAGACGGAGCATCACCCTGAACCGCCCTACCAACCGCTGGCGCCGTTATGCCGATTGGGACAATCGCCCGCTTCGGCTAGACAAGTTTGCCTCGGAAGATCCCAAGAACGGATTTTCGGCGTTCTCAAGCCCTGCCGATCCGAAACCCGCGCTGAGCATCAAGGACGGCCGGGTGACGATGCTCGACGGCGTTCACGAAGCCGAGTTCGACATGATCGACTATTTCATCGCCCGGCATCACATCGATGTTTCCGTCGCGGCGGAAATGATGGCGATGCCGTCGGCCATGATCGCCCGGCAGCTTGTGGACATGAATGTGCCGCGCACGGAACTCGTCAAGATCGCGCACGGGCTAACGCCGGCCAAGCTCGCGGAGGTCGTCTCTCAGCTGAACGCGCTCGAGATCACATTCGCATATTCGAAAATGCGCGCGCGCAAGACGCCCGGCAATCAGGGTCACGTGACGAACGCCAAGGACGATCCGCTGCAGCTTGCGGCCGATGCGGCTACGGCGGTGGCATTCGGGTTCGATGAAATCGAGACCACGATGCGGGTTTCACGGAACGCCTGGTCGAATGCAGTCGCTTGCGCTGTCGGGGCGGCGGTGGGGCGCTCGGGGACACTGTTCCAGTGCTCGAGCGAGGAGGCCGAAGAGCTTAAGATCGGCATGGCGGGATTTTCGTCTTACGCCGAAACCGTGTCGGTCTACGGCACCGAGCGCACCTTCATCGATGGCGACGACACGCCCTGGTCGAAGGCCTTCCTGGCGGCGGCTTATGCATCACGCGGCATCAAGATGCGCTGCACATCGGGTGCGGGGTCGGAATTGCTCATGGGCTTCCATGAGTCGAAATCGCTGCTTTATCTCGAAGCGCGGTGCCTGTGCCTGCAGCGCGGCATGGGCGTGCAGGGCACGCAAAACGGCGGCATCGACGGGGCCCCCGTTACCGCCACCGTTCCTGGCGGGGTCAAGGAATTGATGGCGGAAAATCTCCTCGCAGTCTGGCTCGATCTGGAATGCGCCTCGGGGAATGATGCCCGCACGACCGAGTCGGAAATCAGGGTGGGTGCAAAAATCCTGCCTTATCTCGTCGCCGGATCCGACCTTATCTGCTCGGGATTCGGGACGATCCTGAAATACGACAATTCTTTCAATCCCTCGCTGCTCAATGGCGAGGAGCTTGAAGATTTCTTGGTATTGCAGCGGGATTTCGAGGCCGACGGCGGACTGACTCCCGTTCGCGAGCATCGAATTCTGGAACTGCGGCGGCGCGCCGTCGATGCGCTGTCGGCCGTTTTCGAGGAACTTCAGCTCGGCAGGCCGAGCAAACAAATGCTGGAGAGCGTGGTCGCGGCCTCGGGTTCGGATGAAACCGAGAGCTATTCACCGCGCGATGCGAGCCTCATCAGTCAAGCCATCCAGGATCGCGGCATTACTGTCGTCGAAGTGATCAAGGCGTTGCTTCGCCGCGGATTCCGTGAGGAAGCGGAAAACCTCCTGGCGGTGGTAAAGCTTCGAATTTCCGGCGATTATCTCCAGACCTCGGCCATCGTGCGCGACGGAAAGATCATCAGCGCGGTCAACGATCCGAACAGCTATGCAGGGCCGGGATCGGGCTATCGCGTCAGCGAGGCCCGAAGGCTGGAGATCAACGCCATTCGCGACCAACTGGACCAGAAGGAGGTGCTGAGGTCGGAGGCCCTGCATGAGGCGGCAGAACAACGGCGTATTCTCTATCATGCTGGCGCCGATGCCGTGTTATCGGCCGAAACGACCGATGTGGTCATCGGCATCAGTCCGGCCTTCGGGGTGAAACTGTTTCAGACCGTCGGCGGGCATCCGCTCTCGCAAGTGCTGGGAGTGATGACCGAAGCGATTGCCGCACGCGGGCTGAAGCCGCGGGTGGTGCGATTTAAGCATACGGCGGATACTTCCTTTCTGGGACTTTCCGCCGCGCGCCTTGCCGGCTCCGGCATCGGCATCGGGCTGCAGGCGAAGGGCACGGCCGTGATCCATCAGCGCGACCGGCTGCCGCACAATAATCTCGAGCTTTTTTCCAACGCACCGATCACCCAGGTCGAGCATTATCGGCAGCTTGGCGCCAATGCCGCTGCCTATGCGCTGGGCGAGATGCCGGAACCCGTCGTGGTGCCGATGCGCGGACAGGCGATGGGCTCGCGCTATCATGCGCGCGTGGCCATGATCTATGCCATCGAAACCGCGCTGACGGCAAAGGATGCGCGGCCGCAAGAGATCGGAGTTAAATTCTTAGGGCGCGTGCCTCATGAGCGATAACCTTACAATCGAGGATTATCCCTTATCGGAAAAGCGGCCCGAGCTGATCGCCGGCCAACGCGGCAAGAAACTCAGCGACATCACGCTCGATACGCTCGTCAGCGGCGAGGTGCAGATGGAGGATCTGCGCATAACAAGCCAGGCGCTGCACTATCAGGCGGAAATCGCCCGCGCCGCCGGACGGCCGACGCTGGCGGAAAATTTCGAACGCGGGGCGGAGCTTGTCGCTGTTCCCGAAGAGGTCATCATGCAGGTTTATGAGCTGCTTCGGCCCGGACGCGCTGCCGATAAGAGCGTGTTGATCGAAGCTGCAAACCTTCTTCGACGTGATTACGGGGCCGCAAAGCTTTCGGATTTCATCGAGGAAGCCGCCGAAGTATACGAGCGGCGCGGTCTCTTCACCTACCGCTTCTGAACCTGACTGCGCACTTGGGTGGGAATTCTTAACTCTGCTTGAGCTACGGTAGCGACCGTTGTCTGCATCACGGGGGCGTGCATGCATTGGTCGGAATATTCACGTTTTACCATCAGCCTGTTCCTGCTGCTGGGAACCTTCATGAAGGTTCCCCTGATTTTGAGCCTGGTCGGGGGAAGCCACCGCGAGATCATTTTGCGCAGCGCGACCGTAGCAGCCGCGACGGCGTTCATCATACTCCTCATTGCACAATTCGCGGGCGAATGGATCCTGATCGCCGTCGGAACCTCGCTGCCGTCGTTCCAGATCGGCGGGGGCCTGGTCATTTCGCTAACGGGGCTGAGCCTCCTGCAGGGCCGGACGGTCGGCGCCCAGGCGAACAAGGTTCAACCAACGCAAGCCATTGCCTTTCAGATCGGCGTCTCCCCACTGGGTACGCCAGCTCTGGCCGGCGGTGGCAGCATCACGGCGGTTATTCTAGAAACCCATAAGCTGCACAGCCCAATAGACGATTTCGCCATAACATTTATCATCGCCGCGAATTGCGTGGTGGCATGGGCGATTTTGGCAACCGCACCGAGCGTGACATGGCTGCTGGGACGAAATGGCCTGCTCGTCATGGAGCGGATTTTTGGACTGCTGATGCTCGCCATAGGCATCGAAATCGTCATCGCGGGCGCGACCAACCATCTTGCCAAATTGACCTGAGCACTCCGCGCTTACCGATCCGGTCAGGCACGACGCCGGGTTTCGCGCATAGGGTCTTGGCGGCACCGGGCCTTTGTGATCATATCGGCCCCGAAGGCAGAACATTGATGCGGGGATCACCGCTCAGGGAGGATTAAAATGAATCACACGAAACTTTCGCGCCGGAACTTCATGCAGCAGTCGGCGTTGTGGGCTGCGGCAATCGCCGCGGGCACATCGAGCCTGTCGCGCGCCGGCTGGGCAGCACGAGAGAAGGAACTGAACATCCTGTGCTGGGAAGGTTATAATTCGGCCCAGGTTCTCGACCCGTTCCGGCAGCAGAAGGAAGCGACGGTCAAGGCTGAATCCCTCACCAACGATCCAACGATGATCAACCGGCTGCGCGCCGGGGAAACCAATGTTTGGGACCTCATCAATGTGAACAATCCCTGGGCGCGCAAGGTGATGCACCCGGAGAAGCTCATCAAGCCACTCGACCGAGCCCGTTTCGAGCCCTATTTCGAAAAAATGCTGCCGGCGTTCAAGCCGCCCTACAAATGGGCAATGGATGATTCCGGCACCGAGCTCCTGGGCATGGTTCAACGCTTCGGGCCCTACAGCTTCGTGGTGAATACCGACAAGGTGAGCCGCGCCACGGCCGAGGACCAGGGCTGGGATCTGTGGAATGACGCCGCCAACGATAAAAAATACGGCATCCTGGAATCGGACGACTGGAACGTGTTCTGCTTGTGCTGCATTTCGGGCTTCGATCCCTTCAAGCAGCACAGCGAGGAGGAAGTGGCGAAGTTCACCGATACGGCAAAGCGCGTGTTCAAAGGCGCCAAGGTGGTCGGCGATATCGCTACGATGAACCAGTCGCTGGTGTCGGGCGAGATCGACTTTCACCTGACGGGGGGCACCTATTCGGCATCGCCGGCGCGCGCGGACGGACATCCGGAAATCCGCGGAATCACCCCGAAGAAGGGGCCGATGGCCGATGGCAAGGGCGGCATCTCGTGGATCGAAGTGACATCGACCGTCAATAATCCGCAGCTGTCGCCGCTCGCGACGGACTTCCTGGAATATGTGCAGGATCCGGCCATGGCACATGTCGTCGCTTTCGCCGAGGGAACCTTCAATCCCGTCACCCAGATGGGCAATCCGGAATGTTTCAAGCTGTTCACCAAGGAAGAGCTTGATGCCATCCAATGGGACAGCCTTGACGAAGAGATGGCGAGATCGATCGAATATGACATCGTGCCGGATTACGATAAGCTGCTCGACATCATGACGGCGGCAAAACGTGAAGCCTCGGGAGGCTAATTACAGATTTAAGGCGATCGCCGCGGATTGGTGGACCGACAGACTGCTCCGCGGCGGCAGCATTTTTCCCGATCATGCGTGACTTATCAAAAGCGGCACGGCAGACACTGCTGGCGTTAAAGGGCATCCGAAAGGACTTTGGAGCCCTGGCGGCAGTCGACGGCGTCGACATCAATATCGCAGAGGGCGAATTCTTCACCATCGTCGGTCCGTCCGGCTGCGGAAAGACAACCCTGCTGCGCATGCTGGCCGGACTGGAGATGCCGACGGGCGGAGACATTCTGATCCGCGGCCAACGGGTGAACGACCTGCCGGCGAACCGGCGGCCGACCTGCATGGTTTTCCAGTCGCTCGCATTGTTCCCGCACCGCACGGTCGGACAGAATATCGAATTTTCACTCAAGATTCGCGGTGTCGACCAGGCGACGCGAAAAGCGCGGGCGCTGGAATTGATGACGCTGCTGCGCCTGCCGCAAGACTATTACGGCAAGAGCGTGCTGCGCTGCTCCGGGGGCGAGCGCCAGCGCGTCGCCCTGGCTCGTGCTCTCGCTTATGACCCGGAAATCCTATTTTTCGACGAACCGCTGTCGGCCATCGACTACAAGCTTCGCAAAACGCTCGAAAAAGAATTGAAGGACATACATCGCGAGACGGGCAAGACCTTCGTGTACATCACTCATTCGCTGGAGGAAGCAATGGTGATGAGCGACAGGATTGGCGTCATGCGCGGGGGGAAGCTCATTCAGGTCGGCACACCGCAGCAGATTTATTCATCACCGAATTCCAAATTCGTATCGGAATTCATCGGCGACGTGAATGTCGTGCCGGTTGCGATCGGCAAGAACGGAAGGCTGGTATCGCCGGCAATCGACGGCGAGCTTGCCGCGCCAGAAGCGCCGGATGATTTTTCGGAAGGATATCTGGTGATCCGGCCGGAGTTCCTGCGCTTCCTCGACAAAAAGCAGGATGCGCAGAACGCGGTGAAGGGCCAGCTCTACAATGAATATGCGCTCGGCTCGCGCATTCAATATCAGATACGCGCGGGCGAGCAGGTATTCGTGGTGGAGAAGCTGCGGCAGCAGGCCTATGCCGGCCAGCGGGACGACGAGGTTCTCATCGGCTGGGACGCCAAGGACAGTATTCTGGTTGAGGACTAGTGCAATGAGGAGAATGTCATGGCCGGGCTTGACCCGGCCATCCTGCAAAGGAGATTCGCGGGTCAAGCCCGCGAATGACGTAACTTGCTGAACGCGGGACAAAAAACGGCGCTGCCGGTTGTGTTGTTCCTCGCAGTCGGCTTTGCGGCGCCGCTCATCGCCGTCATCTGGTACAGTTTCATGCCGGCGAGAACGTTTTCGTTCACCGGCGATCCGACCGTTCAGAACTATGCGACGATCTTTCAGAGCACCAGCTACATCTCCTTCCTGTGGTCGCTCGGCCTGGCGGCATTCACCACGGCTGCCCTGGCGCTGATCTGCTATCCCGCCGCCTATGCTCTGGTGCGGGTATTCGGCCGCTACGCCATGCTGTTCACATTGCTGTTCACCATCCCGCTCTTCGTTTCGGAGAACATCCGGCTCTATGGCTGGGTTCTGTACTTCATCAAGAACGGCGTGCTCCTGGGCAGCGTGAAGGCGCTGACGGGCATGGACCTGCAAAGCCTGCTGTTTACCCGAGCGGCGGTCGTTTTCGGCATGATCTATGTATACATTCCCTTCATGCTGTTTCCGATGACGCTGGGTATCAGCATGGTGCCGGCGGAAACGCGCGATGCCGCTTTGGATCTCGGGGCGAGCCGCTGGCAGGTGTTCAAGGAAGTGGAACTGCCGCTGTCGATGCCGGGCATATTGATCGGGAGCCTTCTCACATTCGTGCTGGCGGTAGGCGCCATCGCAGAGGCGAAGGTGCTCGGCGGCCAGAAGATCATACCCATCACCCATGACATCGAAATAGCCTTCACCTATGCGCAGAACTGGCCGTTGGGCTCGGCACTCGCGGTGCTGCTGATGGCGGTTGTGGGCGCACTCGTGCTCACGGTGCTTCGCCGCTTCGACCTCGACGTTTTCCTCGGGCGGAGGTGAGGCATGGAGTCACGCCACCAGAGGCTTCGTCACGCCCTCATAATGGTGTGGACACTCGCGCTCGTGCTGTTCGTTTATCTGCCGATCATCTGCATCACGCTCGCCTCCCTGACATCGAGCCGCTATTTCCAGTTCCCAATCGCGCGCTGGGGGATCGACTGGTGGGCGAAGACTTTTTCATCGATCGAGATCAGGCAATTGCTTGCGACATCGATCAGCATCGCGCTCGCCGTGACGGTAATTGCCGTGAGCCTGGGCTTTTTCGGCGCGCTCGCCTTTGCCCGCTATAGTTGGAAAGGCCGCAGCTGGTATCAGCGGCTGATCCTGCTGCCGATCTTCTTTCCCCAGTCGGTGCTGGGGCTCGCCCTTCTCTTATGGTTCAGCTCGCTCGGCGTTCAGCTCGATTGGAAAACGGCAGTATTCGCGCATCTGGTGTGGATCGTGCCTGTCGTTACCCTGGTTATGGCCATCCAGGTCTATAGTTTCGATCCGGCGCTGGAGGAGGCGGCATTCGACCTCGGCGCGAGCCGCTGGCAGGTGCTGCGCGAGGTCACGCTGCCGGTGCTGTTTCCGGGGATTTTCTCCGGCGCGCTGTTCGCGTTCCTGCTGTCATGGGGCAATTTTCCGCTGTCGCTGTTCACCACCGGCGCGGATACCACCGTGCCCGAATATCTCTATGCAAAGATGGTTGCCGGCTACACGCCCGGCGTTCCGGTGCTCGGCACGCTGTCCACTATAGGCGCGGCGATCCTGCTGATCGGGGGGTATGGCCTGATCCTGCTGCTCAGGCGCGAGCAGAGCGAGTCGTGAGGGAGAGAAACAATGACGAGTTCGCTTAAGGACAGGTCGGTCGTGGTGACCGGCGGTTCCAAGGGCATCGGCAAGGGCATTGCCCGGGTTTTCGCAAACGCCGGTGCCAAGGTGGTGATCGTGGCGCGCAATCGCGATCAGGCCGCGGCGGCGGCAAAGGAAATCGGGCACAGCGCGCATGGCATCGCGGGCGATGTAACGAACCTGCGCGACATGGAGGCTGTGGCGAAGGCTGCCGCCGACCGGAACGGCGGCATCGATGTGCTTTGCGCCAATGCCGGCATCTTCCCGCAAGCCAAGCTCGAAGAAATGACCAGCGAGCAGTGGGATGAGGTCATCGGCACCAATCTCAAAGGATGTTTTCACTCGGTGAAGGCCTGTGTTCCCTATCTGAAGTCGTCCAATCAGGGCAGGGTGGTGCTCACCTCCTCGATCACCGGACCAGTGACGGGCTTTCCGGGCTGGAGCCATTATGGCGCATCGAAATCAGGGCAGCTCGGCTTCATGCACACGGCTTGCATCGAGCTGGCAAAATACGGCATCACGGTGAATGCGGTGATGCCGGGCAACATCATCACCGAGGGGCTTGCGGGACTGGGCGATGACTATCTCAAGACCATGGCGGCCTCGATACCGCTGAAACGGCTGGGCACGGTCGAGGATATCGGCCATGCAGCGCTTTATTTCGCCTCGAAGGAAGCGGGCTATGTCACCGGCCAGACGATCATCGTGGACGGCGGGCAGATTCTGCCGGAGTCGCTCGAGGCTTTGGCCCAGGCCTGATGGTCAAACCGACATGGCCGAGCGAAAGGCACGCGGACTGCGGCCGGTCCAGCGCCGGAAAGCGCGGCTGAACGCCGATAATTCGGAATAACCGAGAAGCAGCGCGATTTCGGAGAGCGGCAACTGGCGCTGCTTCATATAGGAAATGGCCAAGTCGCGGCGGACATCTTCGAGCAGAGATTTGAAGCTGATGCTGTGCATCGAGAATTCGCGCATGAGAACCGCCATGGGCAGATGCACCTCATCGGCAATATCCTCGAGCGACAAAGATCCCTGGCCGAGCCGGGCGCGGATCGCGGTTCGAACACGGTCGAGCAGGCCCAATTCGGCCGGACTGCGGTCGCTCAGCTGCATCAGGCACATGCGCATCATGTCCATGAGCCGCGGGTCCTTGGCAGGCATCGGACGGGTGAGGATCTCCGGGCGGAAGAGCAGGGCATTGGTCGGCTGGCTGAAATAGACCGGCGCATCGAAAGCAAGCTCATGCTCGCGCGCCTCCAGGGGCTTCGGGTGCTCGAAATGCACTTCCTCGGGCGACCAGCGCGACCCGCAGCATTCGCGCATGAGATTGAGAAACATGCCAAGCGACAGCTCCGCGTCCTGGCGGCGCTCCACGATGGCGGGAGCCTCGATCCGATATTCCAGGCGCATGAGATCATTGTCGCCGGCGATGAGATTCATGCGCGAGCATTCCTGATGATAAGCAAATAGCTCGACGAAATTCTCAAGCGCGCTGCCGAGAGTGGGTGCAGAGACGGCGGCGTACCCCCAGAAGCCAAGATCGCGGGGCTGAAACTGGTGGCCAAACCAAAGTCCGAAATTGCCGTGCCGCGTCTGTCGCGCCGATTGTTCGAACAGGCGGCAGAAAGCCGAAAGCCGGAGTTTCAGCGTGGGGCTGCCTGCCATGTCGGGTGCGATCCGGGCGTCGCCGAAGATCCGGTCAACGTCGCCTCCCATCTGCCCAATGAAATTTACGATTCCCGTGGCGGCCGAGGCCAAAACACCGGGAGTCCGCGCGGGCGGACCCGAAAGCCTGTCGATCGCACTATTATGGGGCTGGACCATCCCATTCCCGAGGTCATTGGAGAACAACCTTCGGTATGTTCGCATGCTCGGGAGAAGGCGATCAAGCAGAGATCGCAGGGGTCGTTAAGCCTGTTAACTGTCAAGATCGGGTGCGGTGCGGTCAAGCCCCGGCAGGGGCTCCGGTCTAATCTCGGCAGCAGGCGGCAGCAGAAGCACCGCCGTCATCGCCATGGGTTCTGACAGCAGCGAAAAAACCAAAGATTTGTCGCCTTTCCACGCGCAGCAGCTCGTCGAAAAGGCGCGCTGGGCGGCAGGCTCCTTTGCGAGCTATTCGCGCGGTGAAGTTCTGGCGATCGCCGAGGCGACGGCCAAGGCCGCAGCGGCGGAGTCGCGGAAATATGCCGACTGGGCGGTGGAGGAAACCGGCTTCGGCGTTGCCGACCATAAGGAGGTCAAGAACCGGCTGTGCTCCATCGGCTTGTTCGAGCACTATAGAAACGAGAATTACACCGACTACCGCATCGATGAGGAGAAGAAGATCGTCGAGATCCCGCGGCCTGCCGGCGTGATCTTCGCGCTCACCCCCTCCACCAATCCGGTGAGCTCGGTCTTCTACAAGACAATTCTCGCTCTGTTGACACGCAATGCGATCGTGATCAGCCCGCATCCGATGGCGAAGAAATGCTGTTCGGATGCGGCGAGACTGATGGCCGGGGCAGCCGAAAAAGCGGGCGCGCCGGACGGGGTGATCCAGGTAATCGACGAGCCGGCGCTGCCCATCATCGACCAGATCATGAAGTCGGACCGGATCGACCTCATTCTCGCAACCGGCGGCTCGCCGATGGTGCGCGCGGCCTATTCCTCAGGCAATCCCGCGCTCGGCGTCGGTCCCGGCAATGTGCCGGCCTATGTCGATGAGACCGCCGATGTAGCGAAGGCGGCGAAGCGCATTGCCGACAGCAAGGCTTTCGACAATTCCATCCTGTGCACGAATGAATCGACCGTGATCGCGCACGCCGCCGTCGGCGAGCGCCTGCTCGCGGAATTGAAACGCCAGGGCTGTCACCTCGTTAGTTCCGAGGAGCGGGACATTCTTGCCGCCCATCTGTTCCCGATGGGGAAATTCAACATCCCGCTTATCGGCAAATCGGCCGAACACATCGCGCAGAGCGCCGGCATACGCGTGCCCCGCGGCACCCGCGTGCTGCTGGCACCATTGGAGCGGATCGGTGATGACTATCTCCTCAGCCGCGAAAAACTCTGTCCCGTGCTCGGATATTACGAGGTGGCGAGCCGCGAGGCGGGTTTCACAGCGGCGCGGGCCATGGTTCGCCGCCAGGGGCAGGGACATTCCGCGGCCATCCATGCGGAGGACCCGTCTGTCGTTTTGCGCTACGGGGCCGAACTCAATGTGCTGCGCATCGCCGTCAACGTCGGCAACAGCACGGGTGCAGCCGGCTTCGATACCTTCCTCGCTCCCTCGATGACGGTCGGGACAGGATTCTTCGGCCGTTCCTCGGTGAGCGAGAATGTCGGGCCGCAGCACCTCGTGCAATGGGTGAAGATCGCCTACAACAAGTCCGACCAGGTCAAATTCGGGAACTTCGGCGGGCTGGAACTGCCCGCGGCCCGCGACGCGGCCGCGCCCGCCGGTGGGCGACATCGATTACTCCTTCAGCTGGGCGGGCGGGACATCAGCGAATGCGCAGGCCCAGCCGGCAGGCGAGGGTGGCGGACATGACGATCTGCGTAACCAGATCCGCGCGCTGATCATGGAAGAGCTGCAAGCCCTGCAGCAGGAGCGGCGATAGATGGCGACGATCCGCTCATATATTTTCGTCGACCAGCTGCAGCCGAAAACCATGTGCTATCTCGGCACCTTCGCCCGCGGCTTTCTGCCCCGGCGCAATATGGCCGCCATCGTGATCGAGGTGGCGCCCGGACTCGAGATCGAGAATTTGACCGACATCGCCCTCAAGACCGTCGACGTGAAGCCCGGCCTTTTGGTGGTGGAGCGTCAATACGGCTATCTGGAATTCCATGCCCATTCGACCGCGTCGGTGAAAGCGGCCGGCGAAGCGGTGCTGGAATTCCTGGATGCAACGGCGGCCGATGCGATGAAGCCGGAAATTCTGGCTTCGAAGATCGTGAAGCGGGTCGACAATTATCATGCGTTTCTTATCAACCGGAACAAATCGGGCTCGATGATCCTGCCGGGAAAGTCGCTCTTCGTACTGGAGATGCAGCCTGCGGCCTATGCCATTATCGCCGCAAATGAGGCGGAGAAGGCCTCGAATATCAAGGTCGTCGATTATCGCATGATGGGCGCCACCGGACGCGTGTATCTCTCTGGCGATGAAAGCGAGATCAGGGCGGCGGCACGCGCTGCCGAGAACGCGCTTACAATGAGGCAGAATTGATGGGAGCGGGAATCGACAGGGAAGAGCTGCGGCAATTGGTACGGGATGTGCTGCGGTCCTCGCTGCCGGGCGAGCGGGCCGCAGCTGCTTCGCAACCCCCCGGCAATCTCATCGAGGCGATCAGGCAGGCAATCCTGCCTGGCGGAACCGGTGTCGTCACTGTTGCGGCCGATCTCGACGCATTCGCCCGCGAGATCGTGAATGCAGCGGCACAGGAAGATTTGAAAGCGGCCATCATGACGAGCCGCGTCACCTTCAAAAGGAAAGACGATGGGCCGGGTCAGGAACAGAACCGGGCACCAGCGATGAAAGGCGGACAATTCCGCATCGACCAGGGCATGCTCAACGAGATGCGCATTGCCGAGATCGGCAAGCAGTACAGCAGGGTCCTCGTCGGGCCAGAGGTCGTCGTGACACCGCTTGCCCGCGACAGGGCGCGTGAATTGAAGCTCGAACTGGTGAGATCCAAACCATGAAGACAGGTATCGTGATCGGAAACGTATGGGCGACGAAACGCCTCGGCGAATTGCCGGGCGGGGCGCTGCTCGAAATCACCGTGGAAGAGGAAGGCCCTGGCGAGCGGATCGTTGCTTATGATCCGCTCGGCGCCGGAACGCGGCGAACGCGTGCTGGTGACGACCGGCTCGGTCGCCAGAGGATGGTTCAAGGACGGCAAGGCCGTCGTCGACGCGCTGGTCATCGGGATCGTCGATGAACCTCGCAGCCCGCAAACATCCAAATCTTGAGTCAATCGAAGGAGACAGAAAAATGTCGAATGCCATAGGGTTTGTCGAAACCAAGGGTTATGTCGCTGCTTTCGCCGCTGCAGATGCCATGGTTAAAGCCGCCAATGTCACGATCATCGGACGCGAGCAGGTAGGCGCCGGGCTGGTATCGGTGCTGGTCCAGGGCGATGTCGGCGCGGTCAAGGCGGCGACGGAAGCCGGGTCGGAAGCTGCGAGCCAGGTCGGCCAGGTCATATCGGTGCATGTGATCCCGCGTCCGCATCCCGATGTGGTGAAGAACTTCGGCGCCGGCGTCGAACCGGCGCGGTCGAAATAGCTGCCGGCAGCAGGCTGAGCGGCGGTGAGCGAGCTGCGCGTCTATCTCCTGATCGAAAGCCTGCGGCGGCAGTTTGCGGCCTATATGGCGTCGCCGACGCGCGCGCGCGGCTATGTGCCGATCGAGGGCATGCACTCGCTGATCATCGAAATGGCGCCAGCGCTTGCCATTCACCGGGTGATGGATCTGGCCGTGAAGTCGGTGCCGGAGGCGGAGCCTGGAATGCTCTATGTCGAGCGTCAGTTCGGCATCCTCGAGCTGCATGATGTGGATCTCGAGCGGCTGAAAAGGGCAGGGCAATCGGTTCTCGACGGCATCGGCGCGAAGGCGGCCGATCAGCTGAAACCGCAAGTGATCTACACCGACATCGTCGAGGACGTCACCGACCAGCATGCGGTGATCCTCAATCGCAACCGCGAGGCCTCCATGATATTGCCGGGCGAAAGCCTGCTGCTGGTCGAGGTCGTGCCGGCTCTGTTTGCTGCGGTGGCGGCCAATGAGGCCGAGAAGGCGGCACCCTCCGCAACCCTTGTCGACTGCCAGATGATCGGCGCATCGGGCCGCCTGTTCATATCGGGAGAACTCGAAAGCATCACGGCGGCACGCAGCCACATCCTCAATGTCCTGGCTGAGATACCGGGAAGAAGCTAGGCTCAGGCTCCAGCGCGGGAGCCAGTCGCATGCAGATCGGAATCGTCGGACTCGGCCGGATGGGCAGCAACATCGCCAAGCGCCTCATGCGGGCCGGCCATGAATGCATCGTGCAAGACATCGACCCAGCGAAGGCGCAGGACCTTGCCACAGAGGGTGCCAAGACTGCGGAAACGCTCACCCAGCTTGCAAGCCTGCTGCGCCCACCGCGCATCATCTGGCTGATGCTGCCGGCAGGCAAGATCACCGAGGGCGCGATAACGCAGCTTGGCCAAACCTTAAGCGCAGGCGACATCATTATCGACGGCGGCAACAGCTTCTACAAGGACGACATCCGGCGCGCGCAGACGCTTGCCGAACGCGGCATTCACTATCTCGATGTCGGCACGAGCGGCGGCATTTGGGGGCTTGAACGCGGATTTTGCCTGATGGCCGGCGGGGAGAGGCAGGTTTTCGAACAGGCGGAGCCCATTCTCGCGGGCTCTCGCGCCGGGCGGCGAGGACGGCATGCCGCGCGCCGAGCAAGGATATATCTATTGCGGTGCCGCGGGGGCAGGCCATTTCGTCAAGATGGTACATAATGGGATCGAGTACGGGCTGATGCAGGCCTATGCGGAGGGGTTTGATATCCTGCACAAGGCGGCATCGCCCAATTTGCCGGCGGATTCGCGCTTTGAGCTCAATCTCGCCGACATCGCCGAAGTGTGGCGGCATGGCAGCGTGATCAATTCCTGGCTGCTCGATCTGATCGCGCTTGCGCTGGACGATGATGCCGAGCTCGAGGGCTTCACGGGCTTCGTCGAGGATTCGGGTGAGGGGCGCTGGACATTGATGGCGGCCATCGAGGAGGCGGTACCGGCAGCAGTGCTTTCGGCAGCGCTCTACGCACGGTTCCGTTCCCGCGAGACGAACAGCTACGCCGACAAGCTTCTTTCCGCCATGCGCAACCGATTCGGCGGGCATCTGGAGCCGAAGAAGAAGTGAATGGCGGATCACGTCCGTTTTCCTTCTTCCCTGAGGGAGAGGTGGCGAGATGCGTTTCAGCATCGAGCCGGATGAGGGGGTACCCCCTCACCCTACCCTCTCCCACGAGGGGAGAGGGGAAAACTTTCCTCTTGACAACATTCCTAGTATAGAGTAGTCATTCTTCACCCTGCTCCGTGAAGGAGGCGCTGTCCGGATGTCGCCTTTTGAGTGTGGAGAAAGGGCCGGTGCCTGTAGGCAAGCCGTGGACTGGCTGCCGTTGACCAGGGGTTGAGTGCTAGGCCGGCGCGGCTTCGAAACATCCCGAAGCGAGTGACGTGAAAGTGACCTCCCAAAATCACCGGGGTGGAGCGCCCTCGCACCATCTCTACTAAACCAACGTTGGCGCCACCGCGAGGTGCCGCTCCACCCCTCCTTCATCCCGGAAGCGCAAGCTGGCGGAAGGAATTTCTATTGCATCACGAGTGTTAGGTTATCCGAACTTCCGCAGATACTCCTCGCAGAGTCCGACCGTTCCCTGCGTGTAGGGAATGCCCATCGACTTCGCCAGCTCGGTCTCGTGATGCGAGCCGATCCAGGCAACGAGGAGAGGCGGCGAGCATGACGAAGGTGGGTATTTCTTCTTCATCCTCCCTGGCAATATCGCTCACGCTCTTGTATCCCTTGAGCCATGCGGCAATGAGATCGGGAACCTTCGGATCATGCTCATAGAATGAGACAGGCGTTGCAGCATCATACATGAACCAGCCGAAGCCCGAATCGTCGAAGTCGATGACCTTCACGGTCTTGCCGTCGACCAGAAGATTGGCAAGTCGGAGGTCGCAATGAATAAGGCCAAAGCGCTCCTGGCCTTTTCCATAGAGCTCAGTCGGCTGCCGATGAGATCGACGGTCCTGCCGAACAGCGCGAGCTTTTCCGGCATCGAAGCCCATCCCGTCTTGCCAGCGTCCCCAATGCGGAGTGTTGCCAATGCTCGTTTCGAAGTCCCACGTCAGCCGCTCGAAGCATTCAGGCCGGCGCCATTGGCGCGAATGCAAGTGCATGCGGGCCGTGAGCTTCGCCCAGGGTCTCGAACGGGCCGGCCAAATCCTCATCGCCGATGCCAGGCTCGGCGCCTGTCTTCCCAGTCGAAGAGAACGACGTTTCGTGGGTCGGGACATGGCGGGATGGCCGACACTCTGGATGAGTTCGCCGTCCTTGCCCGTTAGCGGAATGAGGCGTGTGACAACGCTTGCTCGTGCGCAGATCGATGAGCCAGGCAAGCTCGGAAGCGATGGCGTTGTCGCGAATGATAGCCCTCGCGATGCACCCTGAGGGCCCATTTGCGGCCGGTGCTCGGACTGTCGATGCAAAAGGTCGCATTCTCCGACAGATTGATGAGGGAGGGCGAGATGTCGGGGGGAAGTGCATATAGGCCGGTGGCACTCGTGGCAAGGTCTGGAGACAGTCGAGTTGCCGCTCATGGGAAAGTTCGTCGAACGCGGCCATGCAGCCTAAGCGGCTTCTTCGGCATTGCCGGCTTTCGGCGTAACGCGGACATAGGCGATGGTCTGCGAACCCGGCTGCCCAAAATCTCCTGCCGCGCCTGGCCGACGGCAGTGTCGAGACGATTGAGGATCTCGTCGCATAAATCGCGGTCGGCAAGTATGCCCGGCTTGAACTGCAAGGCGCGCGGATCGAGAGCCGAGTATATCGCCCAGACACCATTGCGATAAAGCCAGCGCATGACGTATTTCGCGCCTTCGGGATGATCGAATTCAAGGCCCATGATGGTGGCGCGCTGGCGGATGCCGACGAAGAAATCCGGGATGGTTCTTCTGGATCTCGCTCAGGCCCGAGCGCAAATAATGCGAGATGTAGTGGACCTGGGCGCGGGTTTCGGGGCGGGAACAAATTTCCAGCACCTTCTCGGCGGCGATGCAGCCAAGCTCGGCGCCGCCGAATGTCGACATGTGACCCCAGCCGTCCTCCTTGAGCCAGGCGGCGGAGCGCTCATTGGCAATCACCGCAGAGATGGGATAAATCCCGCCGGACAATCCCTTGCCGCACACGATCATGTCGGGCACGACGCCATAAGTCTCTATGCACCACATTTCGCCCGACCGCATCAATCCGGTCTGCACCTCATCGGCAATGAACAGGGTGCCTGATTTTTCGCACATCTGCTTGATGGCTTTGAGATAGCCTTCAGGCGGCATCGGAAAGCCATAGGTCGCCGGAATGGACTCGATGATCACGCAGGCGGCGTCCGCCTTGCGGATCTCGCGCTCCATGGCATCGAGATCGCGAAACGGCACCTTGGTGACTTCATCAGGCGTGGCTTCGGACAGAAACAGCTTCGAGAATCGATCATCGCCGACTTTCACTGCGAGGCCGGTGTGGCCGTGATAGCAGCGCTCCAGGCAGATGATGCGCCGCCGCTTGGTGGCATGCCGTGCCGATTTCAAGGCGATGTCGATCGCCTCGCCGCCGCCCGAACCATACATCGTATAGTGCAGGCCGGCAGGCGAAAGCGCGGCAAACTTCTCCGCCAGCCGTGTGCGCATCAGGGCAGGGAAGTGATGATTGCCCATGTCGAAATGGTCCATGCCGGCGCGGACCGCGGCAATGACCTCCGGATTGCGGTGGCCGAGACTGTAAGTGCCACCGTTGATGTGGACGTCGATCAGGCGCCGGCCATCCATATCGTAGAGATAATAGCCTTCGCGGCGGTCGATGACGAGATCGATGCCGGCACGCTGCCATTCCAAAGTCTTGCCGGGGTTCCAGTATTGAACCGTGCGGGCAATGAAATCGTCCTTGGCTTCGCTCATGGCAGCAGTTCCGCAGCATATCGGAAGATTGAAGAATAAACCCCGTTGCGCCGACTAGACTTGACCGCAGCGGGCGGCAAATTGACAGTTCAACACCGCCCCTGGCGGGCGAATTGCGGTGGCGCAACTCCTAAGGGCGGTCTATGGTTCGTAAAATTTCAAGTTCATCGTTCCCTGGGAGGTTTGTCATGAAACGCTACACCCTTGCCCATCTTCTGCGCGCCGCGGCTGTGACCCTGGTTCTCGGATCGGCGGGGCCGGCCCTTGCGCTCGACGAGCTTCTGCTGATCGCGCCTGCGGCACCCGGGGGAGGGTGGGACCAGACGGCGCGCGCACTCCAGGAAACCATGCAGGGTGCCGGCGTCGCAAAAACCGTGACGGTCGATAATGTGCCTGGCGCGGGCGGAACCGTCGGCCTTTCGCAATTCGTTGACAAGCACAAGGGCAACGGCAATGCGCTCCTGGTCAACGGCCTCGTGATGGTTGGGGCGATACTGACCAATAACTCGCCGGTGACCCTCGATCAGGTCACGCCCATCGCCCGGCTAACCGGTGAATATGAAGTACTGGTCGTCCCGGCGTCGTCCGATATCAACAGCCTTGCCGATCTGATCGCCAAATTCAAAGCCGATCCAGGATCGGTGTCGTGGGGCGGCGGCTCGGCAGGCGGCACGGATCACATTCTCGCCGGACTGATCGCGCAGACGGCGGGCATCGAGGGCTCCAAGGTCAATTACGTGCCCTTCTCCGGCGGCGGCGAAGCGCTTGCCGCGGTCATGGGCGGCCATGTCACCGTCGGCATCAGCGGGCTCGGCGAATGGCTGGGCCAGATCAAGTCGGGTGAGCTCAGGGCACTTGCCATTTCATCGCCGGAACGGCTCGAGGGCACGGATATCCCCACGCTGAAGGAGCAGGGGGTGGCGGTGGATTTGGCGAACTGGCGGGCGATCGTGGCGGCGCCGGGTATCGACGATGCGCAAAAGGCTGCATTGCTGCAGGCTGTCGACACGACAGTGAAGAGCGATGGGTGGAAAAAAGTGCTAACCGACAAGCAATGGATGGATCTTTATCTTTCGGGCGATGAATTCGCCAGCTTCCTCAAGCAGGAGAATGAACGCGTCACAGCCACGCTGAAGCAGATCGGCCTGGTCAAGTAGAACGATGAACACCGGCGGCAGGCCGCTAGGAGAGCTATTCCTCGGTTTTGCCCTGGTGCTGCTCGGCACGTTAATCCTGGCTGGAACATTGTCGATCACGGTCGCTCCCGCATATTCGCGGGTGGGACCCCGGGTGTTCCCCTTTGTTGTCGCGGCCGGAATGATTGTGCTCGGCATTCTCTACGCGATCGAGAGCTGGAAGGGCACGCAGACACCGGCAGCGGATCATGCCGTCAATCTCTGGCCTATCATGCTCATCAGCGGCGGCATCATTCTCGATGCGCTGCTGATGCCGAGCCTCGGTTTCATCCTGTCGTCAACCATTCTGTTCGTCCTGGTGGCGATAGGGTTCGGCAGCCGGCGCTATCTGCGCGACGGGCTGGTCGGGTTGGCTCTTTCGGCCGTGGCCTATGTGACTTTCGTGTACGGACTGGGGCTGAAGCTTCCGGCAGGGTCGTTCACGGGCTGGTCATGATGTCGGCGCTGGAAAATCTGGCTACCGGTTTCTCCACCGCACTGACGATCAGCAATCTTCTCTGGTCGCTGCTCGGCGTCACGCTTGGCACCGTGATCGGCATTCTGCCCGGCATCGGGCCGGCGCTGACGATCGCGCTCCTGCTGCCGCTGACCAGCCATCTCGATCCGACGGGCGCGTTCATCATGTTCGCCGGCCTCTATTACGGCGCGATGTATGGAAGCTCCACGACGTCGATCCTTCTTAACACGCCCGGAGAATCCGGCTCGATCATCACCTCGGTCGAGGGGAACCAGATGGCCAAACGCGGGCGCGGCGCGGCGGCGCTTGCAACTGCGGCCATCGGCTCGTTCGTTGCGGGAACAATCGGCACGATCCTGCTGACGTTCCTGGCGCCGCTGGCGATAAAGCTCGCGCTCAAATTCGGCCCGGCGGAATATTTCGCGCTCATGGTGCTGGCCTTCGTGACGGTCACGGGACTGCTCGGCGAATCACGCGTCAGGGGCCTCATCAGCCTGTTCATCGGACTGGCCGTCGGGCTCGTCGGCATCGACACACTGACGGGCCAGGCGCGATTTGCATTCGGCATGCCGCAGCTTCTGGACGGCATAGACATCGTGGTCGTGGCGGTGGGGCTCTTTGCGGTGGGCGAGGCGCTCTATATCGCTTCGCGCCCGGCGCTTGCCTCGACTAAAATCGAGGCAGTCAAGGGCTCGCTGTGGATGAGCCGTGAAGATTGGCGACGCTCCTGGCGCCCCTGGCTGCGCGGCACCGCGCTCGGCTTTCCCTTCGGTGCGCTGCCGGCCGGGGGAGCGGAAATTCCGACGTTTCTGTCCTATACGCTCGAAAAGAAGCTGTCGCCCCGGCCCGAGGAATTCGGTCGCGGTGCGATCGAAGGCGTCGCCGGACCCGAAGCGGCCAACAATGCTGCCGTCGCGGGGGTTCTGGTGCCGCTGCTCACGCTTGGCCTGCCGACATCGGCTACCGCGGCGATCATGCTCGCGGCCTTTCAGCAGTATGGATTGCATCCGGGACCGCTGCTGTTTACAGGAGAAAGTCAATTGGTGTGGGGACTGATTGCCAGCCTCTATATCGGCAATGTGATGCTGCTGGTGCTCAACCTGCCGCTGGTCGGGGTGTGGGTGCGGCTTCTGTCAATTCCGGCGCCGCTGCTCTATGGTGGGATCCTCGTGTTCTCGACGCTGGGCGTCTACAGCCTCAATTATTCGACCTTCGATATCTACCTCTTGCTGATACTCGGAGGGATTGGGTTCGTGATGCGCCATTTCGGATTTCCCGTGGCTCCCTGTATCATCGGGCTCATCCTCGGGCCGCTGGCGGAGCAGCAACTGAGGCGTGCGTTGACGATCAGCCAGGGGGACTTCTCGGTCTTGATAACCCATCCCATTTCGCTTGCTTTCCTGCTGGCAGCTCTTGCTATCATCGTCGCTCCCTTCATGCTGCGCCGCTTCATGCGTGTGTCGGCTCTGCAATGACTGAAATAGACATCGAATTCCGTCGCGTTTCGAAGTCCTATGGCGAGGTGCTGGCCGTCGACCGGGTGGACCTCGGCATTCCCAAGGGGGCCTTCGTTTCGCTTCTCGGGCCGTCGGGCTGCGGCAAGACCACCTCGCTGCGAATTATGGCAGGCTTCGAGCAGCCGACCGCGGGAGAGGTAGAGATATCCGGCCGCTCGGTCGTTGGCGTGCCTGCCTATCGCCGGCCGGTCAATATGGTGTTCCAGAACTATGCGCTGTTTCCCCACCTCACCGTTTTCGACAATGTGGCGTTCGGTCTGCGACAGCTGAAACCCAAGCCGGGGAAGCGCGAGCTGGAGAAGCAGGTATCCGGCGCGCTCGAGCTCGTCAGGCTGATCGGATTCGGCGACCGGCGCATCTGGGAGCTTTCAGGCGGACAGCAGCAACGCGTGGCGCTCGCCAGGGCCCTTATCAATCGCCCGAAGGTGCTGCTGCTGGACGAGCCGCTAGCCGCGCTCGACCGAAAACTTCGCCGCGACATGCAGATCGAGCTGCAAAACCTTCAGGACACGTTAGGGATCACCTTTGTGCTGGTTACCCATGACCAGGAAGAGGCGCTTTCGATGAGCGACATGGTCTGCATCATGCGGGAAGGCCGCATTGTGCAATCGGGATCGCCGCAAGAACTATATGACGAGCCGGTGAACCGCTATGTCGCCGACTTCGTCGGCCGATCGAATTTCCTGCCCGGCAGAGTAACCAAGCGCGACGGGCAGAGGATACAATTCAGGGCCGAAAACAATCGAATGCTGGCGGGGAGATTGCCGGCGACGGCTTGCGTGATGGCGCCCGGCGACACGGCAGCACTTATGATCAGGCCCGAGCTGATCTCCATCGCCGCAAACGGCAGCAGCAAGGCAAGCCAGCTCGAGGTGAAAGCGAAAATCAAAAACAGGATTTTCTTGGGCGAGCACACCGAATATCTGGTTGATGCAACGGGGTTCGGTGAAATTCTCGTGCTGGCTCCGAAAAAGGAAGAAAGAGGCAGCGGCGGGTTTGAGCCAGGGGATGACGTGGTCGTGGGCTGGAACGACAGCGCGGCCCTCGTGCTGGCAGATAATTAGCAAGTTTAGGAAAGTAAGGGAGAGTGAAATGAGCAAGAACTACAAGGATGGGCAACCGATCTCGGCCGCAAGGCTGGTGGAGGAGCTTCACAGACTCAAGAAAGGCTCCGTCAGCCGCCGGCATTTTCTGGGCGTGACGGGGCTGGGGGCGGCGACCGCCGTTCTGGCAACAGCGATGCCGGGCCTCAAGCCAAGACAGGCGCGCGCGGCAATTTCAGGAACGCTGTCGCTATGCACCTGGCCCAATTACCACAACGCGGCCAATCTCGAGCAATTCACCAAGGATACCGGTGTTCCGATCAACCAAACGATTTTCGGGTCGAACGAAGAAATGCTGGCGAAGCTGCAGGCCGGCGGTACGGGCTGGGATGTATTCGTTCCAACCAATTATACTATTTCGACCTATGTCAAACTCGGCCTGATCGATCCCCTGGATTTGTCGAAGCTGCCGAATTTCGATCCCAAAACAAATGATGCACGTTTCACCGGCGAAGGCACGGTGGACGGCAAGGTCTATGCGGTGCCGAAGGACTGGGGGACCACGGGTTATGCCGTGAACACCAAGAACGTCAAGCAGGACATGACCAGCTGGAAGCAGTTCTGGGATCTCGCCCAGACGGATTACAGCGGCAAGGTGACGGTGCATGATTATCAGCTGACCACCATCGGAAACGCCCTGAAATATTATGGCTATTCCTTCAACTCGGTGGATGCCAAGGAGCTGGCCGATGCGGAGAAGCTGCTGATCGCGGTGAAGCCTCACCTGTTTGCGATCACCTCGGACTACCAGCCGGCAATGCGCAACGGCGATGCCGTGCTGGCGGTGTGCTGGACGGGCGATGCCGCGCAGATGTCGCGCGATATTCCGGAAATCAAATATGTGATCGCCAAGGAAGGGGGCGAAATCTGGACGGACTTCTTTGCCATCCCGAAAGACGCGCCGAACAAGGATGCCGCCTACGCTTTCATCGACTTTCTGGAGACACCGGCGGTCAATGCAAAAGAAGTGGAAGCCCATGGTTATCCATCCACCGACAGCCGCGTGACACCGCTGCTACCCGACGCGATAAGGAACAATCCCATCCTCTATCCGGCAGCGGAGCTTCTGACCAATCTGGAGTTCGGCGCCGCGGTGACGCTGACCGATCCGGCACGGGCCGAGCTCTTCGCCCGCTTCAAGGCGGCTTAGGGATAAGCCTCTGTGGGCGGCCTATCGCGAGATGGGCCGCCGACACTAGGGTGGAGCGGGTTGTGGCAGCCGACAGATCGAGACTGGTAACGGCGGCGCTGGTTGCGCCTGCCGCCACCATGTTCCTCTTTCTGCTGGTGCTGCCGCTGGTGGTGGTGCTGGTGTTCAGCTTCGGCGAACGGGCGGAGGCGGGCGGCTACGCTCCGGCATTCACCTTCGAGAATTACCTGAATCTTGGCGCGCGCACCAAAGCCTTCGTCAACACACTGGTGCTTGCACCGCTTGGCACGCTCATAACGGCGATCATCGCCTATCCGATGGCCTATTTCCTTGCGGTGAAATGCCCGCCGCAATGGCGCACGACGCTGCTGATCCTGGTCATCGTGCCCTTTTGGACGAGTCAAATATTGCGCTATTACGCCTGGATATTGATCCTCGGCTCGAAGGGGATTCCGGCGTATCTCGCCGCGCTGGGCCTCGAGGGCGTGCGGATCATCAACACACCGTGGTCGGTGCTCATCGGGGCGGTGTACGGCTTCCTGCCGCTGATGGTGTTGCCGATTTATGTGAGCCTGGAACGCCTCGACCGAAGGCTCCTCGAGGCAGCCGAAGATCTTGGCGCGTCGCCCATGCGGACGTTCCTCCAGGTTACGCTGCCGCTGTCGCTGCCGGGCGTCGCCACCGGCTCGATGCTGGCGTTCATCCTGCTCATGGGCGAATTTATTCTTCCCGCCTTCCTCGGGGGAGGCAAGGTGTTCTTCATCGGCAATGCGCTAGTAGACCTGTTCCTGCAATCGCGCAATTGGCCGTTCGGGGCCGCCGTGGCCATGGCACTGGTTATGATCATGTTCGTGACAGTTTTCCTCTATATGCGTTTCGTTCTGCGCAAGAGCGGCGTGCGAAACGTGGCAATGGTCTGAGAGATGCGAGTTTACGCCGCGCTCATCTATCTGTTCCTGTATTTCCCGATCGGGCTCATCGTGTTCTTCAGCTTCAATGCCGGGCGCTATGCGATGGATTGGCAGGGCTTCTCGATGCAATGGTACCTGGCGGCGTGGAACAACCCGTTCGTGATGCAATCGCTCAAGACCAGCCTCATCACCGCGGGCAGCACCGCAGTCATCTCGGTGATTATCGGCACGGCCGCAGCGCTCGGATTCGAGCGCATCCACAATGCGGTGGTCCGGCAGATATTTGACGGGCTCATTTATCTGGCCATTATCGTACCGAGCATCGTCATCGGCATCTCCACGCTTATCGCCTGCGTCAGCGTGTTCAACCTCCTCAACCCGGCGCTGGCCGCGATTTTTGGAGGAGAGCGCCCGCCAAAACTGCAACTTGGGATCTGGACCATCATCGCCGCGCATGTACTGTTCAATCTGGCCGTCGTCGTGCTGGTGGTGAGGGCCAGGCTGGCCACGCTCGACAAGAACCTCGTGGAAGCTGCCCAGGATCTCTATGCCACCCCGATTGGAGTTTTCCGGCAGGTGCTGCTGCCGCTGCTCCTGCCATCGATCATTGCGGGCGGGCTGCTTGCCTTTACCTTCAGCCTCGAGGATTACATCATTACCTCCTTCGTCGCCGGCCCGTATTCGACCTTGCCGATCTACATGTTCGCCTCGATCCGCCGCGGCATCACGCCGGAGATAAATGCCATCGGCACGGTGATCCTCTTTTCTTCATTTACGCTGCTGATCCTCGCCCAATGGCTCATGCGGCGAAGGGAGGTAGTGACCGTCCCTGCAAAGGCACCGGCATGATGAAGGCGCGCCCGGAAGACTATCAGGTGGAACTCATTGCGCTCCGGCGCGATCTGCACGCTCATCCTGAGCTTGCCTTCGAGGAAAACCGTACGAGCGACATCGTCGCGCATCTTCTGGAAACATGGGGATACCGCGTGCACCGCGGCCTGGGGGGCACCGGCGTTGTTGGAACTCTGGCGAATGGCGCCGGCCGAAGGTCCATCGGATTGCGCGCCGATATGGATGCGTTGCCGATCGAGGAAACGACGGGCGCTGAACATGCCAGCCGGGTGCCGGGCAAAATGCACGCCTGCGGACATGACGGCCACACAACGATTCTGCTCGGCGCGGCACGCCATCTCGCCAAAACGAGGCGTTTCGACGGCGTCGTGCATGTCATTTTCCAGCCGGCGGAGGAAGATATCGGCGGGGCACAGCGCATGATCGCGCAGGGGCTGTTCGAGCTCTTTCCCTGCGACACCGTGTACGCCATGCACAATATGCCGGGTGTTGAGGTCGGCGCTTTTTTGTTCCGCAAAGGACCGATCATGGCATCGATCGACATCGCGCGGGTCACCGTGCAGGGCAAAGGTGGTCATGGCGGCATGCCGCATCTGACCAGGGATCCGATCATTGCGGCGTCCGGCATCGTCGTGGCGCTGCAATCCATCATCGCCCGGAACGTCGAACCGGGAGAAGAAGCGGTGATCACGGTCGGGGCATTCAATGCCGGCACCACCGCCACGATCGTCCCTTCCGTCGCGCGACTGCAGATCGGCATCAGGACATGCTCGGCGGGCACGCGGGACCTACTCGAAACGCGGATCCAGCAGCTCGTGGCCGGCCAGGCTGCAAGTTTCGGCTGCACGGCGGTGGTCGACTATGAGCGTAGCTATCCCTGCACGGTGAACAGTGACGAGGAGCATGATTTCGCCCGATCGACGGCGATGCTGGTGAGCGAGGGAAAGAAAGTGGTCGATCTTCAGAAGCCCTTCATGCTCGCGGAAGATTTCGCCTACATGCTGCAACAGCGGCCGGGATGTTATTTCTTCATGGGCAATGGCAGCACGGCCTCGCTGCACGACAGTCGCTATGATTTCAACGATGCAGCCATCCTGCCCGGCGTGCGCTATTGGGTCGCGTTGGCCGAGCGCTATCTCTCCAGCTGACTTTCCAGCTGCTGGCGGACAAGCTCCAGCGCCTTGGCAACAGCGGCGAGGCGAATGGCTGAGCGGCTGCGGTTGCCGAGTTCCAGTTTCGCGAGGCTCGGCACTCCGCCGCGGCGCATGCAGGCTAGAAAGACGAGGCCAACAGGCTTTTCTGCGGTACCGCCGCCCGGCCCGGCGATTCCGGTGATGCTGACCGCAATGGAAGCGCTCGATCGCTCAAGCGCGCCGGCGGCCATAGCGCGCGCCGTCTCCTCGCTGACAGCACCATGACGTGCGAGCGTTTCGGGGGCGACGCCAAGCAATTCGCTCTTGGCCTCATTGGAATAAGGGACGAAGCCGCGCTCGAAAGCATGAGATGAGCCGGGGATTTCGGTCACGAGAGCTGCCAGCAAACCGCCGGTACAGCTTTCCGCAGTCACGAGGGTTGCATGACGGGTGCGCAGCAGGCACAGGAGATCCTCGGCGGCAGCGATGAGGTGATCGGGAAAGCTCACGGCAGCCTGACCGTGGCAATGGCAAATGCTTCCAGCCCCTCGCCGCGGCCGATAAAGCCCAAAGCTTCGCTCGTCGTCGCCTTGATCCCGACGCGATCGGGCGAGAGCTTCAGGATTTCCGATAGATTTGCGCGCATGGCCGGAATATGGGGCGCGATGCGCGGGGCTTCGCAAATGATGGTGATATCGGCATTCGCGATGAACCCGCCGCGCTTTTCTATGAGGCGGGCAGCATGGCGCAGGAAGATGGCGGAAGCGGCATTCTTCCACTGCATGTCGCTCGGCGGAAAATGGGTACCGATATCACCCTCGCCGATACTGCCCAACAGGGCGTCGGTGAGCGCATGCATAGGCGCATCTGCATCTGAATGGCCGGCAAGTCGCGCGTGGTGGGGAATGGCAATGCCGCAGAGAACGACCCGGTCACCGGGCTCATAGGCATGCACGTCGTACCCCTGGCCGACGCGAATGTCAGGGCAGTGCTGAAGTCGGTCGCGCGTGAGGCGCTGGTCGGCGGCGCGCAAATCCTCAAAGGTCGTGACCTTGACGTTCGCCGGCTCGCCTTCGACCACGGCGACCTCCATGCCGGCCCATTCGGCCACCGCTGCGTCGTCGGTGAAATGCGCGAGCCCCGCAGCGGCAGCGCGGCTATGGGCCTCGCATATCGAGCCATAGCGAAAGCCTTGCGGCGTCTGCGCAGACCATAGACCTTCCCGATCCACCGTGCCGGCAATCAGGCCGGCGGGTGCGCGCTTAAGCGTCTCGGTCACCGGCATGGCAGGGATTGCTGCATGGTGGCGCTCGAGTTCGGCAAGCACCCTGTCAATCAGAGAAGCGGAAACGAAGGGACGCGCAGCGTCGTGAATAAGAACATTTCGCGGCGGCGTGCCGGCCAATGATTCCAGCCCGAGGCGACCGGATTCCTGGCGCGTTGCACCGCCAACGACCCGCGTCGTGTCCAGCTCAGAAGCGACCGTCTTGAAACGGGCTTCGTCGCCTGCAGCAATAACGACCCGCACGCCGTCGACTTTCGGGTGGCGGCAAAAGGCCTCGAGCGTATGGCGCAGCAGAGGCTTACCAGCGATCAGCTGATATTGCTTGGCAAGGGCGCCTCCGGCCCGGGAACCGGAGCCAGCGGCGAGTATGAGAGCTGTGTTGGTCATGGTGGGATCTCGCTGGAAGCCTAACTGCGACAGGCGGCTAGCGCACTATATGCAGATTGCCAAGCCTGCCGGCTTCTCCTATCCTTGCCCGAAAGCTAGGCATTGAAGGGTTCTGCATAATTTATGGGCATTTGTATCGGGCCTGTGCTGACGCGCAACCGGATTTTCCTGGCTCCCATGTCAGGCATAACCGACGAGCCCTTCCGTGTTCTGGCCAACCGGCTTGGGGCCGGGCTCGTGGTCAGCGAAATGGTGGCCAGCGAGCAACTAGTGCGCGCCAGGCCAGACATGCTCAGGCGGGCAAAAGGGGCCGGAGCCCTAAGACCGTTCGTCGTTCAGCTTGCCGGGCGGGAGGACCGCTGGATGAGCGAAGGCGCCAGACTGGCCCAGGATCTCGGGGCCGACATCATCGACATCAACATGGGCTGTCCGGCACGCGAAGTCACCGGAGGGCTTTCGGGCTCGGCCCTGATGCGCGATCTCGATCACGCGCGACGGCTGATCGATGCCACCATCGGCGCCTCGAAGGTGCCGGTTACCCTGAAAATGCGGCTCGGCTGGGATGAGGCCCAGAAGAATGCTCCAGAGCTTGCCAGAGCCGCGGAGGCTTCCGGCGTCGCGCTCGTGACGGTACACGGGCGAACACGATGCCAATTCTACAAAGGCAGGGCCGACTGGGCGGCCATTCGCCGCGTCCGGGAAGCGATCACGATCCCCCTCATCGCCAATGGAGACCTCGGCTCGCTCGCCGAAGCACGGCAAATGCTCGACCAATCGGGTGCGGATGGGCTGATGATGGGGCGCGGCGCTTATGGGCGGCCATGGGCGCCAGGAGTGCTCGCAGAGGCGCTTGATGCCGGTACCGGAATTGCGATGCCGTCGCTGGCGGAGCAGCGGACTATCGTGCTCGGCCATTTCGAGGCGATGCTCTCGCATTATGGCAGGGAGCTCGGTGGGCGGGTCGCGCGCAAACACCTTGGCTGGTATGTCGAGGACTTGAAACAGCGAGGCATTCTGAATGCCGGGCAAGCGCAGGCCTGGCGAACCCAGCTTGTCAGCCAGACCCGTGCTGAAGACGTGCGGGAGAAGATTCAAGCGCTCTATGATGTTCTTAGCGATGCTCGCCTGGAGACAGCGGCATGACACCCATGCCGCTATCGCAAATGCCGCTGGAGCCCTTCGATAAGCATGCTGCGCTCCTTGAGTCGCTTCCCGATCCGCTGCTGGCGATCGACGGAACAGATCGGATCGTCTATGCGAATGCCGGCGCGGAAGAATTCTTCAAGGCGAGCACGTCGGTGCTGCGGCGCCTGAAGTTCGAAGAAGTAATTCCGGCAACGAGTCCGGTGCACGATGTTATTCGCCGAACCCGCCAGGGCCTGCAATCCTTCAACGAGTACGGCGTCTATGCCGGAACGCCGCGGACGGGGGGCGAGCGGCTCGTCGATGTGCAGACCGCGAATGTTCACGATCTGCCGGGTGTGGTTCTTCTGACCATCCATGCGCGCTCGGTTGCGCAGAAGCTCGACCAGCAATTCAGCCAACGTACCGGCATCAGGGCGGTGAAGGGCCTTGCCGCTACACTTGCGCATGAGATCAAGAATCCGCTGTCGGGGATCCGCGGCGCAGCCCAGCTGCTCGAACCGGCGCTCGGCACCGATGACCGCGAACTCGCGCAGCTGATCCAATCGGAAGCCGACCGTATCCGCGACCTTCTCGATGAGGTGGACGTATTTTCCGACGACAGGCCATTGCGGCGGCGGCCCGTCAACATACATGAAGTCCTTGAGCATGTGAAACAGGTAGCACGCGTCGGGTTCGCAAAGGATGTGCGCATCGCAGAGAACTACGATCCCTCGCTTCCTTTTGTCGCCGGCGACAGAGGACAGCTGATCCAGCTCTTCCTGAACCTGGTGAAAAATGCGGCGGAAGCCGTGCGTGAGGCAAAGGACGGCGGGGAAATCGTCCTGGCTACTGCTTTCAGGCCCGGCGTGAGGCTCGCACTGGACAGCGAGGAGCAGCCGGTAGCGCTGCCGCTCGAAGTGACCGTGCAGGACAACGGCCCTGGAATTTCGCCTGGGCTAAAGCCTTATTTGTTCGACCCTTTCGTTACCACCAAATCGAATGGCAAAGGCCTGGGCCTGGCGGTGGTCGCGAAAATCGTTCGCGACCATGGGGGCATCATCGAATGCACCAGCCGCAGCCGGATAACCATTTTCCGCATCCTGCTGCCGATGGATCCGGCCGGCAATCAAGAGGATGAGGCGTGATGGACGAGACCACCCCGAAGACGATCCTCGTCGCAGACGATGATGCGGCGATCAGAACCGTCGTGACGCAAGCGCTCAGCCGTGCCGGCTATGACGTGCGCGCCACCGGAACGGCTTCAAGCTTATGGCACTGGGTGTCGAACGGCGACGGTGATCTGGTCATTACCGATGTGGTGCTGCCCGACGAGGATGCCTTTCAGGTTCTCCCCCGGATGAAGAAGATCAGGCCACGGTTGCCGATCGTGGTGATGAGCGCCAAGAACACAATCGTTACCGCGATCACGGCAGCGGAGCTCGGGGCTTTCGACTATCTGCCGAAACCCTTCGATCTCAACGAGCTCATCTCGATTGCCGGCCGCGCGCTCCAGGATACAAAACGACACCAGCCGAGCGTAAAGGAGAGCAGCGAGCAGTCCGAAAATTTGCCGCTCATCGGCCGTTCGGGCGCAATGCAGGATATCTACCGGGTGATCGCCAGGCTCACGCAGAGCGATCTCACAGTTCTCATCACCGGCGAGTCGGGAAGCGGCAAGGAGCTTGTCGCACGCGTGTTGCACGATTTCGGCAGACGGCGAAAAGGGCCGTTCATCGCCGTGAACATGGCAGCAATTCCCCGCGAGCTCATCGAGTCGGAGCTGTTCGGGCACGAGAAAGGCGCCTTTACCGGCGCAATCAACCGGCAGAGCGGGCGATTTGAACAGGCGCAGGGCGGAACGCTGTTTCTAGATGAGATCGGCGACATGCCCATGGAGGCGCAGACACGGCTGCTGCGGGTTCTGCAGCAGGGCGAGTTCATGCCAGTCGGAGGGCGGAGCACGATCCGGACAAATGTACGCATAATCGCCGCCACGCATCGCGACCTGCGGATACTGATTCAGCAAGGACAGTTTCGCGAGGATCTGTTTTTCCGGCTGAATGTCGTGCCGGTGCGCATACCGCCTTTGCGCGAGCGCGCAGAGGATATCGGAGATCTGGTGAGGCACTTCCTGATTCAGGCCGCAAAGGAAGGTTTGCCGGCGCAGCAATTCTCGCGCGGCTCGCTCGAGGCCCTCATGCGATATCGCTGGCCGGGCAATGTTCGAGAATTGCAGAATCTCGTGCGCCGGCTTGCAGTGCTGCAGGCAGACGAGGTCATCACGGCCACGATGGTCGAACAGGAACTCTCAGGGCCGGTCGAGGCACCGGGTGCCGCGGGGAGCGACCGCAGTCAGCATTCAATCGAGCAGTTCATGGAACGCCATCTAGCGCGCTATTTCGCCGAGTTCGGCAATGGGCTGCCGCCCGACGGCTTGCATGAACGAATTCTGCGCGAGGTAGAAGTTCCGCTTTTGAATGCCGCGCTGGCGGCCACCAATGGAAATCAATTGCGCGCGGCGGATCTTCTTGGCATTAACAGAAATACGCTGCGCAGCAAGATAAGGAATTACGGGCTAAAAATAACCCGTAGTCCAATATCTGCCCGCTAGCTGTAGCAATTCCGCCACAAAACTGTTGATTCTGAGCAACAAGACGTAGATGATTCGGTGTCCGTGGGGCGGACCATATCGGGGATGCGGGGTTCAGTGGTGGCAATGACTGTTACGGAAGGAACTGCAATGGCAAGCTCTCAGCCATCGCTTTCGGTCCGTAATGAGCATCCGTTCACAGCGATCGCTTCGGCGGTGGTCGTCATCCTGTCGATCGTCTGCGGGCTCGCGACTTATCTCATCCTGACGGGTCTCGCCCCGATCAAGCCGAATCGCGAGCTGATCGGCGCGCTGATGGCGGCGAACCTGCTCCTCGTTACGCTGATGGCGGGAATGATCGGCTGGCAGATCTGGAAGCTGCTCCGCGACCGGCAACGCGGTATCGCCGGAGCAGGGCTGCATATCCGAATTGTCGGGCTCTTCAGCCTCATCGCAGCACTTCCTGCCATCATCGTTGCACTCTTCGCCACGGTGACCCTGAGCAGGGGTCTCGACACATGGTTCTCCGACCGGACACGTTCGGTCGTCGACAGTTCGGTCGCGGTGGCGCAGTCCTACATCCGGGAGACGAGCGAGCGGATACGCGACGACGTGGTATCGATCTCGAACGATCTCAACCAGCACCGGGAAATGTTCGAGAAGGACAGTTCCGGCTTCGTGAAGCGTGTCGCCACCCATGCAGCGCTCAGGGGCCTTTCGGCGGTCTATGTAATGGACCGGGCACGCAAATACCTCGATGTAAGCGTCACCGCAAACAGCAAGGTTCACTTCAAGCCGCCCAAGGAAGAGGCCTTCGAGAAAGCCGAGGGCGGGGAATTGGTGATCCTGCCGCCCGCTGAGGATAATTTTATCCGTGCGCTGATGAAGCTTACTGCCTACGACGGGCGTTACCTTTATATCGCCCGCGATGTCGATACCCAGGTGCTGAGACAGCTCGAGAAGGCACGGGCGAGCAAGCTCGAGTTCGACCAGATGCTTAATCAGCGCCAGGGCGTGCAGCTTACGTTCGCGCTGGTCTATGCGGGGGTGGCGTTGATCTTTCTCCTGTCGGCGATCTGGCTGGGGTTGTGGTTCGCCGACAGGCTGGTCGAGCCGATCATCAACCTGGTGAACGCATCGCGCAAGGTTTCGCAAGGCGATCTCGATGCGAAAGTGCCGACGCGCGGCGGACCGGGCGATCTCGCAACGCTCGGCCGCACCTTCAATCAAATGACCGACCAGCTCAAGTCGCAGCATGATGCGCTGATGAACGTGAACCATCAGCTTGATGAGCGGCGTCGATTCACGGAAGCGATGCTGGCTGGGGTGAGTGCGGGCGTGATCGGCGTCGATCCGTCGGGCCGGATCGATCTCGTCAACCGCTCGGCGATACAGCTGCTGCAAAAACCAGCCGATCAGCTTATCGGCAAATTCATCGCAGATGCCATCGTGCCGTTCGCTCCATTTGTGGAACAAGCCTCGCATAAGCCTTCCGGAATGGCCGAGGGGCAGCTCGGGATCAAGGCCGGCATGGACGAGCGCAGTCTTTTCGTGCGCGTGACCACGGAAGAAGTCCGATCAGGCGCAGCACGGTTTCGTCGTGACGTTCGACGATATCACCGAACTCGTGTCGGCCCAGCGCAACTCCGCCTGGGCGGACATTGCGCGCAGGATCGCTCATGAGATCAAGAACCCGCTGACGCCAATCCAGCTTTCGGCGGAACGGCTAAAACGCAAATACACCAAGGAGATTCAGACCGACCCGCAGATCTTCGAGCAGTGCACAAATACCATTATCCGGCAGGTGGGCGACATCGGGCGGATGGTGGATGAATTCTCGTCGTTTGCTCGCATGCCGAGCGCAGTGCTGGAGACGCAAGATCTCGCGCAAGTGGTGAAGGAGGCGACTATACTGCAGCGCGTCAGTGCCAGCGACCTCGACGATCGAGGTTGAGCATTCCCGATCACTCGATCATGCTTTCGATCGACCGGCGCCTCGGTCGCAAGCGGTCACCAATCTGGTGAAGAATGCCCGTGAGGCGATCGAGGCGCGGCAGAAAGACGATCCTGGGCCGACAGGGGTGATCAAGGTCGAGATCGAGCGAAAGCCCTACGCATGTTTGCGTCAACGTGACCGACAATGGCGTGGGCCTGCCCGTGGAGAACCGGCACCGGCTTACCGAGCCCTATATGACGACGCGGGAGAAAGGCACCGGTCTGGGCCTCGCGATCGTAAAAAGGATCATGGAGGAGCATGGAGGCCGGCTCATTCTCCATGATGCGCCGATCAACGGTGGAGAGCAGCAGGGAGCGCAAGTGCGGCTGATCTTCAACCGGGCAATCGCAGTTGCGGAATTCTCACAGCTGGCGGGCAAATAGGCGGGACGGCTAATCATATGAGTGGCGTCATGGCAGCGGACATTTTGATCGTCGATGATGAAGCAGATATACGGGAACTGATTGCCGGCATACTTGAGGACGAGGGCTATCAAGCCAGACTGGCACATAACAGCGATGCAGCTCTCGCTGCCATTGAGGAACGGCGGCCATCGCTGGTGATCCTCGATATCTGGCTGCAGGGATCGCGGCTCGACGGGCTTGACCTCCTCAACGTCATAAAGGAGAAGCTGCCGGATCTGCAGGTGATCATTATTTCCGGGCACGGCAATATCGAGACGGCGGTGTCGGCAATCAAGCGCGGCGCCTATGATTATATCGAAAACCATTCAAGGCCGACCGGCTGATCCTGGTTGTTGGCCGGGCGCTCGAGGCTTTCCGGCTGAAACGCGAGAATGAAGAACTTCGGGGCAGGGCAGGGGCCGATACCGAGCTTCATGGGCAGCTCGGTGGTCATGCGGCAATTCCGGCAGGCGCTTAAAAAGGTGGCGCCGGCGAATAGCCGGGTGCTGATCTCCGGCGCCCCGGGTGCCGGCAAGGAGCTCACTGCGCGCGCGATTCACGCCTGGTCGCAGCGCATGAATGGGCCGTTCGTCATTCTCCCGGCCGCCAGCATGGCACCCGAGAGAATGGAAGAGGAGCTTTTCGGCACGGAGGATCCCGCAAGGCGGACGACTGCGCGTCGGCGCCCTCGAGGAGGCGCATGGCGGCACGCTGTACATCGACGAGATCGCCGACATGCCACTGGAGACACAGGGCAAGGTGCTGCGGGTTCTAGTCGATCAGACCTTCCAGCGGGTCGGCGGCGCGAAACGCGTGAAGGTGGATGTTCGGGTTCTTTCGTCGACGAGCCGAGACCTGGAAAGCCTGATCAGGCAGGGGACTTTCCGGGAAGATCTCTACCATCGCCTTGCGGTCGTACCGGTGCGGGTGCCGGCGCTGGGCGAGCGCCGCGAAGATATTCCCGAACTCATCGAGTATTTCGCCAAGCTCTATTCGCTTCAGTCTGGACAGGCCGTCCGGCGCTTTGCCGACGATGCCACCGCCATATTGCAGACCCAGGAATGGCCCGGCAATGTTCGGCAGCTTCGCAATAATGTCGAGCGGCTGATGATCATGTCGGCTGGCGAACCGCAGCAGGAGATCACGGCGGTGATGCTCACGGGAAACGGTGCGGGCAATGTGTCGGTGGGTCTTGGCGGCGCCGGCAGCGAGCAGCTCATGGCACTGTCGCTCCGCGAGGCGCGGGAAATCTTCGAGCGCGATTATCTCGCTGCGCAGCTTTCGCGTTTTGGCGGGAATATCTCCAAGACATCATCCTTTGTCGGCATGGAGCGCTCGGCATTGCATCGCAAGATCAAACTCTTGGGATTGGCCGAGGCCAGCCGCGCGGAAGAACATTGAGTTCTCATAAGAGTTTTTTTTGGATCAAGTTCCGAGGCTTGCGCCGCTGGCCGCCCGGGAGCGCACACAAGCTTCCACTTTACAATGTTCACGGAAAGTTGGCGTCGCGGCAATTGGCAGGCTGTGCTACATTGGGCGTGGTGAGAAAAGGAACAGCAGGCCGGTGTTTGCAGTCGGCGCCGGATCAAGCGGTTCCATAAAATTTGAGGAGTCGAGATGGCGCAAGAAAAGCCACAAAATCTCCAGGACACGTTTTTAAATCATGTCAGAAAAAACAAGGTTGCGGTCACGGTGTTTCTAGTAAACGGGGTAAAGCTGCAAGGTATCATTACGTGGTTCGATAATTTCTGCGTCCTCCTGCGCCGTGACGGCCTGTCGCAGCTCGTCTACAAACACGCCATATCCACCATCATGCCCGGCATGCCGATCAGCTTGTTCGAAGACGAGGCCGGAGGGAATGAAACCTGAACCGGTGCTGGCCGTTTAGCAGGGCGGGGGGTGTGCTACAGGCATGAATGCGCATGAGTGAAACCCGCGTCCGCGCGATCGTCGTAGCATGTCGAGCTGAAAAGGCGAGGCGGAAATTCGCAGGCGCCCCGCGTTTCCCTGCGCAGCCCCGAAGCGAGGCTCGAAGAAGCGCGAAGCCTTGCCCACGCGGTCGGGCTCGATGTCACTGAAGCGTTCACTGTGACCCTTGCCGACCCCAATCCCCGCACGCTTTTGGGAAGCGGCAAGGTGCATGCCATTACGGAACTGGTGGAGCGCTCCGATGCGGAGCTCGTCATCATCGACGGGCAACTCTCGCCGGTGCAACAGCGGAATCTGGAAAAAGCCTGGAAGGCAAAGGTCCTGGACCGGACCGGATTGATCCTCGAAATTTTCGGGCAGCGCGCGCAGACGCGGGAAGGTTCGCTGCAGGTCGAGCTGGCCCATCTCCAATATCAAAAGAGCCGGCTGGTGCGATCGTGGACCCATCTGGAACGACAGCGCGGCGGCTTTGGGTTTCTCGGAGGTCCCGGCGAATCGCAGCTTGAGATCGACCGCCGGCTTATCCAGCAGCGTATCGGACGCATCGAGGGAGAGCTCGAAACCGTCAAGCGGACGCGGTCGCTACATCGGCAGAGCAGGGCACGGGTACCTTATCCGGTGGTGGCACTGGTGGGCTATACCAATGCCGGCAAGTCCACGCTGTTTAACCGGCTGACAAACAGCGGCGTCCTCGCGAAGGACATGGTGTTCGCCACGCTTGATCCAACCATGCGCGAGGTTACTCTGCCGCAGGGCCGGAAGATCATCCTCTCCGATACCGTCGGCTTCATATCGGACCTGCCGACAATGCTCGTGGCGGCATTCCGGGCAACGCTGGAGGAAGTTCTCTCAGCCGATCTCATTTTGCATGTGCGCGACATCAGCCATGAAGACAGCGAGGCCCAAGCCGGCGATGTCGAGAGCGTTCTGGCGGAACTCGGGCTCGACGAGCTTCGGCGGCGCCATGTCCTCGAAGTGTGGAACAAAATCGATCTCGTTGACGAGGAAGAGCGCCGGCAGGCACTGGCGTCGCTGTCACGGCGGCGCGATAATGTGGTGCTCATATCATCGGTCACGGGCGAGGGGCTCGATACACTGCTCAGCCACATCGAACGTCGGCTTGCAGCCGCATCGGTGATGTTCGAAATCGAGCTTGGTTCGGAGCAGGGGCAGGAGCTGAACTGGCTTTATTCACGCGGCGAGATCCTGTCACGTCATGATGACGAGCATGGGCTCGTTCGTTTGCGGGTTCGGTTCGATCCCGCCGTTGCACCTCTTGCCCGTGCCCGCCTCGGCGACAGGCTGAAAACCATCGGCGATGTTTTGAAGCCGGCGGCCGAATAGCTCAAGTATCCGGCTTTAACTCATGCCGCTTCGCCTCGTCCCACAAATCATCCAGTTCCTGCAGGCTCGACTTTTCGGGGCTTTTGCCTGTGGCATGCAGAGCATGTTCAATATACGCAAAGCGGCGAGTGAATTTCGCATTGGCACCGCGCAGCGCCGCTTCCGGATCGATATCGAGATGGCGGGCAAGATTGACCGCGGCAAAGAGCATGTCGCCGAATTCCTCCTGTTGCCCCGCGCTCGGCGCGGCGCGGAGCTCTGCGGCCTCCTCACAAATTTTATCGATGACATCCTCGCTCGACGGCCAATCGAAGCCGACGCGCGCGGCCTTGGCCTGGAGCTTCAGAGCGCGAGTCAGCGCGGGCAGGGCGGTGGGCACCCCTTCCAGCGCGGATGACCGATCAGCCCCCTGCTCCGGCTTTTCCGTCGCCTTCATCGTTTCCCAGAAGCCCTTTGCCGCTCCTGCCGAACGCGCCTTCTCATCGCCGAACACGTGAGGATGACGGCGCACCATCTTGCGGCAGATGGCCTCTACGACATCGTCGAATGCAAAAGCCCGCTGCTCGGCTGCCATCTGCGCGTGGTAGACCACCTGGAGAAGAAGATCGCCGAGCTCCTGGACGAGCCCGGCCATGTCCTTGCGCTCGATCGCGTCGGCAACCTCATAGGCTTCTTCTATCGTGTAGGGAGCAATCGTATCGAAGCTCTGCTCCAGGTCCCACGGACAGCCGCCTTGGGGATCGCGCAGGGCACACATGATACGCAGGAGAGTCGTTATAGATCGGAAGTCGGCGGTTGCGGGGTCGAAAGGCTGGGCGCTCATCGGAAGGACTTGGCCTCATTCGCATAATATATATTATGGAAAATTATTCTGGAATCGCTGCGGCACCATTGCCGGTGATATAATCGACGCTGTCGCGCAAGGCCAACAGATGGCGGTCGTATGGGCACCACCAGTTGCGGTCATTGTGATCATAGGCGTCGAGAGCGGTCGGCGGACCGTCATCGGTCAGATCAAGCATGTCCCAGCCACCAGGCGCGGTGGTAAGAATGCCAAGCCGCGGGGTGCGCAACACTGTGAGGAGCCATCGGCGGGATTCATCAGTTTTTCCATTGCCGTCGCGACACTGCGGCCGCGCCATGACCGCTGCAGTCTGCAGCGACAGTGATAAACTGACCACAGCGACTGCTCTCATCGGTTTCATGGCCGCTCTCCCGGCATGTCCGCTAGCCCGACGATCATACCATCGAATGCCGGCCGGATGTGCGGGGGCAGTTCGTGGCACAGTGTGTCGTAATCCAGATCCAAATGCATGTTGGTGATGATTGCCCTCTTCGGCCGGAAGCGGCTGATCCACTCCAGGGTTTCCGGCAAAGACCAATGGCTGGGATGCCCCGTTCGCCGTAGCGCGTCAACGATCCAGCAATCCAGCGCGCTGAGTGCCGCATGGGATTCCGGCGGCACACCATTGATGTCAGGGGTGTACGCCATGCCCTCGATGCGGAACCCGAGTGCACGAATGTCGCCATGCTGCACTTCGAACGGCAGGAGAGTGACCTCCCCTCCCCTGCCCGCGATAGAAACGGGGTCGAGCGGCGTCAGAAGGCCAATGTCGAGAATGGGCGGATAAGGCGAACCCTCAGGCGTGCGGAAAGCATAGCCGAAGCGCCCCATCAGTGCATTCGAGGTTCGGCTGTCGGCCCAAACGGGAACGCGGCGCCGCATATTCAGCGCAACGGCGCGAAGCTCGTCGATGCCGTGGGTGTGATCGGCGTGGGGATGGGTGAAGACGACGCCGTCGAGTTCGCCGACGCCTGCCATGAGCAGCTGAATGCGAAGATCCGGAGAGGTGTCGACGAGAACGCGTGTAGCCGCTGCGGAACTGCCACGTTGAACCAGGACTGAACAACGGCGGCGGTGGTTCTTGGGATTGGCTGGGTCGCAATGACCCCAATGATTTCCGATCCTCGGCACGCCACCGGATGATCCGCAGCCGAGGATCGTCAGTTCCAGGCTCATGATCGTTCGGTCGGGGTGTAAGCTGGAGGAATGGCGACTTTCGAGAAGAGCCGAAAAAAGTTTGCGTTGGTCGCGGCGGCCATCTCGGCGAGAGGCATTCCACGCAATTCGGCAAGCGCATTGAGCGTGTGAATGACATAGGCCGGCTCGTTGACTTTCCCGCGATGCGGCACGGGCGCGAGATAGGGCGCATCGGTCTCGACCATGATCCGATCGATGGGTGCACGCTGCGCGACGAGGCGGATCTCCTCGGCGTTCTTGAAGGTCAGGATGCCCGAAAACGAAATATAGGCACCGATCGCGAGACCGCGTTCGGCAAGCGCGGGCCGAGAGGAGTAGCAGTGCAAAAGAAGCTTGAAATCGCCCTTTGCCATTTCCTCTTCGATCAGGGATGCGGTGTCGTCTTCAGCCTCGCGGCTGTGAATGATGAGGGGCAGACCGGTGCGGCGCGCGGCCTCGATATGAACACGAAAGCTTGCGGCCTGGGCCGAGGGCGGGCTGTGGCGGTAGTGATAGTCTAGGCCAGCCTCGCCGATCGCCACCACTTTGGGATGGCCGCTCAGCGAGATCAGCTCTTCGGCCGTTACATCGGTTTCAACGGCGGCGTTATGGGGATGGGTTCCGAGGGAGCAGAAGACCTCGGGAAAGGTTTCGGCGATGCCCAGGGTCGAGGCGAAGGCGCGAACCCGCGTCGAAATGGTGACCATGAGCTCAACGCCAGCCGCTCTTGCCCGCGACACGACAGCGCCGACATCGCTGAATTCCTTGAAATCCAGATGGCAGTGGCTGTCGACGGCTCGGATCATGCCGATTGAGGAATCTCCTCTTCGATGAAGCGGGGAAAGATCGCCTGCGGCGGAGGTATCGCAATATCGGACTGCAAGCGGCCGGCTTGCCCCAGTGCGACGAAGCTGCGCGAGGAGGCCTTTACGGCCAGTGAGTCCAGAAGCTTGGCGGCCGAGGCAGGCATGTAGGGCTGAATGAGAATGCCGATCTGGCGCAGCACCTCGGCGGTGACGTAAAGCACGGTACCCATCCTTGCAGGATCGGTTTTCTTTAGGCTCCAGGGCTGCTCGCCGGCGAAGTAACGGTTGGCATCCCCGGTGACGCGCCAGATCGCATCGAGAGCCCGGCTGATGGCCTGCGCCTCGTGATGAGCCCGGATCTCCGCCAGGAGCGCGTCGGCGGAAGCCAAGAGAGCTTCGTCCGCTTCGCTGAGTCGCCCCGGGCGGGGGACAACGCCTGCGCAATTCCTGGCGATCATCGACAGCGAGCGCTGCGCTAGATTGCCGAGGTCGTTGGCCAGATCGGCATTAATGCGGCCAATGATCGCCTCGTGACTATAGTTGCCGTCCTGGCCGAAAGGAACCTCGCGGAGGAAGAAGTAGCGCACTTGATCGACTCCGTAGCGATCGATAATGGCAAAAGGGTCGATGACGTTGCCGACGGACTTCGACATCTTCTCACCCCGGTTGAACAAAAAGCCATGGGCGAATACGCGCTGCGGAAGAGGCAGGCGGGCGGACATGAGGAATGCCGGCCAGTAGACAGTATGAAAACGCAGGATGTCCTTACCGATGATATGCAAGTCGGCGGGCCAGTATTTGGCGCGGGGGTTACTGCTGCCAGGCAAGCCTGTCGCCGAAATGTAATTCGTCAGCGCGTCGATCCAGACATACATCACATGGCCCTGAACACCGGGAACGGGGATGCCCCATGAGAAGGTGGTTCGAGATATGCTGAGATCCTGAAGGCCGCGTTTGACAAAGCTCACGATTTCATTTCGCCGTTCCGGCGGCCCGATGAATTCTTCCTGGGCTTGATAAAGTTCGAGCAGCTTTTGCTGGTAGGCCGAAAGACGGAAGAAGTAGCTCTCCTCCTCAACCCATTCCACCGGCGTTCCAGACTTGACAGAGTAGCGCTTGCCCTCGCGTTCCTCGGTCTCGTCCGCGCTGTAATAGGCCTCGTCTCGGACCGAATACCAGCCGGAATATTTGCCGAGATAGATATCGCCCGCGTGCTCCAGCCGTTTCCATAACTCGGCCACGGTTTCCTTGTGGCGCTGCTCGGTGGTGCGAATGAAATCGTCGTTGGAGCAATCGAGAGCAGCAACCATGCGGCGGAACAGGGGCGTGGTTTCATCAACGAAGTCGGCAGCCTTCTTTCCCTGCTGGGCCGCGGTTTGCTCGACCTTCTGTCCATGCTCATCGGTACCGGTGAGGAACATCACATCATAGCCGTCGAGGCGTTTGAAGCGCGCGAGCGCATCAGTGGCAAGCGCCTCATAGGCGTGTCCGATATGAGGCGCGCCATTGGCATATGAAATGGCAGTGGTGATGTAAAACGTCTTCTGAGCAGTCATGAGCTGGGCGTTACCGAAAATTTCAATTGGCCGCAGGCTCGTTCTGCGATCGCCCCGCGGCGTCGCGAAGCGCCTCGAAAGCCTGCATGACCAGCTGCCGCCGGTCGAGGTTTAGGGCATTTGTTCGGCGAATGGAATGGTTCAGTTCGGCATGAGCTGCGGCCCATGCAGTTGCCGATTTCATCGATGCAAGCGCTTCAGCGCGGGCACGCTCGGCAATCCAGCCTGCCAGCAATTCACAGAAAATATCAAAATCTTCCCCCCCTGCCCTGCCCTGCATCTGATCGGCGAAAGCCAAGGCTTGACGGCGGTTCAACCGGGGAAGGTCGGACACTAGGCTGTGGAATTCGGAGAATATGCGCGTGCCGCCCGAACCGAGAAGCTCGAGCGCACGACCCGGACTGCCGCCGGAAAGCCGCGCGGCAAATGCGATATCGGCCGGCGACGGAGCCTGCGAGCCAAGCACGCCCGACAGTGCTTCTACGACATGCTGCTCCGAAAGCGGTTGAAGTTGGAGCTGAATGCACCGCGACCTTATTGTGCGCAGAAGCGTGCCGGGCCGGTTGGCAAGAAGAAGGAAGATCGAATGAGACGGCGGCTCTTCGAGAACTCTTAAGCAGGGCGTTGGCGGACTCCAGGTTGAGGTCGTCGGCCGTGTCGACAATACAGACACGCCATCCTCCTTCCGCGGCCGAGCGGGAGAAAAAGCCGGACGCCATGCGGGCGATGTCAACCCCGGTCTCGGTCTTCAGACGGCCGGTGCGATGATCGAAACGGCGCTCAACCACGAAGAGGTCGGCATGGCTGCCTGCTGCTATTCTACGGGCCGTGGGGTGATCGGGCGCGATGTCGAGGCTCACTGCGTCTCTATTGGGATCAGCGGCGGACGCATGCAGTAGAAAGCGGGCAAACCGGTAAGCCAGCGTTGCCTTGCCGATGCCGCGCGGGCCGGCGATCAGCCAGGCGTGATGGAGCCTGCCCGATCGATAAGCCTGCAGCAGGCTGTTCTCGCCCTCAACATGGCCAAGAAGGGTGTTTCGACGGCGCGGATGGTGCGGCGTGTCGCGCGGATCAACATCATCGCTCATGTCCTGACCCCATAAGCGGCAGGACGATTTTCATGATTGCCGCGAAGACGACATCGGGCGGTGCCGAGGCATCGATGATGCGGCATCGTTCGGGTTCGTCCCGAGCGATCTCGCGAAAGGCAGTGTTCAGCCTCGAATGAAACTCAGCTCCCTTTCTCTCGAACCGGTCCTCCGATGGCTTAGCCCGCGCCAAGCCGATTTCGGGATCGAGATCGAAGATCAAAGTGAGATCGGGCACGGTCTGTCCGACAACGGATTTCTCTAGCGCGGCAATGAGTTTCATGTCGACACCGCCGGCAACGCCCTGATAGGCGCGGGTCGAATCCAAGAATCGATCGCAAAGCACGGTCCTACCCAAAGCGAGGGCAGGCCTAATCGTTTTGCGAAGATGGCTGTCGCGAGCGGCATTCATCAGCAGCGCCTCCGCGAGCGGCGACCATTTGCCTGCGTCACCCGATACGAGCTCGTCACGAATGGCTTCGGCCTCCGGCGATCCGCCAGGCTCACGCGTGCAGAGCACGTCTACGCCTTTCTTCTCGAGCGCGGCTGCCAATTTGGCGAGCTGCGTGGTCTTGCCCGTACCTTCACCGCCCTCGAAGGTAATAAAAATCCCGCCGGCCATCCGCTAGCCGCCGAGCGCCATGATGATGAGGGAGTCGAGGGCGCGTTTCCATCGGCTGTCGACGGCAGCAATGTCCTGGCCGGTGACCACTGCCTGCTCAGCGACCGGCTTGCCCTCGATCAGAAATCTCACCTTACCAATCTCGGTGCCCTTTTTGACCGGCGCAATGAGCGGCCCCTTGTAGAAGAGTTCGACTTTTACCTGGCGGCTCTCCGCCTCCGAGAGTGCAATGCGCACCTCGTTGCGTGCAACGAGCGTCGCTGCCCCAACTGAGCCGCCCCACACGCGCACTTGGCCGATGGTTTCGCCGGCGGCATAGGCCGTAAAAGGCTTAAACTGACGGAAACCCCAGTCGAGGAGCTTTTGCGCCTCCTGGCGGCGCTCCTCAGACGAGGGCAGACCTGCGACTACAAGGATCAGCCGCCGCTCGTTGCGCAAAGCCGAGCCGATGAGGCCATAACCCGCCTCTTTTACGAAACCGGTCTTCACCCCGTCCGCGCCGGGATAGTCGAGGAGCAGCGGGTTGCGGTTGGGCTGGTTGATGTTGTTCCAGGTAAAGGACTTCTGCCGGTAGTAAGGATAGTAATTGGGGAACTTCCGGATTATGTATTCGGCCAATAGCGCGAGCTCGCGCACCGCGATCTTGTGGTCTTTGTCATGAAGTCCGGTAGCATTCTTGAAGGTGGCATGTTTGAGGCCCATCTCGCGCGCGCGAAAGGTCATCAGGTCGGCAAACGCCTCTTCGGTGCCGGCGATATTCTCCGCAATCGCTATGCAGGCATCGTTCGCAGACTGAATGATCGCTCCCTGGATGAGATCGCCCAGCTTCACGCGTGATTCCGGTTCAAGATACATGGTTGAACTGCCGGATTTCGCGCCGCCCTTCTTCCAAGCGTTCTTGCTGACGAAAAACTCCTGGTCGAGGCTGAGCGTCTTTTCCGCCAACCTCTCGAAGACCATGATCTGGGTCATGATCTTGCTCATGCTCGCGGGAGCGATCGGCTCGTCGGGGTTTTTCTCATACATCGACTTGCCGGTTCGACCGTCAATCAGGATCGCGTTTTTCGATTTGGTGAAAAACTGCAGCTGCTCAGGCGAAACAGCCGATTGGGCATAGAGGGGCCCGGCCAGCATTGCCGACAGAGCCATAGCCCCGAGAATTCCCAAGATGTTGCGAGTAGTCGTTCGGATCACCGGTTTGTCCAACGCAGTTGGCAATCAGGGCGATTCTTAACACTATTCGCCAGCGACCGCGCAAGGATTTGGCATGGCGGCGCAGGCCGAGGCCGGACTAGTACTGGGCGATGATGAGTTCTGCGTCGGGGTGACCGGCAGCGCGCACGAGGGTTAAGGTTTCCCCGGCGACACCTGGCGAGGGCGGCCATAGTGTGACCTTATAGACCGTGCCCATGCTGGCATTGACCGGCGTCACTTCGACATTGCCGAAACCCTCCAGATTGAATCGCGCCCGTTCGGCATTGTCGACATTTGCGAAGGCTCCGACCTGGATGAAATATTCCGGCGAGACAACGTAAGCTGGTTGCTGGCGATCATTGGAAGCCTGGACCGCTGCCACAGGTGTTTTGGCAAGGGTTGCCGTCTGAGGACCTTGCTCGACAGGCTCTCCGGCGGCCGCGATCATTTGCGGCAGCGGCGTGCCGCGCTGCAACTCCCGGTTCATGGCGGCTAGGTGCATGCCGCGATCATTTAGCGGTGCCTGTCCGATATATTGCACGCGGACCTTGGCGGTCCCCTTGTTGCGAAAGCCCAACGCCTCGGCGGATTTCCTGGACAGGTCGATCATGCGATCGTCAACGAAGGGGCCCCGATCATTGACGCGGACGACGATCTCCTTGCCCGTCTCCAGGCTGGTCACCTTGGCATAACTCGGCAGCGGCAAGGTCGGATGAGCGGCAGAAAGATAGTCCATGTCGAACCATTCTCCGTTCGAGGTCATGCGGCGATGAAACTGCGGCCCATACCACGAGGCCACGCCCATTTTGTCATAGGCTGGTTCTTCCTGAGGGTAGAACCAGACACCGGCAACCTCATAAGGCTCACCGAGCTGATAGCGGCCGCCGCCCTTCGGCAGAGGTCCATTGCCTTTGTAAATCGGACTGCCGACGCCGGCGAACGGATCGCGCTTCATGCCGGATGAGCAACCGGCCAGCGACAGCACGGATAAAAGAAGCGACATTCCGGCGATGAAAGCCGCGATCGAGCGTACCGCATCACGCATATTGCATACCCACCAGCCCCGTCATGGCCCCCACCATCAACTCCAGCCTCCATCTGACCCAATCGAGGTAAAGGAACGGTAGCCATTTATGGTTAACGCAAACAGAGGCAGTTTTCTGGTTTGCACAGGCAACATTATTGAGGCACCTGCGTCTCGCTGTCGGGCGAAAAAATCGTTTCCTGGACGGGCGGCGTGTTTTTGGAGATGGGTGCAGCGGGCGCTGGAGGAGACGGCAAGGCCAGCCTGCTTTGCGGGGGCGCAGCTATGGAAGGAGCAGGCAGAGGCCGCCCCTCGATGATGGCACTGAGCCTTGCGACATTATCCTTTGCCGATTGGTTGCCGGTCTCCACGGCCTTCCCATAATAGTCCAGAGCGCGGCGGGAATCCTTAGACACGGCCCAGCCCATTTCATACATGCCGCCCAGATTGTTGAGCCCCCAGCTGTCGTCCTGGGCCGCCGATTTCTGGAAATATTCGAACGCCCGCAGCAAGCTGCGCTCTGTTCCCCTGCCCATCAGATACATGAGGCCCAGATTGCTCTGTGCGGGCGCAAAGCCCCCGTCTGCGGATTGGCGGTACCATTCGACTGCGCGTTCGTCATTGGCCTCCACACCGATCCCATGCTGGAAGCAATAGCCGAGCCAGTTCTGCGCTTCGATGCTGCCAAGCTCAGCAGCCGCCTGATAAAGCTGCGCCGCCATCACGAGATCCTGCTTCAGACCATCGCCGCCCTGGTGAACGAGCCGGCCCAGGCGCAATTGAGCCTCCACATTGCCCTGGTCCATCGCGAGGCGATACCATTTGGCGGCCTCGAGGCGGGAGCGTTTGACCTTGCTTCCCACTTCATAGTGCTTCGCCACGGCAATCTGGGCATCCTCATCGCCGACTTTGGCGAGCTTGAGCTTTTTCTGGAAGCTCAGCCCTTCAAGGCTTTGCCCCATTGCGTCTTCGGGCATGATGCCGCCGAGCATGAGACCAGCCAAAATGGCCACCACATTCAGAATGCTGGCGAAGGACATTTCACGATCCATGGGTGAGAACGCTCAGCCGAAGGGACGTTTCGGTGCAATACATGGTAGCGGGCAATGTGGCATAAGTCTGGCTACCTGCGATTAGCCCCCTTGCCGGCCGTCGCACCGGCCATTAGTTCTATCGCCAGATACCCCGTGTCGCGCCCTAGCGCCCTCAAAGGAGATTTGCCATGAGCCAGGTCTCGTCCCTGAAAACACAGCCGAAACATAGCCCCGAGGAATGGCAGCAGCGCGTTGACTTGGCGGCGGCGTTCCGGCTCACCGCACGGATGGGTTGGCACGAGGCAGTCGCCAATCATTTCAGCCTGGCGGTTTCACCCGATGGAAAATCGTTCCTGATGAATCCAAAATGGATGCACTTCTCGCGAATCAGGGCCAGCGACCTGCAGCTGCTCGATGCGACGGACAAGATCCACGATGAACGCACACGATGCGCCGGACATGACCGCCTGGTGCATTCATGGCGCCATGCATGCGAACCTGCCTCATGCGCGCTGCATCATGCATCTGCATCCTCCCTATGCGACGGCAGTGGCCGCACTGGCCGATCCCGAAATCAAGCCGGTCGATCAGAACACGGCACGTTATTACAACCGGGTTGCCTATGATCTTGGCTATCAGGGAATGGCGGACAATGATGAGGAAGGCCTCAGACTGGTGCGCATGCTGGGCAACCGGAAAACGATGATGATGGGCAACCACGGCGTGCTGGTCGCGGGGACATCTGTGGCGGAGGCTTTCGACAATCTCTATTATCTCGAGCGAGCCTGCCAGACGCTGGTGCTTGCCTATTCCACCGGCCAAAAGCTTAATTTGATGAGCGCCAAGGTGGCCGAGCAGACCGCGCAGGACTGGGACAAGTTCACCGATTCCGCCTTCAGCCATTTTGCGGAAATGAAACGGCTGCTCGATGCGAGCGATCCTTCCTACGCCGAATAGCCAGCCCGGCTTGGCCGCGGGACGACAGCAAGACGGACCCTATTGCATTGGGCTAGCAGGCTGATATGACAGTTTCGCTGGCCCCCACGGAGGGGTGGCAGAGTGGTTTAATGCGGCGGTCTTGAAAACCGTTGTGCCCGTGAGGGCACCGGGGGTTCAAATCCCTCCCCCTCCGCCAAAATCAATTTTCCGGCCCGGACATAGGTGATGGAACGTACCTAAGACATGGGTGACAACCTCGTGCCGAACGGGTTTCGATGGTTTGCAAAGTCTTCTGCTCCAGGTCGATATAGCCGAGATCACAATGCATGAAGGAGCCTCTGACCTGCGAGCACGGTTGATATTGATCTTCTTGCGGTGCAGGCAGAGGCGGCCGCAGTTTCCTATTTGATCCCTCAACGTTCAGAGAGTAGTTGCCGTTGTGCAGCGATGTTCCCACGGCAGATATCGGTATGAAACCAAGGATCTGAGCAAGCAGACCCTGTGCGAGGCTCATTCCAGAGCTGAATGAGGTCCTACAGCGTGAGTAGCTCTAATCTTTCTTAGCGCAGCATCGATGTCGAGTTCGTATTGCACGAGTGGGGGTTTAACACCAAGGATGGAAAGTTCGCGCTGAACCTCGCGTGAAACTCCCGTCAGGGTGATGCGTGTTCCGCGTTTGGCAGCGTTGTGAGCCAGTCCCTCTATCGTCTTGGCTGCTGTTGAGTTGAGAAAAGGCACGGCCGATAAGATCAAGGACCAACGCGCGATGCGTATTGGCTGTGCGGTCAAGTACCAAGCCGATCGAGGCGGCGGCCCCGAAGAAAAAGGCGCCGGTTATTCGATAAACAATTACATTGGGATCGCTGGCCGTCACTTCGTCATACCGTGTTCGCTTTCCATTCGCGTCATCTGCCCTGTCGTCTTCGACGAGAGGTGTGTGCAGTTGAATGGCCGTTACTTTCGACATGCGATGAATGAACAGGACCGAGCCAAGGGCAAAACCGACAATGATTGCTTCCGTCAGGTCTCGGAAGATCGTAAGCAGGAAGGTAACGAGCAGGACGGCAGCATCACCCTTGGAAGCTCTCAGAAGCGAAGCGAATGCATGCCTCTCGAACATCGCCCACGCAACCACAACCAGCACGCCAGCAAGACTAGCCAGCGGGATGAAGGTTGCCAGCGGTGCTGCAAAGATCACAAATATCAGCATAAAGACGGAATGCAGCATTCCGGCGATTGGGCCGTGAGCCCCGGAACGGATATTCGTCGCAGTACGCGCGATGGTTCCGGTTACACAGAAGCCGCTGAACAATCCGGAGGCAATGTTGCTTACGCCTTGTCCGACCAGTTCGCAATTGGAGCGATGGCGTCGGCCGGTCATGCTGTCGGCGACAACTGCCGAAAGGAGTGACTCAATCGATCCCAGCAGGGCAAAAGCGGCAGCGCTCGGCAGCATGGCTTGTATTTTGGCCAAACTAATCTCCGGCAGAGCAGGCAGTGGGAGGCTCGCGGGAATGCCACCAAACCTGGTGCCGATCGTGGCCACCGGTAAATTGAAAATGGCGGTGGCCGCCGCACCTGCGACGACAGCAATTAGCATCCCCGGCCATCGCGGCATTTTCTTTCTTAGACCGACAATGACCACTATCGTGGCGATGGAAACAACGGCGGTGGTCGGATCGAGGGAAGGCAAATTGCTCCAAAGGACCGGCACCTTCAAGGCCTGGTTCGGGGCCGGCAAGCGTCAAGCCAAATAGCTCCTTGAGCTGGCTTGTGAAGATGATGACCCCGATTCCGGCAGTGAACCCTACCGTCACGGGATAGGGAATGAATTTGACATAGGTGCCAAGTCGCAAGACTCCTGCGAGCACCAGGATCACTCCGGAAATGATCGTTGCCAAGATAAGCCCGTCGACGCCATGCACCTGCACCGTCGTTCCAACCAAGACGATAAAGGCCCCCGCCGGGCCGCCGATTTGAAATCGACTGCCGCCAAGTGCCGACACCAGAAACCCGCCCACGATAGCCGTGTAGAGCCCCTGAGCGGGGGAAACGCCGGAAGCAATCGCGATTGCCATCGAAAGCGGCAATGCGACTATGGCAACGGTCAATCCGGCCATGGCATCAGCCCGAAACTGCTGCAGCCCATAGCCCTCCTTTAGGACAGTCAGGAGTTTGGGAGTGAAAAGATCAAGCCAGCTAGAACCCTCGATCACAGCGTTGCCAAAAGGCGTCTTAACTGAGGATTCGGTTGTGGCCTTTCGGGACATAGTGTTTGGCAGGAAAATTATAACCGAGATAGGTTTGCCTTGGCGGAACCAGCATTACAAACTCAAGCAACCATGAGCAAGGCTCGCACCTCGTTCATAGCGGCAAGGCACCCCAACGGCAATCAGTGCTCTACTGGCTATGCTGGACCGGTTTAGCGGTGGTTGAAAACCGTTGTGCCTGTAAGGGCCCGGCGTTTGAATCCCTCCCCCGCCGCCAAACTCCCTTCATGGGCCCTCACGGACCTCTACCGACCGTTTCAGTTTACTGTGAATCCGCGAGGTTATTTGTTGCTATCGCTTTTGAGTCCCGCAGCCCGCATGCGGGCGACCTCCTGCTCCTGGGAGGCGACGAGTTTCCGCGCTTGCGCCACCAGCGCATTGGCTGCTGCGATCTTATTTATCGGGCCTGCACTCATCATTGTCTCCGCAGGTGCAATGCGGCAGTGGGCCAATAAGTTACTGCTGTCCTTGCAAACTCCTCTGTCAGCTTCGATTAAACCTTCGTTAGCTTCGTCGTTGTGCCATTGTGGTGAAGATTGGCCATACGCATATAAGCCGCCTTTGACCCTATGGGAGGTTGAACTCATGGCCGGCTCTGCACTCGATGCCCGTTCTTATCCGCTCGAATGTCCACAGTGCCGCGTCATCGAAACGGTCATATTGCGCGACTTACAGCGGCTTCAATCATGGCGCTGTTCTACGTGCTCTCATGTGCAGGATTTGCTACTGGAACCCCACCAGACGGCACTCGCCAGAGAATTTGCTGCAGCGGAGAAATTCGATAGGGAGAGGGGTGGCCAAAGGTGAGAGGTGGGCCGTAGTTAAACTTTGGATGACCGATCCATTTGGGCGTTAACCGCCGAGAGGAGCGCCAGCGTCTGTTTTCAGAGACGCGAGGTCGCCTTCGCTCGCCCGCCTGTCAAAATCCTCTCCGGAGTTCCTGACCTGGTATTCTGGCGGCAGCCCGTCCCGGACGGGCAGCAGCTTCACGACCTGACAGGTCACAAATTTCCCGGGATGAACCGGACCCAATGACAAGTTAAGCTGTTGGCCAATTCGAAAACGGTGGCTGTTCATGTGGCGAACCCCCTCTTTTCTTTCCTCAGTTGCATCTGGCGCGACACCTCCACGACCCCCATGTCGCCATCCGGCAGGCACTAAGGCCTGCGTTTTGTGGTCAGATCAACAGTCATGAATTCCTTGATCGCCTCGACGCTCATGCCTTTCTCATGATAGCCGATGATCATTCCCGCGAGGTCATCGCGCGTTATTTTCGGTTCACCCAGGTCGACCATCGCCAGCCAAACATATTCGAATATGTCTTGCAGATGAGCCAAAGTGGCCTCGTCATATACTCCATTGTATCCCTCCCGAAATGGCATCCCGCTTCTCACCACCTTTTACAAACCAGTGCCACCCAACCCCATATTATCGCCACCCGAACCGCTGATTATTGCTGATCTGAGAAACGGTTAACGGCTTTCCAGACGGACCGACTTCGGCCCTAGTAGTCATAATTTAAGCCCCGATGCCTCCCAAGCCTGCTACGGCCTGGGGTGGGGATCCGGGCCTCCAGTCGCGCTTAGGGGGTCGCACGGTAGCCGGCGGTAACCTCATTTTTGTGAGCGGCGAAGGCAGCCAGGACTTCACCCTTCTCGCGCTCCGGGACCTTAAAAAAAGTCCAGGGTCCGCCCGAGTTCCGCAGCAACCTCATCAAATTCTGCGGGAGAGATGCGCAAGTCCCGGTGGGCTTCCTCTAGGCCGAGCGGCGTCGTGCCGGGCTTGGTGGGCGTGAACTTGAAGGGTCCCCCCGATACATCACAGACCCATAGCGTCCGCATGAACTTCAGGCCAGGCAGCCTTTCGAGGTTCTTGGTATGCCATTCCCGCAGCTGCGGGTTCTTGGAACCCTGGCCGACGATAGGGTTCTTCACGATGTCATCGCTAAAGTGATCAACCACCGCTGCAATGGCGAAGACACCCCCCAGCCGCTCGTACAGACTTTTCTCGGATCTTGCGCGTGGGCATTATCCGCCTCCGCCGACACAGCTGTCGCTGCGGCGGTCACCGCCAGTCCTGCGACCACCTCTCGTCTTGTGATAAGAGTTGAAACAGCCTGTGCCATGGTCACCTCCTCGGTGGTAGCAGTACGCCCAGTCCATGGATTTGATGCCATTCACCACAAAATGTTCCCGAGGCGGAATTCCTGAGACCATGCAGGCCGGGAAGGCTACGGCGGAACGAGCCGACACAGGATGAGTTCCGGTAAGAGCACCGGGCCTTTGCACCGTTGGCTACCTAGTCCTCAAGGCGACCGGTGGCGTCACGATCGCGGTCGTATCGTCTCGTGAGCGGAAACGGCGGCAACCAGGCCTCGCGACGGAGGATCCAGCTTTCGTAGGTTGGCATCAGTTGGTCTGGGGCATCCAGGGATCCTAAGTTCACTTCGATTTCGTCTGCGCTGCGTGCAAAAATAGACGAGCCGCAGCGTGGACAGAAAAACCGTCCAGCGTAGTCGCGCGTTTCGCCATTGATCGTCACCGCATCTTGGGGGAATACCGCAGAAGCGTGAAAAAGGGCCCCATGATGCTTGCGGCAGTCAAGGCAGTGACAAAGGCCGACCCGGTATGGGGGCCCGACGCCACGATTTGCACGTTGCCGCACAGGCAACCGCCGGTGAATCGGTCCATGCTGCGTCTCCTCTACAATCGAGCGGTTGGATACAACGAACAGCATTGTTATGCCATTGCCCGCTGCCGGACAGGAAACCTCGTTCCTCGGTAACGCTGAATTTCCTTTACTGGCCGTCAGTCGGGCACCCCCGCTTGACGCAGGCTGTCAGACCATCTTGTAAGGTCCTCTGTCCGTCGGAGAGGGAATACTTCCAGTAACTCTAGAGAGCCGCCTCTGTGAAACGATACGATCAGTGTCGGTTTCGACCACACCACATCCGGCAAAGAACTTGCATCCTCATAGCTGTGCAAAACAGTCCTTATGTCTGGGGCAATGAGCTTGATGCGCGACATGATTTCACAGAAATCGTCGTGGTAAGTATCTCCGCGATGAATTAGGACCAGAGAGTACTTGGATATGCATCCCGATGCACGGGCGCGCAATGCTCTAGACTGAATAGCATCAGTAGTCGAGGCACCGGCCTTTCTTTGCGCCTCTCGGAAGGAAACCGGGCGCCAATATTCATCTATATTTTATCTAGTAAAATCAAGATCAGAACAATCACGAGCACGATCCCGATGAGGCCGGTGGATCGGTGGCCATATCCATAGCCATAGCCTCGGCCGCGCCTGCTGAAGCCTCCCAACAAAGCGATGACAAGAATGACTAGTAAGATCAACCCCAGTGACATTGCAAAACCTCCAAGACGGTCGGCTTGCCGACCCGGCAGTTCTCTACTGCCGATGCTTACCAATGCGTCACCTTTCATTTGCTTGCAAAAGGCTCGGCTCAACTCTGAAAGCCTTGGCTGAGCCGAGGAACGTTCCTTTGCAGCTACAGTTACTTTCGAGCCTTCATGATGAGGCGAACTCCACGAATGAGGAACGAAGCAGAGCCCTCGTCCCCCTTTATGCTAGCCGTGGAAGCTGTCGAACAGCAGCAGGATCAGCCAAGCGATTTACTTGCTTTCGAGCGCTCGCTTGATTTCGTCAATTTTGCGCTCCATCCGATCGTTCGAATCGCGTGATTCCGGACTGTCTTTGTGCACGAGCCATACTGACAAAACGACGAATGGAAATGCCAGATGTAACCATCGACCCCAAAGACCATGGCTGTCTGACCATGCTGCTCTTGTTCCGAACTGAACTGCTTCCAGCCGGTGATAGAGCCTGTGACAACCAGGCAGTGAGGAATAGGGCAGCTAATACCAGGCTAAGCGAATAGTTTCTGAAAATTCGGCTGACCGGTGTTGTACGCCGCTTGAGGGCTTTCACAGCTTCCTGCGTCATGGCAGCTCCTGTCGTTTGTCTAAAAAAAAATAAAGCTGCTGCAGCGCTAATGGTTCACGGGCTGATTGCACATGTCTGGTTTATGCCTCACGTTGACATCAATATTACAACCTTAACGGGCCGGACGGCGCTCGCATGCAAGTTGAATATTGAAACGCCCCTACCAACAGGCACCAAAAATCCTGAGGGAGTTTTTTCCAGCCGCCTCTTCCAGTACTGTGTGACTGCCGGGCCGTCAAAATCGGTGCTCGTCCGGCTGGAGTTGAACGTACGGATGCCGGTGGTGGACTCCCGGGCCGTCCTCTCCAGCGTGTCAACGAACAAGGGCAATGCCAAGGCTGCCGCCAAGAGTGCGCGCATGGAAACCTCCATAATCAATGCAATCCAGCATGGCTCGACGATCTTGCAGCGTCAATCTAGCAAGAATTGGCGCATATGTCCGGGACCTCGTATTAAGCAGTATGGCATCAGCCAACACCAGTTTTCCACATTTCGAACTCGACAGTCCTGTAGCGTTTTGAATTCCACACTCCTCGTTAGTCTCAAGTCACGATTTTCCAATAATAAACCAGTACAATTGCATCGTACGGCGCGAAAGACCGTTCCGTACACGGATGGTCCTTGCTTACGAAAACGGGATGTCTATCCGATGAACAGCCGACGGAGAGCATTCGCATCCGGGCGATCAAGAGCAAAAATCGCAGCGACGCTGTTCGCGGGAAGAACGGAGGTATAGATCAAGAATATGCTTCCGACCGGTCCGGAACACTGCAAACAAACATCCCTCCTTCGCCGAACATCCGATCGGCGAACTTCCGTGGCTTCAGGTGCCCAGCCATGCTTGTCTGAATGAGCTAGAAACCATCATGCGGGCTGCGGCTGATCTCGACGAGCCACAACCGTCATGAACGCAGGCCTCGATCGACGCCTCGGGACCAGCGGCGATCACGACCGATCCGGCCTCGCGGTCCACGAACCCGACGACGACCGGCGACGCCGCACCGGCGACCTCCAGCCGGAGGTAGCGCCCGCTCGCGACGAGCTCGTCCTCCAGCGCCTGGTCCGGTCATCCCTTCGTGTAGGCGCCCCCCGGGTCGAGCTCCTCGCGGATCAGGCGCAGCTCCTCGGCCGACGGCGGCGGGCGTCGTCGCGAGCTCGTCGCGATCCGCGGGCTCCCAGGCGATCGTCGCGCGGACCTCGTCGAGCGTCGCGCCGGGGTGGAGGGAGTCGAGCCGCATCTCGCCGCTCTCGTCGAAGTGCCAGATCCCGAGGTCGGTGACGACGACCGACGGTCCGCGCCCCAGCCAGCCGCCCTCGCGCCGGATGCGCGCGGCCTGCTCCGCGCCGCCCAGGTTGCCGGGACTCGTCCGGAAGTCGATCCGCTCGACGAAGCTCCGCGCGGTCTGGCGCATGATCACGAAGACCTCGCGCGCGTTGATCGCGATCTCGCATGCGCCGCCCTGCCCGGGCAGCCGCGTCGTCGGCGCGTCGTAGTCGCCGATGACCGTCGTGTTGATGTTGCCGAACCGGTCGATCTGCGCGGCGCCGAGGAAGCCGACGTCGATCAGCCCGCCCTGCAGGTAGAACGCGAACAGCTCGAACATGCTGGTCACGGCGGTCGCGCCGGTGACGATCGTCGGGTCGCCGATGCTCAGCGGCAGGCGCGCCGGACGGGCACCGAACACGCCCGCCTCGTAGACCAGCTCCAGGTCGGGCGCGACGGTCCGCTTGGCGAGGTTGACGGCGATGTTCGGCAGGCCGACCCCGACGAAGCAGACGTGCTGGCCGGCCAGCTCTCGCGCCGCGGCGACGATCATCATCTCGGACTTCGAGAACGACTGGCGCTCCTCGGGTCGACGCCGATGGGGCGTCCGTGCGCCGAGGCGATCCAACGGACCGCCGCGTGGCGCGCGTGAACCGGCGGCCCGCGAACGTCACGCGGCGCCGTCGCGAATGCGCCAGGCGTCACTCGGCCACCCAGAATCCAGCGACGGCTCGGTCGTCGGCGTGCGGCCGGCGGTCGACCACTCGCCCATGCCGTCCAGGCCCGGTCGCGCTGGACACGCCGGGGCGCATCCGACGGGCCGCGACTCGGCCGGACGGCGCCGGACGTCGCTCATCGGTAGGCCCCGTAGTCGACCGAGCCCGACGGCGCCGGCCCCGGGCGCAGCGACGCGACGCGCTCCGCCCCGAGCTTCTCGACGTATGCCGCGCGCCCGTCGAGCCCGTAGACCCAATCGCGGAGCCAGGCCTGGGTGGCGTCCTCGTCGCGCGAGATCGGGTCCCAGTCGAGGTAGAAGCGGTTGTCGCGGTCGTACGCGCCCTGGACGTACGACGGGTGCGCCCCGAACGGCTCGACGACGACCGCATCCACGATCAGCCCGGGGATGATCGTCCGGTTCGGGTCGGCGCGGATGACGGCCTCGTCCACCAGCTCCTCGACGACCACGATGACCCGGTCGGCCGCGAACGCCGCCTCCTTCTGGCAGCCCAGCAGGCCCCAGACCTGCGTGTTGCCGGCCGGCGGCTCGCTGGGCGTGGACGATCGTCACGTCGGGCCGGAGCGGCGGGACCGCGAACACCTTCCCGTCGCCGTACGGCGACGCGAGCTCGCGGATCAGCGGGTTGGCCACCGGCAGGTCGGTCTCGAAGTAGCGCCGGAGCGGAAAGAACGGCAGGTTCGCCGCGCCCGCCGTGTACCGGGCGACCATCCCGAAATGGCTGTACTCCTCGAGCTCAGGGCGGACGCCGAGCTCGGCGACGGCGGCCGGCTCGATCCGCCGGCGGATCGCGTTCAGGCCGCCGACGCCGGGATTGCCGAGCCACGAGAAGACGAGCTTGCGGGCGACGCCGGCCGCGATCATCTGGTCGTAGATCACGTCGGGGGTCATCCGGGCGAGCGTGAGGTCGCGCCTGCCGCTGGCGGATGATCTCGTGACCGGCCGCGAACGAGATCAGGTGGGTGAACCCCTCGATCGCGACCGTGTCGCCGTCGCGGACGAGGTCGGCGATCGCGTCGCGCATGGTCGCGGTCTTGCCGGGCATCGGCGGGGAGTCTATCCGAGCGTGACGTCTCCAGCACCGCAGGTCCAGCGCCGACGTCGGGTCGTAGACGACGCGGAACAGCCAGCCGTCACGCTCGATGAGGACGATCGTGCGCCGCTTCTCCGCCCACGCGAACGAGAACTCCAGGGCGGGCTGGCCGGCGAAGGTCGTCTCGACCAGCGGCCCGACGTCGGCGCCCAACCGTTCCGCCACGAACGCCCGCTCCTGCTCGTAGGTGGCCTGCGCGCGGCCCCGAGATGGCGCGAGACCTCGATGTAGAGCTCCACGCCGTCCAGCGACTGGAGGTGGACCCGCGCGTCATCGACGTTGACCGGCTGACCGCTCGGCGTGTCGCGGGGTAGCGGAACGAGGGCCGCCGCCGGGCACCTCCAGCGTCCGCCAGGTCTCGCGGTCGTCGGTCATGCCGGCGGCCCTCCTGCGGCGGGTGTCCGGGCCGCGCACGTCGATGAGCAGCGGCAGGTGGTCGCTCGCTCGCTCCACGAGCGGGCCGTCGGCTGGCTCGCAACGGTCGATCCGCGGCAGCAGGCCCGCCGGCACCAGCACGTAGTCGAGGCGCACGGACGGTCGGCCCGGCGGCAAGGTGAAGCCGGCCTTGTCCGGATGCAGGTGGCGGTACGCGTCGACCCAGCCGGCGTCGATCAGCCGGCGCAGGACGTCGGTCCGGATCCCGCCGTCGAACCGGAGGAGGATCCGGAGCCAGAACGGCATCGACGCGACGAGCGGCTCGTCGCCGGGCGCGACCGCGTTGAGGTCGCCGATCAGCGCCGTCCGGCCATCGGCGCCCCGCCGAGCGCCTCGAGCAACCCATCGACGTGGCGAAGCCGGGCCCGCTCGCCCCGCAGCGACAGCCCGGCCGGCAGGTGCAGGTCGATCAGGCGGACCCGCTGTCGGCGGGTTCCAGCTCCAGGAAGCCGCGGCCCTTCACCGGGCGGTGCCACGCGTGGGCCGAGATCTCGGTCGGCGACAGCGCGGCGACCGACCAGCCCGGCCGCTGGAGGACGTGGCCCATCCGGTGTTGACCGCCAGACGCTCGATCGCGTGGGGGTTCGTCGCCTCCTGCAGCAACACGACGTCCGGCTCGAGCGCGGCGATCGTCGCCCCGAGCAGCGGATCCGCCGTCCGCCGCCGAACCGGATGTTGTAGCTGACGACCCGCACGAAGCGAGGCGTCAGGCGTCGAGGACGACGTACGGCGTGCCCTGCAGCCCGCTCCGGAGATCCAGGAACCACTTCGCCATCGCCTGGAGCGACACCGGCCGGCCGGCGAGGTCCTGGGCGTTGCCCCGAGCCGGGTCGAGACGCGGGGCGACCCAGCGAGCCTCGTCCCACAGCGGCATCGTGTTCACCCCGGGCAGGTAGAACGCTTCCGGATGCCACTCGGACATCGCGTCGTCCCCGATGAGGACGAGGTCGAGGTCGCTCGTCCCGCTCCCGCGGCTGTCGAACGGTTCCTTCGTCTTGTAGTTCGCGCCCTGGATCGCCGACCCGCGCCAGGCGATCTTCGTGCCCTCGGGGATCGCCGCCTGGAGCGTGGCCACGAACCGGCCGAACCGGGCGGCATCGCCGGCGAACGCCCGCTCGATGGCTCCGGCCAGCAGCGCCGGCTCCTCGGAGCCTGGGGGACGGAAGAGGCGAGGGGCGCGTTCCAGCGCCGGCGGGTCGTCGAACGGCGGTCCGACGTACAGGCACCTCGATGTCAGGGTGCCGCCGGCAGACGGCGCCGATGCGCTCCTGCAGGTCGTCGAACTGGGTGTCCGGCGCCTCGGCGTCGTCGACCGCGACCGCGACCGGCATCACGACCACTTCGACGGCGCCGCGGGCGATCGCGCGTTCGACGTTCGCCTCCACCGCGTTGGTATTCTCCGCGTACGCGACGGACACGTCGGGCGCCTCGAGCGCCGCCGCCTCCAGGTCCGCGACGCGCGCGTGCGCGAGCACACC
>CAVYOS010000024.1:0-38535 GCA_963770205.1 uncultured Alphaproteobacteria bacterium
TGCGGATGCCCAGCCGGTCGACCACCAGATAGCCGCGGCCGAAGTCGCCGAAAGCAATCGAGAAGCTGTTGGCGCGCGATCTCGGGCATGTCTTCCGTCTCGGCGATCGGGAAGGTCATCAGGGTCGCGGCCTGGCCGGCCTGGGGCCCGGGCGCCAGATGTAATTGCCGTCGCCGTCCTTGATCTTGCGGATCTCGGCCTGGGTCGAGCGGTTCATCACCCAATGCGCATTGGCGCGATAGCCGGATTTCAGCGTGTAGACGAGGTCGATCAGCTTGTCGGCCGGGTCGCTCGGCCGGCAAAGTCGCCGGAGACGCCCGTGGTCAGATAGCCGATCTTGTCCCAGGCCCAGCTCGCCTCGGCGATCATGGTGTAGCTGAGGAAGCCCTTCGGCTTGTTGATGCCGTCGCCGGAGACGAAAGCGGCGTTCTCCTGCTCGGCGAAGGCGATGCGGACCTCTTCGGCGACCCATTCGTCGATATTGACGGCGGCGTCTTCCAGCAGGGTCTGCGTGGCCGCCGGCATGGCGTAGAGTTCCATGGTCGGGAAGGCCAGCTCGGACAGCGTCGGACGAGTTGGTCTGCGCGCGGGTGCCGGTCTCGGCGACCCAGCCGGTCGCGGCGCCGGTGATGGCGAACGGCTTCTTGTAGGTGTTGCCGGAGACCTGGCGGACGCCGGAAATCGCGCGGATCGGCGAGGCGTCGCGCAGGGCGCGCATCACGCCGGCCTCGATTTCCTCCGGCACGAGATAGCCGCCGTCGCTATTGGTGCCGACCGAGAGCGCCTTCTCTTCCAGGCGGCGCAGATGCTGGCCTCGCCCCGGCGCATATAGTCGTCGAAGGCGCTCTTATGCTCGGTCACGGCGCCGGTCCGGGGAGTGCCGCCGCCGCGCTGCGGCCGCGCCGCCTTCAGCAGCAGCTGATCGACCGTGCCCTTATATTCGTCGAGCGAGCGGTTGATGCGGTCGAGCTTGTCGGTGGTCACGACGTCGGCGGACATGCGGCGCTCGATATCGTCCAGCCGCTGGTCGTTGGTTTCCTTGAACGCCTCCAAGCCGCGCAGCAGCTGGTCGAGGACCGGTTGGGCTTCTGCCGCCTGGGCATCGGGACGGGCGAGTTTTGGTTTCGAGCCCCGTCAGTTCGGAAAATTCGTGCATGTTATCCTCATTGGTTGATTGTGAAGTGATCCCTTCTCCCCTTCGTGGGAGAGGGTTAGGGTGAGGGGGTCACCCCTCATCCTCGCCGAGGCCGGCGCAGACGATGCCGCAGGCATCCGAGCGCGCGGTCGACGAGACCGGCGGATCGACGGCGACAACGATGCGGGAGAGCGGCGGCGGATCGGCTTGCCGATAGCGATCGAAAAGAGAGCGTTGGAAAAGGGCACTAGGATCATCGTCGATGAGTTCTCCGTCGAGTTCCTGGCGGGCGAGCGTGGTGCCGCCGTAGAGGCGCTGCAATTCGCTAAGGAACGAAGGCGCCAGATTGCCGGCATTGGCAATTGTGGGAGCGCGGCTGAGCACGGTCTGCGGGTCGGCGATCATCCTCTTGAGCAGCGGCAGCGGCCGCGGTGTCGTTGTGACGGCCTGCTGCGGGCGGGCGCCGAGGCGAAGGGCGAACTGCAGCATGTCCCAGGTTTTCTCGGCATAACGCCATTTCGCGAGCTCGTCGCACCAGGCCAGATGGAATTGCGGCCCCCGCAGAAGATCGGGGGCGGCGGCGGAAAAGAGCTGAGCAATGGAACCATTGGCGAAGACGATCTCGCGGCGCGAGGGCACATAGCGCGGCCTCTCGCCCAAGGGATGCACGGCAAGAAGCCCCGATTCGCCCTCGACCATGACGGCGCGGGCCTCCTGGAGGCTTGGGGCGACGAGCGCGACACGCAGCGGGTGATTGGAGTAGCGGATCCTACGCCTGATCCATTCCGCCCCGGTCCGGGATTTTCCCGAGCCGCGACCGCCCAGGATGAGCCATAGCCGCCAGTCGCTGCCCGCCGGCTCCTGCTGATGCGGATGCATCCAGTTGCGCCAATCCTGCAGCGCTCGGTGGCGAACCTCGCTGGGGATCTGCGCCAAGGCTTCCGGCAATTTCCCAGCCACGTAGCAGCGAAGCAAGGCGGCTTTCAAATTCTGTCCGGAGAGCATCGTCCTCCTCTCTCAATTGATCGCCGGTCTTGGGCGGGCGTGACTCATCGGCGGCGAAGAGCCGGTCGATGATGGGCGCCAGCAGCGTGAGGGTCCTCGCGATGTGGAACTGGGCCTCGAAGCTCAGCGCGCCGCTGCGATGTTCCTGCACTCTGACAATTTCATCGACCAGGCGTTCCGCCAGCCGACGCAGCTTGGACAGCGGCTGTGGGCCGGAAGTGGCCGGATCGTCCATGGCGGGTGTGAGTTTCAGCGATGTTGCGAGTGCCGCCGGTGGGCCTTAGCCCTTCGCCCAATTCCGGAGCATGCGCAAACCTATACCGAACAGCGTGACGCTGTCAAGGAATATTTTCAGAAAAGTAGGAATTTTCTTTTGGCGCTCTTGCGAAGGCCGCAAGTGTCATTCCGGCGAAAGCCTCTGATCCAGCTTCACCCACCGCGTCATGGCCGGACTTGATCCGGCCATCTCGGACCAGCGGCAGATGCGCGGGTCGAGCCCGCGCATGACGGGTCCCCTCCATCGTCATTCCGGCGAACGCCTCTGATCCAGCTTGCGGACTCTAAGCTGGACCCCGACTTTCGTCGGGGTGACGAGTGATCGATTGGCAGCCAGAAAGGCTCGTCACTTGGCAAGATGAGCTAAAGTCTTCCTGTACCTGGTCATCACCGATCGGCGGAGCGCAGCGTAGTCAACCGGCGTCTTTGCGGGCTTCGCAGCCAAGATAGTTTTGGGCGCGCCAATGACCCTCTTCGTCACAAAGGTGACGAAGCTGGCCGAATATTTCTTGATGGCGCCCATCTTTTAGCTCCTGGTCCGGATAGAAACACGTGACTAGAATTATTGGTTCCGGTGCGAAATGCAACAAGCCAATGGCTGGGCTTTGCTGCATATCGCCAAGCCTATATAGGGGCTAAAGATTAATCATTGCAAACACTGCACCGATAGGAACGGCCCCTATAAAATTGCTGCTTGACAACATTCCTATTAGTGTGTATATCGTCAAGCACCCTGCTCCGTGAAGGAGGCGCTGTCCGGATGTCGCCTTTTGAGTGTGGAGAAAGGGCCGGTGCCTGTAGGCAAGCCGTGGACTGGCTGCCGTTGACCAGGGGTTGAGTGCTAGGCCGGCGCGGCTTCGAAACATCCCGAAGCGAGTGACGTGAAAGTGACCTCCCAAAATCACCGGGGTGGAGCGCCCTCGCACCATCTCTACTAAACTAACGTTGGCGCCACCGCGAGGTGCCGCTCCACCCCTCCTTCATCCCGGAAGCGAAAGCTGGCGGAAGGAATTTCTATTTGCATTGCATATTCGCTCTTCCTGCGTCATTCGCGCATCTCCTCGGGAGCGGCAGATGGCCGGGTCTGGGCCCGGCCATGACGGACGCGGGGAAGCGGGAGAGAAAACGTGATATTTCGGTCACGCTTTCCTTCGCCGCAAGGCTTTCGGCAGCCGCCAGCGCAGGGTCCACAGCTCGTCATCGTCGAAGAGCTCTTCGGAGCGGGTGCGGCCCGCCACCGATATGCCGGCCTCGCGCACGGTCTCGGGGCGGCCGGACACGAGCGGATGCCACCAGGCCAATCCTTGCCCTCCGCCAGCAGGCGATAGGCACAGCTGTGCGGCAACCAGGACAGCTCGCCGACATTCTGAGGGGTCAGCCGAACGCAGTCCGGCACCTTTCTGCTGCGGTTGCGATAATCGGTGCAGCGGCAGGTCGCGCCATCGAGCAGCTTGCAGGCGGCGGAGGTGAAATGAATGCGGCCGGTGTCCTCGTCCTCAAGCTTCACCAGGCAGCAGCGGCCACAGCCATCGCACAGCGATTCCCATTCCTGGGGCGACATCTCAGTGAGTTTCTTTCGCTTCCAGAACGGGATTTCAACCATCGATGGGTCCAAGTCCTCGGGTTAACGGCGGGCTCCGAGAAACAATATGGCCCCTCGGCAATGACTTGGCCATGGTTCAGCCATGTTTACTGGCTTTTTTCGCCGGCACGGCAGGCCGATACGCGTTGCTGTTGCGCGGGCCGGCGGGGGGTTGCATAACAGTGCCAGTCAACTGAGCTTCCAGCGGGCCCAGACCTTGAGCAAGCTTCCGGTTAGAAATCCGATCTACCGCGTTTTCGTCTCGATCGACTCTCTCATCAGCTCGTCGGCGTTCGAGTTCACCGACTGGCTCCGGCGCACGGCTCAGGCCTATTCGGTGTTCCTCGACCGGTTCCGGATCAGCGGAATGAGGCGCATTTTCATCGACATGATCGATGACGGGGCAACCTTCGGCATGTTTTTCGGCCTGGGCCTTTTGATGTTCGCCCTGCCGCCGTTCAGCGGCACCGGGGACATCTGGAACTGGGCCGGGAATATGCCGTCACGGTCACCGACATCAACGGCGAGATCATCGGAAGACGCGGCGTAAGGCAGGATGACGCCATCCCCCTCGATGAGATCCCGCCGCATGTGATCAATGCCGTCCTGGCAACGGAGGATGCGCGTTTCTACCAGCACTTCGGCGTCGACATGCAGGGCACGATGCGCGCGCTGGTCGAAAACGCGCGGGCCCATGACGTGAAGCAGGGCGGCTCGTCCATCACCCAGCAGCTGGCGAAGAACCTGTTCCTCACCCCCGAACGCACCATCCGGCGCAAGATCAATGAAGCGTTCCTGGCGCTGTGGATCGAAGCGCGGCTCAGCAAGGACGAGATCCTCAAGCTTTACCTCGACCGTTCCTATCTGGGCGGCGGGACTTACGGCGTTGAAGCCGCATCGCAATTCTATTTCGGCAAATCGGTGCGCGATGTGTCGCTGTCGGAATCGGCGATGCTCGCCGGATTGTTCAAGGCGCCTTCGAAATATGCGCCGCATGCGAACAACGCCGAGGCGCTGGCGCGGGCCAATGTGGTGCTCTACCGCATGCTCGACGTCGGCTTCATCAGCCATGGCGAACTTCTGGCGGCGCGGCGCGACCCGCCCCGGGTGATCAGCCAGAGCCTTTATTACAGCCCGGATTATTTCCTCGACTATGCCTATAAGGAAACGCTGGCGCTGATCGAAGCGCAGGGCCTGCAGAGCGACTATGTGATCGAGGTGAAGACCTCCGCCGACCTCAGGTTGCAGCAGGCGGCGCAGCGCATCATCAATGAAGAGCTCGAAGTCGACGCGCCGGCCTTCAATGCGACCCAGGCGGCGCTGGTCAGCCTGGCTCCCGACGGCGCGGTCAAGGCGATCGTCGGGGGGCATAATTACGAGGAAAGCCAGTTCAACCGGGCGACGGACGCGCTGCGGCAACCCGGCTCGTCCTTCAAGCCATTCGTATATCTGGCGGCGCTCCTGGCAGGGTATACGCCCGATAGCATGGTATCGGATGCGCCCGTCAGCATCGGCAATTGGGCGCCGCGCAACTACACCGGAAAATATGCGGGCCGGGTCACGCTCACCACCGCGCTCACGCATTCCTACAACACCGTGCCGGTTCATCTGATGAAGGATATCGGCCGGCAGGCGATCATCGAAGCCGCGCGCATGGCCGGCCTGCAGTCGGCGCTGCTGCCCGTTCCCTCGCTTCCGCTTGGTTCGAACGAGGTGACGCTGCTCGACATCACCACGGGCTATACCGCCTTCGCCAATGGCGGAAAGGCGGTCAAGCCTTATACGGTGCTGGAGATCAGACGGCCCAATGGCGATCTGCTCTACAGCCGCGAGCGAAATGTTCCGCCCCTGCAACAGACTATTCCCGCTGAGAAGGTTGCCGAGCTCGATTACATGATGGCAAGCGTGGTTTTGAATGGAACGGGGCGGCGGGCGCTGCTCGGCTTCACGCCACAGGCGGGAAAGACCGGTACGAACCAGGCCTATCGCGACGCGTGGTACATCGGCTTCACCGCCTACAATGTCACAGGCGTGTGGTTCGGCAACGACGATTTCAGCGAGATGAAGAAAATGACCGGCGGCATATTGCCGGCGATGACGTGGAAGCGCTACATGCTCGAGGCGTCGGTCAATAAGGTGGCCGAAGCGCTGCCCGGCGTGCCCGTCGATCAGACCCACCAGCAGATATATCGCGGAAAATCAAGGCACCGACCAGGTGCCGGCCGGCGCCAGCGCCGGAGAGGCGGTCGCCGCAGCGGCAGCAAGCGGTTCCAGCATGAGCGCCGCCGCGGCCACGCCGGAACTGAGCGAGGGCGGCGCGGACGACATTGCGCCCACGAAGAAGCGATCGTCGGATGCCGTGGTCCAGGTGCTGCAGGACATGTTCAGCTTCTTCGGCAAGAACAAGAAAGAGCAGGTTCCAACGGCCGTGGTGACCGAGAAAAAACGATTCATGTTCTTCGGCGACAAGCCGAAAAAGAAGAAGAAAAAACAGAACATCAACTAGCAACAGCCGCGTTTTAGAGGCATGGCTCCGCAGTGAGAACCAAATTCCGAGGGATAGCCGCGATTCCGCTGTTTCTGATCACCGGAATCGGCGCCGGACTGGCAACCGCCAGCCAGGTGATCGAAGGAAATGTGGGGCGTTTTTCCGTGAACAATGGGCCGTGGCGCACCTGGCCTTCGGCGGGCAGCCCGAACATCGATCCCTATACGCGCGGACATTTTCTCGTCTATGGCCGGCTGCCGATGAGCACATTCGAGGCGGTGGAATATATCGCCACCCTGGACAGCCAGGGGGGCGGTCTCGATCCCTCATGCAATTATATCATCCAGGGGTCGATGGCGCCGGCGCGATGGTGGCGAGTCACGGCGCGGCAAAATGATTCCCCGGAATTCGGTGCGGGGGAATCCATCCTGTCGCAGAACGCGCTCATCGAACCGAACAACCAGGTGCGGGTGATCGCCTCACGCGATCCCCAGCCCGGCAATTGGCTGAAGCTGCCGCGGCAATCCTATCTCGAATTCACCCTGACGCTGTTCTCGCCGGCGAGCAGCGTGAAAAGCGGGAATGCAGCCGTGCCCCTGCCCCAGATCGTGAAGGAAGCATGTTCATGAGGCGCCGGCTGTTCTGGCTGGCGGCGGTGGTCCTGCTCGCCGTATCGGTGCATTTGTCTTATGTGCTGTTCGTGCCCAATCTGGAAATGAGCCGCATCATGAGCGCAGCGGGCAGCAGCCACGGCGAGAACCGGTTCGCCGTGCTCTCCGAGAAGGAGGCGACATCCATCCTCGGGCAACAGAGCCTGGCGTTCGTGCAAGGCATCTGCGTTCTCGACCTCAAACCGGGGCCGGTGCTGGTGACGCTGGAGACGCCGGCGAGCTACTGGATGGTGAATGTCTATTCGCGCAACGGCGACAACATTTACTCGCTGAACGACAGGCAGGTGTCGGAGGTGCCGTTCTCCATCATCGTGGAACAGAAGAAGACCAGCCTGTTCAGCATCGAAGCGCCGGAAGCGCCACCCGAGGATGCAGCTTTCCGGGTAGCGACGGGGGATCGGCGCGGCCTTTTCGTGGTGAGAGTTTTCGTTCAGAACCCGGCTTACCGACAGCGGATCACCCGCACGCTGGAACGGTCGTCGTGCAAGCCCGCCAATGCGAGCCAACAGGCGAGCGGCTAGCGCAACGGACCCACAAATGCATTGCTCATGAATCGACGAGCAGCTTCTCGACGGTCGGTTGATTCCAACTGGACCGTCGGCTGCTCATGAAATCGACGAGCAGCTTCTCGACGGTCGGTTGATTCCAACTGGACCGTCGGCTGCTCATGAATCGACGAGCAGCTTCTCGACGGTCGGTTGATTCCAACTGACCGTCGGCTGCTCTAGCGGTCGTCGAGCTCGAGGGCGGTGGAGCGCAGCTGTTTCGAGAGCCCCTTCAGCGGCTTCGTCCGATCGCTCAGATTGAATTCGCGGCGCTCGATGCGCGTGCCCGGAAAAATGATGATCCTTGCCGGTCCACGGTTACGGATTATTTTGCCCGCTGTCTGCCTTGACTGAAACGTGAGGATGTTTGCCATGCTGCTATCGCAGATTCGTGTTGAACGCGGAACACTTCCTCGCACGCCGTACTGTTGAATTCCCCTGGCAGAATTAGAACGCGTTATGGTTAAGAAATACCTAATATAGATTTTGAAACTTCCTTAGGCAAATTTACACGCCGCGGGCGAAGTCGAGGAGACCTGTGCCGCTGCGATCTTCGATCTCGAGGATCCATATATCGGGGTCTCTGGAGTGGATGCGGCGCAGATAGGCATCGGCCTCGGCCTCCGGCACCGGGCCATCGCCGATCAGTTTCGCCCATCGGCGCTCGCCGCGGTTGTCGTGCGCCGGCCCTGGTGCCGGGCCGATCAGCAATACGCGCCCATCCAGCCGGTTGACCTTGACATAGATGCTTCCGGCTTCCTCCGCGCCGCGCCTGATGAGCATGGCGGCAAGGCCTATGGCATTGCAGCGACGCAGATGGGCCTGCACCCATATTGCGGATTTAACGCTCATGGACCGGTGCGATGCGGAGGCACCGCGGGTTCAGCGCCCTTCGCCTTCCGGCAGAGCGCCCGTGTCGGTGAGCTCGGCGATGAGCTCGTCGGATATTTCGCCCGTGACCGGCCAGCCGCGATCGGCTTCAAACTGGCGAATAGCGGCACTTGTCTGCGTACCGACATGGCCATCAAACCGCCCGGGCCGGTAGCCGAGAGCAGCAAGGCCCGACTGGATCTTCCTGATCCGCTCTTGGCCCTCTTCCTCGGGGATGGTGTTGGTGTACTCACTGGCGGAAATCAATTTGGTGGTAAAGCGAATATGGTCGAGGAGCTCCTGGTCAGCCTTGCCGTTGGCCGGCAAACCGTTGCGGCGCTGGTATTCGGCGATCGCCCGGCGGGTGCGATAGCCTGCAACACCATCGCTCCGGCCGTCAAACAGTCCCAGCGCGGCAAGCTCGCTCTGCACCGAGGCGATGAGAGCATCGCCTTTGCCTTGCGATTTGCCGACAACCGTTATGCGGGTGGTGGGCGGCGCCTTATTCTTCGAGCCGGCGGTGATAATCTCGACGCGTGGGCCCGGTTCGGCACCGGCAGAACCAATTTGCGCGCCGCGCTGGCCGATGACCGCGTTATAGAGGATCGCGGTGCTCATCATCACGATGAGGACACCGGATAGAACAGCAACCGGGCCCGCGCCCAAGGTTTCCGGCTCGGCCTCATCCTCAATTATGTGCTGCGAACGCTTTCCCACGCGAGATAATCTAGCGCCAATTGACTTGCGGATGATTAACCGAAACTTGCCGCTGCCGGCCGCAAGGGTGATGGCGGCTAGATCGTTAACGCCCGGTTACCCGAACTGCCGGGCTTTTTGAAAAAGTTCATCATAGGCATTTGCCATTTGTGGAGCTTTTGCGGCCTATGCTCCTTCCCAGAAAAGGGAAGCACCATGGGCGCTATTCGAACTTCAATGCTGGTCTTGGCCGTGGCCGTTATGCTGCCGTCGCCGCCGGAAAACCGCCAGTCGGGATCATTGCTCGTGCACTCGGCCATCCGGGCGATGAGCAATTTCGGAGTCTTGTGCACAGGCAAGGACGAGTGCACGACGGCCGAATATGTGCTGGGGCGGATCGAGGCGAAGGCGCGCTACAATCTGAACCTGCTCTATGCCTGGGCGAGCCATCCCGAAGAGGATCTGGCCCCGATCGCCAACCAGGCGCGGGTCGATCCCATCATCACCGGCAGCGCGATGCGACTGGCCACCGGCAAGGGAGACGCTTCGCAGAATACCCTGCGCATCGACGATCTGATCCCATCTTGGCGCGGGCCCAGCCAGGCCAAAAACGGCTGAGGGTATTGAGCGGCGGATTGAGGTTGCAGCCCGACGCCCAAGTGCATAAATCCAGTAGACCGGCACGGCCAGGCAAGCCGGAAACGGGACACGCTGGTGGCGCTGCCAAGGATCGAAGAAATAGAACAGAATTTTGCCGTCCTCGACGACTGGGAGGACCGGTATAAGTATATCATCGAGCTCGGCAAGGAACTGCCGCCGCTCGCGGATGCCTTCCGAATACCTGCAAACAAGGTGCAGGGCTGCGCCAGCCAGGTGTGGCTGCAGTCCTTCGTATCGAACGGGGGCGGCAGCGCAATATTGCGCTTTGCCGGGGACAGTGATGCGCTGATCGTGCGCGGGCTGATCGCCATTGCCTTTGCCCTGTTCTCAGGCCGGACGGCAGAGCAGATCCTCGCCACGGACGTTTCGAAGGAGCTGGAGAAACTGCAGCTTAGCGATCATTTGTCGCCGCAGCGTTCGAACGGCTTTCTTTCGCTGATCGCGCGGATCAAGCAGGATGCGAAGACGGCGCTGAGCGCCGAGGCGCAATGATGCCGTAGGCTCTGGCGAGACTCGTGAGGGCGAGCTGAAGGACGACTTTGCCGGAACGGCGCGGCCAGCCCAGAATGCGTTCGGCGCTTTCGATGCCGGTTGCCAAACAGCAGACCTCGACAAGGATGCGGGAAAGCTCAGGACCCACGGCATCGAGCGCGGCGTAATAGCGCTTTTTGGCAGCCAGTATTTTCTCGCTCTGGTGCATGAGGTCGCGGCGCGGCGCGGTAAGCGGGCCGCCCGAGACCGGGCTCTCCCAATCGGTCGTGATGCGCGGTGAGAGCTGAGAGGCGATGAAATCAGCGTGGAGCCGAAGGCCCGCGCAATATTGCTCGTCGCTGATCAGTGGCTCTCCGGTCGAATCGCGACGGGTGCGTAGCCATGTCAGCGGACTTTCGGCGCAGTCGAACTCAACGAGCGTGCGCTTGCCGGGCTCGAGCTCGACGATGCGGCTTTTGATCGCGCGCCGCGCCGGTGGGGTGGCTCGGCCGGGGTTTTCATTTTTACGCAGGCGGGAGGAAGATTTTTTCATAAGGATTGCTCATAGGCGTAATATCTGTTATTAAGACTTAATGCCTAGCACGGAGCTTTGTCAATCCTCATCGTCATGCCTGGATTTGATCCGGCCGTCCTCTGGCGCATGCGAGCGCCCAAGCTGGACCCCACTTTCGTCAGGGTGACGAAAGAGAAGATGCCATATTACGAAAACAGCACCTCATTGCGTGACCCCCTTCGTCGTCATTCCGGCGCAAGCCGGAATCCAGCTTCGGTTTTGTGGGCCGCCAAGCTGGACCCCGACTTTCGTCGGGGTGACGAAGAGGAGATGCGGGACAAGCCGGCGCATATTCCGAAACTCTGTTTTGCGCGCCGCCAAGCTGGCCCCCGACTTTCGTCGGGGTGAGGAAGGGGAGATACCCGGATTGGAATTGAGCTCGTCAGCCGTAATTGGCGAGGGATGCGCGATCGTCAGCGGATTGGGTGCCGAGGAGTTCGATCGAGCGCGGCAGCATTTGAGCCGAGACGAAGGTGTCATAGCAAAGAATCATACCGGCTTCCGCTCCTTCATAAAGCAGTGGAAGCCGCAGCCAAAACTGAACCAGATGGTTCTTGTCGAGGCGCGGCCCGCGGATCACGCCCTGGGCGGGCCGCAAGGTTTTGGTGACGTGATCGTATACCGCATCCCAATAGGTTTGTTTTTCGCCCCAATCGATCTCATCGAGAAACAAGCCCGTTATCTCGCGCTCATAGATGTCGCGCAGCCGCGTTCCGGCAAGGCGCACTTTCAGTCGGCCATCGGCGCGCTCGAGCAGGCTGATGAACGGCAAAAGGCGCGGGAAATGAGCCGGGCTGACATCATCGCGCGACGGCATGCTGCGGCCGGCAGCAATGGATGCCCAGTAGTCATAGAGCTGCCGCTGCTCAGCAATGATCAGCTGGGCCCTAAAGGCAACGTTGGAAGTTTCTGTCGACACCGCCGCTCGTCCCAAATCGCTCTCGCGCTTTCGTACCCGAGTTTATGAATCGAGCATGCTGTCAGCGCAAGAGAGACGGGGCGATTTATTGAAAACGCGCTTTACATGCAACGGGGGGAAATAAATCTCACGACCTTTTTCGACGGCCAAGGCCGATTTTCTTCGCCAGTTTCGACCGTGCAGCAGCGTAGTTCGGGGCCACCATCGGGTAATCCGGAGGCAAGCCCCATTTCTCGCGATATTGTTCAGGTGACAGATTATAATGCGTGCGCAAGTGCCGCTTGAGAGACTTGAAGTTCTTGCCATCTTCGAGGCAGGTAATGAATTCGTCCTGAACCGAGCGCTTGACCGGAACGGCCGGCCGCCGGTCCTGACTGTTTTTCGCTTCCGCGGCCACGCCCGCCGCGCTATCGCTCAAAGCACAATAGACTTCAGTGATCAATCCACGCAGGTCGGCGGCCTGCACATCGTTGCGGCCGACGAAAGCGGCAACAATATCGACCGTCAAAGCCAATAGTTCTGGTTTTTCGCCCATGGCTTGCAATCCTTATCCCCCTCAATTTCCAGTATGGGTACCGGCATGGGCGTTCGAAATCAATTTCTTTTGACGGTTTCTGCAAGTAGAGCGGGAATTATTCTGCGTAAACCTCCGCCCTCATCTGCATGCAACCACAGATACTTTAAATGCACTGCGCAGAATGAGGACCAAGCCGCGTGCTTTACTCTGTGAGATTGCGGGCGCGTGGGGCCAATCAAACCGATACGGCGGCATAGGGGCCGGTACCGAGCACGCCCCAATCCCAGTAGGTGAGCAAGACGCGCGCCTTGTTGAAGGAGAGAGATTCGAAAAACCCCTGCAATTCAGCCAGTCTATGGCTCGCGCGCATGGCGCCGGTTTTTGCTGCAGCCACGATTTCCTCAAAGCGCGCCCGCGTGATGCCAAGAGCCTTCAAGGCAACGCAAAGCGGCTCGCCATGGGCATCGGCGACAATCTTCGAGGTCGTCTGCAAATTGAGGCCGAGTGCCTCTGCCAAGATGCGCTCGGCTTCCGGCATATTGCCTGAAGCCATGGCCGCGACCAGACGATCAGTTTCCTCAGGCGTAGAAAAGCGAGCGCCAACAGGGCTTTCCGTCTCAGCGTCAATGCGCATTGTCAGCTTGAGGATTTTGCCAAGCGTCGAGGAGTCGGTGAGAAAACGCGAGATCACATAGCGGCGCAGCTCTGCCGGCAGAACCCAAAACAACTCGAACGCCACGGGTGCCGGAAGATCGGCGCGGGTTGCAAGCGGCGCCTGAAGCGAGGAATGTTCCGTGGCAAGTTCATTGAGGCGGTGAAAGGCCTCATGCGTCAACAAAGCTCCGGGATTTCGGACCAGGGTCAATAAGGCGGAGGAATCGCCCGTGGCAATCAGCGCATCGCACAGAATGGGAGAGAGATGGCGGCGGCGAGCGATCATCCGAATGCTCTGCTCGTTGCCATCTGTCATGACTTCGACCAGATCGTGATCGGCGATTGCGGAACATCTTTCGAGCAGCGGCCCGGCTATTTCGATCCGCCGATCGTGAATGAGCTGAGCGAGAACGAGCGGGGGCGGCGCTTCCATAATGGTGAGGCGCTCCGCCATCGCCACCAGGCTCCTGGCGGGTATACGAGGTATGAGATGCAGCAGCGTATCGGCAGCAAGCGCGCGCTCCTGAGGCTGGGTGTCCTTGGTGGGAAGAGACATGATCTCGATGAGCGTGCGGGCAACTTCGCCAGCTTCCTCGCTCGGCTCCTCGAAGGGCCGGGAAAGGACGCGACGGCGAACCTCCGAAACCTGCACCTCGGGTGCTCGCGGTTCGGCAACCGCGTCGGAAGCCCTCCGGCGCATGGTTTGAGCCGCGTCGTTGCCATTTTCCCAAAAGCGATAGCCGGTGGGGCGATCATCGCCGGCAGGAGTGGTATCGGCCTGCGGCTGCGGCTCTTCGGGTGCTGGAGCGGCCGACTTCGGCACAGCAAAGGCTTCGCCGAGTTCGGCTGTTGCGAATTCATCGCGCGCAGGCACGGCGGGTTCGAGGATCAACCGGACATTCTTGATGGTGGTCGCGGTAGGGCCGGCCTCCTCTTCGACAGTCTCCATCTCACGGAGTGATGCATTGCCGATCAGGCTCGCCGAATCCTGCACCGGCTCTTTGTCCGGCTCGTGCGGGGTCTCCGGGAACTCGAACACCTCCGGCGCCATCGTGATGGGCTCGGGCGGAACCGAGGCTGCATACGGGGGTGAAATCTCCTCAGGTACCGCCATAAGCCCGATGACGGCAGGATCGCGGTCGAGAGGGGAAAGGGTGAGAGCCAGGGGAGCATGAGACTCCTCTTTCAGGCTCATCAGGTCGAAAGGCGGAGGCTCGGAGGCCTCGATGGGCGCGTCCGGCGGAGGTGATGCCGGTTCCGGGGCCGCCGGGTCGATATCGGCAGCTATGATCGCAACAGCCTCAGGCGTCTCCTTCGCAATCGGAGGTTCTACCAGAAGGGAAAGATGTGTCGGCCCTGACGTAAGGGCATGTGGCTGGGATCTTGTGGCGCCGTTAGGCCTCGCTTGGCGTTGCTTACTGCCAAGCCTTTGTGTCAGCAGGCGGAAATTCGCCGCCGACATCTTCGGCTTCTGCGGGTTCGATCCGGGCAGCACCAGAAAGGGAGCGGAAGATTGCTCAGCTTCAGGGTGTGGAGAAGCGGCCAGGGTATTAGCCTGATCCCGCGCGGCAAACTAACTCATTGGACTGCCTACTCCACGCCCACTGACATCCCTCCAAATACAGGCTCAACGTGTAGATTCCTTTAATATTGGGGACCTTACGCCGCGAGCATAACAAAATGTTTTGGGTCCAAGCCGCTTCGCTCCCTATGATTTTACCGTTTCCGGGACTATCTCCAGCCCAGGCATTCCTGATAGCCTTCGAACCGGCTTCGGCGACCCGGTTACCTCCGGCCCAAGGCGGGCAAGGTCGATCGGTGAAAGTCATCTAAGTTGGAATGGTAAGTGCATGGCAAAGATCAACAAAACCGAAGCCGAATGGAAGGAACAGCTCAGCCCCGAAGCCTATTACATCACGCGCAAGCACGGCACCGAGCGCCCCTTCAGCCATCCTTACAATGCACAGAAGGCGCAAGGCATTTATCAATGCGTGGCATGCGGCTCTCCGCTTTTTTCATCAGATGCCAAATTCGATTCCGGCACCGGCTGGCCGAGCTTTCATTCTCCCATGTCCAAGGATGCGGTGAGCGAACAAGATGACCGCTCGCTCTTCATGCGACGGACGGAAGTTCGGTGCGCAGCCTGCGATGCGCATCTCGGCCATGTGTTTCCCGACGGACCCGATCCGACCGGGCTGCGCTACTGCATGAACGGCACCGCTCTCAAATTCAATTCGATTAAGGAGTAGCCCGTGGACACAAAGCCTGCCCTCATTCCGCCGCGCGCCGAACGCAGGCAGCATCTGACCCACTGGCATGGTATCGCGCGCAACGATGCCTATGCTTGGCTCAGGGCCGAAAATTGGCAGCAGGTGATGCGTGACCCGGAGGCGCTGCCTTCGGACATAAGAGATTATCTTGAGGCGGAGAACGCCCATAGCGATGCGGTGATGGGCGATACGCTCGAGCTGCAGGATCGCCTGTTCGCCGAGCTGAAGGGCCGGATCAAGGAAGACAATTCGACGGTGCCGCTGACCGACAGCGCATTCGCTTATTATGTAGGTTACGTCGCAGGGGGACAGCATCCGCGGTACTGCCGCAAGTCGCGCGATCTCACCAGCGAGGAAGCCGTGCTGGTCGACGGCAATGCCGAAGCCGATGGCATGAGCTTTTTCAAGCTTGGATCGATGTCACACAGTCCCGACCACAAACTGGTCGCCTGGTCGCATGACGAGCAGGGCTCGGAGTTCTATCAGCTGCGCATCCGAGATGTCGATACGGGCACGGATCTCGGCGACCGGATCGACCGGTCGACGGGTCACATCGCCTGGGCGGCCGACAGCTCGTCGTTCTTCTATGTCGAGAATGACGACAATCATCGGCCGTGCCGGGTCTGGCATCATGTCATCGGCACGGCGCGGATCGAAGATCGCCTGATTTATCAGGAACCCGATCCCGGATTCTTCGTCGGCGTCAGCAAGACACAGTCGGACGGTTTCGTGGTGATCAGCTCGCATGATCACGAAACATCGGAGCTCCGGGTGCTGCCGGCGGGAGACCCTTATGCAGAGCCGCGCCTGATCGCGGCGCGCCAGCCCGGCATCGAATACGATATCGATCATTGGGACGATCAATTCGTCATCCTGACGAACCATGACGGCGCGGAGGATTTCAAAATCTCGCTTTGTCCCGTCAATGAACCGGAGCCGGAGAATTGGCGGGACCTCGTCGGGCATGTCAAAGGCCGGCTCATCTTGAACATCGAGGCCTATAGGGACCATCTCGTCAGGCTCGAGCGCGAGGACGGGCTGCCGCGCATCGTCGTCCGCGACCTGCGCTCTGGCGAGGAGCATTCGATCGCGTTCGATGAAGAGGCCTATTCGCTCGGCATGAGCGGGTCGCTCGAGTACGACACCGAGTTCATGCGGTTCAGCTATTCGTCGATGACGACACCGGTGCAGGTGTTCGATTACAACATGCGCAGCCGCGAGAGGATCTTGCGCAAGAACCAGGAAATACCCTCCGGGCACGATCCATCGCTGTACACGACCCGGCGGATATTCGCACCAGCGCATGACGGCGAGAAGGTGCCGGTGTCGCTTCTCTACCGGAAGGACACGAGGCTCGACGGCACGGCGCCCTGCTGGCTTTACGGTTATGGCTCCTACGGCATCACAGTGTCGGCAAGCTTCAATTCGCATCTCCTGTCGCTCGCGGAGCGCGGATTCGTGTGCGCGATCGCTCACGTGCGCGGAGGCAAGGACAAGGGCTACAGATGGTATGTGGAAGGCAAGCGCGAGAAGAAGACCAACACGTTCATGGATTTCATCTCGGCAGCGAATTATCTGGCGAAAGAAAAATTCACCTCGCAACGCCGCATCATCGCGCATGGCGCAAGTGCTGGCGGCATGCTCATGGGTGCCATCGCCAATATGGCGCCGGAGCTGTTCAAGGCGATCATCGCGGAAGTGCCGTTCGTCGACGTGCTGACGACGATGCTCGACGACACGCTGCCGCTAACGCCGCCGGAATGGCAGGAATGGGGCAATCCGATCGAGAGCAAGGAGGCCTATGAGTTCCTCAGTTCCTATTCGCCCTACGACAATGTGGAGATGAAGGATTATCCGCATATTCTGGCTGTGGCGGGGCTGACCGATCCAAGGGTCACCTATTGGGAACCCGCCAAATGGGTTGCCCGCATGAGGGAAATGAAGACGGACGGCAATTTCCTGCTGTTGAAAACGCAGATGAGCGCCGGTCACGCCGGCGCGCCCGGGCGTTTCGACCGGCTGAAGGAAATCGCTTTCGTCTATGCCTTTGGAATGAAGGTGGCAGGGCTGACTTAAGATGCGTGATGCCCGTGCTTGACAGGGCCATCTGCCTGCGTGTGATAGATGCGCGGGTAAAGCGCCCGCGCATGACGCAACCAGACTAGGCAGGACGTGATGGCGCAAGCAAGCCTCAAGGCCGGACCGGCGCGGCCGCAAGCGGCGGAATTCAACTGGCAGGACCCGCTCGATCTCGAAAATCATTTGAGCGAGGACGAGCGCATGATCCGCGACAGCGTTCGCGCCTTCGCGCAGGACAGGCTGATGCCGCGGGTGCAGAAGGCCTTCCGCGAAGAGAACTTCGATCGCGCAGATCATGAGCGAGCTCGGGAGCCAGGGGCTGCTCGGCGTGATGACGGCGGAAGCATTACGGCGGGGCCGGGCTCGGGCTATGTGGCTTATGGCCTCGCGGCGCGGGAAATCGAGCGCGTCGATTCCGGCTACCGCTCGGCGATGAGCGTGCAGAACTCGCTGGTGATGCATCCGATCGAGGCCTATGGCAACGAGCGCAGAAGAAGAAATATCTGCCGAAGCTCGCCAGCGGCGAGCTCGTCGGCTGTTTCGGCCTCACCGAGCCCGATGCCGGCTCCGATCCCGGCGGCATGGAAGACGCGCGCGCAAGAGACAAGGACGGCTTCGTGCTGAACGGCACCAAGATGTGGATCACCAATTCGCCCATCGCCGACATCGCCATCGTGTGGGCGAAGACGGAGGACGACGACATCCGCGGCTTCATCGTCGAGCGCGGTGTCAAAGGCTTCACCACGCCCATGATCGAAGGCAAATTCTCGCTGCAGGGCATCGGTGACCGGCGAGATCGTGCTCGACAATGTCGAGGTTCCCGCAGAAAGCTCTGCTGCCCGGCGCAAGGGGCTCGGCGGCCCTTTCGGCTGCCTCAACAAGGCGCGCTTCGGCATCGCCTGGGGCGCCATGGGGGCGGCTGAGGATTGCTGGCACCGGGCGCGGCAATATGCGCTCGACCGCAAGCAGTTCGGCCGGCCGCTCGCTGCCAACCAGCTCATCCAGCGCAAGCTCGCCGACATGCAGACGGAAATCGCGCTCGGCGCTGCACGGGGCGCTGGCGCTCGGCCGGGCGCTGGAGGCGGACGTGCGGCACCCCCGCCATCTCGCTGATGAAGCGCAACAATTGCGGCAAGGCGCTCGATATCGCGCGCATGGCCCGAGACATGCATGGCGGCAACGGCATATCCGACGAGTTCCACGTCATCCGGCACATGATGAATCTCGAAACGGTCAACACCTATGAAGGCACACATGACGTGCATGCGCTGATCCTGGGGCGGGCGCAGACCGGCATTCAGGCGTTCCTTTAGACCATGGAGGCGGTCGTCATCGCGCGGGAGGATCCGCGCCAGCCGGAAGTTCAGCGGCTCATCCGCGAACTCGATGCGATGTTCGAGGCGCTCTATCCGGCTGAGAGCAACCATCTTCTCGACATCGAGACGCTGGCGGCGGACCGGACATCCGGTTCTTCGTGCGTCCGCGCTGAAGGGCGAGGCGATGGGCTGCGGCGCGCTTTGGCTGCCGCGAGGCACTATGGCGAGGTGAAGCGCATCTATGTCAGGCCGGAAGCGCGGGGGCGCAAGATCGGCCAAGTGATCCTGCGCAGGCTGGAGGAGGAAGCGCGCGCATGCTCGGCTCTGCCGCTGCTGCGGCTTGAAACCGGCATCCACCAGCCGGAGGCGCTCGGCCTCTTCGCCGCGGCAGGCTTCGTGCCCTGCGGCTGCATTCGGCGACTATCCGGCGGATGATGCCAATAGCGTGTTCATGGAAAAGCGGATCGGGTGAGAGCGGTTCCTTGCTTGCAAGGACAGATGCCGGGTATTAGATAGACGAGATCGTTCGTTCCCAGTCACGGAGGAAAGACAATGGCTCTAGAACTTCCAGCCGCTGCCCTATCCATATGATGCGCTCGAGCCCCACATGTCGCGCGAAACACTCGAGTTCCACCACGACAAGCATCATCAGGCCTATGTCACGAACGGCAACAATCTGCTCAAAGGTTCGGGCCTGGAAGACAAAAGCGTGGAAGAGATCTGCAAGGCGGCCTGGGAGAAGAAGAACCAGGGGCTGATCAACAATGTCGGCCAGCATTACAACCACGTCCATTTCTGGAAGTGGATGAAGAAGGGCGGCGGCGGCAAGAAGCTGCCCGGGTCGCTGCAGAAGCGCGGTCGACAGCGATCTCGGCGGCTATGACAAGATGCGCACCGATTTCGTGCAGGCCGGCATGACGCAGTTCGGCTCGGGCTGGTGCTGGATCACGGTCAAGGACGGCAAGCTCAGCATCACCAAGACACCCAATGGGGAAAACCCGCTGATGCAGGGCTCCAATCCGATCCTCGGCTGCGACGTGTGGGAGCATTCCTATTACATCGACTATCGCAATGGGCGGCAGAAGTATCTCGAGGCCTTCGTCGACAATCTCGTTGAATTGGGAGCATGTCGAGGAGATGTTTGCCGGGGCGCGGTAATCTGCAAGCTATTCCCTACTCGCCGCTACCGTGGGAATGAGGCTCAGGGCTGAGCGGGCGGAGGACCCGCTCATCCGGCTCGATGCGAAATTGGCATCTCGCCGACCTTCTCCGCGTCAAGCGGGCAGCAAGGTACTTCGGCGCCGCTTGCCGGTGGGTATCGGCACTGCTAATAGAGCCCGCATGAAGCTGGCGCATCCGGCCTCGACAGCGTCGAGGATGCCATCGCCGCAGTGGCCAAGGGGCAGATGGTCGTCGTCGTCGATGACGACGACCGGGAAAACGAGGGCGATCTCATCGCCGCGGCAAGCAGGATCACGGCCGAACAGATGGCATTCATGATCCGCAACACCAGCGGCATCGTGTGCGCGCCGCTGACAGCGGAGGAAGCGCGCCGGCTCAAGCTCGATCCGATGGTCGCGGTCAATGACGCGCCCATGGGAACGGCGTTCACCGTATCGGTCGACCACAAGCTCGGGCTGACGACCGGGATATCCGCCGAGGAGCGGTGCAATACGGTCCGCGCGCTGGCAAACGGAAACTATCAGGCCGATGATTTCGTGAGGCCGGGCCATGTGTTTCCGCTGGTGGCGAAAAGCGGCGGCGTGCTCATGCGCTCCGGACACACGGAGGCCGCCGTCGATCTGGCGCGCCTTGCTGGAGAGCCCCCGGTCGGGGTCATCGCGGAGTTGATGAACGACAAGGGGGCGGTGATGCGAGGCGCGGAGGTGATGGCCTTTGCTCGCAGGCACGGGTTCAAGATCATTTCCGTTGCGGATCTCATCGCCTACCGCCAGTCGCGCGAGCGGCTGGTGGAGCAGCAGGCCGTGTTCGACGTCGATACGCCGATCGGCAAAGCGCGCGGCATCGCCTATGCCACGCCCTATGACAGCGTGCAGCATCTTGCGCTGATCTATGGCGACATCAGCAGCGGGCGTGACATGCCGGTCAGGCTGCACAGGGAGAATCTGGTCGAGGATGTTTTCGGCGGGCGCGAAATGCTCAACGCCGTCTATGCGGAGTTCAAGGCGCAGCAGCGCGGGGTTCTCGTCTATCTGCGGGAAGGAACGGCAGGCGTTCCGGCGGGGCGCTTCCAGGAACCGGTGCGCGAAAAGCCGGGACGGTCGGCTGCCCGAGAAAAGGCCTGGCGGGATGTCGGTGTCGGCGCGCAAATCCTGCGCGATCTCAACATCCGTTCGATCCGCCTGCTCGCCAGCCGCAGCCGGCATTTCGTCGGCCTGTCGGGCTTCGGCATCGAGATTTCAGAAACCGTGCTTCTCGATAGTTGATGAAGGTTCTCAGCGAAGCAGCTAGTAATTGCCTTTCACCAGCGATCCGGCCGCCCCCATGATTGCGAAAAAACGAAGCCGTAAAAGGCCTGCGCGGAGCCCGGCACACAGCCGGATGCTGGCAGGGTGGCGCGAGTATATCGCGCTGCCGGCACTCGGCATCGGACCGCTCATCGCCAAACTCGACACCGGGGCACGTTCCGCCGCGCTGCATGCCGAAAACATAGTGATTTACCAGAAGGACGGGCAGTCACGGATTCGCTTCGATGTTCCGCTCGATTCCTCCGCAGGAAGGTGAAATCCTGCGATCTCATGCTGAGCGATGACCGCCGCGTCAAGAATACCGGCGGCGGCAGCGAGCTGCGCCAGGTGGTGGAAACGGAACTGCAGCTCGGCGAGGTAAGCTGGCAGGCGCAGATCACGCTCACCAACCGCACCGACATGGGGGTGCCGATGCTGCTTGGCCGCAATACCATCAGGGGCCGTTTCGTCGTCCATCCCGGCCGCTCCTTCATGCTGTCGAGCGCGCTGCATGGGAAGCGCGATGGAGAACGGCGATGAAGATCGCGCTGCTCACCCGTAATCCGAAGCTCTATTCCCACCGCCGCATCATCGAGGCGGGAGCAGCGCGCGGCCATGAGATCGTGCCGATCGACTATCTTCGCTGCTACATGAACATCACATCGCGGCGGCCGGAGCTGCGCTATCATGGGCGAGCGGCTCACCGGGTTCGATGCCGTCATCCCGCGGATTGCCGCATCGCACACATTCTACGGTCTCGCCGTGCTGCGGCAATTCGAGATGATGGGCGTGTTCCCGCTGAACGAGTCGGTTGCCATCGGCCGGTCGCGCGACAAGCTGAGATCGCTGCAGCTCCTGGCGCGCGACGGCGTCGGCCTGCCGATCACGGCCTTCACCAATGACGCCGGACGAACGGATGAAATCATCAAACTGGTCGGCGGCGCGCCGGTGGTCGTCAAGCTGCTCGAAGGCACGCAGGGCATCGGTGTCGTGCTGGGCGAGACGCACAAATCGGCGAAGTCGGTGATCGAAGCGTTTCACGGCGCGGAGATCGCCATTCTCGTCCAGCAATATGTGAAGGAGGCCGACGGCCAGGATGTCAGGGTGTTCGTCATCGGCGGCAAAGTGGTGGCCTCCATGCAACGAACGGGTGCCGAGGGCGAGTTCCGCTCGAACCTGCATCGCGGCGGGCGGGCGGAAGCGATCAAGATTTCGCCGGAGGAGCGGGCAGACTTCGGTCAAAGCGGCAAGTCCATGGGCCTCAATGTCTGCGGCGTCGACCTGCTGCAGGGCCAGCCAGGGCCCGGCGGTCATGGAAGTCAATTCCTCGCCGGGCCTCGAGGGCATCGAGCAATCGACCGGCGTCGATGTCGCCGGCAATGATCATCGAGTTCCTGGAGAAGAACGCCAGACCGGGCCATACCAGGACCAAGGGCAAGGGATGATGGACGTCAAGCCGGCCTTTCGCATCGGCGGGGAAGAGGTCGCTCCGGGTGAGCGCCGCTCGGTCGATCTGCATGTGAGCGTTCTGTCGAACCATACGCCCATGTCGCTGCCCGTGCAGGTCGTCCATGGGCGCAGAGCCTGGGCCCTGCCTGTTCATCAGCGGCGTCGTTCACGGCGACGAGATGATGGGAGTCGAGGTCGTGCGCCGCGTGCTCGGCCATCAGGCAATCGCGCGAGCTGCAGCGGCACGTTGCTGGCGGTGCCGATCGTCAATGCCTATGGCCTCATCTCGCATTCGCGCTACATGCCGGACCGGCGAGATCTCAACCGATCGTTCCCCGGCTCGGATCACGGATCGCTGGCGAGCATGCTTGCCGATCTTCTGATGCGCGAGGTGGTGCTGCAGGTGCAATTACGGCATCGACATCCATTCCGCGGCGCTGCACCGGACCAATCTGCCGCAGATCCGCATCAGTCCCGGATGACAAGGATCTGCTCATGCTGGCGGAGGCGTTCGGCGCGCCGGTGGTGCTGGTATCGAAGCTGCGGGAAGGGACCCTGCGCCAATGCGCGCTGAAATGGGGAGTGAAAGTGCTGGTGTATGAGGGCGGCGAAGCGTTGCGGTTCGATGAGGACGCGATCGAGGCAGCGGTGGCCGGCATGCTTGCAGTGATGCGCAGGATCGGCATGCTCGGAACAGCCGGTCACGCCGTCCGAGATCAAACCGCCGACGGTGTCGCATGCGAGCTATTGGCTGCGGGCGCCGGAAGGCGGCATTTTCCGCAGCCAGCGCCGGATCGGCCATTGGGTGGCGCCGCGGGAAAGCGATCGGCGTAATCTCGAGCCCGTGGGGAAGTCGAAATCCCGGTCATGGCGGGTGCAGCCGGCATCATCATCGGCCAATCGCATCTGCCCGTCGTCAATCGCGGGCGATGCGCTGTTTCACATCGCGAGAGCCAAACGGCCGCAGGACGCAGCAGCGCCAGATGCAGAGCAGCTAAGCCCGCTCTTCGACGAGGACGAGATCATCTGACGCCGTTCTCCTTCCCCTTGTGGCGAGGCGATATCGATCAGCGGCGCAGGCCGCCCAGGATGCCGCGCAGACGAGCCCACGGACGACCATGATTGCCGACTGCGCGGCCGACGCTGCCGGCGACATTCTTCACGAAGCGATCGGTCGCGCTTTCGCGGCTGCGCGAGGCTGCCGGGGCGCCGGCCCGGCGTTCGGAGCGGTTCGCCGCGGCCGGCGGCGGCGGTTTCATCGGCGCGGACTTCGCGGTGCGCGCGGCCAGAAGCTCATAGGCGGATTCGCGATCGACCGTTTCGTCGTATTGGCCTAGACCGGACTGGCGGTGATGATTTTCGCTGCGCTCCGTCGGCAGTCGATCGGGCCCAAACGTCCGCATCGGCGGCCGAATCGAGCGTGCGCTCGACCATGGTCGGCACGCCCTTGAGATCGAGAACGGAAACCAGCGCCTCGCCCTTGCCGAGTTCGGTGATGGCTTCTCCGTATCGAATTGCGGATTGGGCCTGAAGGTGTCGGCCGCCGTCCTCACCGCCTTCTGCTCGCGCGGCGTATAGGCGCGCAGCGCATGCTGAATTCGGTTGCCGAGCTGGGCGAGAACCGACTTTCGGGATATCGAGCGGATTCTGGGTGACGAAATAAACGCCCACGCCTTTCGAGCGGACGAGCTTCACGACCTGCTCGATTTTCTGGAGCAGGCCCGGCGGCGCATCGGCAAAGAGCAGATGCGCCTCGTCGAAGAAGAACACGAGCCGCGGCTTTTCCGGATCGCCGACTTCGGGCAGTTCCTCGAACAGCTCGGAAAGCAGCCAGAGCAGGAACGTTGCGTAGAGCTGCGGCGAGTTCATCAGCTTGTCGGCGGCGAGGATATTGATGTAGCCGCGGCCGTCGCGTGTCTGTGCGCATGAAGTCCTTGATGTCGAGCGCAGGCTCGCCGAAGAAATTCTCCGCCCCCTGCTCTTCCAGCACGACCAGCCGGCGCTGGATCGAGCCGATGGTCACCGTCGAGACATTGCCGTAGTCGGTGCGGATTTCCTTGCCGCGCTCGGCGAGATCGGAAAGAAGGGCGCGCAGGTCCTTGAGATCGAGGATGGCGAGGCCTTCCTCGTCGGCGAGCTTGAAGGCGATGTTGAGGGCGCCCTCCTGCGCCTCCCTCAACCCCATCAGCCGCGACAGGAGCAGCGGACCCATTTCGGTGACCGTGGTGCGGATGGGATGGCCCTGCTCGCCGAACAAATCCCAGAAAATCACCGGGGAGGCGGCGAACCCATAATCGTCGCCAGCCGATCTTGCGGGCGCGCTCGAGGAGAAAGTCCTTGGGCTCGCCCTTCATCGAAACGCCGGAGAGATCGCCCTTGATATCGGCGGCAAAGACCGGCACGCCGGGCGACGAGAATGCTTCGGCCAAGAATCTGCATGGTCACGGTCTTGCCGGTGCCGGTGGCGCCGGTGATGAGACCATGGCGATTGGCCATGGGCAGATAGAGACTTTCGCGCTTGCCGCTTTGGCCTACAAACACCGCATTATCCATGATCGATAATCTTCCCCTGCCTCGCCGCGCGCTGTTCAGGAAGCGAACGGCGCGCAATCTGCTATAATTCCACGACCGGCGCAATGAAGAGGACGGTAGCGTCTATGCAGGACCTGATTGGGAGAATTGCAGAGGTGACAGGCGTCGACCAAGCGAAAGCGGAAACGGGCCTTAGCATCATCCTGTCGCTGATCCGGAGCCATGGTGAGCCGGAAAAAGTAGAGGCGCTGTTCGCCATGCTGCCCGGCGCCGGCGCCCTCGCCACGCGGCAGTCAGGAGCCCGCGGCGGCGGCCTGCTGGGCAAGCTTGGCGGCGGGCTGATGGGCGGACCCCTCGTTGCCGTCTCGCAGCTGCAAGCGGCAGGCTTCAGCATGGCGCAGATCAGATCACTCGGAAGCGAAGTGCTGGATTATGCCCGCCAAAAGGCGGGAGACCGCCTGGTGCGCGAGGCTGCTGGCTCGATCCCCGGGCTGTCCGGTTATCTGTAAGAGATCAGAGCCCGCGATGAAGGACGGACACAACAGCGACGGAAGAGAGCGGTGGGCGGCTCGGGTACGGCAGGTTCTCAAGGACAGGCCCTTCGCTGAGCTGAAATCGCTCACGGTTGACGGGATCGCGATCGAGCCGCTCTATCCGCCATCGGACCGGCCGGGGCTCGAAACCCGGCCTGCCGGTCAGCGCTGGGCGATCATGCAAAGGGTGGATCATCCAGAGGCGGCAAGCGCCAACACGCTCGCGCTTGCCGATCTTGCGAATGGCGCAACGGGCGTCGTGCTGGTGGTCGAAGGGGCACCTTCGGCGCGAGGCTTCGGCCTGAAGGATCACGATGTCCGCGGCATCGGTCTCGCGTTGCGCGATGCAGCCCTGCACGCCATCCACATCAGGATCGAGGCCGGCCGGCATGCCGTCGCGGCAGCCGATGCATTGGCTGAGATCATCGCCAAGCGCAGCATCGCGCCGGAACGTGCGCGCGTTTCTTTCGGGATCGACCCGATCGGCACCGCAGCTGCCATGGGGCAGATCGAGGAGAATGCCTTCGACTTCGCCGGTGCAGCCCAGCGGCTTGCCGCCGATTTCATGGGGCCGATCCTGGAGGCGGACGGGCGGCCCTATCATGACCGCGGCGGGAGCGAAGCACAGGAGCTCGGGGCAGCACTCGCCACGGCGGTCAGCTATCTGCGGGCGCTGGAAGACAGGATCGATGAGCAGCGGCTCGTGCGCGCCGTCGGCATGACGCTTGCGGCCGAAGCCGATATTTTCCTGACAATCACCAAGTTTCGTGCGGCGCGGCTGTTGTGGACGCAGGTGCTCGAAGCGTGCGGGGCGGCGGGTGCGCCGCTATCGCTGCATGGCGAAGCGTCCTGGGGGATGATGACTGCCCGCGACCCGCATGTGAACATATTGCGCAACGCGGCCGCGGCGTCCGCTGCGGGGCTTGGCGGGGCGAACAGTTTTTGCGCCCTGCCCTTCTCTCTCACGACGGGCCTGCCGGATGAGTTTGCACGGCGCATCGCGCGCAACATGCAGATCATTCTGATGGAGGAAGCTTGGCTTCACCATGTCGGCGAACCTGCTGCCGGATCGGGCTATGCCGATTTCCTTGCCGAGGCGCTCGCAGAACGGGCATGGCGCTTTTTCCAGGAGATCGAAAAGCGCGGCGGCATGAGCGCCGCGCTCACATCGGGTTATGTGCTGGGCGAGATCGCCGCGAATGCCGAAAAGAGCAGCGCGGAGGCCCTCCCATGAGGATCCCCGATTTCAAGACGATTTCATTTGCGCCTCGCATGGCAGATGCCGCGCCGTTGCAAGGGGAAGCGCGGCTTACACCGGAAGGAATCGCCGTCAAGGCGCGGTATTCCGCCGCCGATGTGGAGCGACTGGCGGAGATGTGGAGCTATCCGGGCATGCCTCCGTTCCTGCGCGGACCTTACCCGACCATGTATGTCACCCAGCCCTGGACCATCAGGCAGTATGCCGGGTTTTCGACCGCGGAGGACTCCAACGCATTCTACCGGCGCAATCTGGCACAGGGCCAGACGGGGCTGTCGATCGCTTTCGACCTGCCGACGCATCGCGGATATGATTCCGATCATCCGCGCGTTCAGGGCGATGTCGGCATGGCGGGCGTCGCCATCAATTCGATCTACGACATGCGCACATTGTTCGAGGGCATTCCCCTCGACGCGATGACGGTGTCGATGACCATGAACGGCGCGGTTCTGCCGATCATGGCACTTTACATCATAGCGGCCGAGGAACAGGGTGTCGGGCCGGAGCAGCTCGCAGGCACCATTCAGAACGACATTCTGAAAGAGTTCATGGTGCGCAACACCTATATCTATCCGCCGATCCCGTCGATGCGGATCGTTTCCGACATCTTTGCCTATACCAGCCGGCACATGCCGCGGTTCAACTCGATCTCGATCTCCGGCTACCACATGCAGGAAGCGGGAGCGACGGCCGATCTCGAGCTTGCCTATACGCTGGCCGACGGCATCGAATATGTGCGCGCGGGGCTCGCCGCCGGCCTCGGCATCGATGCGTTCGCCCCGCGGCTGTCGTTCTTCTGGGGGATCGGCATGAATTATTTCATGGAGATCGCCAAGCTGAGGGCGGCGCGCGTGCTGTGGGCGGAGCTCATGAGGCAATTCGAACCGAAGGATGAGCGCTCGCTGGCGCTGAGAGCCCATTGCCAGACCTCGGGCTGGTCGCTCGCGGCGCAAGACGTGTTCAACAATGTGACGCGGACATGCATCGAGGCGACGGCGGCGATCCACGGCCAGACACAGTCGCTGCATACGAACGCGCTCGACGAAGCGCTGGCGCTGCCGAGCGATTTCTCGGCGCGCATCGCGCGGGCCACGCAGCTGTTCCTGCGCGATGAAGCGGGAAGCGCACGGGTGATCGATCCATGGGGCGGCAGCTTCTTCGTCGAGCGCCTCACCCATGACCTCGGCCAGCGGGCAAGAGACCACATCGCAGAGATCGAGGGTTTAGGCGGCATGGCGAAGGCCATTGCCGACGGGCTGCCGAAGCGCCGGATCGAGGAAGCCGCGGCGCGCACGCAAGCCAGGATCAATTCGGGCGAGCAAACCGTCGTGGGTGTCAACAAATACCGGATCGATGCGATATGCCGATCGAGATCTTGAAGGTCGACAACAGCGCGGTCCGGGCCACGCAGATCGAAAAGCTCAAACGGCTCAAGGCCGAACGGAACCAGGCGCGTTGCGATCAGGCGCTCCAGGCGCTGAGTGCCGCGGCACGAGGCGGCCGCAATCTGCTCGAAGCAGCAGTCGAGGCGGCACGCGCGAAGGCGACGGTCGGAGAAATGTCGCAGGCGCTCGAGCTCGTATGGAACCGGCATGTGGGCAGCATCCAGATCGCGCGCGGCGTCTATGCGGGTGCTTCGGCCGGCAAGATGCAGGCGGTCGAGCGGGCCAAGCAGATGACCGCCGCGTTCCAGGAGGCGGAAGGATGCGCCCCCAAAATCCTCATCGCCAAAATGGGCCAGGATGGGCATGACCGCGGCCAAAAAGTAATTGCTTCGGCCTTCAGCGATTTCGGCTTCGAGGTGATCATCGGGCCATTGTTTGCAACGCCGGAAGAAGCGGCGCGGCAGGCCGTTGCCGAAGGGGTGCATGTGATCGGCGTGTCATCGCTCACGGCCGGGCATCTCACTCATATTCCCGCCCTGAAGGAGGCGCTCGCAGCAGAGGGCGGAGAAGAGATCCTGATCGTTCTGGGCGGGGTCATCCCGCGCGAGGATCATGCGGTCCTGCGGCGGGCGGGGGTTGCCGCGATCTTTCCGCCAGGCACGGCAGTGGCGGAGGCGGCCATCATCGTTCTCGAGGCGCTGAGCGAAAAGCTCGGCTATGCGCAGCCGCCGGCGGCGGAGTAGTTGTCAGCCGCGGCCGCCAAGGGACCGGCGGCGGCGATCCGACCAACGGTGAATTTGCGCCAGTTCCTGAGCTTCACCGCGGTGAATTGCCGAAGGCTCGCTTTTTCCTCAGGCGACCACACATCGATGCCGGCCAGCACGGCGGCAACCGCTATTTCCGAGGCGCGGCGGGCACCATCCTCGCATTTGAGCGCGATGCCGATGCCGGCATGAGGAATTGCGGCACAGAAGACGCCCTCGGCACCGGTCTTCACGAAGGCACGCGGCACTGATTTCATAAGCTCAGTGCAGAATCGCCCGCTGCCCGCGACCATAAAAGGATGGGCACGCACGGCGGCGATGATGCGCTCGGCGGCGAGGCGGCGTTTCTCAGGCAAGGTCTCGCCGCTCGCCAGGCGCTGAAATCCCAAAGCGAGATTGCGCAGAGGGATTGCCCAGGTCGGCACCGAACAGCCATCGACGCCGCGCGGAAGCGAGGATGTGGCGACATCGCAGAGCTCATCGAGAATGCGCGCCACGCTCTGCTGCACGGGATGGTCGGCGTCGATATAATTGCGCGCAGCGGCGTTGAGATTTTTTGCCAGCGCCAGCATGCCGGCGTGCTTGCCGGAACAATTGTTGTGGATGGATGCCGGCTTTTCCGATGCCCTGATCAGGGCATGAAAGGCCGCGGTATCCTGCGGCGGGTGGGCACCGCATTCAAGGTCATCTTCGGAAAACCCCGCCTTGCGGAGGATCGCGCGTGCAGCGGCCACATGCGCCTCTTCGCCATTGTGCGAGGAGCAGAGGAGAGCGATCTCCTCATCGCTCAATCCGAGGCCATCGGCGGCTCCGCTTTCGATGAGCGGCAGGGCCTGAAACGCCTTAACCGCCGAGCGCGGAAAGACCGGGCTGGCGATATCGCCCGCGGATGAAAGGAGTGTTCCCCTTGGCCCCATGACGGCATAGGCGCCATGGTGGCGGCTTTCGACAGAGCTGCCGCGAAACACTTCGACAAGCACAGGATCACTCATTGATTCCCCCAGGTTCTGGAGGGTGCTGTAGCCAATGGCGGCGAGGGCGACAAGGGAACTCGGAGTCATTGCGGGACATTGTCTTAAACTCCGGCACAGGAGGCTTTGTCATGGCGAGCGAACCCGAACAAGGATTGGACGTTTTGCGGGAAGAGGCCCTGGGATGCCGGGCCTGCCCTTTGTGGAAGGGACCCATACAGACGGTGTTCGGCGAAGGACCGGCGCCCGCGGCGCTGATGTTCGTCGGCGAACAGCCAGGCGACCGGGAGGACATCGAGGGCAGACCGTTCGTCGGACCGGCGGGGCAGCTGTTCGACAGGGCGCTCAGCGCGGCGGGCCTCGCCCGGCGGCGAAACCTATGTGACCAATGCGGTGAAGCATTTCAAATTCGAGCAGCGCGGCAAGCGGCGCCTGCACAAAAAGCCCAATGGCCCCGAGATCCAAGCATGTTTTCCCTGGCTCAAGCGGGAAGTTGAGCTGGTGCAGCCGCGGCTGATCGTGGCACTCGGGGCAACGGGCCTGCGCGCGCTCATGGGAAAGGCTGTGCCGGTGCTGGCCAACCGCGGCCAGACGCTAACCTCGGTGTTCGACATTCCGACTTTCGTTACGGTTCATCCCTCGGCGCTCCTTCGGATTCCCGAGCCTGAGGACCGGCGCGAAGCCTTCGATGCGTTCGTCGGCGATCTGAAGAAGATCGGCAGGCTGGTGGTCAGGCTTCGAGACGCGGCGTGATATTGCAGACGAGCGGGGAGACGGAAGTGCTATGGTGGCGCCTGTTTCCTAGCCCCAAGGTTCGCCATGCTGTGGGCGGTTGAGATTCTGAAGCTCGAACAAGGCAAGCCGCCGGTCGTCATCAATCGGCTCGCGCATGCGGCGGACTCAATCGAGGAGGTCAAGGCCAGCATGCGGGCCATGCTCGACACGCCGGAATGGCCCGACCAGGCCAATGGGTTCCGCATCATCGGGGTCGACGATGAGGAGCTGTTCTGCTGGCCGTAGGAGAGAGGTGCACGTGAAAAAGACACATAGGGGCAGCTGCCATTGCGGCCAGGTGCGCTTCGAATGCGAGCTCGACCTCGCGCAGGGAACCAGCCGGTGCAATTGCTCGATCTGCTCAAAATCGCGATTCTGGAAAGCCATCGTGAAGAGCGATGCGTTCCGGCTGATGGAGGGTGCGACGGCGCTCAAGGACTATCAATTCGGCAGCCACAATATCCATCATTTCTTCTGCGGGCACTGCGGAGTGAAGACCTTCGGCCGAGGGCGCCTCGAGGAGCTCGGCGAGTTCTACGCAGTGAACGTCACCTGCCTCGATGAGGTCACGCCGAAGGAGCTGGATGCCGCACCGATCCGCTATGAAGACGGGCGGAACAACGACTGGGCCTCTGCACCAAACGAGTGGCGGTATTTGTAGGGGATTGCGGTGGCGTTGCACCTCGTTTGTGAACCCACCCATTCCGTCATGGCCGTGCTTGACACGGCCATCTCGCGCCGGCTGCAGATGCTCAATCAATTTACGAGGTCATCAAATCGATGACTCGCATGATCGCGACCGCACTACCTTTGTTCTGAGTGCCCTCTGTCGTAATACCTTTTGCGCAGGTCCAGACATCACCTTTTTTGACGGTGAACTCTTTTCCGTTCTGGACGACCGCAAGTTCTCCCTCGGTCATATGACAGACCATATCGTTTTTCATTTCATTTTCTGGCGTCTTAGCTTCGGGCTGGATTACAACGTCACGCAGCTTGATCATCTTGTAAGGTGAAATGATCGATTCCCGCTCGCCGAGATCCACAACCCTGACACCGGGTCCGACCTCTTTGCCCTCATCAGGACCATAAGTTTGGGCCGCTGCGGCCGTTGGCAGGATAAGCGCAGACGCTCCCAAGCCGAGACCTAACACTAACCTTCGATCCATGTTTTCCATTGCAGTTCCTCCGCCTGGTGCTCAATCACATATGCGCCCATTTTGGAACCGGTTGGTGCTCGGAGAGAAGCCAACGGCTTCCCAAATTGGCGAGAGGGGAGCGTACTTCCGAGCGGTCTTGGTAACAACTGCTATTCGGCAAATTGGGGGCCGTTGGCTGGGGCGCCAGGATTCGAACCTGGGAATGGCGGAATCAAAATCCGCTGCCTTACCACTTGGCTACGCCCCAGCAGAACGCCGCATGGGTGAGGACGGGCGCGGACCATAGCGGGTGGCCCGTCCGAGGGCAATGCTCGTCGCCCCAGCCCTCCCCGCCCAAGAGGCTTGCGAAACGGCCGGTGCTTCACGTATAACCCGCCGGCGTTTTCAAGCCGGAGTGTAGCGCAGCCTGGTAGCGCACCTGCTTCGGGAGCAGGGGGTCGGTGGTTCGAATCCACTCACTCCGACCATTTACTCAGGATGGGCCGGCGATGGCCGATCAGACGAGCCTCACCTTCGACCGGGATTTCGCCCCCGCCTACGGCACCGCTGAAAACCTGACCCCCTTATCCGGCGGGTGGTGTGCCGCAATCCCGGCCCCTTCACCTTCACCGGCACGGCAAGCTTCATCCTCGGCGAGAAGACCCTTGCGGTCATCGATCCGGGGCCTGAGGACGAGGCGCATCTCAGCGCGCTCCTCAAGGCGATCGGCGACAAGCCGCTGTCGCATATTTTCATCACCCACACCCATCTCGATCATTCCCCGCTCGCGCGCCGGCTTAAGGCGCTGACCGGGGCTAAGACCGTGGGCTTTGGCGCTCCTACATCTAGGAGCGGGGAAGAGAGCGGCGCCGTCAGGCTCGATGCAAGCCGGGATGCAGATTTCAGGCCGGACATCGCGCTCAAGGACGGCGAGACGATCGAGAGTTCGGAATGGGCGCTCACCGGCATCCATACGCCGGGACACACGTCGGATCATATGGCCTTCGCGCTTGCCGGGGAACGGGCGCTGTTTCCCGGCGATCATGTGATGGCATGGTCGACGAGCGTCGTGGCACCGCCCGACGGCAGTATGGGCCAATATCTTCGCTCGCTGGACGCGCTGCTTCGCCGAGACGACGAAATCTATTTTCCGACACATGGGCCACCGCGCAAGGAGCCGCGGGCGCTGGTGCGCGCATTGCTTGCACACCGGCGCATGCGGGAAGGGGCGATCCTGGCGCGGCTCAGGGGCGAACCGAAGAGCCTGAAGGAGCTCGTGGCGGCCATCTATGCGGAAGTCGATCCGCGGCTTCACGCGGCGGCCGGGCAGACGACACTTGCGCATCTTCAGCATCTCATCGCGCAGGGCAAGGTGGTGCGCGAAGCGAAAGGGGCTGGAGACTATTACCGGCTCAGTTGAGGGTACCCCCTCACCCTACCCTCTCCCACGAGGGGAGAGGGAATACTTTTCCTCTTGACAGCATTCCTAGTATAGAGTAGTCATTCTTCACCCTGCTCCGTGAAGGAGGCGCTGTCCGGATGTCGCCTTTTGAGTGTGGAGAAAGGGCCGGTGCCTGTAGGCAAGCCGTGGACTGGCTACCGTTGACCAGGGGTTGAGTGCTAGGCCGGCGCGGCTTCGAAACATCCCGAAGCGAGTGACGTGAAAGTGACCTCCCAAAATCACCGGGGTGGAGCGCCCTCGCACCGTCCACTAATACCAACGTCTGGCGCCACCGCGAGGTGCCGCTCCACCCCTCTTTCATCCCGGAAGCGCAAGCTGGCGGACAGGATTTGATCTATTACTGACATCGCTTTTCTGCGTCATTCGCGGGCTTGACCCGCAATCTTCTGAGGGAGATGGCCGGGTCTGGGCCCGGCGATGACGTGAAAGACCAAAAGACTGCGACTCAAGTCCATGCATGACGAACAGGGTGCCCCTGCCCTCCTCTCACTCGCCGGCGAAACGATGATCCTTGAACCGCTCGCGCAGGGCGAGCTTGGAGATCTTGCCGGTCGCGGTGTGGGGGATCTCATCGACGAAGACGACATCGTCGGGCAGCCACCATTTGGCGACCTTGCCGGGATATGGGCGAGGACCTGTCAGCGGTCAAGGCGGCGCCCGGTTTCCTGACGACCACCAGGAGCGGCCGCTCGTCCCATTTGGGATGCGGCAGGCCGATGGCGGCGGCCTCGGCGACGCCGGCGCAGCCGATCGCGATATTTTCGAGCTCGATCGATGAAATCCATTCGCCGCCCGATTTGATGACATCCTTGGACCGGTCGGTGATCTGCATATAGCCATACTCGTCGATGGTCGCGACGTCGCCCGTGTCGAACCAGCCCTCGGCGTCGAAACTCGATGCGCCCTCCCCCTTATAATAAGCCTCGGCAATCGCCGGCCCGCGCACTTTCAGCCGGCCGAAGGTCTTGCCGTCGTGCGGCAGATCCGGTTCTCGTCATCGGTGATCTTCATTTCCGCCGTATAGGGCGGGCGGCCCTGTTTGAGCTTCAGCTTCCACCATTCGTCGCTGCGGCATGGCAGTGAGGCTGCCTTTTAGCGAGCCGATGGTTCCCAAGCGGGCTCATTTCCGTCATTCCCCAGGCATGAACGACGTCGGTATCATATTTCTCCACGAACACCCGCATCATCTGCTCTGGACAGGCCGACCGCCGATAACGACCCGCTCAAGACCGGGCAAGCGAAGAGCGGGGTTCTGCTCGAGATATTGCAGCAGCATCATCCAGACGGTCGGAACGGCCGCGGTGACAGGTCACCTCCTCGTCTTGCGAGCAGCTCATAGAGCGAGGCGCCATCGAGCTTCGGCCCCGGCAGAACGAGCTTGGTGCCGGCCATCGGGCCGGAAAAAGCCAGCGACCATGCATTGGCGTGAAACATCGGCACGACGGGCATCAGCGTGTCGCGGCTCGACAGGCACAGGGTGTCGGCGGACGTCGCCGCCATCGCATGGAGTACGTTGGACCGGTGCGAATAGACGACGCCCTTGGGATTGCCGGTTGTGCCGGAGGTGTAGCACATGCCGCAGGCGGTATTCTCATCAAGCTTCGGCCAAGCGAAGTCGCGGATCCCCTGCGCCGATCAGATCCTCGTAGCAGATCGCGCGCCCGAGGCTCGTCGCCGGCATGTGATCGCGATCGGTCATGATCACGAAGCCTTCGACCGTCGGCAGGCGCGGCAGGAGCTTCTCGAAGATCGGAACGAAGGTGAGATCGAGGAAGACCCACCGGTCCTCGGCATGATTGATGATGTAGTCGAGCTGGTCGGCAAAAAGCCGCGGATTCAGCGTATGCACGACGGCGCCGAGGCTCATCAGGCCATACCAGATTTCGAGATGGCGATGGGTATTCCACGCCATCGTGGCGACGACCTCGCCGTCGCGAAGGCCAAGACCCGCGCTGGCAGCGCCGGCCAGGCGCCGGGCGCGGCGGTCAAGATCGCGATAGGCATAGCGGTGGATCGGTCCTTCGACGGTGCGGGAGACGATCTCCCGTTCGCCATGCCATCGGCGGCGTGATCGAGGATGGTGTGAACCAGCAGGGGCCAGTCCTGCATCAATCCCTGCATCGGACGCTCCGGTAATCGAGGTTTCGGTCTGCCAAGATATCAGCAGTTTAGCGGAGTTCGCGAATGTACTTCCACAGGTCGTTTGATCGCTTGTTGACAGGGGCAAGGGGTGGTACTGGCGGGAACGCCGCTTGAAGCAGTAGATTGGCAAGCAGAAACCAGGCAGAGCCGACAGGACCCACTGCCGATCACAGGAGCAGAGCCATGAACGTCAATCCGTCGTTGAAAGGGTCCACGCAGGTCCTGCTCGAGCGCCGGACCAAGGCGGTCGCCCGCGGCGTGGGCATGGCCGCGCCCGTCTTCGCTCACAAGGCGGAGAATGCGGAAATATGGGACGTCGAAGGGCGACGCTTCATCGATTTCGCCGGCGGCATCGCCGTGCTCAATACCGGCCATCGCAATCCCGTCGTGATGAAGCGCGTGCAGGAGCAGCTCGACAGCTTCACCCATACCTGCTTCACGATCATGCCCTATGCGCCGTTCATCGAGCTGGCCGAGAAGCTCAATGCGCTCGCGCCGATCTCGGGCGAGAAGAAGAGCGATGTTCGTGACCACGGGTGCCGAAGCGGTGGAGAACGCGATCAAGATCGCCCGCGCCTATACCGGCCGCAGCGACGTCATCGCCTTCCACGGCTCGTTCCATGGCCGCACCGCTCTGACCATGGCGCTGACCGGCAAGGTCGTTCCCTACAAGACAAGTTCGGGCCCTTCCCGGCGGGGTGTGGCACGTGCCCTTCCCGATCGCGCACAAGGGCATCACGGTCGAGGACATCGATCGCACGCCATCGAATGGCTGTTCAAGGCGGATGTCGAGGCATCGCGGGTCGCCGCCATCATCATCGAGCCGGTGCAGGGCGAAGGCGGCTTCTATGTGGCGCCGAAGGAACTGATGCAAGGCTGCGCAAGATCTGCGACGAGCATGGCATCGTGCTCATCGCCGATGAGATCCAGTCGGGCTTCGGGCGCACCGGCAAATGGTTCGCCATGGAGCATTATCGGCGTCGAGCCCGATCTGATGACGGTCGCGAAGAGCCTCGCTCGGCGGCTTCCCGCTGGCGGGCGTCGTCGGCCGCGCCAAGATCATGGATGCGCCGGATCCGGGCGGCCTCGGCGGCACCTATGCCGGCAATCCGGTGGCCTGCGCCGCGGCGCTTGGCGTGTTCGAGGCCTTCGAGACAGGACAAGCTGCTGGAGAAGGCCGAAGCAGCAGGGCAAGATCGTCATCGAAGCGGCTCAAGGCGATGAAGGCCAAGGGCAAGGGCATGCCGATCGGCGACATCCGCGGGCTCGGCGCCATGGTCGCCTTCGAAATCGTCACCGAGCATGGCGGCAACAAGCCCGACGCGGCCGCGGCCAAGGCGCTGGCCGCGAAATGCCTCGAGCGCGGGCTGCTCATCCTCACCTGCGGCGTCTTCAACGACACGATCCGCCTGCTGACGCCCCGCTGCTCCGGCGTCCGGAAGAAGGCGAATCGTCGAACGGAAGGTCTCGATATCCTACGAGGCTGCCACTCACCCGGAAACTGATCGCACTCACCTCGTGCATTCAGCAAGGAGATTACAACCATGGCTGCCCCTCAGCAATATGGCCGTCCGCGACATCGAGACGGTGATCCATCCCTATACCAATCTGGCCCAGCATCGCGAGACCGGGCCGCTCATCCTCGACGAGGGCAGGGGCGTCTATGTCTATGACGACAAGGGCAAGCGCTATATCGAGGGGCTCGGCGGGCCTGTGGTGCACGGCGCTCGGCTACGGCAATGAGGAACTGGTCGAGGCGGCGGCATCCGCCATGCGCAAGCTCTCCTTCAGCCATCGTCTTCGCCGGCAAGTCGCATGACTGCGCCATCGAGCTTGCCGAGAAGCTGAAGGAGATCGCGCCCTGCCCGGCCTCGAAGGTGCTGTTCGGCGCGCTCGGGCTCGGAAGCCAACGACATGCAGATCAAGCTCACCTGGTACTACAACAATGCCAAGGGCCGGCCGAAGAAGAAGAAGATCATCTCGCGCCAGCGCGCCTATCACGGCGTGACCATCGCCGCCGGCATCGCTCACCGGCCTGCCCTGGGTGCATACCGATTTCGACCTGCCGATCGCCAACATCCTGCACACCTCCTGCCCGCATTATTACCGCTACGGGCAAGCGGGCGAGAGCGAGGAGCAGTTCGCCGACCGCATGGCGAAGGAGCTCGACGACCTCATCCAGCGCGAAGGGCCGGAAACGGTCGCGGCCTTCATCGCCGAGCCGATCATGGGTGCGGGCGGCGTGATCATTCCGCCCAAGGGCTATTTCGCGAAGATCGGCAAGGTGCTTCGCCAAATATGACGTGCGCTTCATCTCCGATGAGGTGATCTGCGGCTTCGGGCGCACCGGCAACTGGTTCGGCGCGCAGACCATGGGCATGAAGCCGACTTCGATCTCGATGGCGAAGGCCATCACCTCGGCCTATTTCCCGATGGGCGCCATCACCATCGAGGAAGACCTGTACCAGGCGATGCTGGATGAAAGCCGCAAGATCGGCACCTTCGGCCATGGCTACACCTATACGGCGCATCCGGTCGGCTGCGCGGTGGCGCTCAAGACGATCGAAATCTACGAGCGCGACAAGATCGTCGATCATGTGCGCAAGGTGGCGCCGGTGTTCGAGAAGGCTGCAACGCAGCTCGCCGATCATCCGCTCGTCGGCGAGGCCGGGCGCTCGGGCTGATCGGCGCGCTCGAACTCGTCGCCGACAAGAAGACGAAGCGCGCCTTCGATCCGAAGAAGGGGGTCGGGCGCCACCTGCGCCGAGTTCCTGCAGGAGCACGGCCTGATCATCCGCGCGATGGGCGATTCGGTCGCCTTCTGCCCGCCGCTCATCATCACCGAGGACGAGATCAACGAGATGTTCGACATCGTCGAGACAGCGCTCGACCAGACCGAGGCCTGGGTGCGGAAGGAGAATCTCAGGGCGGCA
>CAVYOS010000025.1:0-166231 GCA_963770205.1 uncultured Alphaproteobacteria bacterium
TGTCCCGCGAATTGGCGCGCCGGGGAAAGAGCGTCGTGCTGCTGGAGGCGAACCGGATCGGCTGGGGTGCCTCGGGCAGGAATGGCGGGTTCGTTTCGGCCGGTTTTGCGGAAAGCATCAGCAACATCATCAAGCGCGTTGGGCTTGATGAAGCCAAGGCGCTTTACAAGCTTTCCATAGAGGGTCTGGATCATGTGCGCCGCATGATCGCAGAGCGTGATCCGACGATCAGAATGGGAGAAGGCTGGGTCGTGGCCCAGCGCTATCCCGATGCCGACGCCAGCGGCGCGTTTCAGAGCTTTTGAACCGCGAGTTCGGCCAAAAGACCATTGTGCTGGACCCAGCGGAAACGCGCCGCCTTCTCAAATCCGAACGCTATTTCCACAGCCGCTTCGATCCATCGGCCTTTCACATCCATCCGCTGCGCTATTGTCTGGCCTTGGCGGCAGCTGCCGAGGATTCGGGAGCAAGACTGTTCGAGGCCACTCGCGTTCAAAGGGTGATCGACGACAAGCGTCCCTTTCAGCTGGTGACCGGGCAAGGGAGAATAACCGCAGACCATGTGGTCTATTGCATGAGCGCGCACGACCGGCATCTTGCGGGCGTGGCGGGACGGGCTGTTTTGCCGGTGGCGACTTACGTCGCGGTGACGGAGGCCCTTGGAGAGCGCGCAGCGCTTGCGATCGGCACCGAGGCTGCCGTTTCCGATACGCGCCGGTCGGGCGATTATTACCGCCGGGTCACCGATGGCCGCATATTGTGGGGCGGCCGGATCACAACGCGCATCTCGCAGCCGCGGCAGCTGGCGGCAGAAATGAAACAGGACATGCTCGGTGTGTTTCCACAGCTCGGCCATCCGAGAATGGAGTTCGCGTGGAGCGGTGTCATGAGCTATGCCATTCACAAGATGCCGATCATAGCTGAGATCGCCCCTGGCCAATGGGCAGCGACTGCTTTCGGCGGCCATGGCCTGAACACAACGGCAATGGCAGGCATCCTCATCGCGCGTGCGATTGCAGATAACGACGGCGAATGGAGACGCTTCACGGCGTTCGGAGCTCCCTGGACCGGCGGATTGGCGGGCCGCATCGGGGTCCAGCTGAGCTATTGGCACATGCAACTGCGCGACCGGATGGATGAATATCGTGCATCGCGCCACTGATCGTGCGCCGCACTGTCGTCCGGACACTACCGCTACGTCAGCGCGATCATGCAAATCGAGAAGATCGCCCATCGGCCAAAAGTTAATTTTTCCGGAGCTCACCGCCAAAAAACTCGGCTCCGATTTCCGGCTGCTAACCTATTGTGGAGGCCAGCGAGGCTCGATATAAGGCGCCAATTTCCCAAGGGAGTCCAAAGAGGGGCAGGGACGCTTCATGGCTGTGAACAACCACATGGAATATCGGCCGAGCGAGGATGAGCCGTTCATGAACGAGCGGCAGCGGGAGTACTTCCGCCACAAGCTCCTTTCTTGGAAAGACGACATCCTGCGCGAGAGCAAGGAAACACTCGAACATCTCCAAGATGAGAACAATGTGCTTCCCGATCTCGTCGATCGCGCCTCCACCGAAACCGACAGGGCCCTTGAACTGAGAACACGCGACCGGCAGCGCAAGCTCATCGCGAAGATCGATGCGGCGCTGCATCGGATCGAAGAGGGTTCCTATGGCTTCTGCGAGGAAACGGGAGAGCCCATCTCGCTGCGGCGGCTTGATGCGCGGCCGATCGCGACGCTTTCGATCGAGGCTCAGGAGCGCCACGAGCGGCGGGAGAAGGTCTACCGGGACGACTAACCGTTTCGATGGCCGTCGGGCTCGTCGTAACTGCCGCGAATAGAGGTTAGACGGGGTCCATCAGGCTCCATGCTGCGCAGATTGGGCGCGCGGTCGCCGAACACGGCGGGACGCGGCGGCATGCGCGGCCGCAATGGCGGGGGTTCGCCGCGCTCGGAATTTTCCGCTGGCGGCTCGAGATGTTGAGGGGAGTGCAGATAAGGCGCTTCATCGCCCAGAGGAAGCTCTTCGCGAATGGCGCCGATGCCGCTTTCGATCACCATGTCATGGTGAGGTCCGATAAGCAGCAAGTGCTCCACCCCATCGCGGCGGATCAGAACGAGGCGGCGGATCTTGTCGATGTCATGATATTCCGCCACCGCCAGCCGCTGTCCCCTGCGGCCGCGCACGCCGCCGCTCATCGAACGCGAAATCAACGTGGCAATGACGAAGACCAACAGCAACACGACTGCTGCGCCGGCGTAGATCAGGATATTCTGGAATTGCATTTGGGCCCCATCGGCTCAGCGCCGTAATCTGAGTCGCGCCGACTGTACCAGAGTCGAACTTCAAAAGCAGGGGAATCATGTGTATCACTGATAGCGGGAAAGTCGGCAATCTGCCGATACTCGCCATGATTCGGCTCATGCGAGCCGCAGGGCGGTCTGAATAAGTCATGGGGAAGGACGCATCGCGGGACCGTTGGCGCTGCTTGGGCAACGGGCAAAACCGCTTGCGGCGGCGGTGGCCTCGGTTTGCGCTGTTCTTACCGTTGCGCTTCTAAGCCGATGGCTTGACGGGCAATTCACTTCCTGGCCATTGATCGGGCTAGGTTTTCTCGCCTTTTTAGGCCTGATCCTGCTGCTCGGCGCGTTGGCGGGATTCATCCACATCGGCAGCATGCCGCGGCAAAAGGCATTCTTCGACGGCCTTGCGGATGCGATTGACGAGGCCTTTGTGGTCACCGACATCCGCGGCAGGGTCATTTATGCCAATCAGCCCTACCGATCGCTGCTCAGCCAGGAGGGCAGGGGAAAGGCCGTCGGGGTTGAGAATTTGTATTCGGGTCAGCCCGACATTTCAGATCGAATTTACCGGCTTGCCCAGGCCGCGCGCGACCGGCGTCAGGGTTCGGAGGAATTCCGGCTGCCGGCGGGCTCGTCGGCAGCGGGGGCAAAGGCCGACGAACCGAGCTGGATCAGAATTACCGTCGCACCCATCGCCGCGAGCCTTGGACAGGTCTATTCGCTTTGGCGGCTGAGAGACGTCAGCCTCGACCGGCAGCGGCAGGAGAGCGCCTTTGCACGGCTGCAGTTCATCATCAGTTATCTCGATCACGCGCCTGCCGGCTTTTTCTCGACGGATGCCGACGGCCGCATCGTCTATCTGAACGCAACGCTTGCCTCATGGCTCGGGCTTGATCTGGCGAAGATCGAAGAAGCCACATTGAAACTGGAAGACATCGCCACCATCGCCGGCAAGCAACTCCTGCTCGGCATCGCGCCACGGGCCGGCCAGGAACGCATCGACACGATCGATATCGAGCTCAAAACCTCCGAAGGTCGCCTGCTGCCGGTAAGGATCATGCATCGGACGGATTTCGACGAAACAGGAAAGCCCCGGCCCTCGCGCTCCCTGGTAATAAGGCGGCTGAAGGACGATGACGTCGACGGCAGGAGAGAGGCAGAGCTGCAACTCTCGAGGCTTTTCAACACGGCTCCGATCGCCATTGCTCATATCGACCGGTCGGGCAGAGTGGCCAATGCGAATGTCGCCTTCCTGAAGCTGAGCTCTGCTGCTAAGCGGGGCGCGCCGCTCACCGATCTCGCGGCTGAGCCCTACCGGGCAGCCATTCTGGACAGTTTGAGGCAGGCTTTTCGCCGCGGCGGGCAGATTCCGCCCGTCGATATCGTGCTCGCGGGAGAACAGTCGCGAACGGTGCAAATTTTCTTCGCCCCGGCTGCCAGCGAGTTTGGCGAAATCGGCACCTACCTTGATCTATGCCGTCGAGACGACTGAACATCGCGCGCTCGAGGTTCAACTGGCGCAAAGCCAGAAGATGCAAGCTATCGGCCAGCTCGCGGGAGGCGTCGCGCATGATTTCAACAATGTGCTGACCGCAATCATCGGTTTTTCCGACCTGCTGCTGGCCCGTCACCGCCCGACCGATCCAGCCTTCGCGGACATCATGAACATCAAGCAAAATGCCAATCGTGCCGCCAATCTGGTGCGGCAGCTCCTGGCATTTTCGCGACGCCAGACCATGCGGCCGGAAATCCTGTCGCTGACCGATGCGATTTCAGATCTCGGCAATCTGCTCGGGCGGCTGCTCGGCGAAAAGGTTGGGCTCAAGGTCATCCACGGCCGTGATGTTGGCTTAGTGAAGATCGATGTGAACCAATTCGAGCAGGTCATCGTCAATCTCGCGGTTAATGCCCGCGACGCGATGACGAAAGGCGGCACGCTGACGGTGCGGACCGCCAATGTGACCGTCGATAAATCGAGCATCGATCAGCCCCGACCTGATGCCGCCCGGGGAATATGTGCTGTGCGAGGTCGAGGACACCGGTTTTGGGATGGGCCCCGACATTCTGGAAAAGATTTATGAGCCGTTCTTCTCCACGAAGGAGGTCGGCAAGGGTACGGGCCTTGGTCTCTCCACTGTCTACGGAATCGTAAAGCAGACCGGGGGCTTCATCTTCTGCGAAAGCGAAGTTGGAAAGGGAACGAAGTTCAGGATTTATTTGCCCCGGCACTATCGCGAGCCGGTGAAAGAGGAGGACCAGATCAAGATCGACGAGAAGCAGCTGAAAAAGCAGGATCTGACGGGGAAGGGAACTGTTCTTCTCGTGGAGGATGAGGATGCTGTCGAGCCTTTGCCTCACGGGCGCTGGCCTCGCGGGGCTACAAAGTGCTTGAAGCCGATTCCGGAGAAACGGCCCTCAAGGTGCTCGAGGAGAACCAAGGCAAGATCGACCTTGTGCTTTCCGATGTGGTGATGCCGGAAATGGATGGTCCCACTCTTTTGAAAGAGCTTCGCAAGAAAGGGGTCAAGACACGGATCGTCTTCATCTCCGGCTATGCGGAGGATGCATTCGAGAAGAATTTGGAGGGCCAGACTGATTTCGCTTTTCTGCCCAAGCCCTTCAGTCTGAAGCAATTGGCCGAGGCGGTGAAACAGGCGATGGAGGCCTGAGCTGGATCGATGAAGACACTTGATGCGCTGGCGCGCGATCTTGAAAGCGGGGAGAACGACCGCTGCAGCGCTGGTTGAAACGGCACTGGAGCGGATCAAGGATCCGGCGGGAGAAGGTGCCAGGACTTTCCTGCGCGTCAATGAGGCGGGAGTGCGGGAGACGGCCCATTATGTCGACGGGCTGAGGCGGCGCAAGGCGCAGCCGTCGCGCTACGCGGGCATTCCGATATCAGTCAAGGATCTCTTCGACGTTGCTGGCGAGGTGACCACCGTCGGGTCGGTCGTGCTGAAAGACCAGCCGCCGGCGCAGGCGGATGCGCCAGCCATCGCTCGGATGAAGGCCAAGGGCTTCATCGTGATCGGGCGAACCAATATGACGGAGTTCGCCTATTCGGGAGTCGGCCTCAATCCTCACTACGGAACGCCGCTCTCGCCCTTTGATCGCGCGACAGGGCGCATTCCCGGCGGATCGTCGTCAGGTGCCGCCGTTTCGGTTGCGGATGGAATGTGCGCGCTGGGCCTCGGCACGGATACCGGCGGGTCCTGCCGCATCCCGGCCTCCTTCTGCGGTGTCGTCGGGTATAAGCCCAGCACCGGTCGCATTCCCACGAGCGGGGTCTACGCCCTGTCGCGAACTCTCGAATTCCGTCGGGTCCCTGGGCCGTTCGGTCCGGTGCGTTGCGCTCGCCGATGCAATCATGGCGGAGGACTGGGACGGAAGCATCGAGGAAAGCGCCATCAGCCGGTTGCAGCTTGGCTCTCCCGGATAATCTCGATATGGACGGGCTCGAGGAAAGCGTAGCGAAAAACTTCGAGCGGGCGATGAAGAGGTTGAGGGACGGGGGTTGCAGTATCGACAAGATCGCCTTTCCCTCGATCGAGGAGATCTCGGCGATCAACAGCAAGGGCGGGATTTCCGCAATCGAGGCCTTCACCGATCATCGCGCGCTGATCTTGAGCAAGGGCGACCTCTACGACCCGCGGGTAGGGAGGCGCATTCTCAACGGGTCGAAGATACCCGCATATGAGTATCTTGAAATCCTGAGGGCGAGGAGCGAACTTATCCGCGGGTGAAACGCCTGCTCAGAGGGTTCGACGGCCTTCTCATGCCGACCACGCCGAATGTGCCGCCGCCCGTGGCAGCGCTGGAGCGCGATGAAGAGTACACGCGCATAAATTTTCTCAGTCTCAAGCACACATTTGCCGGTAATTTCCTTGATCTCTGCGCCATTTCACTGCCGATGCATGAGCCAGGCGGTGCGCCATGCGGCCTGATGATCATGGCGCCGTGGGGCAGCGATCAGGCCCTCTTTGCAGCGGCCGCCGCAGTCGAGCGGGTAATCGCCAGAGACCACTGAGTTTTAGTGATTTGCCGTTGCCGAAAACTCGAAAGCTGCTACAGCCTGCATTATCTTACTACTCCGATATGCAACCGATAGGAGCAGATCTGCGGTAGGCTCGGTTCCGGAAAGGCGGGCGAAAGCCTGGGTTTCCGGTCGTGCGAGGCCGGGGACATATTCCTCTCTCCCCAAAGGCGGCCAAGGATGCATGGCCCGTCTTATGTTCTCCGGCCTCGTTTCAATCCCACAGTCGATCAACTTTGTTTGCTCGAACGCAGCGTAGAGCGCGGATAATTCTCTTTATGTTCACTCTCGGTTCGCACGAGGCTTAAGAAAATCGCTCGATTTCAATGCACTGCGAAAACACTTGCAATGAGAACAAAACAAGTACATTCTGCACTCCGATGAAGGCGACGGCAATTTGCACCCCGAAGCCAGTGTGAAATAACAGGAGCGAACGATGGGGCAAACCAATCTTAGGGTGGTTGAGAGTAGTTCTATGGACAAGAACAAGGCGCTGGATGCCGCGCTGAGCCAGATCGAAAGGGTCTTCGGCAAGGGCTCCATCATGCGCCTGGGCGCCAATCCCGGTAGAGAAAATCGAAGCCATTTCGACCGGCTCCCTCGGGCTCGACATCGCCTTGGGATCGGCGGCCTGCCGCGCGGCCGCGTGGTCGAGATCTACGGGCCGGAATCCTCCGGCAAGACCACGCTTACGCTCCAGACGATCGCCGAGGCGCAGAAGCCGCGGCGGCATTGGCGCCTTCATCGATGCCGAGCATGCGCTCGATCCGGGCTATGCCCGCAAGCTCGGGCGTCGAATATCGAAGACCTGCTCATCTCACAGCCCGACACGGGCGAGCAGGCCCTCGAGATCGCCGACACGCTCGTCCGTTCCGGACGCCATCGACGTGCTGGTGATCGATTCGGTGGCCGCGCTCGACGCCCCGGGCCGAAATCGAAGGCGAGATGGGCGATGCGCCACCGGGCATGCAGGCGCGGCTCATGAGCCAGGCCTTCGCAAGCTCACCGCCTCGATTCTCGCGAACACGAACTGCATGGTGATCTTCATCAACCAGATTCGCGAGAAAATCGGCGTCATGTTCGGCACGCCCGAAACCACGACCGGCGGCAATGCCTGAAGTTTTATGCTTCGCGTCCGGCTCGACATTCGCCGCATCGGGCGCCATCAAGGACGGCGACGAGGTTGTCGGCAACCAGACCCGGGTAAAAGTGGTGAAGAACAAGGTCGCGCCGCCCTTCCGCGCAGGTTGAATTCGACATCATGTATGGCGAAGGAATTTCCAAGAACGGCGAGTTGCTCGATCTTGGAGTCACGGCCGGCGTGATCGAGAAGTCAGGCGCATGGTTCTCCTATAGTGGCGAGCGTATCGGCCAAGGTCGGGAGAATGCCAAGAGCTTTCTGAAGCAGCATCCCGAGATGGCTCAGGAGATCGAGCGCAAGATCCGGGAGAATGCCGGTCTGATCGCGGCGAAAATCACCGATGCCTCCAGCGAAGACGACCGCAGTGCCGACGCCGCCGAATAGGCTTCGTCACTAGTAATCGAACAGTCAACGAATCCGTTCCCCCCCAAACCCCTCGGGGGCCGGAGGTGTGCCCCCCACACCGAAGAAGCGCCCTCCACGCCCCGGAGGGCGCTTTTGCTTGTCCGGAAGCCATTGCCGTCTTATGCAGAATGACTGCGAGCTTCGAATATGAAAAAGGTAACAATCTGCGATGTCCGGTTTGAATGAAATCCGTTCGAGTTTTCTCGAGTTTTTCCGCAAAGCTGGCCACGAAGTCGTGCCTTCGGGCCCGCTCGTGCCGCGCAATGACCCGACCCTCATGTTTACCAATGCCGGGATGGTGCAATTCAAGAATGTGTTCACGGGGCTGGAGCGGCGCCCTTATAGCCGGGCGGTGACCGCCCAGAAATGCGTGCGCGCCGGCGGGAAGCATAATGATCTCGACAATGTCGGTTACACGGCAAGGCATCATACCTTCTTCGAGATGCTCGGTAATTTCTCCTTCGGGGATTATTTCAAGGAACGGGCGATCGAGCTGGCCTGGACGCTGATTACGAAAGAATTCGGCCTGGCGAAGGATCGCCTTACGACCACCATTTTCGCGGCGGACGACGAAGCCTTTCTGCTTTGGAAGAAGATTGCCGGACTGCCGGAATCGCGCATCATCCGTATCGCAACATCCGATAATTTCTGGGCAATGGGCGATACTGGCCCTTGCGGCCCCTGTTCGGAGATATTCTATGATCATGGGGAGCATATTCCCGGCGGGCCGCCGGGTTCGCCCGATGCGGACGGCGACCGCTTTATCGAGATTTGGAATCTCGTGTTCATGCAATTCGAGCAGGTCACGAAAACGGAGCGGGTGCCGCTGCCGCGGCCGTCGATCGACACAGGCATGGGGCTTGAGCGGATTGCGGCCGTGCTGCAGGGAACGCATGATAATTACGAGACCGATCTTTTCCGCGCTTTGATCCGCGCGATCGAGGAGCAGACCGGCGTCGCGGCAGAAGGCCCGCGCAAACCGTCGAACCGGGTGATCGCTGATCATCTGCGCGCATCGGCCTTTCTCATTGCCGACGGGGTGCTGCCGTCAAACGAGGGCAGAGGCTATGTGCTGCGCCGGATCATGCGCCGGGCGATGCGGCATGCGGAGCTCCTCGGCGCCAAAGAGCCACTCATTTGGAAACTGGTGCCGGCCTTGGTGCGTGAAATGGGGGCGGCTTATCCGGAAATTCACCGGGCGCAGACCCTCATCGAGGACACGCTGCGGCTCGAGGAGAGCCGGTTCCGCCGGACATTGGAACGCGGCTTGAGAATTCTCGATGAAGAGACGGCAGCCTTGAAAGCGGGCGAGAAGCTTGCCGGGCAGGTGGCGTTCAAACTCTACGACACCTATGGGTTTCCGCTCGATCTGACGCAGGACGCGCTGAAGCCGCGCGGCATCGACGTCGATACCGAAATTTTCGCCAAGGAGATGGAGAAGCAACGAGCCGAAGCGCGCAAGGCCTGGACGGGGTCGGGCGAGGCGACGACGGAAGCGGTTTGGTTCGACGTAAAGGAGCGAGCCGGCGGAACGGACTTCCTCGGCTATGACACGGAAGCGGCGGAAGGGCAAATCCGCTCGCTCGTGGCGGATGGCAAGGAAGTCGGTGCGCTCGACGCTGGACAAAGCGGCGCGATCGTTCTCAACCAGACGCCCTTCTATGGCGAGGCAGGCGGCCAGGTGGGCGACCAGGGCGTCATCCGCTCGGCAGAGGGCGCCATGTTTCGGGTAAGCGATACCCAAAGGCGGCTCGGCGATCTCATCGTTCATTTCGGCACGCTCGAAAAGGGTACGCTGAAGACCGGCGAAGCGGTGGAGCTCGAGGTCGACCATCAAAGGCGAACGGGTAACCGCATCCACCATTCCGCCACGCATCTCTTGCATGAGGCGCTGCGGCAGGTGCTCGGCAGCCATGTCGTGCAAAAGGGGTCGCTGGTCGAACCGTCGCGACTGCGTTTCGACTTCGCGCATACCAAGCCGGTCAGCGAGGCCGAGCTCGAACGAATCGAAGATTTGGCCAATGCCGTCGTGGCACAGAACGAAGACGTCTCGACCCGCCTGATGTCGGTCGATGAAGCCATCAAGGAAGGTGCGATGGCGCTGTTCGGCGAAAAATACGGCGATGAGGTGCGCATTGTGGCCATGGGGACACAGCCGGAAGGCGGGCCCAACAAACCGATCTACTCACTTGAGCTATGCGGCGGCACGCATGTGCGGCGCACGGGTGATGTCGGTTTGATCAAGATCGTCTCGCAAGGCGCTTCAGCGGCTGGCGTGCGGCGCATCGAGGCGCTGGCGGGGGAGGCGGCTCGCCGGTTTCTCACTGCGGAGGAGCGGCGGCTGCAAGCGATAGCGGCGTTGTTGAAGGTCACCCCGGCAGACGTGCCGCGGCGCATCGAGACCCTGCTCGAGGAACGAAAGCGACTCGAGCGGGAACTCGCAGAGGCAAGAAAGCAATTGGCGATGGGTGGCTCTGGGCGCGACAGCGGCGAGGCTGTGGAAATCGCCGGCGTGAAGTTCATGGGAAAAGTGGTGAAAGACGTCGACCCGCGCGATCTCAAAAGCTTGGCGGATGAGGGAAAAAAGACTGTCGGCTCGGGTGTGGTTGCCTTCGCCACGGTTTCGCCGGACGGCAAAGGCGCAATCGTCGTCGGCGTAACCGACGATCTCACGCCGAAATTCAGCGCAATCGAACTCGTGCGCGCCGGATCATCGGCACTCGGCGGTAAGGGCGGGGGCGGCCGGCCCGACATGGCTCAGGCCGGCGGGCCGAATGGCTCGAAAGCTCAAGAGGCGCTTGAGGCGATCAGGAACGCGATCGCCGGCTAGGCGCTCGTGACGAGATTCCATCATTCTGAAGAATTTCCTTTAGCAATTGCTAACGCCATTCGACAACTCAAGCTGGCAAGAGCTGGCATTAACCGCTTTTTACGAGAGGCGCTGCACTGTTGCCCCGGTAGTTTGGATCGGAGGGCACATGATCTCGCTATCCGGCCTCGCAGCCAAATGGCGGCGGGGTATGAGTTTCACGCGCGTGAACGTCGTTTATTTCGCGCTCGCGTCGTTCAACATTCTGGCCATCCTTGCTGGCCTCTATCTCAGCAGCCAGTTTGCAAACGTATTCCAGCACACGGTCGAATTTCGCCAAGGCTGGGACAAGTCGTTTCGTCTGCTGTGGGAAGCCAATAACCTGCTGATGGAGCTCAATGCTCCGGTCAGCGAGGTGTTTCAAGCCGGAAAGCCGGTGGAGAAGAGCCGCAAGTTCGAAGTAAATCTGCGCGCGCTTAGCGAGACGATGATCGCCGTCGAGAACGAACTAATCACCTCGGGCAGGGCCGAAGCCGGCCAAGACGTCCTTGCCGCTCTTCAGGTCGCCACGAATACGCTGGGGGTTGCCGGATATCACGGGCGGATGACCTTCTCGAACTACTACAACGGCTGGGTCGGACAAGCCGCGCATTGCCTGTCGATGACGGAGCGGACGACGTCGAAGCTGAGGCATCAGATCCATGGCGCGATGGGCACCATCCTCGCACTCATTCGAAATTACGAGAACGACAGCATAAGCACCTTCGACCAACTCAAACGCTACCAATTTCTCATCGCGCTGGTGGTGATTTTCATGGTGGCCTGCGTTACCTCTTACGGCCATTACATTGGGCGGCTGATCAGACGGAACCATCAGGAGATCTTGCAGTCGAACGAACGCCTGGAGGATTCGCGGGCCAATACCCTGATGTTCGCCGCCAAGCTGCAGACGGTCAACGACGATGTAACGCGGCTGAACCAGGAACTTGCCGCGAAGATGAAGCAGTTGGAGGACGCACAGGATGAAAACATTCGGAAGGGCAAGCTTGCACAACTCGGTCAGCTCACGGCGATGGTTGCGCATGAAGTCCGCAATCCGCTGAACACGATCCGCACGGCGGCCTATATTATCGAACGCAAACTCGCGGAAAAGACGGAAGAGATCGGGGTGCAGCTGAACCGGATCAACAAAGGGATCAAGCGCTGCGACAGCATCATCACCGAGCTTCTCGATTTCACCAAAAGCAGGGCACTGCAGCTTGAAACCGTCGAGGTGGATATATGGCTCGCAGAGGCGGTGTACGAGCAAGCGCAAAAGCTTCCAGACATCGTCAAGGTGCAATTCATTCCCGGACTTCCCGGCGTCAGCGCCTGTTTCGATGCCTCGCGCATGTACCGCGTGGTCGTCAATTTACTGGCCAATGCATCGGAGGCAATGGTGGGGAAGGGCGATGATCCGAGCACCTTCACCACGCAGACGCCGCGCATCGTCATCGCCACTCGGCAAGGAACGCAGGGAATAGAAATCATCTGCACCGACAATGGTCCGGGCATCTCGGAAGAGAACCTGGCGAAGATCAGGGAACCGCTCTTCACCACCAAGACATTCGGCGTAGGCCTGGGCCTGCCGGCGGTCGAAAAAGCTCTCACCGAGCATGGTGGAGGGCTTCATATCCAGTCGCAGCTCGACGTGGGAACGACAATGACCGCATGGTTCCCGATGGACCTCGGCAAGCAGGAGGCAGCGTGATCATGAACAAGGCACTGCAGATTTTGGTCGTCGACGACGATAAGGACAATGCCAATTCGCTAGCGGAAATTTTCGAACTGGAAGGCCATACGGTCGTTAGGGCCCATTCCGGTAAAGACGCAATTACGGCGTTCCGCAGCCGAAACTTCGACGTGGCGTTCATGGACATCGCAATGCCCGAGAAGAACGGCGTGGAGAGCTTCGTGGAGATCCGCAAGTTCAAGCCGAAAGCCCGCATCTATATGATGACGGGCTACAGCGTGGAGGGCCTTGCCGAGCAAGCCCTGAGGCAAGGGGCTTTGGGGGTCCTTCACAAGCCCTTCGATCTCAGCAAGGTGCTCTGCATTGTGCAGGCGGTCACGCCGCCGGGCGTCATCGTGGCAATCGAGGATGATCCTGGTTTTGGCGCGATGCTGCGTGAGATGCTGGCTAAGCACGGGCACAGGGCTGAGCTTGCGCAACAAGGCAATGAAGCGTTGGAGCAGCTCAAGTCGAACGCGCCGGACGTTCTGATTCTGGACCTCGGGCTGCCGGCCGCGGCAGGACTCGATGTGTGCAGGGCGTTGCGAAAGGAGGGCCTGCTCGTTCCGACAATCATAATCGCGGCGAGCGAGGGCGACGAACTCGCGCAAGGATTGGAAAATGCAACGCTCATCAGCGTGCTGACGAAGCCTTATGATCCGGCCATGCTGCTGAAGCAACTCGAGGGGATGGCAGCATGACCGCGCGTGAGCGCTAGGCCATCGCCTGTTGCAGAGTGGCCTCCACCTTGTTGAGAAAACCTTCGGTCGACAGCCACTTCTGATCCGGCCCGATCAGCACGGCGAGGTCTTTCGTCATGTGACCGCTTTCGATCGTGGCCACGGTGGCTTTTTCGAGAATGTCTGAAAACCGGGCAAGGCTGTCATTGCTGTCGAGTTTTGCGCGGTGGGCAAGGCCCCTGGTCCAGGCATAGATCGAGGCCGTGGAGTTGGTCGAGGTCTCCTTGCCCTGCTGATGAAGGCGAAAGTGCCGGGTAACCGTGCCATGAGCCGCTTCGGCTTCGACCGTCCGGCCGTCGGGGGTCATCAGCACGCTCGTCATCAGCCCGAGCGAGCCGAACCCTTGCGCCACTGTGTCGGACTGAACGTCACCGTCGTAATTCTTGCATGCCCAGACGTAACCGCCTGACCATTTCAGCGCCGAGGCGACCATATCGTCGATGAGACGATGCTCATAGGTCAGCTTGCGCTTATCGAACTCCTGCTTGAACTCACTGTCGAACACGCTTTGGAAGATATCCTTGAAGCGGCCGTCATAGGCCTTGAGGATCGTGTTCTTGGTGGAGAGATAAACGGGGAAATTCCGGTTGAGGCCATAGTTGAAGGACGCTCTGGCGAAATCCCTGATCGAGTCGTCGAGATTATACATGGCCATGGCGACGCCCGAGCCCGGAGAGTTGAAAACCTCGTGCTCGATGACCTTTCCGTCCTCGCCGACGAACCGCACGGTGAGCTTGCCTTTTCCCGGGAACTGAAAGTCGGTGGCTCTATACTGATCGCCAAAGGCGTGACGGCCGACGATGATCGGCTTGGTCCAGCCCGGCACAAGCCTCGGCACGTTCGTGCAGATGATCGGCTCGCGGAAAATCACGCCGCCCAAGATGTTGCGAATGGTGCCGTTGGGCGATTTCCACATCTGCTTGAGGCCGAACTCCTTCACCCGCTGCTCATCGGGCGTGATGGTTGCGCATTTCACCCCGACCCCATGCTGCTTAATGGCATGTGCGGCTTCGATCGTGACCTTGTCCTCCGTCCGGTCACGGTTCTCAACCGAGAGGTCGTAATAGAGAAGGTCGATGTCGAGATAGGGATGGATGAGCTTCTGCTTGATCAAGGCCCAGATAATCCGCGTCATCTCATCGCCGTCGAGTTCGACGAGAGGGTTTTGAACCTTGATCTTTGCCATGTGAGCCTTCCGCCCTGTTTTGCAGATGAAGCGGGGGCTCTATAGCAATTAACCTCCCCATCGTCACCCCAAGCCTCTTTCAGGCAGCCGGCGTTGATGCAAGGCCCTGGCAAAAATCCGGTCAAAGCGCTTGCCGCGAGGCAAGTTTCTCCGCTATCGAGAATTTATGGCAGGGACCGACCACAGGCAGCGCCGTCCCGGCGATCGCGCACCGGCAGTGATTCTGATCGAGCCGCAGCTCGGCGAAAACATCGGCACCGCAGCGAGGGCGATGGCGAATTTCGGACTCGATGATCTGCGTCTGGTGCGCCCGCGTGACGGCTGGCCAAATGAGCACGCCCGGAAGGCTGCCTCGGGGGCAGACTGGATCATAGGGAATGCTCGGCTCTTCGATGACGCGGCGGGCGCGATCGGCGAGTTGAGCTTTGTCTATGCGACGACGGCGCGGCCAAGGGGAATGGTAAAGCCGGTGATCACTCCCGAGCAGGCGGGCGAGGACATGCGGCAGCGCGTTGCGAAGGGGCAGAATGTCGGCATTCTTTTCGGCCGCGAGCGGTTCGGATTGCGCAATGACGAGGTCGCCCTGGCAGATGCGATCGTGATGGCACCCGTCAATCCGGCTTTCGCGTCGCTCAACGTCGCGCAGGCGGTGCTGTTGATGGGCTATGAATGGTTTCGTCGCCAGTCCACGAGCCTTGGACAGGAAACACCTCAGGAGCCCGCCTATAGCGGACCACACACACCGCTGGCCGGGTCACGGCCCGCCAACAAGGAGGAGCTCGAGGGGTTCTTCATGCAGCTCAAGGAAGAGTTGCTCGATTGCGGATTTCTGCGGCCGCCGGAAAAAGTACCCTCGATGATGCGGAACATCCGCAATTTGTTCCTGCGTGCCGAGCTCACCGAACAGGAAGTTCGCACGCTGCGCGGCATCGTGTCCGGGCTCAGCTACCGACACACGCGGACAAGGTTGAGCAGCGGAGAGGACTCGTGATCCGGTCGCCGCGAATCTTGCTGTTCGATAGCGGAATGGGCGGTCTGACCGTGGCGCACGCAGTTCGCCAGGCGCTGCCGCTGGCGCAGCTGGTGTATGCCGCCGATACCGCAGCCTTTCCTTATGGCGCCTGGGACGAGGTGCGCCTGATAGAGCGCGTGCTCCTGGTCGTCGGCAAGCTCATCGAGGCCGCGGCTCCCGATCTCGTCGTGGTCGCCTGCAACACCGCGAGCACGCTGGCCCTGACGCAGCTCAGGGAAGTCTATACGCTGCCGTTCGTCGGCACGGTTCCGGCCATCAAGCCTGCCGCAGCCCAGACCAAGAGCGGGATCATCGGCGTTTTGGCGACGCCGGGCACGGCGCGGCGGGAGTATACCCAGGCGCTGATCGAAACCTACGCCTATCACTGCAAAGTGTTCCTGCATGGCGCGCAGCGGCTGGCGGAAATGGCGGAGGCAAAGCTCACGGGAGGGGCGATCGACAGCGATAAGCTTCGCGAGGAGGTCCAGCCGGTTTTCCGCTATCGCGATGGCAAACGTACCGACACGGTGGTGCTGGGGTGCACGCATTATCCGCTGCTGCTGGAGGATATCGAGAAAGTCGCACCCTGGCCTGTCACCTATATCGATCCCGCTCCGGCGATCGCCAGGCGGGTGGCCGAGGTGCTGAAGCAGCAGAAACTCGGCGAGCAGAAACGCGGCCCCAAGACCGGAACGGCGCTCTTCACCGCTGCGCGCGCAGACGCTCAGGGCCTCGAAGCTTACCGATCCATGGGCTTTCCGGGGCATGCGATCGTCGAGGTTCCCGTTTGACTTCGGGCTAGGATGGCTGTAGAGCAGCCATCATCCGCGGAGGGCTGTTCCAGTCTTCCGCGGTTTGCTTGCCTGTGGAGGGCTGGCTTGCGTCATGCGCGTTCGCCAGTCGTCCTGTCGGCCGGGAAACCGGAAGAGGAGGGCGAGCTTCATAATCCGACAGCTTAGGGCTGTCTATCGACGAGATTTTGGAGTTCGAGATGACGAAACGCGCCAACGCAAAATACAAGCTTGATCGCCGACTCGGCGAAAATATCTTTGGCCGGCCGAAGAGCCCGGTCAACAAACGCGACTACGGGCCAGGCCAGCACGGGCAGCGCCGAAAAGGAAAGCTCTCCGACTTCGGCGTACAGCTCAGGGCCAAGCAGAAGCTCAAGGGCTATTACGCCAACGTATCGGAGCGGCAGTTCCGTAAAATCTACGCAGAAGCCTCCCGGATACCCGGTGATACCTCGGAAAATCTGATCGGCCTGCTGGAGCGGCGCCTCGATGCCTTGTGCTACCGCGCGAAGTTTGCCCCGACGATGCATGCGGTACGGCAGTTCATCAGCCATGGCCATGTCATGGTCAATGGGCGGCGCGTATCGATCTCTTCCATCCGGCTCAAGGTCGGGGATGTGGTGGAAGTGAAGGAGAAGTCGAAGGAACTGCCGATTCTGCTCGAAGCGCTGCAGCTCGGCGAGCGCGATGTCCCCGATTACGTGGAAGCCGACCACAAGAGAATGACCGCGAAGCTCGCGCGCGTGCCGGGACTTTCGGACGTTCCCTATCCCGTGCAGATGGATCCCGCACTGGTCATCGAATTCTATTCGCGCTAGGCGGTCCGCTTCCTAGTGAAGCCGCCACTCGGCGTCGACCAGCCGCATCTCGGCGGGGCCGACGATGCCGCGATGGGCCACGCGCACGCTGGCGAGAGGTCCATCAAGATTGCGCGTCCAGAAGTCGAGAAACCGGATGAGACGCGGAAAACGTGGCGCCATGTCGTAGTCCTGCCAGAGAAAGGTCTGCAGAAGCTCGCGGTGATCGGGGAGATAATAAAGAATCTCAGCCGTGGTTAGCGAGTAGCCACGCAACTGACATTCGAAATCCCGTGCCGTCATTTCGCGTCTCCGTGCAGAGTTGGCGCCGATCTCCTAAGTCAATGCTCCCCCATGCGGAAGGTTGCGGTCAAGAGCCTTAAGAAAGCATTAACCATGAAGATCAGAACCTTGGCAGCTTGGCGCAGCGAGTGCTGCTACGGCCGCAGACTGAAAATCTCCGCCACCTTCACATCGGCATAAGCGAGGCATCCGGCAATCGAGGGAGCGAAGGGCAGTTCGCCATAAGCGCCGATCGCGCCATGCTCTAGCAGGCGACCCGCGAAGCCTGCTTCTTCACCGACGACAACCCAAACAAAGGGCAGCCATGTGCTGCGGAGGGGCTTTCCGCCGGCAGCAAGCAGGCTGTCGAATATGATGTCCTCGGACGTGCCTGGCTCGAAAATCGCGAGCATCTTGCCGGCGGCGCGAGGCTCCAGCGCCGCGGCGCGGACGACGAAAGACATGGTCAGCAGCCAGGCGAGAACGATCGCCAGGCCAAGCGCCACCGCCAGGCGATGTCCGGGCCAGCGCATCCTCATCTGCCCTCAGGTCGCATAGGCAGCAGCGCGCTCCTCGCGAATCGGCCAGTGGACGAGCGCGGCAAACAGGCCGAGCCCGACGCCCATCCACCAGACCAGATCGTAGGTGCCATAAAGATCGTGAAATTTTCCCCCGAGCCAGACACCGAAGAAGGATCCGATCTGATGGCTCAAGAACACGAAACCATACAGTGTCGCCACATAGCGCGTTCCGAACATGACGGTTACGAGGCCCATGGTCAGGGGAACTGTGGAAAGCCACAGCAGCCCCATCGATGCGGCAAAGAGCACCGTCGACAGCGGCGTTATGGGCAGTGTGACGAACAGGGCAATGAAGATGGACCGCAACAGATAGATGGCGGCCAAGGAGACGCGCTTCCGGTAGCGGCCGCCGATGATGCCTGCAAAATATGAGCCGATAACATTGAACATGCCGACGATCGCGATGGACCAGGCTGCGAGCCACGGGCTGATGCCGTGCTCCACGAGATAGGCCGGCAAATGGATCGTGGCAAAGGCGAGCTGGAACCCGCAGACGAAGAAGCCGGTCACCAGGAGAATGAAGCTCCGGTTGCCGAGTGCTGCGAAAACTGCCTCGCGCATGCTCTGGGCGCGCTCGTCACCGCGCGTGGCGGCGGAAGAGGAAGCAGCGGGAGCGCTCAGCGGAACTACCAGGACAATGATCAGCAGTACGGTTGCGGCGAGGAGGACGAGTGCCGTTTGCCAGCCAAAGGCGGCGATGAAGCCCTGGCCCAGTGGGGCGAAGATGAACTGGCCCAGCGAGCCGGCCGCGGTGGCGAGGCCAAAGGACCAGGATCGCTTCTCCGGCGGCACGAGCCTGCCGAAGCCCGCCATGACGATGGAGAACGATGCCGTTGCTATTCCTATCCCTGAGAGAAGACCTCCTGAAAGGTAGATGAGCGCAGGCGTGCCCGAGATCGACATCAATGCCAGTCCCGAAGCATAGATGACGGCACCGGTTGCAATGACGCGGGCCGGCCCGTAACGATCGGCAAAGGCGCCGGCGATTGGCTGAAAGATGCCCCAGAGGAGGTTCTGCAGCGCCATGGCGAGACCGTATACCTCGCGGTCCCAGTGATAATATTCCGAGATTGGATGGGTGAAGAGCCCCATGCTTGAACGGGCGCCAAAGGACACAACGGCAACCAAGCAGCCTGCGATGATGATGACCGTGGGGTCGTGGTACCAGCGCCGGGGCGCAGAGAGAGCGGCCATAGGATTTCCTCGCAATATCGAGGCAAAATACTGCTTGTTCGCTGGGCCGCAAGTCATGGCGGAGGTGCAATTCCCGCATATGGCAAATGCTTCTCCTGCCCGAAGGTCAGTCCTTGGAGAGTTTGCCGTTCAAGAGAAGCGGCCCCGCGGTCAGCCGGCCGGAGAGGTGTGCGATCGCCACGCCGAGCAGAATGAGCGTACCTCCCGCTACCATCCCGATCGTTATCTTTTCCCCGAGGATCAGCGCGCCCGATACGACCGATATGACCGGCACCAGATAGAGGAAGGCACCGGTGAGGACGCTCGGCAGCCGGGCGGCAGCGAAATTCCAGGCCACGGTGGCAATAAGGCCGGCGATGCCGACGAGATAGAACATCTCGGCCCAAAGCCGCGGAGACATGCCGGCAAGAGCATCGAGGGTCGAGTGCGAGGCGAAAGCGGGCAGAGGGAGGGTTGACAGCAGAATGGTGATGGCGGTGGTGCGATAGGCGCCGTATTTCAGGATCAGCGGCTTCGCCAACACCACATAGAGCGCCCAGGCGATACCGCTTAAAAAAATGTAGATTGCCCCTAGGGTCAAAGCCCTGCTGTTTTCGCTGAAAATCAGGTCCTTCCAGAACAGCACCGCCGTGCCGGCGAATGCCAGGAGAAGGCCGGAGACTCCGGCGAGCGAAGGCAAGGTGCGCGAGAAAAGCGAGGCAATGAGCACAATGAGCAGGGGCTGGGTGCCGATGATGATGCCGCCGATCCCGGCAGGAAGAAGCTCGAAACCATAGACCGAGCCGAGGTTGTAGCCCGCGACACCAACCAGCGATACGAAGAGGATTCGGGGCCAGTCGCCTGACGGAATGCGCGGCAGGCCGGCGATGAGAAGGCCGATCGCGTAGCCGACACTGATAAGGGTATAGCGGATGACCAACGCATCCGCAGCGCCGAGTTCCACCGAGAGCGAGCGGATGAACGCCGGTGCGATGCCCCAGACCAGCATCGTAAACAACATGGCATTGACTGGTTTGATTGGATTCATCGGGGCTCGAGCGGGTGAAGGCTCCTTGCACAGGAAATCGACCAGTGTCAAACGCGCGCAATAGAAATTCTCTTCCGCTGGCTTCCGCCTCCGGGTGAAGGAGAGGTGGGAGGCTGGCCCTCCTAGGTGCCTACTTCGAAGAGTAGGACTGGTGCCCACTTCCATTAATTTCGAGAATTAACTGAGTGGGACTGGTGCCCCCCAGCTGAGGGGCAAAATGCGGAGGCTCGACAGCGCTCCCACCGCCATCCGTACCTGCCAAGGTGCCTCGGGGACCCTGGGACAGACGGCAGCTGCTCCACGTATCAACAAGAAGAGGTGAGGCTTCGCGATGACCGCCTCCTTCTTGGAGCAGATGCTGACCATATACACACACCTAGGAATGTTGTCAAGAGGAAAGTATTCCCTCTCTTCGCCCCTTGTGGGTGGAGGGGTCAGCTTGGGTGAGGTGCAGACATTCGCGGGCCGACCCCGTATTCCGCTGGCGCGAGAACGCGCAAGTTCCATCCCTCCCCCCACGGGGGAGGGAAGAATACCCGCTGATGGGGTCCATACATCGACGCAGATGGGTGAAACTGGATCAGAGGCGTTCGCCGAGAAGGAGGAGAAGGAAAACGGACCTCAGTCATGTCGCGGACTCGACCCGCGCATCTGCCGCTGGCTTCCGCGCCATCACAGAGGCAGCATCAGTTGGGCAGGGTCACAGTCTTGTTCTGACGGTCATAAGGCGCAAAGCCTATTCGCTGATAAAGGGGCAGGGCAGCCGGACTGTCGAGCGTGCAGGTTTCGACGATCACGCGTGCCGGAGCCCATGACCAGCAGAACACTACCGCTTCGTTGAGCAGCCATTTTCCGAGCCCGCGTCCGCGAAACTCAGGCGCAAGTCCGAAATATTTGAGCTCCACCTCGCCGGCCCTGCGGTGGTCCACCTCGAAGAATCCGGCAGGCACGCCGCCGACATACAACACGTAAATATCGATCTCTTGCGACTGTATCTCAGCTGCAAGCTGATCGTCGGTCATGCTTCGCCGGTCGATCCAGTAAAACTCCCGGCCCACGATGTCGTAAAGATACCGATAGAAGTGAACCGGCGGTTTTTCCGCTTTGAGCAGCATCAGCTTCAGATTGGCGGGCGGAGGCACATGATGACGCGGAACAGCGGTCATCTCCAGATAGGTGACGACGGTTTCCACGATGTTCGGCGACTTTCTCTGCGTCACGTTTGGCGGCTCGTTTCGATCGGCAATTCGGAATCGCTTCCCCATTCCGACCACGAGCCGTCATAAACGGCATGATCATGGTGACCGGCAACGGCGAGGCCGAAGGAAAGCACCGCCGCGGTCACGCCGGAACCGCAATAGGCGATCACCGGACGGTTTGGATCGATGCCGGCCTTGACAAAGACGCCATCGATATCGTCGGCGGATTTAAGCGTGCCATCCTCGCCCACGAGCTCCGAATAAGGGACGCTCTTGGCGCCTGGAATATGGCCTGATCTGACGCCGGGTCGCGGTTCAGGCTCGGTGCCGGCATATCGTCCGGCCGAGCGCGCGTCGACGATCTGGTCCTGCCCGGCGCGGATGGCGCGCAGCACGCTGTTTCGATCTTTGACCAGCACGCCTTGATAGCGGGCAGTGAAATGCCGCTCCTGTCTGGGCGGCGGTTCACCGTCCTCGATCGGTCGTCTCTCCATCTTCCATTTCGGAAACCCGCCCTCCAGAATGGCCACCTCTTCTTTCCCGAATACGCGGAACATCCACCACGCCCTCGCCGCCGAATAGAGGCCCACCGTGTCGTAGATGATGATCTTCTTGCCGTCGCCGATGCCCATCTTGCGCATCCGCGAGGAGAATTTTTCCGCGCTCGGCAGCATGTGCGGATAAAGGCTCGACGTATCCGCGATCTCGTCGATGTCGAAAAACAGGGCACCGGGAATATGGGCGGACAGGAACTCCGCCTTGGCATCGCGTCCTGAAGTGGGCAGATGCCAGCTCGCATCGAGCACGGCAACGTCAGGCGCCGCAAGATGCTCTGCAAGCCAATCCGTCGATATGAGCCATTTCGACAACGCCATTCTCCTTTTCTTCGCTTCAGTCCAAGGTTATGCGGATGCGGCGGTTCTGCTTGCCTTTGCTTTCGAGTTTGCCGACCGACACATGGCCGATCTCGCCCGTCGATCGCACATGTGTTCCTCCGCAAGGCTGCAGATCGATGGCACCGCTTTTGCCGATGCCGACGAGTCGCACCTTGCCCGCCCCCATCGGCGGCTTCACCGACATGGTGCGGACGAGATCGGGTTTCGCCAGAAGTTCCTCATCGCTTATCGAGCTCGTGAACACGGGATGATCTTCCTGGATAAGCCGGTTGATCTCGCCCTGAAGCATGCCCCGGTCCACGGCACTCGGGTCGGGAATGTCGAAGTCCAGCCTTCCGCCGTCGGCAGCTATCTGCCCGCCGGTTACGGGAAATCGCACGAGAGCACAGAGGAGGTGAAGGGCGGTATGCACCCGCATGTGGGCATGCCTGATCTGCCAATCGAGCTCCAACTCAACGTTCTCACCTGGCAAGAACGGTTCCTGCCCATCCGCCGGCACGTGCACGATCTCGGATTTATCCCCGCCATAGACGGTTGTCGCGATTGTGATCTTCCTGCCGCCGCCGGCGAGCGTCCCGCGATCGCCTGGCTGACCGCCGGATGTCGCGTAAAAGACCGTGCGATCGAGAACGAGCCCGCCGCGGTCGTTCAGTGCGATGACTTGCGCATTGCACGAGCTGGCATAAGCGTCCTCGCGAAACAACATCTCGGTCATGATACCTTCTCCGGATTCTCGAACACCGCCGGCAGGCGCGTCCTGCCTGAAAGAAGCCAATCCGGCACCGGCAGGTTCTTCGACTTCAGGAACTCCGGATCGAACAGCTTCGACTGATAGCGCGTGCCAAAATCGCACAACATGGTGACGATGATCTTGCCGGGCCCGAGATCCTTCGCCAGCCGAATGGCACCTGCGACATTGATGCCCGACGAGCCGCCAAGGCACAGGCCTTCCTCTTTCAACAGATCGAAGACGGCGGGAATGCCTTCGCTGTCCGGGATCTGATAAGCCGTGTCGATAACGGCGCCCTCGAGATTCCTGGTCACCCGGCCCTGTCCGATGCCCTCGGTAATGGATGATCCCTCCGCTTTCAGCTGCCCGGTCGTGTAGTAACTGTAGAGCGCCGCTCCCATCGGGTCGGCGAGGCCGATCACCACATTCTTGTTCTTGGCCTTGAGTCCGTCGCTGACTCCGCCGATCGTTCCTCCCGAACCGACCGAGCAGACGAACCCGTCGACCTTGCCGCTCGTTTGCGCCCAGATTTCCTCTGCCGTAGTCTCGATATGCGCCTGCCGGTTGGCGATATTGTCGAACTGATTGGCCCATACCGCCCCGCCCGGAAGTTCACGATTCAGCCGTTCCGCCAGGCGTGCGGAATATTTTACGTAATTGTTCGGATCCCTGTAAGGCACGGCGGGCACCTCGACGAGTTCGGCGCCGTAGATCCTCAGCGTGTCCTTCTTCTCCTGCGACTGCGTATTGGGGATCACGATCACTGTTCTGAAATTCAGTGCATTCGCCACCATCGCCAAGCCGATGCCGGTGTTGCCGGCGGTTCCTTCGACGATGGTTCCCCCCGGGCCCAGTTTGCCGCGGGCAACCGCGTCCTCGATGATATAAAGCGCCGCCCGGTCCTTGACCGATTGGCCGGGATTCATGAACTCGGCTTTTCCCAGGATGGTGCAGCCGGTCAGTTCCGATGCTCTCTTCAGCTTGAGCAGGGGCGTGTTGCCGATGGCGGCGGTAACATCTTGCTTAATATTCATTGCGCTCACCTGCGACCGCGGAAAAGCAGCATCAGGCCGGACCGTACTGGCCTAGGCGAGCCCGATCAAGCCTCGGGTTCCGGCTGCCGACCCTGCGCCTCTCGCAACTATTCTGAGCGCTGGGTTAAGAAGATCGTTCGATTTTGAATAAGCTCCCCAATGCGCGGGAAATCAAAGAACAAGCTTGGAATTGCTACGCCTGCCGGGCTGGGTTACGCCTGATCTCATGGCTAATAAGCATGCGGCAATTGAAAATATGACTGAAACTCAGCAAGCGATATGGCGGCCGTCTTTGTCCGAAACGCCCCGCACCCTGCGCATCGTCCCGATCACCGGAGCCGACGCGGTCGAATGGACCATGGTCGCGGTACGCTGCGCTTCCGAGGGACATTCTTCCGGCTTCGGCGAAGGTGTCGAATACGGGATGAGAATGATCAAGGACGAACTGCTCCTCCCCATTGGCCGTGATCTGCCGGTCCGCGAGATCATTGGGTGCTTCAGCATGGCCACGGCGAACCGCCGCGCCACCAAGCTGTCGCGCATTCTGCATCTTGTGCACACCTATCCAGGCGCACCTCTGCTGCACAAGGGCCTCCGCTTCGTGACGGCGTCTCTTTGGTCGGGTTATGCGGCCTTGGGGCTGGAGGGAGAGGAGGGAAAGCTGCAGAGCGTCCAAATCGATGCTTCCGGTCAGGTCGTCTGGTCCGCCCTCGGCTGGAATGTTGCGTTCGAGTAATCGCCTGGGGTCCGTTACGCTTTAAGCGAGTTGTGGCGATTTCAGCACATTTTGGAAAAGTTTACCCGCCGATCTTTTCTCGAATCAGTTGACGGCGCTTAGATTCGGCATGCGGAGAATCACCCATTTCGCGTTCAACACCGCTCCACATGCCAAGCTTGTGGGAGCCTGCGTTCTCGCGGGCCTGATCGGCGTGGGGATTGCCTTCTTGGCTGCCGTGCTCACTGGCAGAACTTCCGTTTCAGAAGCGCACCTTGCGCTCGCCGATATAGGGGGCGAGTCAGAAGCCGCGGCGCCTGCCTTCGTAACCTTCGAGCGGCGGCGCGATCGGCTTGATCATCCGCCGCCTAGGGCAGCGAAAGCAGATTTCCTTACCCAGATCGTCGACCCGCCGGATCGCTCTGAGCGGCGGTTGAAGACAACGCCGGTGATGGCAATTGTCGATGATGTGCCCAGGCGAGTAGCCTCGCTCGTTCCAACCGAAGCACGCCTCCCAAATGCTGCAGAAAGCGCGGGCACAGGTCCGGTTTCACTGATTGGCTCAGCTTTCGATGCGGCCATGTCGGACGGCACACGGCGAGCGCTAAATGAGCTCGGGGATCGGCAATCCCGGAATCTCGGGCGAACGGCAGCAGGGGCTGCGGGAAATCTCTCGGGTGCGGCTGGCCGGGCAACTGGGGCTCTAGGTCTTTAAGTTCGGGAAGAACATGAGAAAACTGATCTGTGCTGCCGCGCTTGCCGCATGCCTAGCGATTGTGCCGAGCACCGTCGCTGCAAGCGAGAAGCACATCACCGGTGCAGCCATTGGTGCCGGCATCGGCGCCATAGTGGCTGGACCCCCCGGTGCAATCCTCGGCGGCGCGGTCGGTGCTTATGTGAAAGGACCGACGATCACCAAACACCGCTATTGCTGGACGGGAAAGAACGGACGCGACTATTGCAGATGGCGGTAGCCGGGCTGACCCCGCGCATTAATCAGTATGGCGCCGCCAATCACCAGTTCTCCACAATTAGGTCTGAAGCGCCGCGTATCTTATAATTCGTTGAGCAGCCTTCTCCCAATATCCCAGTAACAGACTTCATAGCGTACGTCAGGATGCGCCTCCCGGCGCATGATTGTTACGTCTCGCAACACGGCGAGTTGTAAGACGAGGAAGTAGTGGCCTCTACTTGTCGGGGCGGCGGCCCTTCTTGCCCTGAGGTGCCGCCGCCTCGCTCCCCACTCGCCGGAGCGAGGGTTCTCGTTCCTTTGTCCGCCCGTGAGGCGTTTGTTCGAAACCTCTGAACGTGAGCATTGCGCGCGTGTGCGTCGGCAAACGAACCCCCTTTTTGGAAAAAGCAAATGCTGTTATCCCTCACGACCCAACGTCCAACGCTGGACGAGCTGGAGAAAACCGGCCGGCCGCTCGAGGTCGGCTGCTATCATTGCGGCATCGTCCATCGCATTCGGCCCTCCTGGACAGGGCTTCGGCCGACCCTCACGGCAGGCGAGGTTGCCGACAAGATCAGCTGCCCCGATTGTGGCAAATCCAACAACGGGCTTTATCACGTTCTTTACAGTAAACCGGCCGCGCGCTCATGACTGCATAAGCGAGATTGGCATTAACCCGCCATGCGCAGCGAGGGACCCTGAGGGAGCTCGATCAAACAGCGCACATCGGTGCTGCTGATCTCAAGGCTGGTTCTTGCACCGAGCGACGTGGGAAGCGCCTCTTCGATCAATGTGCGCCCGAATCCGCCGCGGCTCTCCGGCGTTGGCCGTGATTTTATTCCGGTCTCCACCCATTCGAGAACAAACCTTGGTTCATCGGCATCGGCAAGATGGCGCCAGGTGACGCTCAGTCGGCCGTCATCGCTGGCCAGCGAGCCGTATTTGCGGGAATTCGTAACGAGCTCGTGGATGGCGAGCGCAAGAGTTTGCACCGCTGTATTGGGCAGCGGGATATTGGGGCCGTCCACCTTGACGCGTTTCTGCTCCACCTCGGCTCCCAATGCATCAAGCTCCATGTGCACGAGATTGCCGACGGTGACGGGATCTTGTTCCGTGCGGGCCAGGAGTCCCTGAACGCGTGAAAGCGCCGCGATCCGATCACCGAATTTCTGGCCGAACATCTCGAGGCTTTCGCTCGAGGCGATGGTTTGCTGCATGATGGAAACCACGACGCCGAGCAGATTGCGCGTGCGGTGCTGCAGCTCGGCCACCAGGATTTTCTGCTCCTCCTGCAGCTGGCGCAATTCATGCACGTCGGACGAGGTGCCCACCCATTCCCGCACGGGCGCTCCGGTATCGGGGAGGGGCACGGCGCGAGTTTGGTGCCAGCGATATTCTCCGGTATTGGCTCGCCTGATCCGATGCTCCACGTAGTAATGTCCCGTTGTTTGGGCCAAATTCCACGCCTTCATCGTTTCCGGTCGGTCATCGGGATGCACCGCCTCCAGCCATCCATAGCGTAAGCTGCTGGCTTCGATGAGACCCGTGTAGACTTCCCACTGCGGGCTGCCCCACGTCCGCTCTCCGGTGGCGACCGAGCGAAAGACAAGCTGGGGTATGCTGACCGCCAGGGTCCGGAATCTTTGCTCGCTGTCGCGCAATGCCGCTTCGGCCTGCCGGCGCTGGCTCACATCCTGGCCGATTTTCAGGGTGCCCGTCACCTCGCCGCTGGCAGCGCGCAAAGCCCGCGTCCAGCCCTCGATGAATACCCGCGAACCATCCTTGTGAAGGTGCCATCGCACATCGGGGGCAACGCCGGTCGTCTTCGCCAGCTGCAATTCCTTTTTAGGCTCCCCCTTGGCGCGATCTTCCGGCGTGAACAGCACGTCCATAGGGCGGCCGATAATCTCATCCGGCGTCCAGCCGAAAACGGCGGCAGCGCCAGGCGGCCAAGTGGTTATGGTGCCCTTAAGATCGGTAATGAAAATCGCGTAGTCCAGCGCACCCTCGACGATGAGCCGGTACCGTTCCTCTGTCTCCTGAAGCAAATCCCGGGTGCTTTTGGCTCTCGGGGATGTTTTTTTTCTCGGCATGCATTTCTCTGCGCGTCAGACGAGACCGCTCAGTCATGCACCTCTCTGGGTATCTTCCGGCCAGGTTCTGTCGGCGGTTCCGTTCTCCGTTTCCCTGCGGGACTGGGCCTGGTCCTCACTGCCATCACCGCCGAACCTGCGAACGATTTCGGCCGCAGCGCCCGAGGTGGTAACGCCCTCTCGCTCGGCAACGGTTTTGGCTCGCTCCACGAACTCGCCGGCAGTGTCCTTCACCGCCTCGAATTGCTGGGCGGCCGTATCGCGAACGCGCCTTTTCATGCGGTCGCTGGTTTCACCCATCAGCCTGTTTTCCGCTCTGGTCACCGGAATCAAAGCGGCTATTGCCGCGCCCAAAGCAAGACCGATCCCCGCCATGAGCATCGGTTGTTCGTGCAAGAGCGTGTTGGCCTTCTCCTTCACCTGACGGCTGGCAATTCTTGCTTGCTCACCGGTCTGAGCGGCGGTGTCGGTGAGCCGTTCCGCTACGCTCTGCGTTCGCTGCCTTACCCGTTCGGCCGCTTCGGCAACGCCCTCGCCCATTTCCTGTGCGGTTTCCCGGACGCGCTCCGATGTGTCTTGCAGCCGATCGCCGACTGCTGCAAAGCCTTGCTTTACTGTTTCCGCTGCGCTGTGGACTTTTTCCTTCGCCCTTTCCCCAATGCTAGGGCCATGATCGGTATCGGTCGTTGCAGGATAGGAGGCTGTATATACGCCGGCGGGCCTGCTCTTGGTGATGCCCATTTTTTCCGACATGAACAGCATGCATCCGGTGCCGATCAGAAGAGCTGGGAAGGGGTTCTCTCGCACGGCATTCGAAAAGGCTCTGGCGAATGTGCCGCTCCCGCTTTTCGCATAGGTAAGCGCTTCATCGAAAACCTGGCCGGGCGTGAGGCGGTCCTGCAGTTCGTTCAGACTGTTTGCCAGGCTTCTGCGGGTGGATTCCGCTTCGCGCTCGTAATGACGGGATAGTTGCTCATTGGACATGTCACTGGTCCTTCATAATGGAAAGATCGGCCTTCAATTGATCGATCGTACGCTGCGGCACCAGGGCGGAACCCTTCATGTTGCGGCTGCCGCTCATAAGAAGCGCCGCGCCCACGATCAGCACGATGCCGCCGACGATGAGCAGGCCCCATTCATGGGGCAGGCCGGCAACCGCCAGCCATTGGACGATAGCCAGCAACAGCACGATAAGGCCGGCCAGAGCCAGCACCGCGCCTGCACCGATCCGGATCCCGGCGCCGGCTACGCGACCGAGCTTCTCGCTGAGTTCTGTCTTGGCAAGTCGAATTTCGGTCTGCAGAAGATAGGCGATTTCCGAACCTACCCGCGTCAATAGCGAGGTTATCGGATGTGTCGTGTCACGGGTTGCCATAGGCGACACCTCCGGCATCATCATCGTAATCCATGCCATCCGAGCCATCGCCGATATCGGCAGACAGTGTCTCCCCCCGGTTGCTGCTCTTGAGGAACCGCGAAAGGGCAAAGCCTGCCAGCACCGCGCCTGCAAAGAACGTAACCGGGTTGGACTTGGCGGCGTTCGTCGCGCTGCGCAGAAGTTCGTGAAAATCGCGTTCCTCGATGGTCTTCGACAGGCCCCGCACACGCTCGGCTGCGTCGCGGACATAGCCCGCTACTTGCGGGGATTGCTGTTCCAGCTGCTGGGCTGCCGTATCGGCGGCACCGGCGAGGGCACGTATGGCCTCGACGCCCCGGAATTTCTGATCGTCGACCTTTTTACTGACTTGCTCGCCGAGGTCGGAGACGAATGCCATGGCCTGGTCGCCGACGGCCTGACCGGCTGTTCGGGCGCTTTCCTTTGCTTCAGAGGCAATCGAGCCGCTGCCCCGCGTGCTCAAATCATCGTCCTCCATTGGCCGGGGCATTTCGCCATAGTTGGGCCGATCGTCCGTTGGCCCAGTCCCCAGAGGTGACCCGGAGGATCGCTTCGATCGCCTAGTGTTCATGTGAGCCTCGTCCCGTGCAGTGATTATCCGGTCCAACTACCCGCTGCGCCGTTGGTTCCTCATTGCGGACGACGGACCATCATCTATGGCTTGGCAGCCTGCAAATGGGGGCGGCCGGCGAGGAGCAGATCCAGCAACCTAAACCTAAGGCTGTCTCCGGCGGCTTTATTCTCCCATGGTCAAGTCTTAGCGGCGCATGGCGACAAAGCTGGTTCGCCGAGCGGGATCCCGCCAGCGACCTTGTAGCGATCGCGAATAAAAACAAATGAGCCTAAAAACTGGGGCGCGCAATTCATGCACCTTGCACCACATCCAGTGAACGTGCGTGGGTTAACGGAGTCTTTTGTGTATGCGTGACGTCCCAATCATGGAGACGGTTCATGCATCGCAAATTACAGATTTTCTTGAGTGTGGCGCTGGGCGCCGCTTTGTTGATGGCGCCGAGCCTTGGTAACATCGGCAGCGACAGTATTTACGATTCAGCCTTCGCCGCAAAAGGCGGTAACGGCAAAGGCAACGGCGGCCAGAACGGCAACGGAAATGGCAAGAGTGCAAACAGCAGCAATGCTGGCGGGAGCTCGAACAGCGCCGGCGGGTCGTCCAAGAGCAGCGGCGGAAACAAGAGCGCTTCCCTCAGTACGACATCGGTCGCCAAGAGCAAAAAAGAGAAATCACTGACCAGTCAGATGGGCGCGCTCAATGCGGCTCATGCGTCCGCACAGGCATTTGCCAATCCTAATCCCAACTCACGCGTCGGGCGCGTCAAAGAGGCGGTAATCCAGAATGCGGCTGCAGAAGCTGCCACCATGGCGGCTACAACGGCGGCGGCTACAGCAACAACTGCCAATGATGCTGTCACCGCAAAGGAAGCCGAAATCAAAGCCCTGCAAGATCAGATGGCTGACCCGGCCACCCTTGCTGCAGACCTCCCGGGACTGCAAACGCAGCTTGATACCGCCAATGCGGCACTTCCAGGTCTCCAGGCTGCTGCAAAGACAGCCAATGACGCTGCTGCAGCAGCTCAGACCGCGGCAGAGGCCGCGCAGGCAGTGTCAAACGCAGCTTGGGATGCGGCTGCTAACAAAGCGATCACCGACGATGTTAAGCAAGCGACAATCGATCTCGTCGGGGACAAAGTTGATACTTCAGCTGTAACGGCGCCGACTCCTACGCCGGTGCCGTAGTACCCAATCGTCTCGCCTGAATATGGCCCTCGGGATTGTCCCGAGGGCTTTTCCTTGCAAAGAACGTAACTTGCTAGCCGATCGCTCTGCCCTTTATGCCCGGAATTTTGAGAAATGCTCCACTATCCCAAGCCTGGCGCCTTCAGGCTGACCGCTTTGCTCAATCCCGCCCGCGGCCGAGAGCCGGGAGCGCCTGCCGCCGACTGAAATAGCTTGAGGCTTTAACGGATGGCATCCAAATCCTCTTTGATCGATGCTAGCAGTTGATTTTCGGGGCAGCTGTGGCTCGTCGCACGTAGAAGGCGCAGCAGAATTTCAACCTTACGGCCAATCTGCTCGGTGGTCACCGCGCGTGTGTGAATTAGCCTCTGAACAATACTGTATAATCTAGTGCCGTCCAGATCGTCGGGAGCCTTGTCTGCGTTCAAGTAATCCGCATACGCTTTTTCAAACGGGTCTTGGTCATCTTCGACAGGACGTCCGGCAATTTGGGGTGCTTTCAACCGAAATTTGAGCTGCGTCGGTAGCTTGCGGGAGCATTTGCTTTGTGTTTCGAAGCACTAAACATTGATGGCCCTGATGAAGCACTCAGCGGCATTGTCGCGCCGGTCGACATATTCAATCTCGGTAATGATTTTATTGCGCCAATCCAAAACGGCGATGAGGACGACGAGGATCGCTTCGGTATCCTGGCGGGTGGCCAGCTCGGCGTAAACTGGCAGGCAGGAAGCATCGTGTTCGGCATCGAAGGCGATGCGTCCGCTCACATCGACGAAGACGGTGACGACGAAGAAGCTGCTTTTGGATTTTTCAGTGGATTCGACGAGATAGGGCACGCAGACGAACTGTTCGATTTTGTGGGCAAGGGATTTATCATCAGGGAGGCGGACATCAACTGGTTAGCCACGCTCCGCGGGCGTCTTGGATTTGCATTCGGTGCCGAGGGTCGTTTTCTTCTTTACGGAACTGGTGGCGTGGCTTTCGCTGGAATCGATAGTAGGCTCAGTGGCCGATTTGAGGATGACCCTGAAGGTGACGTGTGCGAGGCATGCTTCTTCGGTCCTGAGGACAGCGATGACGGAATCAAGGTTGGGTGGACCGCGGGCGGCGGCGGCGAGTTTGCCGTCACCGACCGGGTAAGCTTCGGGCTCGAATATCTGTTCGTCAAACTAGGAGAAGAAGAGCGCAGCATTACCTTTGTTGGCGATAATACTCCTAATGAAACGCGCCCGACATTCGACATTGTCGACAAAGTCGATTTTGACCTTAGCATCGTCCGCGCGAAGCTGAACGTTAGGTTCTAAGGGCAGAGAAACTCACGCTTCCCTGCAAAGGTGCATAGGTTTGTCTCCTATGGGGTCCCAGTCATCTGGGGCCCTTTCTTTGTGACCTAACTCACCTCGTCCGAACCATCGTCTCCCAACAGCGCTAGCCCCGGCCCCAGGCAATAATGACGCGGGGACGCGTCCTGTGCACACACTGAACTGGATCAAACGCGATCGCGAAGCCCAGTAACGCCCTGCTTCTCTGCGCAATGAGCGGGGCGTCTAACTGATTGAAAGAGTTGGCTCCCCGAGCTGGACTCGAACCAGCGACCATTCGATTAACAGTCGAATGCTCTACCAACTGAGCTATCGGGGATCGTTGTCAGCCATATACCAAAGGCGGTTTTTCCGCGCAAAGGGTTTTCACCGCCCTTTCCCCTTGTAGGTAGTGGCCGGGCCATCTATTTGTCAGCCCATGGCCCAAATCAAAATCGCCGGGCGGACTTTCGAGCTGCCGAAAAGCCGCCTGCTTCGGATCGCGATTGGTGTCTTTCTTATCCTCCTGGGCTTTGTGGGTTTCCTGCCGATCCTGGGCTTCTGGATGATCCCGCTGGGCCTGATCGTTCTGTCGATCGATATCCCCTGGGTGAGGCGCTGGCGTCGGCAGCTTGAGGTGCGCATCGGTCAGTGGCTGAAGAACAATTATCCCTCCCTTGCTGCCAAGCTTGGCTACCGAAACGGTAATGGCAACGGCAAGCGGCAGCCGAACCACGCAGAGCGCGCCAAGCATGGCTCCTCAGAAATACCGCGCGTTTAGATAAAGATGCGCAATGATGCTGGCGGCATAGCCAAGTGCTATCGCCCAGGTCCAGCGCAGATGGCTGCTGAATGTGTAGATGCCGCGCGCCTGGCCCATGAGCGCCACCCCCGCGGCGGAGCCGATCGACAGGAGGCTGCCGCCCACCCCCGCGGTGAGAGTAATGAGCAGCCATTGCCCTAAGGACATATCCGGATTCATGGTGAGAACGGCAAACATCAGCGGAATATTGTCGACGATGCCCGACAAAATCCCGACCGCGACATTTGCCATGGTCGGCCCGAGGTCGAGATAGAGAACTTGACTGGCGAGAGCCAGATAGCCCAGAACGCCGAGACCGGCCACAGCGAAAATGATCCCGAAGAAGAAGAGCAGCGTATCCCACTCCACCTTCGCGATCTGCGCGAATGAATCGAGCACCATGTCTCCATCATTTTTCTTCCGGCCCAGCACCTGCAGCACATACGCCAGGAGCTGCAGATAGCCGAGGCCGAGCATCATGCCGAGCGCCGGTTGCAGTCCGAGGAAGTTCTTGAAGCTCACCGCGGATGCGATTGTTGCGGCAAAGAGCGTTATGACCCAAATCGCGCCGGGCTTCATGCGAATGCGATCGGACCGCGCCTCGGGTTTGATCTTGGGAATACTGAAATGCATGAGGGCTGCCGGCACCACGAAGTTCACGACCGCGGGGATGAAAAGCAGAAAGAAAGTGAAAAAATCCACCTTGCCCTTTTGCCACACCATGAGCGTTGTGATGTCGCCGAATGGTGAAAAGGCACCGCCCGCATTGGCTGCCACTACGAGATTCGTGCAGGCGATCGCAATGAAGCGGGGCGACTCCCGGCCGAGCGCAAGAACCACGCCTCCGACCACGAGAACCGTAGTCAGATTATCCAGTACCGGTGAAATGAAAAACGCCGCGACGCCCGTTATCCAGAACAGGCTTCTGTAGCTCAGCCCGAGACCCACCAGTTTAGACCGCAGGAATTCAAATACACGGCGGTCTTCGAGCGTGTTCACATAAGTGATGGCGACGAGCAGAAACAGAAACAGTTCGCCATATTCGCGGATCGCATGGGCAGCAGCGTCATAGGCTTGCTCCGACCTGCCCGCTTGCGCATAGACGATGCCGATCAGTCCCCAGATCATGCCCGATGCCAGCAGCACGGGTTTTGATTTCCGAAGCTGGGTGATTTCTTCGATCCCGACCAGAACATAGCCCAGAATGAATATGGCGAGCGCCGTGAGGCCCAGGGGATGCCTGGTGAGATCCAAGGCGCCGCCCGTTGCTGCAAAAACTGGCGACGTGCTGGCCATGAGGAGGGTAGCGGCGGCCATGAGGCTTCTCATGCGCGCCCCGGGCCGCGCGGAGCTTGCCTGGCGCCAGACATCTCGAAGCAATTCCGATTCCCCATTTACCCTGCCATCCTGATGTCTTAGGGCTTAGAGGTCCGATTCGGCCCCCGTTGCAAGACTCAGTATAGATTAGGATTTACATTATTGATTTGGAGCACGCCCGAGCGGGCCCGATACCCAGATGACCCAGGACTCCGATAGCAGACGAAACCAGCGGCAGCGGACTCTCAAAGACGGAAAGATTATTTTCAATGAAAACCGGTCGGTCATCAACTGCATCGTTCGCGATGTGAGCCCGACCGGCGCAAAGCTGAAACTGTCGGCATCCACGGAATTGCCTCCCGAATTCAAGCTGCTGTTGGTATCGGAGAATCTAATCGCCCCGGTTGCCTGCGTCTGGCGAAAGGGCGATCTCGTGGGCGTGCATTTTCTCGGCGAGCCGACTCGCGCGCCGCCGCGAAAGTGGTAGCCGACGCGAATCGGTCAATAAAAAATGCCCCACCGTTAAGGCAGGGCTATCAGGGAAGCGGCGCTTAGATTTGGGAGGTTTCGCCGTCAGCTTGAAATTTACAAGGGTAGCGCGTTTCTGCCAACCACGCGTCCCAGCTTTTCCACCAGCTGACACTGGCGAAGCGCTGAATCTTCCGGCCTGTTGTCAAAAAAGCACAACTGTTGCTGCGCGACCTCGCTCGAGGAAGAGCTACCCCTCCGGTGGATAAGGATCGTGGCCGTAAGTCCATTCCTCGCGGAAGGAATGATTCTCGCCCTGGACCATCACTTGCGCCTGTCTGCCCTTTTTCGCGGCCATCCGGGCCCGCGCGACGGCAGCGGTAATTGCAGCCTTCTGACTTGCATAAGGCCCCCCGTGTTTTTCACCATGGGAAATTTTCCACTGGCCGTCATGCAGAACCACGAAATACCGATCAAGCATAGATGATCTCCCTCGCTGACCGTTCGCCGGAGGAGAAAACGCGCAGGAGATAAGGCTTGTTCCCTCGTACGGCAAACCCCGCCGGACGATTAAACTGGAGGATTGTTGCAAATTGGAGGCCTCGCCCGGAATCGAACCGAGGTACACGGATTTGCAATCCGCTACATAGCCACTCTGTCACGAGGCCCACGCCGGGGCTTATAGTGGAAGGGGTTGGAAGAAACAACGTTTCGCTGCACGGGCGGGGGCAGATTAAGTCATAGTGCTGGACCCTTGCCCCAATGCCTGCCACCTTCCTCCGATGAAACATCACGCCATGGATTTCGCCCTGGCCCGAATCAAGATGATCGAATCTCAGATCCGTCCGACTGGTGTCACGGACCGGCGAATCATCCAGGCCATGGGCGACGTCCCGCGCGAAAATTTTGTTCCGCTCCCGCACCGCTCCCTCGCTTATATGGATGAGGAAGTGGAAATCAGCGCCAAACACCACGCCGGACCACGCTTCCTGCTGGAGCCCATGACCTTGGCCCGTCTCCTTCAGCTGCTTGATCTCAATCTCGATGAAACCATTTTGGACGTAGGCTGCGGCACCGGATATTCAACCGCCGTGCTTGCCCATGTGGCGAAAACGGTCATCGCATTGGAATGCGATTCGGATCTGGCCGGCCAAGCTGTCGAGAATCTGGCCGCTCTGGGATTAGCGAACGCCCGCGTGGTTACCGGCACACTTAAAGAAGGCTGGCTGGCCGAGGCTCCCTTTGATGCCATTCTGGTCAATGGGCGTATACCGGCGCCTCCATTGGAACTGCTCTCCCAGCTGAAAGAACATGGGCGCCTGGCCGCGGTCCTCGGCGAGAACGATATGGGCAAAGGGGCCCTGTTTACACGCAACGGCGCCTTTGGCGTCAGATACGCCTTTGATGCTGGGGTTTCCTGCCTGCCAGGTTTTGAGCTCACCCGGCCCGCTTTCGAATTTTAGTAGCGCAAGACCCACACTGGCTATGCAAAATTCCGCGCCCGGGCTCCTCTCGGCACAATTCACTAGAATTTCAACCGCGAATCACATTCAGATTGCATTAAGAACGGGGTGCGCGACAGCACAAGTTGTTGCACAATAATCGAAATTCCTTGACCAGCCCCGGGGTCGAAGGAGAGGCGGTTGGGGCGATGAACAGGGCAGACAAGATTACGGCGGAACCCAAGACGGATGATCTCCTGGCATCCATTCGGCGAGCTATCAACGAAGAAGGCATGGAGGAGCTGGCGAGCCGGCGCGAACCTCAGCGACAGTTCGAGAGGCCTCGCCTCGTCAGTGACAGACCCGAGCGTCCAACAGCTGACTCCAGGGGAATCGCAGCACTTCGGGAGAAAATTTCCCGCGAGTTGAACCAGGCTGAGCCGGAGTCCGTCAATGGCCACGGCAAGGTGCAGCCGGCCCCTTCTCTGTCACAGTCACTGTTTGCGGGCCTGCTCGGCGGCGAACGCCAGGATTCTACACTGCCCTCATCTCCGGCTCCGATTCAGGCGGGCACCTCTGATGAAATGCCGCTCACGCAGGCAGCGCCTATTGGGCGCGGCCGGCAGCAACCGTTGCCGCTCGCACCGCGCTTGCCGTCTTCCGCTGCAGTCCCTCCTGCTCTTCGATCGGCCTTTGACCAGCCCGGGCGTAATGCCGGTTATCGTCCCCCCTTTGGACAAGGCGCCATGGGCATCAGGAGTTTTCAGCCTCCCAGCCGCCCGGCACCGGACGCAATGATATCGGCGGAGGCAACCAACGTCGCCGCCAGCTCTTTTAATAGGCTAAGCGAGCAGATCTTCGGCCGCGAAGGTACCGAGCGCAGCATCGACGATCTGGCACGAGAGCTCCTGCATCCCATGCTCAAGCATTGGCTTGACCAGAACCTTCCCCGGCTTGTCGAAAAGCTGGTCAGGGAGGAAATCGAGCGGGTCGCCAGGCGCAGCCGCTAGCCGGTTGCAACGAGCGGAAAGCTGGTGTTTAACCCCAGCCGAAATCATTCCATCGGCGCGAATGGCGCAGGGATCGGCTTATGCTCGAGAAAACTTTTGATCCTGCCGAAATTGAGCCGCGTCTCTATAAGCTGTGGGAAGAGCAGGGCGCATTCGAAGCCGGGCGCCGGCCTCATGCCGAACCATTTTCAATCGTCATCCCTCCGCCGAACGTCACCGGTTCGCTGCACATGGGGCACGCGCTCAACAATACCATTCAGGATATCATCGTTCGTTTCGAAAGAATGCGCGGCAAGGACGTTCTCTGGCAACCCGGCACGGATCACGCCGGCATCGCCACGCAAATGGTGGTGGAACGCCTCCTCGAGCAGGAAAACCGCACCGATCGGCGCAGCATGGGCCGGGAGGCCTTCATCCGCCGTGTGTGGGAATGGAAGGAGCACTCCGGCGGCCTGATCACCCGCCAGCTTCGCCGCCTTGGCGCATCATGCGATTGGAGCCGCGAACGATTTACCATGGATGAGGGCCTCTCGCGCGCCGTCGTCAAGGTCTTTGTGCAGCTTCACCGGGAACGCCTGATCTACAAGGACAAGCGTCTCGTCAACTGGGACCCGAGGCTGCTTACCGCGATTTCCGATCTCGAGGTTCAAGAGGTTGAGACCAAGGGCCAGCTCTGGTATTTCGATTATCCGTTGGCTGATGATCCTGCTCGCCGCATTACCGTTGCCACCACGCGTCCGGAGACCATGCTCGGCGACACCGCCGTGGCGGTGCATCCCGATGACGAGCGCTATAGCGGACTTGTCGGCAGGAATGTCGTTCTTCCGCTCGTCGGCCGCCGGATCCCGATTATCGCCGACGCCTATTCGGACCCCGAAAAAGGTACCGGAGCCGTAAAAATTACGCCCGCCCATGATTTCAATGACTTCGACGTCGGCCGCCGTCATGGCTTGGCCGTTATCAACATATTCGATCAGCACGGCAGGCTTTCTCTCGCCGGCAATGCTGATTTTCTGTCAGCTGCCGATGTTCCTGCCGAGACCATGTCTCTCCACGGCCTCGATCGGTCCGAGGCGAGAAACCGCATCGCCGCGCTCATGGAGCAGAAGGGCCTGGTTTCCAAGGTCGAGGCTCATGTGTATCAGGTCCCGCACGGCGACCGCTCGGGCGTGATCATCGAGCCGTGGCTTACCGAACAATGGTACCTCGATGCTGAGACGCTGGCCAAGCCCGCGATCGCGGCCGTGGAGCAGGGAAGCACGGTGTTCGTGCCGAGCCAGTGGGAAAAGACCTATTTCGAATGGATGCGGAATATCCAGCCCTGGTGCATATCACGCCAGCTTTGGTGGGGGCATCGGATCCCGGCCTGGTATGGGCCCGATGGCACCATCTTCGTCGAGGAAAATGAAGAACTGGCCCAAGAGGCCGCGGAGAAGCATTACGGGCGGAAGTTGGCCCTAGAGCGCGATGACGACGTACTCGACACTTGGTTCTCCTCTGCTCTCTGGCCATTTTCCACCCTTGGCTGGCCGGAGAATACCCCTGAGCTGAAGCGTTACTACCCCACCGATATCCTGGTAACCGGTTTCGACATCATCTTCTTTTGGGTGGCGCGCATGATGATGATGGGCCTGCACTTCATGAAGGACAAACAAGGCAAGCCGCTCGTTCCATTCGAAACGGTCTATATCCATGCTCTGGTCCGCGACGAGAGGGGTCAGAAGATGTCGAAGTCGAAGGGCAATGTGATGGACCCGCTCGATCTGATCGACAAATATGGAGCAGATGCCCTGCGTTTCACCCTTGCCGCCATGGCAGCGCAGGGCCGTGACATCAAATTGTCCCCTCAGCGCGTGGAGGGCTACCGCAATTTCGCGACCAAGCTTTGGAATGCCGCGCGCTTTGCCGAGATGAACGGTTGTCTGCGCGTTCCCGATTTCGATCCGGTTGCAATGCGCTTAGCCGTCAACCGCTGGATCGCGGGCGAACTGTCGCGCACACGCGACATGGTAACCGAAGCGATCGAGCAGCATCGTTACAATGAGGGTGCAGCCGCCCTTTACAATTTCATATGGCACGTTTTCTGCGACTGGTATCTCGAACTGATCAAACCGGTTCTCGCCGGCGACGACGAGGAGACGAAAGCTGAGACCAAAGCCGCGACCGCCTGGGTGCTCGATCAGATCCTACTCGTGCTGCACCCGTTCATGCCCTTCATCACCGAAGAACTCTGGCAAAAGACACGGGCAGCGCAACCATCGGAGGCACTTCTGATCCTCGCGCGCTGGCCGAACTACAAGGGTATTGGCGATGACAAGGCCGATGCCGAACTTGGATGGACGGTGAAATTAATCTCCGATGTGCGTTCCGTCAGGGCCGAAATGAATGTTCCGGCCGCTGCGAAAATTCAATGTGTGGTGGTTGCCGCAAGCCCCGAAAGCCGTCGGCGTGTCTCTGCCTGGATGAACGAAATCACCCGTCTTGCCCGTCTCGAGGCGATCACCTTTGCCGATCGGGTGCCGGCGGGTGCCGCCCAGATCGTGCATGGCGAAGCGATCATCGCGCTGCCCCTTGCCGGCATCATCGATCTCAAAGCCGAGCGCCTTCGCCTGGAAAAGGAAGTCGCCCGCATCGGTGCCGATGTCGATCAAATTGCTCGTCGTCTCGCCAATGACGGTTTTGTCGCCAAAGCTCCCGAACACGTCCTCGAAGAGACCCGGGAACGCAAAACTGCCCTGGAAAGCCGTCGCCAGCGCATCTCCGACGCCCTCAGAAGGCTTTCCCAGGCAGGTTAGCAATTCGCCCTCAGCCTGTCGGAAAGGTTAATAAGCAGAATGGCTTAGCTGCTGTCTCCACATTTCCGCCCAAAGTTGTTACAGTGCCGCCGCGGGGTGGTGGAATCGGATGGCGAAGAAATCGGCAAAGACTCAGCGCGCGGCAAAAAAGCCCGTGCAGAAAAAGCCCAAACCTGGCTCGGCCGCAAAGCGCGCCACCGCAGCGGCAGGTCCTGAGGAGCAATTGGTGATCCTCATCAAGGGCGTTTACAAGCGGTGGAGCGAGTCCAAGGGCGGCAACGTCGACGAGATCCTGAATCTGCTGGCCGATGATGTCGTCTGGCGATCGATTGCCAACGGCCTGCATGGCCTGAATTTCGCAAAGGAACCGCTGACCAAACCCAATGTCCGAGGCTATTTCGAGAGCCTCAGCAAGGATTGGGAGCTCGTGTTTTTCGACGTCGAGCGGATCGTCGCCCAGAGCAACACGGTGGTTGTTGTCGCCGAATGCTCCTTCCGCCATCGCCGCACCGGCAAATCATTCATGTCGCCCAAGGTCGACATTTGGGATTTCCGGCGCGGTAAGGTCGTGGGCTACTTCGAGTATTTCGACACCGCATCGGCCATCCGCTCGGCTCTCTAATGCCAGTCGGGCTTGATGGCCCGCCCAAGACCGACTAGGAAGGGGCAAACCTCGTCGGGTGGGTTTTCCCAAAAAACGAGCCATGTGGAGCAAGGCGTGGAGTCTGAGGCAAGAGCAGCGGCACGGCGTCAGCTGATCGAGGGCGGCACCGGCGCGTGGGAGATCGTCATCGGCATGGAAGTCCATGCTCAGGTGACCTCGAAGTCGAAATTATTTTCCGGCGCCGCTGCGGCCTTCGGCGGCGAGCCCAATTCACATGTTTCCCTCGTCGATGCGGCCATGCCAGGCATGCTCCCCGTGATCAACCGCTTCTGTGTGGAGCAGGCGGTTAAAACAGGATTGGGACTGAAGGCCATAATCAACAAGCGCTCGGTGTTCGATCGCAAGAACTACTTCTATCCCGATTTGCCGCAGGGCTATCAGATCAGCCAGTACAAGCAGCCGATCGTCGGTGAAGGCCAAGTCATAGTCGACATGCCCGAAGGGCCGGTAACGGTTGGCATCGAAAGGTTGCACCTGGAGCAGGACGCCGGAAAATCCCTGCATGATCAGCATCCTGCGCAGAGTTACGTCGATCTCAATCGGTCGGGCGTGGGGTTGATGGAGATCGTATCGAAGCCCGACATGCGTTCCTCCGATGAGGCTAAGGCATATGTGAGCAAGCTCCGCACCATCATGCGTTATCTCGGCACCTGTGACGGCAACATGGAGCAGGGTTCGTTGCGGGCCGATATCAATGTATCCGTGCGCCGGCCGGGCGGAAAATTCGGCACGCGTTGCGAGATCAAGAACGTGAATTCGATCCGGTTCATGGGTCAGGCAATCGACTATGAGGCCCGCCGGCAGGTCGGCGTTCTCGAGGACGGCGGGAGCATCGACCAGGAGACCCGGCTGTTCGATCCCAGGCGTGGCGAAACCCGCTCGATGCGATCGAAAGAAGAGGCACACGACTACCGCTATTTCCCCGATCCCGATCTTCTGCCGCTCGAAGTGGAAGATGAATGGATCAACCGCATCGCCGCCTCGCTCCCCGAATTGCCGGACGAGAAGAAGGCAAGGTTCATGCGCGATTATGCCGTATCGTCCTATGACGCGGGCGTGCTTGTCGCCGAACGCGAAACTGCCGACTACTTCGAGGCGGTGGCGCGCGGCCGCGACGGCAAGGCGGCGGCAAACTGGGTTATCAACGAGCTTTTCGGAAAGCTGAACAAACAGGGCGTTGCCATAGCTGCAAGTCCGGTTTCGGCAGAGCAGCTCGGCGGAATCGTCGATCTGGTTGCCAATGGCAACATCTCTGGCAAAATGGCAAAGGACCTGTTCGAGATTGTCTGGTCGGAAGGCGGCGATCCGCGCGCAATCATTTCAGAGCGTGGAATGCGGCAGGTTACCGATACCGGCACGCTTGAGAAGGCGGTGAGCGAGATTATTGCGGCGAATCCCGATAAGGTGGAGCAGGTAAGGAGCAAGCCCAACCTGCTCGGTTGGTTCGTTGGTCAGGTGATGAAGGCGACCGGCGGCAAGGCCAGTCCGCAGGTCGTGAACGCGTTGCTGCGCGAGAAACTTGGTTTGCAATGAGGAGCGCCCTTCGCAACAGGGCCGCTCCGGAATGAAACTCTGTGACGGCTGACGATTACGAAGATATCGCGCAAAATCCGATGGCCGCCCCGCTGCCGGAGATCGCACCACGCGGCCGAAGTGCCCGGGGCAAATTGCGCTGCATCCTCGGCGTGTTGCTGTTTGCTAGCCTTCTGGCAGCCACCAGGCTTTCCCAGCTTTGGCTGTCGTTCGATGTACTCAGTCATTTCACGCTGCACTTTGCAATTTTGACGATAGCTTTCGCCATCGGCTATTTCATGCCTTTCGGTCGAGTGCTGACCGCGATTCTAGTAAGCCTCGTTGCCTTTGTGGGCATCGGTGCCTATGCGCAGTATGTCAGCGAAATTCCGCGAACCTTGGGCCCGGTTCGTGCAGGCGAACACCAGCTCCGGCTGATGACCTTCAACACCCGCCTTCTCAACGACGATGCCGAAGCGATCGTTTCCGAAGTGCGCCGGCTCGATCCCGACGTCGCGGCGCTTGTTGAATTGGGCGAAAACAAGAAAGTGGCGTTCGACCTGCTAAAAAAAGATTACCCCTACAGCACCGAGTGCCTTGCCGAACGTTTTTGTCACCTTGCCATCCTTTCGAAAGTGCCGATCGTGTCTTCGGAGGCCAAGGGCCTTTGGAAAGGGCCGCCGCTGATCAGGGCGACCCTCGGCGGGGATTATGCCGGCCTGAATGTCATAGGCGTTCACACGATCAGGGCACCCCATGTCCGGGCACAGTTTTTCCAAATGGGCGAACTCGCCGATTATGTGGATCAATTGCAAGGACAGTTCGTGGTGATGGGAGACTTCAACGCCACGCCTTTCGCCAGGGTGCTCAAGATTTTCACGGAGCGAACCGGATTGCGGCGCTTGACCGCCCTTCCGTCGTGGCCGGGTCAAGCGGAATTACCGCAATTGGCGATCGATCATGTTTTCGTGAGCCGCAAAATCCGGCTTCTTCAGGAGCCGCGGATCGGCAGGCGGTCGGGTTCCGACCACTACCCGGTCGCAGTGACGGTTGCCCTGCCTGCAACCTGAGCTTTCAGCTCGGCAGCACTTGGGTGGCTAGTATTCGGGAGTAAGGACCGTATCGGTGTCGAGATTCAGATCCCGGTGGCGCGCCAGCTCCGTAGCTTGGAGGGCACGCTGTCTCTGAACCCGGTCGATTTCGGATTCATAGATATCGGTTTGAGCATTGAGCGCGTCGAGTGCGCTATTCAGCGGTGGCAGTTCCTGGCGCTCGGGGGAATAGCCGAGCCCGAGCGGCACGAAGTTTTCAGCCGCCCCCGCGGCAGTGGCCAGCGCCAGAATGCCAATTATCGCTGCCCCAATGCCGAACTTGCGCATTTGCCGTCTCCAAGCCCAAACAGGGCCGCCCCATCAATTCTGCCCCATTTGGCAATAATAGTATGTCCGATGGGAATTGCCATCAAATTAACCCGAAGGGACTTTGAGCCGCTAATTGTCGAATCCCGCCTCGTCTACCAGCGCGCTTGCGCGTTTTTCGTTTTTTGCAATTTCCCCGATCGCAAGCGTGTCTGGGGTAAAATTTCCCCAGGCGCGGACTATTTCCGAAGGATGCACGCTCGGATTGACCGGATATTCAAAATTTCCCTCCGCATAAAGGCTTTGCGCTGCCGGTCCGGCTAGGAACCGCATGAGTTTCTTGCCATTTTCAGGGTGGGGCGCGTATCTCGCCAGTAGCATGCCGGAAATATTCACATGCGTCCCCATCTCGGGCGAGCGCGGGAAGATGATGCGCACCGCCTTCGCCCATTCCTGCTGCTCGGGTTCTTCCGTATTGGTCAGCATCTTGCCCATATAATAGGTATTGGCGATTGCAATGTCGCATTCCCCTGCAAACACGCTTTTTGCTTGCGATCGGTCGTTGCCGGAGGGGTGGATGGCAAGGTTGGCCTTTAGGCCCTTCAGCCATTCCTGCGTCTTCTCTTCCCCCCGCCGTGCGATCATCGCCGCGATCAGTCCAAGATTATAGGGGTGCTGGCCGGAGCGGATGCAAACTTTGCCTTTCCACTTGGGATCGGCCAGTTCCTCATAGGAAATGCTGTCCTGACGAACCCGCTCCCTGGACACATAGGCCACGCGAGCCCGCATGGTCAGGCCGTGCCAATGGCCGTCCCGGTCCGCAAAGGCCGGCGGCACGTTCCTTGTGATCGCGTCGTCCTTGACCGGTTGCGACAGCCCCTTTTCCTTCGCTTCCACGAGGCGGCCGACATCGGCTGTCAGCAGCACGTCTGCGGGGCTGTTGGCGCCTTCCTGGACCATGCGCTCGATCAGGCCCTTCTCCGCAAAGATGAGATTGACTGAGATCCCGGTCTCCTGCGTGAAAGCCTTTAGGAGGGGCTCGATCAGCGATGGCTGTCGGTAGGAATAGACATTCACCGCCTCGGCCGCCTCGACAGCGGAGGAAAACAGGAGAGCCGTTGCGAATGTGCCCAGAAATGCCCGCCGAGAAAGGGGAAAGCTCATGGAAACTCCTCGATGATGGCTTCTCGCGCAGGGGTAATCCCCGATGCGGTCCATTGTCAAGAATATCCGACTGTGTTAGTCGGAATTAGAATAATTTTAGCCTGGACGAGCTGGCTCAGTGTGGGCCGCCCACATCCCTTGCGTGGTCAGACAATTCAGGGCAAGAGAGGCCGACTTCCGGAGACGTGGCCGAGAGGCTGAAGGCGGCGGTTTGCTAAACCGTTATACGCCCTTAAAGGCGTATCGAGGGTTCGAATCCCTCCGTCTCCGCCAGTTTCTGGAATTATCAATTAGATAATCTGGAAGAATATCTGCTGAACCAGCCTTCAGTCTCACCATTTACCGAGGATCCCGATACGGCTGGGTACGAACTCAGCCCGTGACGAGTTCGGCGCGATAACAATGCGAAGAGCTATCGAACACCAGCCGCACCGATTGGAAATGTTCGCCTTCGGACCTTGATTACGCCCTGGCCGCCCCGTGTAGAGTAATAAGTCAAATGGGATAAGCAGAGTCGTAGCTTTCCGAGGTCCATGCAATGGCAGAGTTCGTCAAACGTTTTTCGCTTGATGGCAAGAAGGCGCTCGTTACCGGAGCCTCCAAAGGGATCGGTACCGAAATCTGCCGCGTGCTGGCGGACGCCGGGGCGGATATTGTGGCAGTGGCGCGCGACCCGAAAGGGTTGGGCGAGGTCGAAGACATGGTTCGGTCGATCGGCCGCCGCTGCCTCATTGTCGAGGCCGATCTTTCCACGGTAGAAGGCCCGCAGGGGGCGGCGCGCACCGCGCTCCAGGCTTGGGGCGTCGTCGACATTCTCGTCAACAACGCCGGGATTACCGCGGTCGAGAGCATCCTCGAAGCCAAGGTGGAGAGCTGGGATCGCATCATGGCGGTCAACCTGCGCGCACCTTTTCTCCTCGCCCAAGGCCTTGCGCCCGGGATGATCGAGCAGCGTGCCGGCAAGATCGTCAATGTCAGCTCGCAGACCAGCACCGTGGCGCTCGAAGGGCATGCCGCTTATATGGCGTCAAAGAACGGCCTCAACGCGCTCACCAAAACAATGACGGCCGAATGGGCCAAATTCAACATTCAGTCGAATGCCGTCTGTCCGACCGTAATTATGACGCCCATGGGAGAGATGGTCTGGGGCGATCCCAGGGTCGGTGATCCGATGCGAGCGAAGATTCCCCTCGGGCGCTTCGGCAAGCCTGTGGAGATCGCCGATCTTGTGCTGTTTCTTGCCTCACCGGCCTCCGACCTGATCACCGGGCAGACGATCTTCGCCGATGGCGGCTATACCGCCTTGTAGAATGTCAAAACGCTTTGCCTCGATGGTCGAACAGATACGTCTTGGCCGCGCCCAAGCGCAGGGTACTTCCAACTTTAATTCCCGGCCGTCCCTGGGCCAACCACACGACCGGATCACCGGCAGGGGTTCTTCCATAGATTTGGGTCTCACCTCCGAGATTCTCGGACACATCCGTCGTCATTGTGAGAATTGGCTGTGCCGGATCGAGGATGAGGGCCGACGGGCGGATACCGATCGTAACCTGCTCGCCCGGCTTGAGCGGGGCGTTCGTTTTTATGGCTATCTTTGCCTTGCCGTTGAGGAGAGTCGGACTGGCGAGGACCAATTCATCCCGGCCGACCGATCCGACCTCTGCCTTGAAGAAATTCATTTTAGGCGAGCCAATGAAACCGGCGACGAAAATATTGGCAGGCGAGTCATAGAGCTCGGAAGGAGACCCGACCTGCTCGATCAGTCCATCGTTCAGGACGACGATCCGGTCGGCAAGCGTCATGGCCTCGATCTGATCATGGGTTACATAGACCATGGTCACGCCAAGATCACGATGCAGCTTGGCGATCTCGACCCGCATCTGGGTTCTGAGATCGGCATCGAGATTCGACAACGGTTCGTCGAATAGAAACAGCTTCGGACTGCGCACGATGGCGCGCCCGATCGCCACGCGCTGGCGCTGCCCGCCTGAGAGCTGTTTCGGCTTGCGCTCGAGAAGGTTTTCGATTTGCAAAATCCGCGCCGTCTCGCGGACCCGCCGCCCGATCTCGACTTTCGACGTGTTCACCATTTCCAGCCCGAACGCCATGTTCTGGAATACCGTCATATGCGGGTAGAGGGCGTAGGACTGAAACACCATGGAAACCTGTCGTTCCGCCGGGGCGATATGGGTGACGTCGCGCCCGTCGATGAATACGCTTCCCCCGGATAGCTCCTCGAGCCCTGCGATGATCCTCAGCAATGTCGACTTGCCGCAGCCGGAAGGACCCACGAAAACGATGAACTCGCCGGCCTCGGCATCGAAGCTCACGCCGCGCACGGCCGAGTGAAGGCCGAAACTTTTGATTACGTTCTTCAGGCCTAGAAACGGCATCTCACGCTCCGTGCCAGACTATCATTGTTCCCGCTCCTATTTGGTCGCGCCCATGGTGAGCCCCGCACCATGTGCCGCGAGACGAGCAGCGCGAAAATCGTGACCGGCAGCACGATGAGCGTGCCGGTCGCCATGATCTTGCCCCAGGGCAGCTCGTAGCCGGACATGAAGTTCGTGGCGATGACGGGCGCCGTCTTCCGCTGGCTGGTGATCAGGACGAGGGCATAGAGCAGTTCGTTCCATGAGAAGATGAAGCTGAAGATCGCCGAGACGGCGACGCCGGGCATGCCGAGCGGCAGATAGATGCGCCAGAAGATCGTCAATTGGTTGGCGCCCTCAAGCCGTGCGGCCTGTTCGAGTCTCGGCTGGGATGGAGCGGAACTGGTCGGTGCAGATCCACACCACGATCGGCAGGTTGAAGGTGAGATAGATCAGGACCAGCACGAGATAGGTGTTGAGCAGCCCCAGGTCTGTCGCGACAGATGTAGATCGGCAGCGCCAGCACGATCGGGCTGATCATGCGGTTGGAAATGAACCAGAACCAGAGATCGGCCTTGCCGCGAAAATCGAAGCGCGCGAGCGCATAGGCGGCCGGCGTGCCGAGCAGCACTGAGAGGATCGTCGCAACGACGGCGACGATCAGCGAGTTGACGACGCATCGGAGCACGCTCATCGGCGAAAAGATCGAGCATAATTGGCGAGCGTGGGCGTGAACAGCCAGACGGGCGGCGTGGCGAGAAGGTCGGTCTGAGTCTTGAAGCTGCTGGACACCATCCAGTAAAACGGGAACAGCGTCACCAGGACGACGAGGAAAGGCCCGCCACATGGAGGCGGCGGCCGACTGTCCATCTCATGACTCGATCTCCCGGTAGAAGAGGCGGATGTAGAGCCGGCTCAGGATGATCGTGAGGATCAGCAGCAGGACCGCCTGCGCCGAGGCCAGGCCCAGGTCGAAAACCTTGAAGCCGACGCGCTGGATGTAGACGGAGACGAGGTCGGTCGCCGCGCCCGGGCCGCCGCGCGTCATGACGAAGACCATGTCAAACAGCTTCAGCACATCGGCCGAGCGCAGGATCAGCACCGCCGTCAGGCCGGGCAGCAGATAGGGCAGCTGCACGCGCAGCAGCTGCCATTGGCTCGTTGTCTCCAGCCGCGCGGCTTCCTCGATCTCCACCGGCACCATGGAGAGGCCGGCAAGAAAGATCAGCGCGCAGAACGGCGTCCATTGCCAGATGTCCATCACCGCAATGGCGGTGAAGGCGCCCGTCGGCGAGCCAAGCCAGTCGAGGCTGCCGAAGCCGAGCCACGACAAGAACTGGTTGGCGACGCCGAAATCGCGGTTGAAGATCAGCCGGCCGATCAGGCCGACCACCGCATAGGTCGTGGCCAGCGGCACGACCAGCGACACGCGGGCCAGTGAGCGCATGAAACCCCAGCCCGGCTGGTGCAGCAGCAGCGCGATGCCAATGCCGAGAGCGAGCTGGAAGGGCATGACGGTCAGGAAGAACTGGCCGGTCAGCAGCAGGGAGTCCCAGAAGGTGCTGTCGGACAGCACGTCTGGTAATTGTCGAACCCGACGAAGGGAAAGCCGTCGCGCGGGCGCGTGAGGTGATATTCGCGGAACGAGGTGACCAGCGCGAAGAGCGTCGGATAGATGCCGATGGCGAGCAGCGCAAGAACGGCCGGCGCCAGAAACCAGAACGGCGTCCAGGCAGTAGCCGGGATCGAGTTTCCTGGTCGGTTTCGTCCATGCCTGCAGGCTATTCCAGATTGGTATGATTGGCGCGCATCGCTTCCGGCGTGAGGCCGAGCCTGTCGCGCAGTATTAGAATCATAACCTCGAACAGGATATATTGCGCGCCTTCAAACAGCGAGCCCATCGGAAGCACCGACACGCGTGCCATTTGATCATCGGCCATGGTCTGCGCGGGGATGGGCAGGACAAAGTCGGCCATCTCGGCGCATTCGCCCTCGGGCTGCGCGGTGACGAGGAGCGTCTTGGCGCCGGCTTGCCTGGCAACACCCATCAGGCCCTCCACCGTCGAGAAATAACCTGGCCCGCCGGAGACGATCAGCAGATCGCCTTTGCCGATCGGCGGCGTCGTCATGTCGCCGACCACGGAAGCCTTGAGGCCCAGATGGAAGAGCCGCATGGCGAAGCCTTTGATCTGCAGTCCTTCGCGCCCGACGCCATAGGCTGCAATGCGCCCGGCTGTGGCGATCATGTCGATGGCGCCATCGACCTTCGTGTCGTCGATGTGATGGAAGACCTCGCCGATATCCGCCAAGAGCCGTCTGATAGAGGCTGGTCACGTCAAAGGCCTCCGCTTCGCAATGGGAGAAGAGAGAGCCGCAACATGCGGCCCTCTCCTAGAATCTAACTTATTGCAACAGTTCCTTCTTGCCGTCGTAATAGCCTTCCTTCTGAAGGATTGCCTCCATGCGGGTGCCGATCTCCTTGGCGCCGTCTTCGGTCGAAACCTCACCCAGCATCATCTTGGTGCCCCACTCGGCGATGACCTCGGAGATTGCGGGCCAGGCCGGGAAGCGCGGACGGAACTCCGGCACGCCCTTCTGCCAGGAGGCGACCATCGGCTCGACGAATTTGTACTTCGCCTTGATGTCGGGCTGCTCATAGATCGACATGCGGCCGGAGACGCCGCCCGCCTCCACATAGGCGCGCGCGATCTCTTCGGACGTCGCCCACTGGATGAAGAGCCAGGAGGCCTTCTGCTGTTCAGGCGAAGCCTGCGAGGCAACGGCGAGCGAGAAGCCGCCAAGCGCCGGCAGGCGGCCGGCCGGGCCCGCGGGCTCGGGCGCCACTGCCAGGCAATCGCCGAGCTTCGACGAGCTGGGATCGGTGAGCGTGCCGTAGAAGGCCGACCATTCGGTGATCATGGCGACCTGGTTTTGGGCAAGCGCGTTGACCGCCTCGGCATGGTCGTAGCTGACGATGCCCGGCGGCATGTATTTCATCAGATCCTGCCGGAATTTGAGGCCGGCCTGGCTCTCGGCGCTCAGCAGGTTCGACTTGAAGTCCTTCGTTAGCAGCGATCCGCCGAATGGCCATAGCACCCGCATGAAGCTGTCGGCCGACTGCGTTTCGCCGCGCAGCGACTGCAGCGCGAAGGCATATTGGTTCTTGTCCGGATGATTGAGCTTCGGTGCATAGACGTTGAGCAGCTCGTCCCAGGTCTGCGGCGGCTTGTCAAAACCGGCATCCTTGAGCTTGCAGGAATTGTAGAACAGCAGGCCTGAATAATTATCGAAGGGAAGTCCGTAAACCTTGCCGCCCCATGAGCCGAAGGCGTCGAGCAGCAGCGGGAAGAACCCTTCGAGTTTCAGATTCGGATCGGTGATCGAGGCGTCCTTGGTGAATTGCTCGATCGGCACGATCCAATTATTCTCGGCGAATTCGCCGATCCACACCAGATCGACGAGCGCCATGGTCAGATCGCCGCCCGATGTGAAGTTGAGGACTTGTTTCTCGCGGGTGTTTTCGTAAGGGACGATCTCGTACTTCACCTTGATGCCGGTCTTCTTTTCGAACTCGGGCAGAAGCTTGATGATGGCCCGGTAGCCCGGGCGATCGAGAAAGATGACGCTGAGTTCGGTGCCTTTGAGCGGAGCCGCGGCAGTCTCGAGCCAATCGGCCATGGCGTTTGTGGGTAAACTCGCCGACCCCGCAACAAGGGCAAGCGAACAGATGGCTGCATAAAGTAGTTTTCTCAATTCATCCTCCCATTTGACATTGATTATTGGCGGTTTGACTTGGGAGGGACAAATCTAGATCGGAACGTACTGAAGTAAAGATCAAATTTTCTCTGATACTGCCAGATATCGGCGTTAAAGGCAGCGCCGATTACGGGATGAGGGTTACCTTGATCGACTGCGTGCCGTCGCCGACCAGCGCGATGCCGTTCTGGAATTGGCTGAGCGGCAGCTTATGAGTGACGATGCGGTCCATCGGCAGGCGACCTTCCGCGATCATCCGGATGGCGACCGGGTAGCAATAGGGTCCGAGATGCGAGCCATGGACATTGAGCTCCTTGGTGTCGCCAATGATCGTCCAATCGACCGTCACCGGTTCGCGCATGACGCTGAATTCGACGAAGGTGCCGAGCGCACGAACCATGCGCAGCCCGTTCTCGACGGCCGAGGGATGCCCAGTCGCTTCGATATAGACGTCGCAGCCATAACCGATCGGTCAGCTTCAGCACCTCGTCGACGACGTCGACTTTCTCCGGATTGAGGCCGAGGTCGGCACCGCACAGCTTCGCCGTTTCGAGCCGCGTGTCGCTGAAGTCCACGCTGATGAGCAGCCGCGGGCTTTTCATGCGTGCCGCCGCCACCATGCCGAGGCCGAGCGGTCCGGCTCCGGCGATGACCACCACATCCTGGAACTTGATCTCGCCGCGCTCGACGGCGTGGATGGAGCAGGCGAGCGGCTCAATAAAGGCGGCATGCTCGATCGGAATGGATTTGGGCACCATGATAATTGAGCGAGCCGACGGGAAACAGCATGTACTCTGCCATCGCTCCGAAGGTTCGCTGCCGGAAGCCGTAGATATCGTGGACCGGCACATCCAATACTGGCCGTTCAGGCAATAGCGGCAATTCCAGCAGGGAACGATCTGCTCCGAGACGGCGCGGTCGCCGATGGCGAGGCCGTATTTCTCGCCGGCGCCAGCCCCGAGGGCCACGACGTCACCGACGAATTCATGGCCGGGAGTAACTGGCGGCTGGCAGTATCCCTTGCGATGATTGTCGCCCCAGAACAGCGGCGCGCCCTGATAACATTTAAGATCGCTTGCGCAGATGCCGACAGAGCCCACCCGAATGACGACTTCTCCAGGTCCGGGTTGAGGCACAGTGCGCTCTTCGAGACGATAATCCCCCGGTCCGTGACACACGATCGCCTGCATGGTTTTGGGGAGCGTCACCTGCGGTTCTGCGATATTCATGCAAGCCATCCTAGGGCAGATTGCGCCGATGGTGAAGACAGGCATTTTCGAATAATGGGGCTGCCCTTCGGGGTCATTCAGTTGGTCTCGGGTTAGCGAACTCCGTCATGAACTCACCAAAAGGCTGCGGTCTTCGGCAATCCCTCGATGGCGCCTTGTGTCTTGGTTCAGGCGTAATTCACGTAGATCGTCTTCTTCTGAAAGTAAGCGTCAACGCCGTATTTGCCGTCTTCTCCTCCAATCCCACTATCGCGCATTCCGACATGATGAGCGTGAACTGCGTCGCCACCCGGCCGATTGACATAGATTTCGCCAAATCTGAGTTCCCTAACGAGCCGCATCATTCGGCGCAGGTCCTTGGTGAAGACATAGGCAGAAAGCCCGTAGCGGCTTTCGTTGGCGAGCCGCAGCCCTTCGTCGAAATCGACGACCTTCATCACCGGCACCACCGGTCCGAACACTTCGTCCTGCATGATCTGCATGCCATTGTCATCGACTGTCAACACCGTCGGCTCATACCAGTGGCCGCGTTTGAATTCGCCCTCGGTCAGCCGTCTTCCTCCCGCCAACACCTTGGCGCCCGCGTCCTTGGCAGCATCGACCATGCGTTCAACCTTTTCGAGTTCGGGACCCGAGAATTTAGGTCCGATGTCGACCAGTGTTGTTGGGTCTCCTACTTTCAGCGCCTTTACGGCTTTCGTGAAGCGATCGAGGAATTCATCGGCGATCCGTTCATGCACGTACATCCGTTCGTTGCAGATACAGATTTGACCGCAGTTCTCGAAGCGCGAGACCACGGCGGCGCGAACCGCGGCCCCCATATCGGCATCTTCGGCGACGATGAACGGAGCTTTGCCGCCGAGTTCCAGGCGCAGCACTTTCAGGTCATCGGCCGCATCGCGAAAGATTGCCTTGCCTGCGCGCACGCTGCCGGTGAGGGTAATGAGGCGGGGCAGCGGATGCCTTACCAGAGCAGCGCCCAGGCCTTCGCCGGTGCCGCTCAGGACATTGATCACGCCCGGCGGAAAGCCGAGCTGCGAGGACAACTGGGCGATTTCGAGCGCAGTGGTTGGCGTGCCTTCGTGGGATTTGATGACGATCGTGTTTCCCGCAATAAGGGCAGGACCCATCTTGCGGCACATCAGCGCCGCCGGATAATTCCAGGCGGTGAGAGCGACGACGACACCGTGAGCCACCCGCTGTATCCAGATCTGTTCGTCGGCATTGTCGGATGGAATGATATCTCCGGTGATGCGCCGGGCTTCCTCGGCGGCATAACTGAGGTAGAGCGCCGCACCCTCGATCTCGCCGCGCGCCTCATGCAGGGGTTTGCCTTGCTCGGCGATCACCATCCGCGCCAAGCGCTCGCGATTTTCCAGAATCAGGCGGGCGAGATCCTTCAGCAATTGACCTCTTTCCACAGGCGGCATCGCCTCCCATGCGGGTTGCGCGCGATAGGCGGCCGTCACGGCGCGGTCGGCGTCTTCGAGGCTGCCGCGCGGGACCGAAGCGATGACCTCGCCGGTTGCCGGATTTTCGACCTCCATCCACTCCTTGACGGTCGAATCGACCCACGCGCCATTGATGTAGTGGCGATAGCGGTCAGTGCCTTTGACTAGTTCCTTCATGGCAGGCATGGCGATTGTCCCGGATATGAGGGCTACATGTGGAAATGGCCGACCGGCTGATATCCCGCCTGGATCGGCAACCAGAGCGTCAGTTGCGGCACATAGACGAGAACAAAAAGCAGAGCGATCAGTACGATCAGAAACGGCCAGAGCTCCTTGGTGATGTCGGCGACCTTGATTCCCGACACGCCGGCGATCAGGAAGACCAGCTCTCCCATCGGCGGCGTCACCAGACCGATCATCATGTTGACCACGGACGTCACGCCGAAATGGACCGGATCGATGCCCAGCGCAATGACAGTCGGCATCAGCATCGGCACCATGATCAGCAGCATCAGCATGGTGTCGAGAAACGCGCCGGTGATGAGGAACAGGATCGTCACCATCAGCATGAAGATGTCGGGTGACATGTTCGAGCGTATTAATCCAGCCGCCCGAAGACCTGGGGGATCTGCTCGGCGGCGACGATCCAGTTAATCACCAGTGCCCCGGCTATGGTGATCGGCGACGATCGCCGTTGATCGCGATGAGGTCACGAGCACGTCGTAGAAGGCCTTGAAATGTCGAGAGTGCGGTACCAGAAGAAGGCGAGCACCAGCGCGAACATGGCGGCGACGGCGGCCGCTTCGGTCGGCGTGACCGCGCCGGAATAGATACCGCCCAGCATGATGAAGGGAAGAAAGAGCGTCGGCAGCGCAGTCGAGCGTGATACGCGCAGCTTCCTTCAGAGTCGGCTTCGGCTCGACCGGAAAATCCTTAGTAGCGCGCCATGATGAATACGATGATGCTCTGCGCCAGCGCCAGCAGCAAGCCAGGAATGACGCCGCCCATGAACAGATAGCCAATCGAGGTATTTGACACGACGCCATAGATCACCATCGGAATCGATGGCGGGATGATTGGCCCGATGATGGCCGAGGTCGTCGACAAGCGCCGCGGAAAATCCTGGCTGGTAACCGGCCTTCACCATCATGTCGACTTCGAGCTTGCCTGGTCCCGCCGCATCGGCAAGGGCCGATCCGCTCATGCCCGAGAAGATGACGCTCGCGACGATATTGACCTGCGCCAGTCCACCTTTCATGCGGCCCACCAGCAGATTGGCAAAACCGAAAAGCCGATCCGTCATCTGCCCCGCGTTCATGATATCGGCGGCGAGGATGAACAGCGGCACCGCCAGCAGCACGAAACTTCCATAGAGCCCGTTGAGGCTCTGCGAAGCGACCAGCCCAATATCCTGATGCGTCATAAACAGATAGACAATGGCCGAGGCCATCATCGCATGCCCGATCGGCATGCCCAGGAACGACCAGACGAAGAACAGTCCGAACATGACCCAGGCGGCAAAGCTCATCGGCATGGCCGCTAGAGATGCTGCTGCCAGCAAGCGCCGGAGAGCCGCCTCAGACGGAGCACCGCGCCAACGACCACCGCGATCATGAAGACCGCGAAGCACAGATAGACGAGGTGCATGGGGATTTGCAGCATCATCGAGGCTCGCCGGCGCAGGAACCAGACGTAGTCCAGCGTTCCGGGAAGCGCTGCGAGGAACAGGACGGCCAGCGTTGCGGTGTTGAAGATTGCGATCCAGCGCCGCGGCTTGTCGGTTTGATCGCCTGGTAGATCACGTCGAATACAATCTGCTGGCGCTCGCGAGACGAGGAGATTGCATGACCAGAACACCAGCCAGACATAGGCGATCGAGCACAGCTCGAGCGACCACGCCACTGGCATGTTGAAGACATAACGGCTGAAGATCTGGATGGTGAAGGCGGCGAACAGCAGCGCAAACGCCGCTGCCGCCACCCCCTCTGTCACATTTTTCCAGCCAGCAAGGAGCCGCGCCCTCATAACTATCAGGCACCCGCTGCGTTGATGCGGTCCAGCATGCCTGGCGGCCAGTTCTTGGCGAATTCCGAATTGAGAAATTTGTCGAGCACCTGTTTGCGGAAAGCGGCGACGTCAGGCGTCGTCACGGTGTTGCCATGCGCTTCGAAGAACGCCTTGCCTTCGGCTTCCGTTGCCACCACGCCTTCGTCATTGACTTTCTTGGCGGCGTCCTCGGCTGCCGAGATCGCCTTGCGTTCGTCGTCGCTGAGGCTATCCCAGAATGGCTTGGCGAAAGTGAAGAACACATTCGCCACTTGATGCCCGGTCAGCACCACCTGCTTCGATACCTCGTAGAACTTGGCCGAGATTGCATCGGGCAGAGGGTTCTCAAGTCCATCGATCGTGCCGGTCTGCATCGCGAGGTAGACTTCCTCGAAGGCGAGCGGCGTGGCATTGGCGCCCAGAGCGTTGCCGAGGAATTGCCAGGCCTTCGATCCCGGCATGCGCAGTTTCACGCCGGCCAAATCGGCCGGCACATTCACCGTTCGCGGCTCCCGCAAGATGACATGCCGAGTTCCTAGATACTGGCTTCGCAGGATTTGCAATCCGAGATCCGAAGCGACCTTGGCCTTGATTTCCTTGCCGATGTCGCCGTCATAAACGGCATCGAGATGCGCCGCATCGCGCATCAAGTAGCCGGTGGTGAAGATCGAGTATTCCGGGATGAGTTCGGTCAGATCGGCAGGAGAGGTCAGTGCGACTTCGAGATTGCCGCGCTGCATCGCCTCGATTTCGGTGCCTTGCGCGAACAGCGTTCCATTGTAGTGAATTTGGACGTCGAAGACGCCCGGCATCGACTTTTCGAGCGCGTCTTTGAAGGCGACCAGCGCCTTGGACTGCCATTCAGTATCGGTGCCCGGCGTGGAAATGCGAATAACCTTAACATCGGCCCGGGCCTGCCCGGACAGGATGCCCACTGAAACGAGTCCGAGCCCTCCTGCAATGAACTTTCGGCGATCCAGCTTGCAACCGTATAGTGATGTGGCACCCATGGCGAATTCTCCCTACAGAATTGGTGTTTTTTCGAAATACGTTCGCGGTTTTTCCCCGCTCCGTTGATGCTCACCCGGGATTAGATGCGGCGTCAAGCGCGTTGTTGACAATCTGCAATTAATCCGGAAGCTGCGGCGAATATTCTGATCAATAAGTCGAGTTGAATGTGCCGTTGCCATCCTCCAACTGTCTGATCGCCGCGCTCGCGACGCCCGTTACTGGAGATTTCCGCCCCGATGTGCCTCGTCTGGCCGCTCGCGCGCGGATGCTCCTCGATCAAGGCTGCGACGGCATCACCTTGTTCGGTACGACCGGCGAGGGGCCTGAATTCTCCATTGAAGATCGAATTGGCGCGCTCGCTGGGCTGATCTCGGCCGGCATCGAGCCCGGCCGGCTCATCGTTTCGGTCAGCGCGCTGGCGATGGCCGATGTGGTGACCCTTTCGGCGCATGCGACGAGCGGTAGGAGTTGATGGCGTATTGCTGATGCCGCCTTGCGTCTACCGCTCCGGAATGAACGATGACGGGACGTTTCGTTATTATTCCACGATCCTGGAACAGATCTCAAATCCGACGCTTGCGGCTCTATCTCTATCACTTCCCCGATATTTCCGGTGTACCAATCAATCCGCAAGTCGTCCGCCGCCTCGACGAACGATATTCGGGTCTCATTACCGGCATAAAGGACTCAGGCGGCGATGTCGGTTTCACGCAGGATCTCATTCGTCGTTTCTCGCACCTGTCGGTTTTCACCGGCACTGAAATTCATCTGCCTGAGGTTCTGGCATCGGGCGCTCGCGGCACGATCTGCGGGCTGGCCAATCTCATGCCGCGGCTGTTGCGAGCGATGGTTGACACGCCGACGGCTTTCGATGGCCGCGCCATGCTGCCCTATATTCTTGCCGGCGACATGATCCTCTCGCGCGCAAACTTTATTCCCTCCATCAAGGCCGTCGTCGCGGAGGTCTTGAGCGATCCCGAGTGGCGTCGAGTGGTTCCGCCAATGACGGAGGTTTCCACCGTAGAGCGGCAGCGCATGGTCTCTGACTTCCTGACGTGGGATGCGGGGTTGCCTCAACCGTGGCAGAGCATCGCCTGGCCCGCCGTATCGCAAGAAAACATCGTCAGGCTGCGCCACTCCAGTCGAGCACAAGTTAAATCTGCGTAGGCTTAAGCGATTGGAAGCCGCTCAAGGCTAGCGCGTCACGTAGTCCCTCACTATAGATGATCGTTTCGCCTCCATAAGCGGCGAGAGACATTTGGATTAGCTCGACGTCGTGTTTGCGATTGTGATCGCGGGAGTAACCGTCAATGGCGATCGTGTCACCGGGATATCGGCCGGCCACATGCTCATAAAGATCGAGGCCGGCGATGATGATCCTCTCTGGATTCAACGCTGCTGCCAAGGCGATTATGACTGCACCGTTACTGGGTTTCGGCGTCGGCGCTCGCTTGGCCAAGGTGGGAAAAAAGCTATCGAGAAACGCATAGCCGCTGCGGGGCGGGCGAAAAAGCAAGCAGTGTCGCGCCAGCACGGATAGCCCAGCATCCTTGTCGGGAAATCCCAGTATTGGCCTTCGGCCGGCCGGGGGCAGATCAGGATCGGCGGTTATCACGACGTCCGGCGACGTGTACAGCCCACGTTCCCGCCAAATCCAATTCACCCGGAAAAGCGTGTCGTAAGTCACGTCTCGTAATCGCGGATGTTCTGAACTCGGTCCGTTGCCGAGGCACAATATAATCTTGGGTGAACGAAGATGCTGCGAGAGTTCTTCCACGCTTTCAATCGGTTTGCCAGCCATAAGGCGGACCAGTCTGGAGAAGATCGGATGGACGTCCGCAACTTCAAAACTGCCCCCCCTTTCCGGAAGGCGGTCAACGATGCCCTGAACGGAGAGTTGATCATTGCATAGCAGGCTCCCGACAGGAGAATTGCCGTAGGAGGCACAATCAGGAGAGAGAAGCACAAGTTGAGGTGTAAAATTGCGACACCATCTGTCGTAGCCGTTTAGCGGTGAGAGGGGCACGACGATTTCATGTGGATAGCGCGCCCGCGTTTCGCGAATCGTCGCCAGCGGCGTTGCGATAATCAGGCGATAGGCAGGACGCTGCCTCAGTGCGGCATCGACCAAAGGATAGATTGTTCCAAGCTCGTCGGCATTGCCGAGGAGGCAAACCGCTTTCTTGATCTTGGGAAGCAGAAGTCCAAAACGGCGAACCTGATCGGCAACACGCGATGACAATCTTCTCACCCTTTTTCCAGAGCCGGATCAGGCCCCGGCATTGATCGAAAACTTGTAGTCAAATGGGATCGCTTCGCATGCTTTAGACCTGCCAGGAGTGAGGGAAGTCAAACACCACGGTACCCGTTGTATGCGGCAAGCAAAATAGTACCACTTTTTCTCCTGGTCACTTTTGATAATGACTTCTCCCATGAGCTTGGGCACCACACTTAACATAGTAGTGCAACCAGGGTAGAAAGCTACAGCCACGACAGCGCTGTTTCCGCGTCTCGGTTTTGGCACGAATGTGGGCCACGATCTGCAAAGGCTAGGGTTAGAGTAGCGACCCCCGTGCGCCAAATGCGAGATGACGACTCCAAATGTCCTGCTGATATCTGGGTCAATCGATCAGATACTTGAATTCGTGAGAAGCCTCGCTGTTCGAACCAATACCTCCTCCGCGAATGCGCTCCGCATCTCATCTTCTGGTGCATGGGTAACTTGTGAATGGGCTTACCCTATCTCAGGCAGCGCGTTGTCGCGTTGCCTGGATTAGCGCACCGGCTGCGCTGTCAAAAGCACCGAACTGGGAATGCATCGCTTTTACGACATCAGGAAACAGTTTTCGAACCTTGGCCCACATAGGCGATGAGAAGTGCCAAAGGTTTCCGTTGGGGTTTACTTCAATGCCATACAACTCACCTGAATTTATGTCTTTGATAACGTCGCACCCGAGCAACGGAACGTCCGGGAAAACCGCTGCCATCCGTTTCGCGAAGGCAGAAACATCCGGATAGTCCAAGTGCCGATAGGTTCTGTCACCGCCACCGGTCGCGACGATTGCTCCCGCCAAAACTTCATCACTTGCCCCCAAGTCCGGCCGAGGAGTGTTAAGCGTTGAATGTTGAATATAAATGGGCTCACCGCAGAGCATGAGAGCACGGTACTTGCACGGATACACTCCCGTATCGATGAACTTCTGCACCATCATGGGATATTTGTGGATCGGATGTTGTGCGGGGAAATCGTCGAGCTTCATTTTCTCCAGCCGCGATGACCGGAAGAGCTGAATGCCTTCCCCATGTGAGGAGGCTTCCAGCGGTGCAGGTTTCAACAAGACGTAGCCTCCCCAGAAATCGGGATCGAGTTTCATTCCCGGTTCAAATTGCCGAACCGGGGGAACGGAAATACCGGCCCGCTTGAGCGCTTCAGACTGATCTAGCTTTTCAATTCTCCTGCCTATCAGAAGAGGCCCCCGAACGGGGTTGAATGCACCTGCAGTACTGAATGCAACAGTAAGTGTTGGCCGTTGCCATGCTTTGGCCTCCAAAATGGAGGCTGGAGAGCCTGCAGTTACCGCATAGACTTCGATGTCACCAGCCTTGCGAGCTACTTTGGCGCCGATATCAATGAAATCCTGAGGATTGTACCTCTTGTTATTCAAAACTAGGATTAGGTTTTTCTTGATGTTGGATGCCACGAGGGAAGCTCCGCAGTTAGAGGGGCGATCTGTCCAGTTCCGGTACATTATCGCAGTCGCGCTCAGCAATAAGCCGGAACGTTGCCTCATCGCCATAGCTTCCGTGGTTCCACCGAGATCGTGGCAGCCAATCTTCTTGACAAGGATAGGCGGCGAGTAAGCGATCGCCTGCCGTGCCGGTGGAGGAGCCGTCCACAGCATCAGAAGCGGACATTCGCGGTGCAAGCCTGATATCCTTGTTGCAAATAGCCTGGCATGGCCCCGCCACTGGCCTCAATCCAGTCGATTGCCTACACTGTGGAGCCTATGAATACCAAACGCCGCACATCGTTCACCACAATCGATCTCGACAAGCTGGGCAAGCAGGTGGGATTCGTGATGATCCGCACTCGCCCCACGATGACGCCTGGGGGGTCACACGGGTACCCATCGCCGTCATCCCCCGGCTCAGGGTCATTCGCGGCCTGACCTCAAGGCAGGAATTGGTCGCCTTAATGGTCATCTACTTCTCACAGATGCACATGGGAAAGGAGTTAAAGCACTTTAACGTCCAGCCATAAATCAAATACTCGGCGGGCTCGCCGCGCGCCCGATAAAGGGATGAAAAGCGCGATCAATTTCGCAGCAGGCATGCTGCGACATGTGCTTCTGACGAACCTCGGCCCCGAGCTGGGGGTTATCCTCAAAGAGAACGGCGTACATCATTGCGAAGTGGTCCTGTGGGATTCCAATGATAGCGCCTCCGAACGCGCCGCTAAAATATCGGCAGGCCGAATATTATATCGTGGTCACAGGCGTTCCACCATAAGCCTGACTGCCAACGCGCCGTCGGCCGCCTCATCTGCGCCAAACTCTGGGAAGAACGTAGAGCCACTAATCACAGGCTGGTCCTATGCGTTCAGCGGCGGTTTTCTTGTTAGCTTTCGTCGCAGCAATCGCTGCGCTGCCTCAAGCTCTCTTGGCTGAAACCGAGGTGGATCTCGAACTGGTTCTAGCTGTTGATGTCTCACGCTCCATGGACATCGACGAATTGAACGTGCAGCGCGGGGGCTATGTTGCCGCCTTCCGCCACCCCGACGTGATATCCGCGATCCGATCAGGTCCATTGGGGCGGGTCGCCGTAACCTATGTGGAATGGGCGGGTCCACTGAACCAAACCACTGTCATTCCATGGACATTGATCGATGGCGCAGACGGCGCCAAAGCTTTTGCCACACTGCTGTCCGCCACCGCTCGTCGCCAATACATGTGGACCTCTATTTCAGCTGGTTTGCTGTATGCCGCTGGCATGTTCAGCAGTAATGGGTTTACCAGCGCCCGGCAGGTGATCGACATTTCCGGCGACGGGCCCAATAATCGGGGTTCTCCTGTCGAACCCGTGCGCGCGAGCGTGACAGCTTCCGGCATCACGATAAATGGCTTGCCTCTGGTGGTTAAGCGCTCCGGCCGTGGGTACATTCCCAATCTGGACGTCTATTACGAGGACTGTGTCATAGGCGGACCAGGAGCCTTTCTCATTCCTGTGCATGACATGACGCACTTCGGTCTGGCTGTCAGGCGCAAGCTCCTTCTGGAAATCGCCGGTCCATCGCCTCGAATTATGCGGGCTAGTGAAACAGTGCCCGAACAACGCATTGATTGCCTGATTGGTGAAAAGCTGATTGAACGGCGGTCGATCAGATGAGCAGGATAGGGTTTGCCTCCCAACTCGCGGAATCCACCAAAGAGGCGCCGCGAATTGAGCGCATCACCGAGCTTGTCAGCCTTTAGGCGGAGTCGGTTGCAGCAAGTAATAGGGCGTCTTTGGTTCCTCGCCTGGGCCCACGGCTGCGGGCACCTGTTTGCCGGGTTCACCGAGGGATTTGATATACTGAAAAAGCGAGCGGAGGTCGTTTTCCTCCATGGCCTGCACGTTGAACCACGGCATCGGTGGTCGCGTTTTGAGTGTTCGAGCGAAGTTCACGAACTCGTCCTCGGTTTTCGCCTTTTCAGCGACAGTGAGTCTCAGGTTTAATGCGTATGTCGTGCCCCAGGGCCCCCGCCAGCCAATCGAGGATCCCTTCAGTGCGGCGGCTGGATCGAGCTTGCCCTCCGATTCTGCATAGCCGGCCGTGTGGCAGTCGTGGCAGCCGTGAGTTATTGAAACTTGCAGGCCATGTTCAACAGAAATGTCGCCTTCGGCTGCATGCACACCTGGCGACATAGCCGTAAAGCAGACAACGCCGAGGACGAGAGACCAATGCATGAGTGTTCTCCTTCTCTTCGATAAGTGAATGACGTTTTAGGAATGGCGGTTGCGGTTTCAAGACAGCGTCGGATCCATGTCATTCAGTTTGCGGCAGGCCCGTGGCAGCGATCACATGCAGCCTATGACCGGGCCGACTTGCGCTTCCGTGCCGCTTTCGGTTGCTTCTCCTCACCCTTTGAGGCTCTTTTTCAGCGCATCCATCAGATTGACGACGTTGCTGGGGGCAGCCTTCTCGGTCTTTGGAATCTCGATCTTTTGACCCTTGGCTTTCTTTTCAACGAGCTTGCGCAGCTCCTCGGCATAGGTGTCCTTGAACCGCTTGGGATTAAATGGTCCTGAGTTGCGCTCGATCAGCTCCGAGGCGAGATTGACCAGTTCGGGATCGAACTTCACCCCTTCCAGATCGGCGAAGTACTTGTCAGCCTTCCGCAGCTCGTTCTCATAACGAATGATGTTGAGCAGCAGGCCCTTTTTCTCGATAGGCGCTATGACCCCCAGATGCTCTCTCCCTTGCATTGTGAGTTGGCCCAAGCCCACCTTGCCGGCTTTTTGGAGTGCTTCTCTAATGACCAGATAGCCTTCCGCGGCAACCTCATCCTTTGGCACAATATAATAGGGACGTTCGTAATAGCGAGCATCGATCTGCTCGGCATCGACGAACTGAACCATGTCGATGGTCTTTTTGCTCTCCAGCTTGATGGCCTCGATCTCCTCGGGCTCCATCGTTACATAGACATCCGTCTCCACTTGGTACCCTTTGACGATGTCGCTGCTCTCAATTGGTCCAATGCCGGGCACCATTTTTTCGTATTTGACGCGCTTGCCGCTGGGCTTGTGAATTTGGTTGAAGTGAATCTCGGCGCCCGTTTCGGTTGCGCCGTAGATATCGACATTGATCGAAACAAGCTGGAGGCGCAGAAACCCGCGCCAGTACACGTGGCCGAGTGCTGGCATTACTAACTCGCTGAAGTGACTCTAGAAAAAACCAGTGACTCAACGTGAGGGGCTGGGGCCGGTTCCACAATCAAAGCGAGTCTGAGATTGTCTCCTGGAACAGAGCGCGAACTCCCGGGTAGCCGGCAGCGATTGCTCACGGAATCGTTCTATTACGCTGCCCCGAGCCCGCCATTCTGTATGGATTCAGCTGTCCTGATATTCGAACAGCACACGCGATAAGCCTATATCACAGAGCAGATAGTCATCGATTTGAACATGTTGCCTACGACTGAACTTGGTCTTGAGTAGCTTGATTACTGTTGTCACGGCCTGCTCCTTATGAGCTCGATAATCCAACCCTCGCATAGTCAGCCGAAACCAAAGCTAAATCAGCCATTCATCTCCGGTTTAACAATCGCCAGCCCAGGCCAGGCGAAAGGACGCCGCACCCGACCCATCAGATCACGGCCCGGTCAAATCTTAAACAGCTTCCGAAACTCGCCATAATGGCCAACTAGCAATTCAACCTTTTTAGGAACCTGATCCATTGCAATCTCGTCGAAATCGGGAAACTTGTCTGCGACGTTATCTGGCACACGAATATAGAGTGTTCTCGTTCCGCCTTCAGTTTCACTCGTGGCGACAAGCAACATCTCTGTCGGACTAGCCATTGCCTGCCACAGCTTATCAAAAGCGACTTCAACGGCGATCCTGTTTTCGTCGGGAATAAATTTTTTGGACAACCACTTGATCATCTGCCGTTATCCTTTTTCTCATAGTCATTGAATGCTCGATCCGGCGGGGCTCGGTCGGAGTTTCGACGTGACGAGCCACCAAAAACAAGCCCAAGCGCCCCCAATCGCCCAACCGGCCAGTACATCCGTGGGGTAATGCACACCGAGATAGATGCGGCTGATGCCGACAAGAAGGCTGAGGAAAATAGCGCCGCCGAGGATATAGAGTTTCACGCGAATGCGGGACTGGTCATAGGCAAGCAGAGCTCCGATAGTCAGATAAGTGACTGCTGAGAGCATGGCATGGCCGCTCGGAAAGCTCATTGTGTGTACCTGGACAACATGGGCAACGAGGTCAGGCCGCGGCCGTGCTACAAGCAACTTCAATGTACTGCTGAGCACTGTTCCCAGCGACACTGCGAGCACGAGCAGCAGGGATAACTTTCGCCGCTCGGTCACCACAAGGAAGCCCGCTATGGCCAGTGTAATGATAGTGAGAACCACTGTGCTTCCCAATGCAGTCACGTCGCGCATTACCGATTCGAACCAAGGCGGCCCAATCGGATCAGCCGTATCCCCCACCTCGCGTAAGGCAAGCAGGATCGCCGTATCGAACGCAAGGGCTTCGCCCTCGATCACTTCGCTCGCTAATTTGATAAAGACAAACAGAAGGACTGCGGGGATCAGCAGGGCTCCCAACAGCCGGGCTTCGGGTCGAGATGTAAACATCCGTATGCGGGAGCTGATCACGGCGAGTCTCTATTAAATTTCCAGCTGGGGCACGAAGCCAACTCAGCGCAATCATGACAGTCTGTTCACTCATATTGTGTCGGCAGGAATGATAACTTTTAGAGCTTTTGGCCGGATGCGGTAATGGAGCGGCGTTTGCAGCAATAAGACCTCGCCATCAACTGCCACGTTCAACGCAGTGCGCTTATTGTTTACGATCAGCGTCTCGGCTTCAAAGCTGGACACGTCACTCACGCCAGCTCGACCTCTAGCGAGTGCAAGCAAGGCCAAAACAAGCTCCCATCGGCTTCTGGCCAAGGGAATCGCCACCCATAGTCTGCCATTATTGAGGGCCTTGCGACTGCCGAGTTGCGTCAGCGTCGTCTCATAATGGTTATTCCCGATGAACAGCAGCGGAGTGATGGTTCGAGTAAAAGGCGCAGCTGAGGATTTGATTTCCAGCCTCAAGCGAGGGAATCGCGACAAAATTTTCCACGCCGCCTGAAAGAAAGCGGTCCACTTGCGATAGCCAGACTTCTGGATAGCTTCACGCAATCTCACGACGGCCGGATAGAGGCCAAGGCTCGAATTGTTCACAAAGACCTCACCATTGACTTCACCAACATCCACGGCGGCTACGCGCCCCGTGACTATGGTTCTGACCGCCTCCTCGGCCGAAAGCGGGATTTTCAAGTCCTTTGCAAAATGATTGAGCGTGCCCATAGGAATGACACCCATTCGGGCTGACGTTCCGGCAAGAGCTGATGCCACTGCATTCACGGTTCCATCGCCGCCCCCGGCGACTACAACGTCGTAGCGGTCCTTGCTTGCTTCAGCCGCCAATTCGGCAATCGTCTTTCCTTTGGTCAAATCCGGAAACTCTGCGCTGACACCAAACTCAGCAAAAAGGGCCTTTAAGTCCGGGGACTCTGCTTTCTCAGTGCCTGCATTTTTATTAATGATACAGCAGACGTTGAGACGTCGTTCTTGATGGTTCAATTCCGAAGGGCAGGATTTTGAGAAATGGTTCTGTAGCATAGCAATACATCGCCTCCGGTGAGGGGTGGTATTCAGCTCGGGTAAGATTGATACTCAACTCAGAGGCCATCTGGGGGGAATGGTCTAATCTTGAACTCGAAGCGATTGGGCCTGTTCCATTACGACCCGCTGAGGCGACACCAATATTTTGGGCCGAGGTTCATTGCACCGGAGTCATGGATGCAGCAAACACATCCTTTGGTCCATTTTCGCCTGAAAGGAAAAAGCTTTTGGCCCTGCTCAGCGCCTCTAAATCAACCATCACGTCTCCAGGGCGGCTTCCATATCCCAGCAACACGCCGCCGAACGCCATTTTCAGATAATCGGCCGTGTTCGCCAGCATATGAATGAGGGGATTGGCGCGGGCCGGGTCCTCCTCGGACAGGACACACACGCCCCACAGCGTCTTACCGGCCATGCGATTGCGGAAGTCCGCGCCTGGCACGCGCAGCCAGGCACTCCAATAGTCGAGATAGTGTTTTGCACTTGTCGGTACGCTGTACCAATACAAGGGCACAGCGAAAACGAGGTCGGTGGCACCAAGCGTTGCGTCAAACAGGATACGCTCGTTTCCCACGGGCTGAGGATAGACGCCGACCGAATGGCGAATATCCTCAAAAGGGGATAGCGGCAGGTCCGACAGGTCGAGCCATAGCTGCTCGTATTGCTGAGGCAGAATTTCCGCCGCCTTTCGTGTCAATATTTCAGTATTGCCGTTGCGACGAGCACTGGTGATCAGGAAGGTAAACCGCCGTTTCTGTCGTCCGCTTAGCTCAGTTTGGTCCACGCAACGTCCTCCTATTTTCGCTCCTGCGACAGCAAAAACCTCCGCACATGCGGTAACACGCGGTCGGTTGCTTCAATGAAGATCGCGTGTTTGAGACCCTCGAGGATCACCAGCTCTGCATTCGGCATAGCTTTCGCAATCTGCGAGTTGAGGCCCGGGTTGCAGCCACTGTCCAGTTCACCTGTAAGAACCATGGCCTGCGCCGTAATCTCATGCAGCCAAGGTCCCATCTCGGTGTCGGCATAGATGTCAAAAACATTCAGAAAAACATCAGCGGGCGTATCCATCACTTGCCGCTTGCGCCATTCGATCACATCAGGCCTCGCAGCCGCGAAGGAATCCGTGAACCAGCGGGCAGTCAACGTGTCGAGCACTGCCTTGATGCCTCTTTCCCGCATCTGGGCAATGACAGCCTTTAGCTTGGCCGAATCATCCTTGGTGCGGAAAGCAGCGGTTGACCAGAGGCCTAGCGAAAGCACGCGCGATGGAAACCGGCGCGCGTAAGCTGGCCCAATCATGCCGCCTAATGAGTGACCGGCGAAATGAGCCTTTTCGATGCCGATTCTGGACCGCAGTGCTTCGAGATCGTCCACTAACTCATCCAGCCCAAAGCGCGGCTTTAGGGACCGGGCTCTCGCCGTGACCGCGTAAATCATAGGAGATGCATGTGAAGCGGTCCATGAGGCCGGCTACCAGCTTTCCAAAACTGGCCCGGCGAGCCCCGATGCCGTGGATCAGGAACAGGGCAGGGCCCGAACCCTCTACGGTATAGGCACAATCAATGGTCATGGCATCATTCTTGAGGCGGCGCCTTCGCGATTGCCCTCCATTTGATGTTTCTAAGCTGCCTCCGAATTGTAGTTTATGAGATGCGGCAGCACCTCTTCGGCGAAGCGACCCATCATGTCCAGGGTCATGGCCTGCTCCTGTCCGAAATTGGAGGTGGTGAGCACCTCGTCAATGCCGAGCTCCGCATATACCGAAAGCCGTTCGATCATCTCGTCGCGCCGGCAGAGCAGGATATTGGATGAAAGTTCGTCCAGCGTCTGGGAACGGGGGAGGGGACGGATTACGCCTTTTTCCACAATCCCAGGCCCGCCAAAAACATTGTCGAAACTCTTGTAGTAATTATGGGCGTGCTCGGCGACATGCTGCCGTTCCTTCTCATTCTGCACAAGGAACATGCCGCGCTGTAGGCTGAGACGTGTGTCTAGCACGCGCCCCGCAGCCGCTTTTCCACGGGTGAAAGCAGTGACCTGATCGACCAGCTGTTCGTGGCCGCCGGCAAGTGGCGTCGTCTGGACGTGATAACCTGCCTTCGCTGCGGCCTCGATGCCCGATGGCGCCATAACTGCAACCATGAGCGGGACAGGGTCCTCCGGGCGCGGCATGATGGTGAGAGGCTCGAAGGCATACCGGGGGCTGTTCCACGCCACATCGTCTCGAGTGAGCAGCGCCTCCAGCAATTTCAAGTCCTCCTCGAAATGGGCCTTGGTCTCTTCGATGCGAATGCCGACCCGTCCTGTCTCAAAGCCGAAGGCACCCTTGCCGACGCCCAGCATCAACCGTCCCTCGCACAGAGCCTGAGCCTGGATCACCTCGCCGGCAAAAATGCGCATGTCGCGCAACGGCAGTTGACACACAGACGTCATCAACCTGATGCGGCTCGTATGCGCAGCAATCTTCACGGCCATTTGCAGGGGAGAGGGGATGAGAAGGATGTTGACTAGGTGGTGTTCCGGAATCGCTACACCACGATAGCCCAGCTTCTCAGAATGCACAGCCTGCTCGACCACGCTTCTGTAAAGCCTCTTGCCTCCGATTGTCGGGTCAAGCATATGGCTGGAGAGAAAGTGAATGAAGTCCATGGGGCATCAATTTAGGAGTGGTGAGGGTTGCGGCTCTGTCTTTCCTGCTGCTCGGTGCGGGCAGTGTAAGGACAATCGGCCCCCTCTTCTATTCCTCTATCCCATTTTCGATTTTAGCTCCCGTGAGGCGCCGCTCCCTCTCGCTGGCGGCGACCTCGATATGGCGCCTGACCAACCGCACGATCATGCTGAGAGCCACGCTTCTGTGCTCATGGGCAATCTCCAACGCGGTTTTCCAAATGGCCGGAAACTCGCTCGCCAGCATATTTGCAAGTTCCTCGTCGCGTGGAGACAAGATATCGCTACGCGCGACCGCTTTCTCATCCACAACTTTGCCGTCTTCATCCGTGATCGCAATTTCAACGTGTCTAGCCCGTAGAAGCTCGGCCCGTTGCAGCACTTCAAAGGGCTCATAAGGACCCAGGACTTTGTCGCCAGAAGCCTGGAGCGTGCGAATAAAATAGTAAGGCATGGTACAGGTGTTCTAACAAACTTATCGTCGCTGCCTAGCTCTTTAACTAATGTGAGGCCCGGTTTCTTTACCTTCAAGATATTCTTGTAACAGACCCGTCAATTAGTTTGCAGATCGGTTATTCAAGATCCAGTCTCGGAACATAATGAACTCCACCATTCCCATTTTCGACGGCCACAATGACGTCCTGCTGCGGCTTTTCGAGAAGCTGACCCCGGCGGTCGAACAGCTTTTTTTGGAGGGCGAGCCCGATGGTCAGCTTGATCTGCCGCGCGCCCTCAAAGGGGGACTTGCCGGCGGGATGTTCGCTATTTTCGTCTCCTCGGAAGATGGACCCGATGATCTCGATGAACTGATGCGCGGCGAAAGCTACGACGTGGCGTTGCCGGGGATGATTACCGCCGAAAAGGCTCTGCCCCCGACCTTGGCCATGACCGCCATTCTGCTCAGAATTGAGCGGCAGTCTGGCGGCAGGTTTAAAATCTGCCGAAATGCCAAGGAGATCCGCGCTTGCCTTGCCTCCGGTGTGCTAGGTGCGGTCATGCATATCGAGGGTGCCGAGCCCATTGATCCCCATTTTAATTCGCTGGACGTTCTTTACGAAGTAGGCCTGCGCTCGATCGGATTAGTATGGAGCAGACCCAATATTTTTGGCCATGGCGTGCCCTTTCGGTTTCCGAGCACGCCGGATACAGGTCCTGGACTGACCGCTCTCGGCAAGAAACTGGTCGAGCTCTGCAATGAGCGGCGGATCATGGTCGATCTGTCCCATCTGAATGAACGGGGCTTCTGGGACGTGGCGCGCCTGAGCGATGCGCCGCTTATCGCAACGCACTCCAATGCCTATTCCATATGTCCGCACGCGCGCAATCTTAACGATGCCCAGCTTGCTGCAATCCGCGATTCGGGCGGTATGATCGGCATCAATTTCGCTACCTGTTTCCTCAGGCCCGATGGACAGATCGACACCGACACTGGCCTAGACGTGCTGATCCGCCATCTAGACCATCTAATCCAGCAGGTCGGCGTCGATTGCATCGGCTTCGGGTCCGATTTTGATGGTGCCAAGGTGCCGGATGCTATTCGCGATGCTTCAGGTCTCGGCAATCTGCGAGAGGCCCTGACCGCGCGGGGTTTCTCGGAGGCTCTGCTGCGCCGGTTCTGTCACGAGAACTGGATAAATGTGCTGGAACGCACCTGGGGCAGCTGAGGTCTCGACGACCTCGCCTCCCGCTCACATATATTCATAGCATGGCCAAGCTAAGTGCATCCGCGGTCGCCGAACTGCTCCGGGAGCTGGGCCATCGGTCGACCTTGGCCGGCGGAAACCCCTATCGCGCCCGTGCTTATCTGAAGGCGGCCGAGAGCCTATCGGCCCTGACGGTTCCGCTTAATCAGCTCGTTTCCAAAGGCGAGCTCCGCGAAATTCCCGGCGTCGGTGAGACGATCGCCGATATTATTGAGAAGCTGCATTTCACTGGCACCCACCCAAGTCTTGAGAAATCGCGCCGCGACGTCCCGGCAGGCGTGCTCGAGATGCTGGCCATCCCGGGTGTTCGTCCCGAGAAGATCCTAAAGCTCTATCGAGAACTTGGCATCGCATCCTTGGACGAGCTTGAAGCTGCCGCAATGGCCGACAGGCTGAGCGGGGTTAAGAGTTTCGGACCTGGGTTCCAGAGGAAGGTGCTGACGGGGCTTGATATCGTCAGGCGCACCCCCGGCGCTCGCCATATTCATCGGGCTGCCGAACTACTCGAAGCGGCCGAGAGGCATTTGGCCGGATCGGAGTTTAGACCGAGCAGCATCACGCCAGCGGGGGACTATCGCAGAGGCTGTGAACTGATCACTGACCTCGCTCTCGTGGCCTGCACGCAAGATGAGGCAGCGCCGAGAAAACTCGAGACTGGCGAACTGACGGTCCATTTCACCGATAAGAAGCGGTACGGGATCACCCTTCTGCTGGCAACCGGATCCGATGCTCATCTCCGTGATCTTCGAAAGCTTGCCAAGGCCAAGGGCATGCAGTTCACGGCCGAGGGATTGATGCGCAAGGGCAAGATCATCGCTGCGGAAACGGAACAGAGCATCTATAGCGCAGTCGGCCTCCCCTTGATTGCGCCTGAATTGCGCGAAGGCCAGGGCGAGATTGCCATGGCTTTGGCGGGGAAACATCCGCGCCTCGTCCGACAAAACGATCTTCAAGGAATTCTCCATGCACACACCCAGGCATCCGACGGGGTGAACACCTTGCAGGAGATGGCCGAAGCGACCCGCAAGCGTGGTTATTCATACTTCGGCGTAGCCGATCATTCTCAGTCGGCCCACTACGCGGGCGGTCTCAGCATCCTAGAAATCGAGAGCCAACACGAAGAAGTCGAGCGGCTGAACACGACCTATCGGGGCGAGTTTCGCATATTCAAGGGCATCGAGGCCGATATTCTGGCCGACGGTTCCCTTGACTACACCGATGATATCCTGGCGCGATTCGATTTTGTCGTAGCGAGCATTCACAGCCGGTTTCGTTTGGACAAGGATGCCCAAACCCAGCGCCTTCTGCGGGCACTCAGCAATCCCAACACGACGATCCTTGGTCATCCCATGGGACGCCAGCTGCTGCGCCGGCCGGGCTATGAGTTCGATATTGAAGGGGTCCTTGCCGCCTGTTCGAAACATCGAGTCGCGGTGGAAATCAACGCCAATCCTTGGCGCCTCGATCTCGATTGGCGCTGGCACCGTCGCGCCTTGGAATTGGGTTGCATGTTCAGCATCAATCCCGATGCGCACTCCACTTCCGAATTGGATCTGACGAGGTGGGGAGTTCTGATCTCCAGAAAAGGAGGAATACCAAAGGAGCGCATATTGAACTGTCGGTCCACTGGGGCAGTAGCCAAGTTTTTCAAACGCGCCGGAAAATGACAGGGCTATTTGCCCCAAGCTGAAACCAATCCCGGATTGCTTAATTAGGGGAGGTGGGATGACCCGTTTACCTTAACCAAGAGCGCGTCCGCAGTCAGGGAACTCTGCTCCGCCGAGCTTGGTTGTTCGCAGCATGACCGATCTTGAGTTTGTCAGAAAACGAGAGCCGCAGCTCGCAGCGGATGAAACCTTCTTGGCAGAGATCCTGGCTGCTCTCCTGCTCATGACATTTTTCACTGGCGGCGTACTTTTCGCGCTTCTTTAGATCGCACTTGCCCTGGTCGAAATTCAGAGCCGACGCGACTCTCAGGCTGCTGGAGTTTTTCGCATACAAATTAAATTAAATTTGCCGCAAAAGTTTCTCGAACTATTTCGTAAAATTGAAAATTTCGCGCGATGCGATCTCTAAAATTAAGCAGATTCCGCCCACTCGCTCTTTAAATGGCTGCGAATGTAACACGACGAGGTTTGTCATGGTTCGCAGCTCCCCTCTTAGCCTTACAAAGCTTGGCTTGTCCGCGCTCTGTCTTATGACCGTCATGTCGCCGTCCTTTGCGGCGAAACCGGAACAGCTCAAAAATCGCGCCATGGGAACGAAGGTTGACTGCCGCGGCGCTCACAGCTGCGCCTCCTGGCTCACCACAAACTTCGCCGGCAAGCGGCCATTGGCAATCCTTGCGAACGACCGCTGGATCGTATCGATAGCGCCTCTAGGCAGAAGTTTGCCCGGGAAGGGACCGGATGTTGAGGATGACTTAGGCAATGACGGGACCGAGCCGCCAGGAACAGGTGGCGACACGCCCACGGGGGACGGCGAGGTAGTAGCCAATGATAATAATGGCCACGGCAACGATCCCGGCCACGTCGACGATTCGAACCCTGGAAACAGCGGCGACAATCAGAATGGTGGCGCCGACAATAGCGGCTCGGACAACAGCAGCGGAGGCGGTGCCGACAATAGCGGGTCGGACAACAGCAGCGAAGGCGGTGCCGACAATAACGGCAATAACCCGCAGCCTGGCGATAACGGCCACGGCAACGATCCCGGCCACGTGGATGACTCAAATCCTGGAAACAGCAGCGACAATCAGAATGGCGGTGTCGATAATAACGGCTCGGACAATGGCAACGCCGGCGGCTCCAGCAATAACGGCCCGAGTAGCAGTGACACTGGAAATGGCGGTCAGCACGATGACAATGGCCACGGCAACGATCCTGGCCATTCCGACAGCTCCAATCCCGGCAAAGGCAAGTAGCATCCAGGCGAGCCGGCGACCGCACCTTTGATTTGCAGGCGCCGGCCCCGGAGCCCGGCCGGAGGCACCCGACCGGGCCAACAGCTCGGGAAGGCTGTTGTCATCGTCCTGAGGGGTCCGGACGATGCAGAGGCTCATAAAGGAAATCGACGAACACTCCGCCAGTTAATAGTTCGTAAGCCGGCGCCCTCGGAAATTACACTGTTGTAACGCGCCGGACGTGCGTCTGTCCGGCCGAGCTTATGACATCGGTACAACACCTGGCCAAAATCCTCCGCGCGATCGACGCTGTGATTTGACTTATTGGCCCAGTGGCCGAGCATTCTCTAGCGGCGAATCAGCCGGGATGGAGGCATCCTATGGGCATTGGAACGGATTTTGTGCTGTGGATTGGTGCAATGAATCTCCTGACTTTATGCGCTGTGGTTCTAGCCGTTCGAGGCGGCGGCTTCGGGGACCGCTGAGGGCCGCTCGCGAATCCAATTTGGACCCCCGCCAAATGGCAGACGTGTTGAGCCTAAGGGCCCGGCACGAGCTTGGTCGGGTGTTCCATCAGATCGAAATCATACCCTTCGCATTTCACGTCCGGATTGGTTGGAGAGAACATGCCGAGAGGATTGTCCTTGAACAGCCACGCATGCAGATCATAGTGGAGAAATTCCTGGGGAATGATGGGAACATGTCCCTCCATTGGGCCAAGGAACGGTTGTCCGAAGAGTTCAGGCCTCTTGCTCAAATCGCCTCTTAGCGGAACGACCCATTCGACGCCCGTCAATTGCAATTTGCCGTCCTTCGGCTCGTAGAGAAGCACCGGCGGCCTCATCGGGTCCGGCTCGGCCTTTACCAGCTCCTTGTTGAGGAAGTGGATTCCCATCGCTCCCTTTGCGTAGTCGGCGTGCCCCTCCATCTTTTCCCCGTTATAACGAACACAGCCCACCGTCGAGTAATAGCCCTCACGCACCGCGGTGTAGACGTCCTGATACTTCGCGAGGGACTGACGCAGAGTGTCGAGTTCCTTTTTATAAGGGTCATCCGCCCGGGCGGATGCGATTATGTTGAGAGCAGCAGCGAGAGCTACCGCACCGCAAAATACGATTTTGCTGATATTTGGCATCTTGACCTCCCCAAACATGAGTTTGAACGTGACCACAACCGCTCACGACATGGCGGCAAGGGTGATCCCAATCCGCCCACGAGGATCTGTCAAATGAATACTCTGGCGGCGATCCAGAGTACTGAGCCTCAGCGCACTGAAGCTCGCAAGGTCCAAAAACAATCCGCATGACCCATCGGGCGCACACAAAGATAGCTGTCGTCAGCCTGATCAATGTTCACCGGTCCATCTTTCAGCGCTGCACAATCCTTTGTCCTCATTCCCTGTGCTACGACCTTTGCTTCGCTTGCTGGATCGGCCCGTCGAAACATTTCGACCCACTGATCGAAGGTATCGCGGGACTTGCACCCCATGACGGGATAGGGAAGCGTGGCCTGGGCTTTACTGGTAGGAGGAGGGGTATTCGGCTCAGCCGAGGCCTTGCCGTCCTTCGAATCGTTGTTCGGAATTGTCTCCCGCTTCGGCTTTTTCGGCTGTGCCGCCTGAGCAAGCTTTTTGTCCAAAGCTGCTGCAACGGGCCGTTGCTCCACAGTCCCGCGACGTCGAAATACCAGCTGATCGGTGAAGTGGCCGACGACCTTACATTTCGAATTCCGTCTTGGCGCTCGCCCGGATAGTGTCAGATCCGCCACGGTCGGGGAAACGGTACCTTCGACTTCATAGCCGACGGCACCGCATCCCTTAGAGAAGCGATATGCCTTTCCGGAAAAACGATTGCCGATTTTCTTTCCTTCGAAAAGTACCGTCCCGTCGTCAACGCCCGCCCTTTGCAGTTCGGCCCTCGGGTTGCTGTAGCGGAAAGAACGCAGCGTTCCCTCTTCGCGCAGGTGCAGGGTGGAGCCATTGTGTTCCCAAACGGAATCGGCCGCGACTGGTATAGCAAGACCGAGGAGCAGTAGGGAACAACTGCTCAGCTTAATGATACGCGCTGTCTGCATTTTTAATTCGATCTTCAATATCGCACCTCGAGTGAATCCGAACGGCCTTATCCGGGATCCTTTAAATTGGCAGGGGGATTCTGTCCGCAATTGTGGCGGTTTTTTACCAGAGCAAAAAAGATTTTGGAACAAAGGTTTGTCACCGGCACGCCGGCCCGGACTGTCAGTCTTGAACCTTTTCTCTTGCCTGTCATTGATGTGATGGCCGGCAACTGGGTCCAAGTCAGGAGAATCCTCATGGTTAAAAAACTCGCGAGCTTTCTCGGCGCGCTCCTCATGCTGACCGCCCAGAGCGCCGGCCAGACAGGGACCACGAGCCATGATCAGGCTGTGCTGGAATTTCTGAAAGTGGTCGGCATAGAAAAAACGATGACCGCATCGGCGAATGCCGTTGTGCAGGGCCTCATTCAAGTCAATCCGCCGCTCGCTCCTTACCGCGATATCATCGCGAGATGGGCGACCAAACACATAACCTGGGAAGCTGCTGCTCCGGAAATCACGAAGATATACAAGGATGCGTTCACCGAAATTGAACTGCGAGATGTTATCTCTTTCTATCAAACACCTACCGGTCAGAAAGTGCTTCTGAAGCTGCCCCAGGTGATGCAGCAGGGCGCAGCCGTCGGAGCCAAGCTGGCACTGGCCCACACGGCGGAATTGGAACAGCTGCTGGTCGATGGGAGCAAGCAGCAGAAGCAAAATCCACCGCCTGCCCAGCCCTAGCGGTCACTAGGGCGCGCCCCAAGCCGCTATTTGCGATCGCTCTTTCGTTTCGCTTTCTCTTTTTGCGGCCCGGGAATGGATGAACATTCCCGCCAGCGCCGACGCTTTGACGTAGCGCTGCTTTTAGACTGGTTGGCCGATTATGTTTTCTCAAGAGATCGCCGAATGCTTCATCCGCCAGGGCCTGGAAGCTGACACTCCGGTCGCTGGCGAGCAGCGCGATCGCGAGCCAGGTCTGGTCGTCGAACAGCACACGTTTTCCAGGCATAGCCCGCTCCGCAGGGTCCCGATCCTAAGCCTCACGAGAGACTGTGCAAGAGTTTCCGAAATTATGATGGCGGTTGCTGGTGGAGGCTGACTTCCTCTCCAGGGTGCAGCGCGGAACTCGAACGGCCTCTCAACCGTTTAGTTCCACACAATTCTTAATAAGGCGAACTGAGAGAATGTCGATGAAATTACCTGGTTTCATTGCAATGGCAGTGGTTGGCGGCATCAGCTACGTGGCTCTGGTTGCTCCAGTAACTGCAAAAGGCAAAGACAACTGGTTAACCGAGCAGGCGTTCAAGCGCGCGCAGAATGCAGACATCCAAGGGCAGGACGACGAAAGCGGAAACGATTTCTCCACTTTCGATAGTGGGGAGCAGACGCTGGAGGAGCCGCAGCTGTTCGCGCCGGGTAGAAAAAAAAGCCGGACTTTTGGCTTCAGTTCGCTTTCCGATGAGGAATGGCAATCGCAAGAATCGCAAGTTTTCACGCCGCGCAAACGTGCCGTCTCCGAAGATGACGCCTTCGACCCGGAGCCCGATCAGGGTGTCGGCGAACTGAAATCCCCCGACGCCGAATTCGGTACTTACCAGCCCCCGAAACTCGTGGCGCTGATCGATCCAAACCTGAACCCGGTGGCACCGCCCGATCCCCTCGCACAGGCTGTCTTGCAGCAGTTGCGGGAAGGAACCGGCGCTCCAAAGGTAACCGAGCAGCAGCGCGACTTGATCATAAGATTTTATCGCATTGCCGAGTTCAGGCCACTGTGGGTGACCCCGCAGGGCATCAGCGACAGAGCAAAATTGACCCTCTCCCAGCTCGCCAAGGCCGAGGACGACGGCCTGAACGCTGATGAATACCTGCCTCCCCGGCTTGCCGCACTAGGTGCGGGTGAAGCCAGCCAAACCGGCGATCTCTCGGCGCTGGCCGCTCTGGAGATCGACTTCACCGCGGCCACGGTAAGATATGCCGAGCATCTCTACAGCGGACGAATTGTCCCGAACCGGCTCTCTGGCTATTACGATCTCACGCCACCCGCTCTAAACATCGTTCAGCTTCTTTATGCCCTTTCGAACGAGAACTCGCCGCAAGATTATCTCACAACACTGGCTCCCCCTCATCCGGCTTACGGGATGATGAAGGCTGAATTGGCTAGGTTGCGCTCCAGCCGGACTGCTGAAAACCCGGTTCCGGAGGGTGAGCGCGTCAAACCGGGCGAGCGCGATGCACGCGTGCTAATCGTCAGGGAGCGCATGGTAAGACGCGGATATCTCAGCGAAGATGCGGCTCTGGCATGGATGCTGGGCCATACCCCCGAGGCTTCCATGCCGCTTGGCGAATATGAAATGGTTCTGGACGAGGAATTATCGAAAGCGCTGAGGGCATTTCAAAAAGACGCCGCCATCAAGCAGACGGGAAGCATAGATCAGGCAACCGTCGCTGCGCTGAACGGCCCGTCCAAAGAGGAGAACCTCGCAAAGCTCGTCATGAATATGGAGCGTATGCGCTGGCTGCCCCGCGACCTTGGCCGCCGGCATATCTTGGTCAATGAGGCCGCAGCCGAACTGCAGCTTATGGATGCAAGCAATGTCACCTGGAGTACCAAGGTGATCGTCGGCAAGCCCGAAACTCAAACCTACGTCTTCAGCGATCAAATGGAAACGGTGGTTTTCAATCCCTACTGGAACGTGCCGAAATCAATTGTAGCCCACGAGATGCTTCCCAAATTGTCCGAAGATCCTTATTACCTCGACGACAATGGCTACGAGGTGCTTGACACGCAAGGACAGCGCATCAGCTCCTCTGCTGTCGATTGGTGGTCTTACGGAGAGGCGATCCCCTTCGATGTTCGCCAGCCGCCGGGAAACGAAAACGCGCTGGGCAGAATCAAATTTCTGTTCCCAAATTCCCACGATATTTATATGCACGACACACCTGCAAAGAAGCTGTTCGCCAAAGCGACTCGTGCATTCAGCCATGGTTGCGTACGCGTCGAGGATCCCCGAAAGCTTGCTGAGTATGTTTTGGGGTGGGACCAAAGCCGCATCGATGACGCCATCGAGTCTGGCCAAAATACCGACGTAAAATTATCGGCTCCCCTCCCGGTTCACCTCAACTATTTCACGGCTTGGCCCGATGCAAACGGTCATCTCACCTATTATCCCGACATCTATAAGCGGGATGTGCGGCTTGAAAAGGCTCTCAGCACTGTCACCGTCGCCTCCAATTAGGGCGGCGCTGGCGCGCCAAGTAGCGGCGGCGCTCCTGCTGCTGATTGGCTTGACGGTTCTGCCCGGCTCGTCCGATCCGGCGATTGCCGGCACGAAGAAGGCAACAAATCTCTGCAATCTTCTCAAGATCGCTTGCACGAGAAAGCCTGCAAGATCGAAGACCGTGAGCAAAGCGACATCCAAGCGCTCCGCAACCGCCTCGCAGAAGCGCAAGGCAAAGCGGCACAAAGCCGTCGCCTCGACGAGCTCCAAGGCCGTCGCATCAACGAGCTCTAGAGCTAAGGCACCGAAGACTGCAAGATCCGAACCGGCCATTGTGGCACCGCGACACCCGGTGACGAAGCCGCGGGTGAAGCCTTCGACGTCGCAGGTCGCGGTCTCGCCGAAGCCGACGGATAATCAAAAGCAGAGCGCTCTGGTGGCCGTGCCGCGACCGGCCTTACCGCTTCCGGAGCGGGGGGAGCTTCCCCGAGGAGACGATTGTCTCGCCGAGCTCCTCAAACGCCAGGTCGAGTTTACCGTTCCTGAGCATGTCGAGGCCACTGGCCAATGTGCCGTTGCGAATCCGGTGCTGGTGAAATCGGTTGCGACACCTGGGGGCAGGGTGAAATTGCCGGAAGAACCCTTGTTGAACTGCGCTTTCGCCCGCAAATTCACCATTTGGCTCTCCGACATCGCCGCATCGGTCGTTAGCGAAATGGCATCCGCACGGCTGCACTCGCTCTCGACCGGCCCCGGCTATGAATGCCGGACCAGAAATGGCGATTCCTCGGGAAAAATCAGTGAACATGCTTTCGGCAATGCTATCGACATTAGCGGCATCACGCTAGTCAACCGAACTAGGGTCGAAATACCCGATGTAGCCGACCCTGCGGCGGTTCACCACCGGCTACTGATGGCCCTACGTCTTTCGGCCTGCGGCTATTTTACGACCGTTCTTGGTCCAGGTTTCAATGCAGCACATGCTTCCCACTATCATTTCGACCTCGGCCAGCACGGCAAAAGCGGCAACTACCGGATCTGCAACTGATCGCAAGGTTATTTTCGCCGATACCGGGGAGGACGATAGAGCGGAGAACTCGGTTGAAACGGCGTCCACCCGATGATCCTGCCGGTGAAGTAAACGCGCTCCACGCGATCGGCTGCCGACGGATTGCGCTTCACTTCCATTCGCCGTGCAGCAAATTTCTCCGCCGGAATCGTGAAGCCGCCATAACGTTCCCACGTGGTGCTGCCCTGCCGCCTATACACCCGCACGAGCACTGTGCCGCCGGTCTCGGTGGTTTCGGCAACAAAGGTCCGAGTCCCATAAGCGATGATGGGATATGGCTTGGCAAAGGCATGTTCCGGCGGCAACGCGGCAACAAAGAGCATCATCGCCAAACCCAGGAACCAGGATGGGGTCCACGCGTTCATGAGGCATGCCTTCCAGCAGCGCAACGCTCAAGGGATCGTTTAAAACTGCGCACTGCGTGCTTATTGTGACAATTCTATTGCTTGTTGCAAGCACTGGGCAGGCCAGAGCGGAACAGCTTTCTTGGATTAGATTTGGCAGTCCCTGCTACGATTACGATCCCTATGACCGCTATCACCGCTTTGGACGGTACTATCCCTATCCTCGGTGCCACTGCGCGCGGCGTTTGCACCGCGTCGGCCTGAAGGTCCATAAGCACCAAGCCCGTGCGCCTTGGCTGAAGAAAAAGCGCAGAGGTCATATTCACCTTGCGCGCCGGACAAGGTGTTATTGACGGCAGAGCGGACCCGGGGTTTCCCGCGGACGACGCCAACTCCCTTTAATTCGCGACTACAGTGATTGCGTTGATCGCTTTATCGAGCTTTGCATCACGATTGTAGATGTCGGGATAAAAGGTGATCTTTCCCGATGCGTCGGGCCATGCAGTAAAATAATTCAGATGGACAGGTATGTGCTTGCCGAGGTCGATATCTCGGTTCTGCCCAGCAGCAATCATGTCGTCGATACGTTTCCGCTCCCAGCCGAGCACATGTTCGGCAAGCTCGCGCGGATTTTCAACGCGCACACAGCCGTGGCTGTAGGCACGCACGTCTTCCGCAAATAATTTCTTGGTCGGCGTATCATGCATATAGATATCATGCGCATTGGGGAACAGGAATTTGATCCGGCCCAACGCATTGTCATCCCCCGGTGGCTGCCTCACACCAAAGGGAATCTTGCTGCCATAAGACCACCAATTGACCGAACGAGAGCTGACGACCTTGCCTTTGGCATTGACGACTTCATATCCCTCGCGGTCGAGATATCCGCGGTCTTTTGCCAGATAAGGCATCATTTCATACCGAATGATCGACTGCGGTACGCCCCAATAGGGATTGATGACCACTGTTTCCATTTCATCACTGAAGACGAACGTCTGCGTTTCCGGTTTTCCAACGATAACTTTCGTGCTCCAGGCGATCTTGTTTTCCTCTACAAGACGAAGCTCGAACGCCGCCTGATTTACCAGGATGTAACGCTTCCCGACATTACGCGGCAGCCAGCGGACTCGCTCCATGTTCATGACCAGCTTCTGAACGTTGTTCTGGGCGGGCTTGGCATTCAGGGCATCTACCGTCGCCTTGTCTATCCAGCCGGTCTGCTTGATCTTGTTTTTTGCCTGAAAGGCCTTCAGCGCTTTTGAAAGCGCTCTGTCAAGAACCTCTTCATAGGCTTTCAGATCAGGCTCGTCGCTCGGATGTCCCAGCATCCAGGCGAGGGCGCTATCCTCGCCGAGCAGGCCGGCCCCCACCATGCGCGATCTGATAGGAACTACGCGCGCATCACGCTCGCCGGTCTTCACTTGCTTGCCGGCTGCGATCTTCGTTGGCCCATTGCTGCGCCCTTCTTTCCGCAACTGGGCGAGGGCGGCCTTCATTGCCGCATAAGCGGGATGTGGAGGTGCCAGCGAGCGGAGATAAACGTCGGGAAAGCCGCGGTGCCAAAATTGATAAAGAGTATGTCCAAGGTCGAGTTTGTCCGGCTCGAGATCATAATAGCCGGAAAGTCTCTTTGGAATGATGCGCCCGCGGGAGAGGTGTTCGGCGTATCGAAGCGCCATCGCGGTGATCGCCACGTCGAGCTTTGCAAGGTGGGCGACGTCACCTCGCAAGGCGGACGCTGAATCCTGGAATGATCCGAGAGTGGGGGGCAAATAATCCGCCGACATCAAGCCTTCTTCTTCGGCGCGGCTCAAGAGCTCGAGCACACGTTTGGCTTTATAACTCAGGCCTTCTGACGTAATCCATAAGGGTGCGAATGTGTTCAGTCGGTAGAAATTGATAATGGCGTCGCGCTGAGACGGCGTAACAGTGATCGGCGTGTCGGTATTACGTAGCTCGTCAAGGATTGTAGATGCCAGCACGAGATTCGGCTTTGGTGCCTCGAGCTTCGGGTTGCTCAATGCAACGAGCTTGACCGGCTGGTAGTTGGCAAAACCTGCATCGGGTGATTTTGGCTTCCCGATTACAACGGCATCTGGTTGATCGAACCGGAAGCGGGTGTAGCGCTTGCTCTCCTTGCGGTTGTAATAGCGGCGATTGGAGAATCGAGGCTTGTCGAAATCAAAGAAGCCATCGTACTGCTGCCGCCGGCGATACTTCTTTTTTCTACCAAAATTTTGGAAGTTTAATCCCTGGGCTCTGCCGAAAGCACTTTGGATCTGCCAATTGTCACTGCCTTTTGCCGACAACGGTACGCTCAGCGCTGAGAAGCTGACTGCACCAACCAGGCCACCAAGGAGACTGAGTACACAGAGACGCGGAATACTCATGGGTAATCAAACCTTTCCACAACTATACTACGTCTCGTCTGTCATGCAACGTAAAGCAGACATTTTGGTTCCGCACTGCACCAAAAATCCGCGTTTCCTCATTATCTGTGCAAAAACGCGGATGAGAGTAACCGACTTGCTGTTTTTAAGCACCCGCATAACACTGTCGGGTTTGAGAGACCGTGACATGTGTGCCACATTTCATGTTTAGTTACCGGAGGCTTGCGGAGACGTGCAGAAACCAGCGTTTCGCAGCATCCATATCCTGCTCCGTTAGCGCGTGTCCTGCAGGGAGGGACTGATGATCTACGTCGGCTCCTGCCTCCTTCAAGACTGTCGCCAAGCGTTTGGCATTTGCCAATGGCACGATCATGTCGTGCGTTCCGCTGATAATCAGTATGGGCTTGGCGTCGAGCCGCCCTTGTACTGGCTCATCGATCGGCACCATCGCACGATACAAGATTCCCCCTGCAAGGATTTCCGGTCGAAGCTGCAGGAGTGCAGCGGCGATATTGGCGCCGTTGGAATATCCGAGCGCAATCGGCGGCTCTAAATCGTACTTTTTACGCGCATTTCCGATGAAATCGGCAAGCTCGCCGGCGCGTCGTCGCAAATCCTCGATGTCGAAAACACCCTCGGCGAAGCGGCGAAAGAAGCGCGGCAGGCCGTTTTCCAGCACTTTTCCCCTCGGCGACAGCAGCGGTGCCCCTGGAGCGATCGCACGGCCTAACGGAAGCAGGTCGTACTCATTTCCACCTGTCCCGTGCAGCAGCAGAAGAGGAATTGCCTTAGTTTCGCCTCCGGGTTCGAACCGATGTACGAAGCCAAGATCTTGTTCCCTCATGGCGCCTGCTCGAGCAGCGGCAAGATGGCTTCAATTCGGGATCTCCGATATTCGAGAAAAGGGGGAAGCTTCAGTGAGCTGCCGAGCGAGCCGAGGGGTTCGTCTACTGTAAAGCCCGGCTGCTCCGTGGCAATCTCGAATAATATGCCGCCCGGCTCCCGAAAATAGACAGACCTGAAATACAGACGGTCCTTTTGTTCGGTCGGCTGCAAGCCGTATTCGGTGCGAAGTCTATGCACCATCCGTGCCTGTTGCTCACCGTCCTTTGCAGCGAAAGCAATATGATGAACCGAGCCTCGCCCCAATCTACCCGTAAGAAAATCCCCGGCCTCGCGAATGTCAAGGATATCGCCTCGCCCGGAATTCGAGGTCAGGCGAAGGACCGTTCCATCCTGATCTGCGGCCTTGTAGTTAAAGATGTTGACGAGGATTTCGCTTGTAGGTGCTGCCAAGGCAAGAAGCAATCCGGCCCCGTGGAGGCACTGTATGGAATGCTCTGCAGGAATGGTGCCATTGCTCCAGCCCGGCTCGGCTGGGACGCTGCTGCCCACAAGCGCCAGAGTAAGCCCGTCCGGATCGGTAAAAGCCAGAAAGGGCTCCCCGAATCGACGCGTGATCAGCTGGTGATTGACACCGAGTTCGACAAAGCGGTGGATCCAGAAACTCAGCGCACTGGTCGGCACACGCAGCAGCACCTCCTGCACGCTTCCAACTCCTGAGCGACCCGCGGCTGCATTGCTCCAAGGAAAAAAAGTCAGAATACTTCCGGGCCGTGCGGCCTCATCGCCATAATAGAGATGATAGGTCTCGGGATCGTCAAAGTTCACCGTCTTCTTTACTAGCCGCATCCCGAGCACCCGGGTGTAAAAATCGAGATTGCGTGCGGCACTTCCGGCGATAGCCGTAATATGGTGAAGTCCGCCCATAGCGCCTCGTTTTCACACCGCAATTACTTTCAATCGATATGGACGCGCCGGTTCTGCTGCGCAACAACGCTTTGGGCGTCTCCCTCTTAGGATGAACATCGACAGGTGGTTCAACCGGAAGTCGGGCCTCAGGATTTCTTAAGTCGCTGGATTTACCGTTCTCTTTGAGGAGAGGGGAATCACGATGAATGGGCCTGTTGTCGTCCGCAACAGTCGCAGGCTGAGCTTGGCGCTGATCCTAATTGCCCTTCTCGTGTTGGGCAGCACGGGCAGCGTTATCTTTTATGCGCTTACCGCACTTGCCAACAGAACCGACCAGATTGAGAAGGAACTCACAGCGGCTGCCGGGCGGGCGGCTCTTCGCGCCTTGGAAACACGCCTGGGCGACATCAACAGGGAGTTTTCTCATGGCGACGGCGTCCAAAACCCCCGTCACCGGGTATCGCTCTTTGATTGGCGCGTGGCCGATTTATGCGCGAGCACACGACTCGGCGTGAATTTCGATATTGCGTTCCTGGTGAACGAAGCCATGCACAGCCTGGCCGGCTGTGTCGATGGCCGGCATATAAGCGTAGATCCAACCCAGGCCATGGGCCGGGCGCTTGCCCCGATCATTCGTGATATCAGTGCGCCAACTAGGCAAAAATCAGTTCGAACGGGCTTTATGCACACCAGTTTCGGCGTAGCCGCCATTGCCGTGGGCTCGGCTTGGTGGAGTCAGGCCGAAATTTCCGGCCCCCCGGCAATTATCATCGTCGGCAAACGGCTCGATGAAAATTCGGTCAAACGCATGAGCAGGGATTTCAACATTCCGGGCCTGCGCCTTGTGACTGATTTCAGCGAAGTCAATCCGGCGGCAGCCGTCCGCGAGCCCGACGGACGTATCATCGCCAGCTTGGCGTGGACGCCTCGCAGCCCTGGCAAGAGGGCATTGAACGAAATCCTCCCCACGGTCCTGGCAAATCTGCTGTTTCTTGCTGTTGCCTTCGCCGCAATGATTGGTGCTGTTTGGTGGGCGTTCCAGGCGGTGCACGACAGCAACAAGAAATCCGCTCATGCTGCCGTTCATGACTCCCTTACCGGACTGCCTAACCGCGCGGCGCTGATCGCAATGCTCGACGGGCTGTCCGGCCAGAAAGATCAGGAAGGCTCCATTATTTTCATCGATCTTGATGGCTTTAAAGAGGTGAACGATTTTTATGGACATGAAATCGGCGATCGGTTGCTCAAGGGCTTCGGCGCCGGTCTTGCTACTCTCGTGAGCGACCAGGGTCTGGTAGCGCGGGTCGGCGGCGATGAATTCGTCGTCCTTCTTACCGGTTCGGCAGTGAAGTCCAGCGCCCATCAGCTTGCCGTTGCAGCTATTGCTCTTTCGGCGGAACCGCTTCGCGTGGGGCCCCACAGTCTCAAGATACAGGCAAGCGTCGGCCTGGCATCATCCGGCTTTGAGAACGTCACCGGTGAAGAATTGCTGCGCCGCGCGGATCTCGCCATGTACGAGGCCAAACGCCGCGGCGGCAGCAATATTGCGGTTTATAGCCACGACATCGATGCCGGAATGAAAAAGCGTATGAAAATGGCGGAGGAGATCCGCCAAGGCATCAAAAATCGTGAATTTCACGTCGTATGCCAGCCGATCGTTGATGCCGGTGATCTGAAGCCTGTTGCAATGGAAATCCTCGCCCGCTGGAAGCGCGCCGATGGTGTCGTCGTCGCGCCTGAGGAATTCATCAAGGTCGCTGAGGAGCACAGCCTTATCGATGAACTGGGCAAATACCTGCTCGAACAAGGCTGCGCTGTGGCCGGTGCCTACAAGAATTTGCGGTTCAGCGTCAACGTTTCTGCACTGCAGATGCGGTCCATGGAATTCCTTGGAGTTGTGGACCGGACTTTGCAACGGTTTACGATCGAACCCGCTCGGCTGCAGATCGAGATGACTGAATCCAAAATTCTGCTCGACGGTACGATATTGCGCCCTGTGATCGACGGATTGAAGGCGCGGGGCATTCAACTCGTCCTTGATGATTTCGGCACGGGGTATGCGAGCATTGCTTACCTGCGTCAGTTCCGGTTCGACGGATTGAAGCTGGACCGATCGATATGTTCTGAAGTGTGCAAGAGCGTCAACGCACTCATGATGGCGCAGGGGATGATACTGGTGGCCAAGGCGGCCGGCCTTGACGTTGTTGCGGAGGGTGTAGAGAACAAGGAACAGGCCAATCTGCTGAAGCTCGCCGGCTGCACGCATCTACAGGGCTATCTCTTCGGCCCGCCGCAGGAGATAGCCCAAGGAGACTGGTTGAGCACGGGGCTTCTCGATGCCTCTGCGCCTTCGCCGAAGGTAAGTTCCCGCCAATAAATCATCACCGGCCTGGAACCTGGCGCCGACAGGGTCAGTTCTGGAATAGCAGATCGATCCTAAAAGGACGCGAGCAATGGCGGGCGCTGGTCAGAAGCAGATGCCGTCCGATGATGTGGGCCGGAGGGCAGAAAATCAAGACGGCGATATTGCGTCGGCGTCTGTTCAAACCACTCAGTCTCCAACCGATATTGCGAGGCTTCAGGAGGAACTGGCAAGCCTCAGATTGACTGTGGCGTCTCTCCTAGCCGAAGTGAAAGGCGGAGCCGCCAAGACGCTGCGGGCGGCAGGCGATCTCGTGTCGCATAAGGTCGGAGCGGTTGGCCAGGCAGCAGCTGAGAAAACCTCTTCCGTAGCCGAAACCACAGCCGAGCGCGCGCAAGGCTTGATCTCTGAACTCGAAATCTGGGCGCGCCGCCGGCCGCTCAGCGCTATCGCCGGAGCAATGCTGGCCGGCATCATCATTGGAATGTTAGGGCATCGCCGCGCCCGGCGTTAACCAATTTCGCGAGAATACCCTAGATCGATTTAGCGGCATTTCGCCCGGATCAATCCAAAAATCGCTTGCGCGATTCAACGCACAATAGAGCGACTTACGCTTCGGCTACCGGACTGATGCAGCCGGAACTGCATCCCTATAGTAACGTTGAGTCACCTCTTGTTGGTGAGTGAGTTCATGCCTTCCCTGGGTCACGTCTATTGGCGAGGTTTTCTTCGCCTCCAGCTTGTTTCCATTAACGTCGATATCTATGCGGCGGCGGAAACCAAATCGGAAATTACTTTCAACCAAATTCATAAGCCGAGCGGCAAGCGCATCAAATACGAAAAGGTGGTGCCTGGCGTCGGACGGATTGAGAGTAGCGACATCGTCAAGGGATACCAGGTCGAGCCGGATGTCTATGTGACGCTCGAGCCCGAAGAAGTGGAAGCCATCAAGCTGGAAAGCAAGAAGACCATCGACCTTGTCCAATTCGTCAATCAATCCGAAATCGATGCACGCTATTTCGAGCGCCCTTATTACATCGTGCCCAAGGACGAGGTGGCCGCGGAAGGGTATTTGGTTATTCGGGACGCCCTGATGAAAGAGAAGAAGGTAGGCCTTGCACAGATTACGATGCATGGCCGTGAACACCTCGTGGCAGTCATGCCGATCGAAAAAGGAATGCTGTTGGAAGTAATGCGCTACGCCAACGAACTTCGCGCCTCGGACAAATTCTTCAAAGACTTGGACAATGTGAAATACGACAAGGACCTCGTCGGACTCGCATCGGAATTGATTGCGCGTAATTCGGCGCGGTTTTCGCCCACGAAATTCAGCGACAGCTACGCGGTGCAACTGGCCGAACTGGTCAAGAAAAAGGCTCGTGGCCAGAAAATCACTATTCCCGCAGGACCGTCCAAGGAACCGAGCAACGTCGTGAATCTTATGGAAGCGCTGAAAAAAAGCCTCGGCAAGGAAAAACCCGACAAGCCTGCGGGTGCAAAACGCAAATCGGCAAGATAGCCAGCGTCCATTCGTCTCAAGCCTTTCCTTTACTCGCTTTGACTCTCATTGGATATAATCCCTTGAAATCTGGCTCGAGGTTGTTTTGTGGATTGATCATCGGTTACTTGCGCTGCGCCGCCACCGAGTGCTCGGATATGTTGCGGCAGCCGGACTGGTGCTGGTCGCGGTGCTACTCAAGGAAGCGCTTCCCGGTCTCCCCCCTTTCCTCACCCTGTTTCCAGCAATCCTACTGAGTGCGGTAATCGGCGGCAGGGGCCCTGGAATTGCTGCACTCTGCGCCTCGGTGCTGGTGGCCTGGCCGCTCTTCGTCTCTCGCGGAGCGCCATGGACGCCGCATTACTGGGGAGTTGTGAGCATCGTCGGTTTTCTGGCCGTGGGCACCCTGATGATCTTCGTTGTTGATCTTCTCGATCAGGCAGTGCGGCGCGTCCAGAAGGAGAGGGAGAGGCTGGGCCTTGCCCTGCGTGCGGCGGACGCCGGCGCATGGGAGTGGACGCCTCCCGACAGATTGATCTGGGACCCGACATTTTATCAGCTCTTGGGGCTGAGATCCCACCTTGCATAAACCATCGCTTGCACTCTTCGTGTCGCGCGTCCATCCCAGTGATCGCGAAAAGATGCGCAACAGCGGTAGTGCGATTATGGCGGGCGAAGAGCCAAGCCCCCGTGATGAATTCAAGTTCCTTCGGCCGGATGGTACCACCGGTTGGCTTGAGAACCATCGCGCCGTCGCCTTCGACGGTGTGCGTCATATAATCGGCATCACGCAGGACATCACCCGGCGCAAGGAAAATGAGGATCGAATTCTCGAACTCATGCGCGAGGTGGCTCATCGCGTCCGAAACCAGTATGCAGTGATCCTGGCCATGATACGCGAAACAAACCGGCAGTCTCGCACGCCCGCCGAATTCCAAGCACAGATCGATTCGCGAATATCGGCATTGGCCCGTTCTCATGATCTCCTGGTCAATGCCGAGTGGGCGGGCGCGTCGATTTTCGATGTCGTGACGACCCATCTCGAGCCTTTTTGCTCTGTTGACCGCTTCCGAATCTCGGGCCCGCGCGCTGTCCTGACCCCGATGTCGGTCCAATACCTCGGCATGGCGGTTCATGAGCTGGCGACAAATTCTACAAAGCATGGAGCCTTGTCGACGCGCGATGGCCGTCTTGAGGTTATCTGGTCAATAAAGATGAACGAGGAAGGTAAGAAACGGCTCCAGTTTCACTGGCAGGAATTCGGCGGGCCGCATGTCGATCAGGGGACCACACGCGGCTTTGGTCTCCAGGTTCTGGAACACCTCGCGCCGGTGGCCCTCGGCGGAACGGGTGTGCTGGCGTTCAATCGTGAAGGGATCACTTGGACCTTGGAAGCTGAAAACGCCTTCGTCAACTGAACAGGTTCGGGCTCTTATTCCGCTGCCTTGCTGCTGGAAACGCGACCGTCGAGCATCGGGCGCCCCACGCTGGTGTAGCTGAAACCTGAACGGGCCACGTCCGCCGGTTTGTAGATATTTCTCAGGTCGATCAGTATTGGCGATTTCATGATCGTCTTTAGCCTTTCGAGGTCGAGTGCCCGGAAGGCATCCCACTCGGTGACGATGACCAGCGCATCTGCGGCCGTTGCCGCGTCATAAGGTCCATCGGCGAAAGTGACCTTTTCGAGTAGGCGCTTGGCCGCTGTCATTCCCGCAGGATCGAACGCTTTTATCGAAGCTCCCTTGTCCTGCAATGCCTGGATAATGGAGAGGGACGGCGCATCGCGCATGTCGTCGGTATTGGGTTTGAAGGTCAGCCCGAGGACCGCGACCGTCTTGCCGCGCACGCTGCCGCCGCATGCCGCAACAACCTTTCGCGCCATGCTGCGTTTCCGCTGATCGTTTATCGCGACCGTGGCTTCTACGAGGCGGAGCTGCCTGCCGTGGTCCTGCGCGGTCTTCACCAGCGCAAGCGTATCCTTCGGCAGGCAAGAGCCGCCATATCCTGGCCCGGCATGGAGAAACCGCGAGCCGATACGATTGTCCAGTCCGATGCCGCGCGCGACTTCCTGGACATCGCCTCCGCCTTCTTCACACAGATCAGCGATCTCGTTGATAAAAGTGATCTTCATCGCGAGAAACGCGTTCGCTGCATATTTGATGAGCTCTGCTCCTCGTCTGCTGGTGAATTGCAGGGGTGCCTGATTGAGGTAGAGCGGGCGGTAAACCTCAGTCATCGTCGCCCTGGCGCGTTCATCGGATAGACCGATGATGATTCGATCTGGTCTCTTAAAGTCCGCGATCGCGGATCCTTCGCGCAAAAATTCCGGGTTCGATACAACCGCGACATCGGCGTTGGGATTTTCCTCATGGATTATCCGCTCAACCTCATCACCGGTGCCAAGTGGGACGGTGGATTTGGTGACGACAACGGTAAAGCCACGTATGGCTTGAGCAATGAGACGTGCTGCTGCTTGCACATAAGATAGGTCGGCGTGGCCGTCACCCCGACGGGACGGAGTTCCAACCGCGATAAATACCACATCGGCCCGGCCAACGGGTACCGGAGAACTCGGTCGAGAAGGAAAGCCTGCCCGCCGCCGCATTCTGCCGTACGAGATCTTCTAGACCGGGCTCGTAGATGGGTATGTCTCCCTTGTTAAGAGCGGCAATGATCTGGGGGTTGCTGTCTATACAGGTTACTTCATGGCCGAAATCCGCCATGCAGGCGCCAGACACCAGGCCGACATAACCCGACCCAATCATTGCGATATCCATGCAATTCCCCTGTTTAGTGCTGCTACAGCCTCAAATTCCAACGATGCTTAAACCGCCTTCGGCCAACAGTCCAGATATCGCGAAGCCCGTGGTCTGCCGCCAGCCAGCGGGTCAACTCCCTTGATGAGGTTGACGGAGGGCACGAGTGAGAAGCTCAAGCGCAGCGGGCGGCATCACCAGCTTCAGTGCTGCCGCTTGGCCCTCCTTGGACATCTTGGCCCATGTCTTGCGTAGAATGTCGATGACCTTCTCTTCCGCATGTTTGGCGGCAAAATCCACGAAGTAATCCTCAAGAAACACCAGGCAGATCACGTCCTCCAGGGCTTGTGCCTCGGCATCGTACTTCAGGCGCTCTTTGCGAACGAGGGATTGAACCCGGGCGATGATCTCGCTGCCGTATCCGCAATGGCCCATAAGTTCGCCTGCGCGCCGCGCATGATAGTTTTTCAACTCCGTCCGCCAACGAAGATAACCGACCCGTCCCTCAGGATAGTTCGCCCGCGGCGATGTCCACCGTTCGATATGCTGCGCGCGGGCGGCAATTTTGAGAGCTTCGGATGCCTCCGGTCGGAAACGATCCAGCATTCTGCTCATTCGGCGGCCGTATGCCAGTTCGCCCGGCTCACTGTGTTCACCAGCGGCGATCATGTTCGGATCCCGAGAGTTCGCCGAGTCGATGGCCGCTATCACGGCGTGATATCGATCATCCATGAAGTGAGGCTATCGCTCCACTGCGCGGCCCCAGAGCCGAATTTTGCCTTCTCGCCCACGCAGCGCGTGAAGACCGAAGTCCCTGAAATCGGCGAGCAGCTCGGGATGGTTCTCGCGCCCTACCGCGTCGATTACCTCCTGGCTAGCCAGGATGGCGATATCAAGTTGCCGCGTCATCGCCTCAATGCGGTTTGCCACGTTGACGGTATCGCCAATCACCGCGAATTCGACGCGCCGCTCGCCTCCGATGTCGCCGAGGACTACCTCGCCGTGGTGGAGACCGATGCCGATTCGCAACGGCTGCAGCCCAGCGGCTATGCGCTTACCGTTCCATGCGACGATTTTCTCGCCCATCAGGCAGGCACACCGCACGGCGTTGGTGGCATCGTCGAAACCCGTTTTGGGCGTTCCGAATGTCGCCATGAGCCCGTCGCCCAGAAATTTGTCGAGCGTGCCGCTGTTGGCGAACACGGCATCTTCGAAGATGGCAAGATATTCGCGGAGCAGGGCCATTGTCCTGACCCCGCTCAGGCTTGCACTGACGCGGGTAAATCCGATGATATCGACGAACAGCACCGTTACGATCTGCGTACGGGCAAAATCGAGCCGCCCGCCCGATTGCATGAGGTCATCGACGATGTTGGGGGAGAAATAACGAGCCAGGTTCGCCCGTTTTGTTTCCATATCGTTCAGTCGCTGCTGAAATTCTATCCGCTCTGTTATATCGCGGACCCCTCCCACCAGGCGCTGAGCTCTGCCCTGTTGGTAGACAATCAACCCCCGGAGCACCACCCACTTCAGCGAATCGTCACGGGTTCGCACACGGCATTCATGCAAAAATCGCGATTCTTGCTTGGCATAGCATTCCGCCAGATGGGCTTTGAAACTCTTCAGATCCTCAGGTGGAAATTGCGCTTGGAAGACCTCCATCTCGTCTCCGAACGCGCCCTCCGGGAACCCGAGTATTTCATGAAGCCGGGGCGACAGATACGCCTTGCCGGATAATATGTCCCAATCCCACAAGCCGTCATTCGCGCCACGCGCCGCAAGAGCATAGCGTTCCTCGCTCAGTCGCAGTTGTTCGAGCGATCTTTCTCTCTCTATGGCGCCGCCGATGACGCCGGCAGCAGCCTTCAGCACGTCTATTTCGGCGCTGCTCCATATGCGCTCGATTTTGCAATCATCGAAACCGAGAAAACCCCACCACTCGCCCTTCACCATGATCGGCACGGACAGAAACGACAAGGTGCCATGATCGAGAAACACCTGCCTTGCATAGCCGGTGACTTCGCGGAGCGTCGCCTGGACGACTTCCCCGCGCTGCCGCCGCCTTGGCCAATCACCGAGCTGGCTCGGATCATTTTCGTCCATGAGGTTCATGTTTTGATAGAGCGGATTGGTGGAAATGGGCTCGAAGCCTGGCTCCGCCCAGTCGAACCGGCAGCTCTGTACCATTTCGCCATTTGGTCCGTCGTGCACTTCGAAAAGCGTCACTCGGCTCATGTCGGTTGCCAGTCCGAGGCGGCGAAGCAGTTCGGGAATTTCATGACGCCAATCCGCGGCGGTCACAATCTGCGTGGCGGCAAAAGTCACTGCTTGGAGCATGGCAGTTCGCCGCCCCAGTTCTCTAACGGTTTCGTTTTCCAGCTGCCGGAGTTCCGTCATTGACTTTCTATGAGCCGGTCAATCACCTCATCCATGAGATCTGCCTCTACATTCGCGAATGCGAGCCGCAGAAACTGCTCCTGATCCGGTCCGAACATGCTGCCCGGAAGGCAAAGAACGTTTTGCTCGGCTGCGAGTCGCCGTGCCACGCTTTTGCCCGTCACACCCGGGAAAGGGTGCCTGATATAGGCAAAATAGGCACCAGCACTCACCAGCTGATATTTGAGCCCCGGCCGGCCGAACCCTGCGCGCAGTGCCTCCAGGCGCTTCGCCATCATAGCGCGTTTGCCCTCGCGCCACGAGGCCAGTGATTGTAGACCGAAAAGGGCCGCCTCCTGCGAAATTCGCGGGGCGCAGATCGATACGCAATCCATGATCTTCTCTACCTGCGATAGAAACGCCTCATCAGCTATCACCGACCCCACCCGATAGCCCGTTAGCGCGTAGACTTTCGAAAAGCTGTAGAGCTGCACGAAGGTGCCGCGCCAGTCCGGCCGCGTGAAGATATCGTGCGGCGGTGATAGCTCCGACCGAAAATCCTTGTAGGTCTCGTCCATGACCAGAGCTATCTCTCTCAGCTGGGCCAGCTCGAAGAATTCCGATATCAACGACGCGGGATAGACAGCGCCGGTGGGATTGTTCGGAGTGACCAAAATTATCGCTCGCGTCCGTTCATCGATGAGCCTTGCCGCCTCTGCCGCGGATGGAATGGCACTCGCTCCGTTGAGCGTCGGAAGGATCTTCGCCTCGATTCCCTGCATCGTCAGCCACATCTGATGATTGAAATAGAAGGGAGCAGGCAAAATTATGTTGTCGCCGCTGCGCGCAATTGCCATTAGTGCCAGGCAGAACGCTTGGTTGCAGCCGGCCGCGATGAGGACGTCTCTTGCATCAATATCGCCGCGATAGCTTTCGCTCATATGGTCGGCGAGGGCCTTTCTGAGTTCGGCCAGTCCGGCAATATCACTGTAGAGACTGGTTTCGGCCTCTCTCGCCACTCTTGCCACATGCTCCTGAAGTGCAGGCGAAGGCGGATAGCTCGGCACGGCCTGGGATAGGTTGATGAAGCTGCGGTTCCCCTCATTGCGACCAGCCCAGGTCATCGCTTCTGAAATAGGCGGCGCTTCGACTTCTTGCAAAAGAGGATTGACAGGAAGGGGCATTCAGGCTTTCAGGGACTACGGTTCGCGTGCTGCAAATCAGATCTCAGATACTAAAGGCCTAAATAATGTCAAAAGCTGTTTCTGTCCAAATTTCTGAGCTTTTTGCGTCTCGCCAATTTGAAAAAGCGGAGTCTTTATGTCAGACAGCTTCGCGGACTCGTCCAAATGACAGCATGTTACCAACTATCCAAGGGGCAATTCGATTAGAACGCGGCGATCCAAAGGGAGCACTTGGGTTTCTTTCCAAAGCGATTGAACTAAATCCTCTTAACGCGACAGCTCATTTCAACCTAGGCGTTGCTCAAAGAAACCTTAATCAACTAGAAGCAGCGTTGAAGTCCTTTCGCACGGCCTTAAGATTGGGCCACTCCGGCCACGAGGCGCTTAATGCAATTGGACTGACGGAACTCAGTTTAGGTCGGCCTGCGGAAGCGGTTAAATTTCTCAGTCAGGCCACTAAACTTTCGCCGAACTCCCCAAGGCTGCTTCTACATCTTGGCGAAGCCCTCCGAGTTGCCGGTCAGTTTGACAGTGCTATTACCGTTCTTACGAAGGTTCTTCTTCTCAATCCTAATTTCGTCGATGCACTGAATACACTGGGCACAGTGTACTCAGAGAGCCAGCGTTTTGACGATGCTGAACGAACCTTGCGTAAAGCGCTTGTTATTGATCCCAAGCACGCTATGGCGCGGAATAATTTGGGGGTGCTGTTGAAAAGCCAAAAAAAATATGAAGAGGCATTAAAGGAATTCGAAATCCTCAACGAGCTTGATCCGAATTACGCGATGGCTTTTTTCAATAAGGGTGGAGTGCTTACGGATTTGCAGAAGCAAGAATTGGCCCTGGCAGCGTTCACCATAGCCATACGACTGCGTCCGAACCTAGCAGAGGCCCATCTGGCAATTGCGCGAATTCATTTCGAAAACGAGCTCCTAGAGGAGGCTGAGCATGCCGCAGTCCGCGCTATTGAAGCAAACCCAAGTAGTGCCGACACCCATGCTGCACTGGGAGCTGTATATTTGAAACGACGAGGGTGGAAAGTGGCTCGAGCTTGCTTTGACAAGGCTCTGGAGCTGAATCCCATTCACTTTGAGGCGATGCTAGGCTTGGGTCAGATTTTTGGCCATCAAGGTTTGTACTCCGCAGCAGAGATTTGTTTCCGACGGGCTATGGAGTGGCAGCCAAACGCATCTGGAGATCAGGATCGCATTTGCAAAGACGCTGTTCGACCAAAGTAGGCTCGATGAAGCAGAAGCTTTTTGTCGAGACGTCATTAACGCTAGTCCCAAAGACCCGGAAGCTCATTTTTTACTTGCGAATATTTTGAAGAGACAAAGCCGACTGCGTGCGGCGACGATAGAGTATGAGTCGGCTATTGAATTGAAGCCCACATGGGCACAGCCCTATATGGAATTGGATGATGTTCTGGAAAAGCTTGGCCAGACGGACGATAGAGGTCGTTTAAGTGCCCGGTTCGAGACATCTTTTTTGGGCAATCGTTCCGTCGCTGCCCAGATTAAGTATTTCCTGAATATAGCAGCAATTAAGCGTGACCTTACTGTGTTTGAACAGGCATTAGATCTCGCAATCAAGTCGCGACGCATCGCAGACTTAGGCTTCTCCCCCTTATTGCAACCAGGGACGCAAATTTCTGTTAGTCAGGCCTCGTCGTTGCTGGCAAAGCTGAATGGAATTAGTCCAACGGACATGAAATTTCAGCGATCGGCGTTTCATCGTACGCGATCTCTATTGCTACATGAGATTGGAAGTTACGATCAAGCTTGGAAGGATTTGTGCTTAGCGAATCAACTCGTAATTCAGGAAAAGGAGCTTGAGATTAGGGGGAAACGTGACGATCACCAGACGGAAGTGTCGCGGGCCCAGAAGATCAGCATACTGACAGATGGAGATGTCAGGTGCAAACCTGTATTCATATTAGGAGTTTCTCGTTCCGGTAAGAGCACTCTGGAAAGCTTATTGAGTCCAGTTGCGGGTTGGAGCGCACTTGATGAGTATGCGATAGTAGACGAAACTTTACGAAAATCTGAGCTATCCCGGGAAAGTGCCGAAGCTGGCCTTAATGCTTTAGAGCGACAGCGATTTGCAGAAAATTTCGTGAACCGCTGTAGGCAATACACTCACGACGGATACCTCAGTTTCACTGCTCCTGGTCAGATCAAATATGCCAAATTGCTGGCTGAGACAGTTTTTGGAACTCGCTTCATCTTTGTTCGTCGGAATGAGATAGACTTGCTTTTTAGATGCTTTCAGAAATTTTATAAGAAGGGCCATTTTTATTCGTATAATGTAAGAAATTGCATGGATTATATCCATAAGTACAATGGGACCATTACCGCACTCTTAGACGGACTGGGCTCTACAGCCAGCGTGGTCAATTATGAAGATATGGTTGCCGATCCCACTGGAACACTTTCGAATTTATGCACTTGGCTGGGCATCAAGGGTCCCGTGGAAATAAGGCAATCTCTGAATGCTGACATAGGTTGCTCGCGGCCTTATCATTCGATGATTGCAGCTGCGCTGGAAAATCCATCCGCCGACCTGTAGTCCAGGTCGCAAAATTCGCGTTCAGAAAATCCGATGACCCTCGCAGTACGCATACATCAGACCGGAGGGCCCGAGGTTTTAAAGCTCCAGAATATCAAGCTTTCCCAGCCGGCCGTCGGTGAGGTGAGAGTTCGCCATACCGCAATCGGACTAAATTTTATCGACATATATCATCGTACCGGTCTCTATCCATTATCTCTTCCATCCGGTTTAGGACTTGAGGCGGCAGGCGTCGTGGAAGCGGTGGGCGATGGCGTTTCCACCTTGCAAGTTGGTGATCGAGTAGCTCATGGAGTAGGGCCGATTGGGGCCTATGCGGAAGCTATGAATTTCCCTGCGAACCGGCTATCCAAGCTGCCTCCAGAAATCAGCGATGAGCACGCAGCGGCTATGATGCTAAAAGGCATGACGGCACGCTATCTTTTGCGCGAAACCTACAAGGTTAAGTCGGGCGACAGCGTGCTTATTCATGCTGCGGCCGGTGGCGTCGGCTCTATCTTGTCGCAATGGGCCCGAGCCCTGGGCGCTATCGTGATCGGCACTGTAGGCTCCAACGAGAAGGTGGATCTGGCTAAATCATTCGGCTGCAATTATGTAATCAACTATCATTCAGAAGATGTTTCTCAAAAGGTTCGTGAAATTACCAGTGGCAGTGGCGTTCCGGTTGTATATGACGGGGTTGGGCAGGCAACTCTCTTCGCCTCGCTGGATTCCCTCAAGCCGCGGGGATTGCTGGTTAGCTATGGCAACGCCTCGGGTCCTGTAAGAGCGCTAGATACACTTTGGTTATCGCAGAAAGGATCGCTCTATATCACGAGACCTACTCTTATGACCTATGTAGCGAGTGATAAAGATCTGCAGGAAACGGCTGCTGATCTTTTCAGTGTTGTAAAGAGCGGGAAGGTGAAGGTCTTTATCAATCAGCGATACAGACTGGCAGCGGTTGACAAAGCCCACCGGGATATCGAATCTCGGAGAACCACGGGGACATCTATACTGATTCCCTAGTTTATTTCGTTATGGCCAATAATGATTATTTCGTTGATTTCTGTTTAAAGGTCATTGTGGCAAGTTGAGCGCAAAGCAATAGGTAACCCAGCGCAACCTGCCCGTAACTTGAATTAATGCCGAGGAACGCGTAGTCGCAGGGGTCGCAGACCCGAAACGCTTTGTTTTCGATAACATTTCCTGACAATGGCGCAGAATGCTTTGGCGGATTTACCTTGCACCAGCAAGGGCGTGCTTTTCGTCCTTTACTGAGAGAGGCATCCTAGATCACCCTATGCCTCGCTTAGTCAGTTCCGCCTCGTGAAGTGTGATTATCGATTTCAATGATTCGACAGCTGTGCCAAGATGTGCAGCAAAAGGTTTCCATCGGCCAACAGAAGCCCTATACACCGGCTGATGTACTTGGCCAGCGCTGGCCGTTAGCACTGCCCTCTGGGACTCATGGGGGGTTAGACAGGCGTCGTCCCAAGGCAATCCACTAAATTCGACGAGCTTCCGAGCTGTTGATTCGAATTGTTCTACGCACTGTTCATAAAAGACCTCTAGTGTAGGAAGAGAACCCCGTTCTCTCCAAACAGAGAAGATCTGGTGTTGTCGGAGCATATGGTGACAGATGTGCTCTATATTGTGAGCGAACGGGACATTGCTGGCAAAACCTTGAGTTATGATCGACCATAGAATATCCATTGGATGTCGACGACAGTGCAAAACTAAAGCTTCTGGGAATATCGTTTCAATGAGTGGAAGGTGAAACACATTTCCCAGAAATTTGTCGGTCAGAATTGAACGATTGTCCAGGTTATCGCGAATGTGAGTGAAATAAACACGGCGTAAAGCAGTTGCTTCATCGGTGTTCACTTGCTGGAGCGCATTGGGATAAGGCTTGCCCAGTTTATTCATGGCTTCCAAAACGTGGTTCATTGCTAGATGTTCTCCAGCAGGTAACACGTCTGGATGACGCGCGAATATTTGCTCAACCAGTGTGGAACCCGATCTCGGCATGCCGATTATGAAGAGAGGCTTTACCGGCATGATCGGCCAATGGTATCGGGGAGTGGCACCGATTAGATTGACAGCTTGATCGGTAACGTCATCAATGAGCTTGGGCTCATATTTGATCCGCATTTGAGCTGCGCTTATGGCCATCATTTCGGAGACCGCAGAAAATGCTTCATCATATTTTTTTGATCGTTCAGCTACAGCAGCGATAGCTGCGAGAAAGGTCCGCCGCCTAGGATCATGCGGAGGTAAAGAGGATAATTGCGTTTTGGCCACCTGAAGCTCTTCCGGTGTTAGATCCTTATGTTTTGCCAGGCTTCTAAAGGGAATCCCTCGTTCAGGCTTCAGCGCAGTGGCGTTTTTGAAATGCGGCATGGCGTCATCAATTTGTCCGATGCTCAGATATGCAGCACCCAACCCTTGGTGAATTGCATCGTCCATCGGCTTAAGTTCCAGCGCCTTTTTGTAGGCAGCAATTGCTTCTTGGACTGATCCACTTTTGGCGAGTGTTCTTCCATAGCCAGACCACACATCAGCGTTATCCAGGGAGGTAGTGATCAGTTCTGCAAAAAGCCGAGCTGCATCTCCCAGCCGATTACCCATTCCGTATGACCTGGCAAGCAGATGCTTAGCGTCCAGGTTAGTAGGGTCGAGTTTTACCAGGTGTTCGAGGATCGCTATCGCTTCGTCTGCCTTGCCAGAGTTTAGCTTGAGTTGGCCGAGCCCGAGCAATGCTGGGCGATGCTTGGGCTGATGGCGAAGCACAGCGGTGAAATTTTCTTCGGCAGCGTTAAGATCACCTAGGGTCACGAACGCCATCGCTAGGATAAGCCGAGTATCTGCATTATCGACTACTCTCATGGCCTGGTGAGCAAGTGCTATGGCGCCAGACAAATTGCCGGCACGTAGCTGTTTCTGCGCCTCAACTAAAAGGCTTTTATTTTTTGCGGCGGTAGGTCGAAGCGTATAAGTCGTCCCGATCGATTTAAACCTGCGCGGGCCGCTCTTGCTGCTGGCCATTATTGTCTCCACCTAGATCGTTTTAAATACGGCCCTGAAAGCCTAACAGCCGCCTGCCAGCGGCAAATTACCCCTGGGGACAGGATTCGGTCTGTTGCGACACGAGCCCCGTCCAAGTCGAATCACAACGCATTTCAGAGCATATAAATTGAGCTAGCGCGGGCAGTGGTACTGCATGGGCCAAGTTCAGCGGCTCACCATTAGAATTACTTAACGTACTGACCACCATACCGACAAGCTCGCCTCTCCGATTAAACACAGGTCCGCCCGATTCTCCTTTTTTGGTGTCCATTTTTAGGACCATTGCGTCGGGATAACCAAAACCCTGATATGCTACAGCGCGACCGAAACTCATCGCCTCAATCACGCCAAATCGAGCGGTGTCGCCTTCTGCATGCGGCTTACCCAGGCTGAAGATAGGATCACCTCGTTGAACACAGGCTGATTGTGCGGGACGGACTGCAGGACTTTTGAAACTGCTGAGCTTCACGAGAGCCATGTCGTATCCTGGTCTGACATCCACGACCTTGCCAGAATAAACCCGCCCGTCCGGCCCCCGCGCACTGACACCAAAATTTTTTTTCATTGCAACATGGCCAGCAGTCAATACAAAGCCGTCAGAGCCAACCACGAAACCGCTACCTGCAGTGACAGGTGAAGATCGTCTACCATCAGCACGCGAGTTCCCGTATCCACTATCACTGATGACAAGCGTGACATAGCTCGGATTCGTATCCGCCACGAGTCCTTCCATCGAGGATATTGTCGCGCTAGCAGGTGTTGCACTTGCGTCGACACTAATCACACGATTTCTAAGATGCGCCTGGGACGGTAGGCAGGACACGAGTCCAATTGCCACCGACACCACCACTCCCATCTGCCTGAAATTTCGAGTCATAACGCGCCTAATTTCCCCATCGCGCTACACATCTAACAGCTGGAGACTGCGGCAACAAGGACCGATGTCACAGCTGTGGCAACATCGCACCGACCGAGACTCCATTGCAACACCTCATCCCCCAAAAGCACTTGGCCCGGAGTGACCGGGCCAAGTGTAGCCGTGTATCGTTAAGATTTAAAAGCGGAACCAGGCTCCAAAGCCGGCATTGATCGACTGTCTACTCGCCATCATCGTCGTCGGAGTCTTTGTGCGTGAACCCAACGCCCGCGCCCAAGGTCAGCTGATCAACCGGATCCCAGAACATGCTCGCTGCTACGGTCCACTGTTTCTCTATGGTATCTTCGAAGTCGTCACCACCCAGCTCGTCTTCCTCGTGATCAAGGTCGGTATAGGCGCCGCCGAGCTCAAGCCTCATGCCCTCTGTGAAACCGATAACGAGCAAGGCATTGGCACTCCAATATTCCAAGTCGTTTTCGCAGTCTTCGCCTGAGCCCGTGCCCGAACATACGGACGAGCCATAGGCATTGATAAAGCCTTCACCGACGTTGGCAGCAGCTTCGAAACGGAACATATCACTCAATTTAACGATGGCACCGATACCGACTACCCAATTGTCGTCGGTATCTTCAAAGCTCGTTGGGCCGTCTTCATCTTCCCAGAGCTCGTCTTCATCCGCTTGCCAAGCACCCGCCGCGGTAACCAAGAAAGAGCCAGCGTCATAGGTGATGAAACCGGCCACGGTTGGCATGACCGCATCGACGTTGAGCAATGTATCAATCGCCGGTATGATCCGAAGTGCCGTCGTTCCCTCGGTTCTCGTTATCCTCCACCGAGACGGCCATGCGTGATCGGGCCATTGTTGTAGGTAAGTCGGATTTGCGAGATACTTCCGTTGGTCGGACCCGCATCGAGGCCGACGAGCGCAGGCTCACCGTTCCAATCCCAGCCCGCCTGGATGGCAGACGCGCTGTCCCAATAGCCACCACCGAGCTGGAAGTTTGGCGTCATCTGCCAATAGCCCCAGATGATGTTCATGTCGATGGTGTCATTTCCGCCGACTTCTGCCGAGCAACCCGGACACAAGGCTTCGTCCGGATCATTCAGGTTCTGGCTGGCTTCAATGCGTATCGTGCCACCAACTTCGCCGATCGCCGTCTCAGTTTTGCCATCGACACGCAGACGACCGCGAGTTGTAATGTCAAAATCCTGAGCGTCGAAGTCATTTTCCCAGCTTTCGGAATATCGTTGGCGTTTATATCGATATCGCCATCGACTCCCTACGTCCCAATCCTGATAGAGTGCACGGACACGGATTTCGCCGCTTACCGTCACTTCCGACACCGGGGCTGGCATATCAGCCGTCGGCGTTACCGCGATTGTGTAGCCTTGATGCTCCTGCAGCCTATCTCTGGCCGGCATAGGCGCAATCATCGAATAGGTCCCCTGACCCTTGCGCACTGTAAGTAGCTTGGTTCCTTCCGGCAGAACCGGAGCCGGCTGGGACTCAAGCTGTGAAACGCGAGACTGCAAAGCTTCAAGCTGCGCCTTCAGAGCTGACAGCTCGTCGGCCTGTGCCCCAGTGGCCATGACGCTAAGCGCCGCACCACCCAGAAGCGCCCGACGGAGCCACTTCGTATTTTTCATTTGGTTTCTCCCAAATCTTGGAGTTGAGATAACCCCCCGATCCCCTGCAAGCTTGGTCTGGAGGCGATGCACGCAGTGAGTCGTGCACGGGTCTATAAAACCGCGACGTGCCTTACTGGTCAACGAACAAAGCAGCCGCGCGCTCAGAATGAAACGCACTGTGCCAATTAGAACACAACAACGGGAAATTGCACTACCCACCCAAATGGGCTTATGTTTGAAAGGCGTGACACTCCAATATGATGCCAATGACCGTCGTTCATTTGAAACTTACTGAGCAGGGGACAACTATGGGTTACACAAACTGGATTTGCCTTGTTTGCCTCTGGCTAGTTTTGACCCCCTTTGGGGTGCATGCACAAAACTTGGATCGTAGCGCTACCGAAGAAGATACTAAAATTTTGCGGCGCGCAGCCGAAATCCTTGCGGATCATTCTAGTTGGAATCAGTTTGACGATCGCGAATGTGCGGATGACGATCGAGACAAGAAATGGAGCCTATTTTGCGCGCTCACCAAAGCCTCCATCGAAGTGGCCGGATCATACGAGCATCGGCGTCCATCGCTTCAGCAAGTTCGCCTGGTCATCGCAGAACTTACAGGCAAGCGCTTCGCGCATCCGATTAGGGACTACAACAACCACCCTGAAACAGGCCTTAACGATATCAGACAGGTGCTGGCAATTGCCTTCAATAGAGTTCGCAACCAATTGAAAGACCCTGGTTCAAAGTAACGACTTGCTACCGGGCGCATAGCCTTTCAGGATGATCCTTCGAATAATAGCCACCGCTGCGGTCCGCCCGATCGCATGCCAACCCTCGTTCCACGAGGTCACCGGCAACATCCACAGCCTTTCCGACGAAGCACTGAGCGACTAGCCGACCATCGCTGATTCGTTCGGTGCGGCCATCGCAAACTGAGCCATCGCCCACTGGACGACAGATGATCTGCTTGTCCAATATAAGATTACCTAGCCCTGCGATCGATCTCTCGTAACCTGGCTGGTTTTTGGAGGGCGTATCAATGCCGCATAGCCGGATGCTAAAGCACGTTTCGGGACTACAGAAAAAGAATTCGTCTGCGTCGTTCAACCGTTCCGCTTTGCCCTTGAGGTCCTGGGCTAGTGCAAGCTCAGGCAAACAAAATATAAGAAGAGCAAGTATGATTTTTGCCAAAACCCTGTTCACAACACGCTCTCCAGCAAGAAATTCTCCGGCAGTGTAGAATATTTACCCTATTGCAGCGATCATAAAACATATTCTGAAGAACGATGCGCCGTTTCAGCAACGGGCTCACAAATTCGCATCTCGGACCGCTACTGTTGACATTGCCATTCTGGGTGATCTTTGGAGCATTGCCCTTGGTGGCCTTCCCCGTTCCCCCCAGCCACTATAAGGGCGCCCGTGATGGGCATGGCTAAAATGTTGGCCTCAGAGTGAGACTTAAGTCAACTAAACCGTCCGCCCGCAATCGGTATGCAACCGGAACTCCTGTTTGAAGGTGGCGGGCGCTAAGCTCGTCTGCGCTAAGCTGTTCAATACTCATTATCAATACACCAAGCGAGTTGCTGTGGGCACAAATTAGCGTTGTTTTGCCTGCTAAAATGAGAGGCAAAATCGCTTGTTTGTAAAAGGCTGTCACCCGCTGACCGGTGTCCTTGAGACTCTCCCCGCCTGGCGGAGCAGCGTCGAAGGTTCGGCGCCACGCACGAAGATTTATTTTCCCGAACAGGTTTGTCGCCTCGAGTCTAGTGAGACCGGAGAGCGCACCATAGTCGCGTTCGTTCAACGCTCTGTGCGTAATGATTGGTGTTCTCTGCTGTCCAAGTTCGGCCAAGATAAGCTCCAGTGTATCCCGTGCACGGCGCAATTCGCTTGAGAAAGCGATATCAAATCGATAGCCGCTCTCACCGAGCTTACGTCCAGCAGCTCGCGCCTCGGCGATGCCCTGGGGTGTCAGCGCGGGATCGCGTCGCCCCGTATACAGATTTTTTGCGTTAAATTCGCTCTGTCCATGTCGCACTAGCACAAGGGTTCGCGTCATGGCTGCTGGGGCCCCAGAACTTCACTATCTTCCGGCTGAATTGCCTTCTGCACGCCTTAACATTGGGGGTATTGCCAATCAAGTGTGGATGTTCGAGTGTTCGCCGCCCTTCGTGGACGCAACCAATAGGGCCAAGATAACTTACCGGAGGGGCGGTGATGTCGATTTGCAACCTTCGGCTTGGGTTTGTATGCAAGTCCTGGTGATAGAATTGCGCATACTTAAAAGTTCCGAGGAGCAAAACACGCACCAGCCGGGTCTTCCACTCCGTCTATCGAATGAGTTCAAGGAGTTCTGATAAAGCCGTCTTGCTTCACAGGGGGTGGCGCCCACGGCCACTCAACCGATCTCCTAAACGAGGCAATGTTCAACAGATAAGCTCCGGACTTATAATGGAGTACCAGACAACCTTGGAGCAAATTCCGCGAGGTTCCTGGAGTCGAATGTTTCAGGAGAGCGGCACTACGGTTGGGGCGTCCTTGCGGAATCCGCCAACACCTCGATGAGCTTCGCCAACACCCCTTCATCGAGATGAGCCTCGAAGATTTTTAGAAGTCTGCCAGGCTGGAAGAGCTTGTAGCCGCCGTTGGCGAGGAAAGCCTGTACCGCGTCGCGTTTGGCCGTAGATGCTATGTTGTGCGTTCCGATCTCATGACGTTGTTGATAGGCGGAAAATAGCCGGGACGTATGCATGAGATTGCGTTCGTGGAGCCCCCGGTAAGACAGCATGCGGTTGACGAATAGCGTGCCTCCGAACATGTGGGCGCCTTGCGCGCAATAGGCATCCACTTGGTGATAGCCGAGCGCCTTGTTGGGTCGAATGATTTCGAGGGCATCGCGGCGGAACATGAGACTGGAGGTTGAGCACCAAAGCCAACCGGCATGCCAAGGTGGAAAATAGGCGCTGTAGCCGTATTTTGCCAAGTTTTCTGCGTGCTGCTGTGCCTGCTTGTTCTTTTCTGAATCGCGGGCGAAACGCGAAAAAACCCTGCTGAGCAGAGTGCCGCCGAGGCGATAGAGGCCCATGTCGCAGCTGGCAACGGCGGCAATCTGCACTCGGTTTAAGTGAGCCGAAAGCATGCTACGCAGGAAGGCTCGGTCATAGCGGTCATCTGGATCGAGCAGGGCGACGAATTCGCTGGTGCAGTGGCGTAGCGCTGTGAAAACGGCCTCGGTTTGTCCGCTGTTTTTCGCCGTGCTGATCAACGCAACGCGAGGATCGCCCAGCTTTCGAACGATGTCTTCGAGCTTGCGACGGTGAAGCTCATCGGAGCAATCGTCGATGACGATGCACTCGAAATCGCCATGATCCTGATCGATGACCGACTGAAGAGCGTGCTCGACAACATGGGAATATTCGAAATGAGTAATAATAATGCTGCACTTCGGCAGTTCGGTTAACTCGGCCAAGATCTGTTCTTCTGTTGCTTCGTGCGCAGTTCGTCCAGTCTATGGAGTTTCAACCATTAGACAAGCGCCCCGCGAAGTTGCCATGGAGCTGCCTGGCGCCGGCTTGCTTCTATTGCAGTTAGGTGCCCCTGAAGCTATTCTGCCGGCCGGAAACGCTTGCCGCCGCGGGGGTGAGTCACCATCTTCTCTGGATCAGAACTCCAGCGCAGGTTCCCTGCTGCAATATGAACTGATTGCTTAGCCTAAATCATCGGGTTCCGAGAACTTACGCTTTAAGCTATTCCTGGGAGAAGGGCATGACGCAGCGCTTAGAACATGCTCGCATTCTCATGTACAGCCACGATACATTCGGGCTGGGCCATCTCCGGCGTTGCCGGGCAATCGCCCACGCGCTGGTCGAGCACTACCGCGGTCTTAATGTCCTGATCATCTCGGGCTCACCGATCGCCGGTGCCTTCGATTACCGCGCGCGAGTTGATTTCGTGAAGATTCCTAGCATCATCAAACTGCGGAACGGCGAATACACGTCCCTTGATCGCCACATGGATCTTCATGAGACCCTGCAGCTCCGCCAATCCATCATCCGCTATACCGCAGAAACTTTTGAGCCCGACATCTTCATCGTTGACAAGGAACCGATGGGTCTGCGCGGCGAATTGGAAGAAACGCTCTCCTATCTGAAGACAAGGGCTACGACCCTGGTCCTTGGACTTCGAGAAGTTATGGACGCGCCAAATCTTCTCGAAGCCGAATGGAGGCAACGCGATGTCATGCGCAAGATTGACTTATTTTATGACCGGATCTGGGTGTACGGGCCGCCGGATTTCTATGACCCGCTCACCGGTCTTGATGTACCGGCATCGATCCGGTCTCGGATGAGTTTCGTCGGCTTCCTGCCGCGCCATGTTTTTGCGACCGAGTTGCCGAGCCGCCGACCGGAGCAGGATTATATCCTGGTAACCACGGGCGGCGGCGGTGACGGCGCCGATCTGGTTCACGACGTGCTCCATGCATATCAGCAGAATCCAACTCTTCAGCACCGGGCCCTGATCGTTCTCGGGCCTTACATGCCGGCGAGACAGCGGCGCAAGCTGTTTCGTAAAGGAAAGTCGGTCCCTTGGGTCGAAATTATCGAATTCGATAATCGGATGGAAGAACTGATCGCCGGCGCAACGGCCGTTGTCGGGATGTGTGGCTACAACACATATTGCGAAATTCTTTCCTTCGATAAGCCCGCGCTCGTCGTCCCGCGCACCCATCCGCGCCAGGAGCAGCTCATTCGCGCGCGCCGCGCCGCCGAGCTTGGATTGATCGATGTTCTGCTTCCCGAGGAAGCGGCCGATGCCGCACGCCTGGCATCCGCGCTCAAAGCGCTCCCTGACCGCATCCCGCCCTCAAAGGCCTGTCCTACATTACGGCTCGAAGGACTCGAAAACATTTCCAGCAGTGTCGGCCGGTGGCTCAGTCAGAGGCCCCAGGTACATTTGAAAGTCGTCGAAGGGGGAGCCGAGAAATTTGCCGGCGCTTAGGAAGATCGTTCTTCTGCTGAAAGGATATCCGCGGTTATCAGAGACCTTCATCGCCCAGGAAATTCTCGGGTTGGAAAGGGCAGGGCTTGAATTTGCCATCGTTGCGATGCGCCGGCCGACGGAGTCCAAACGGCACCCCGTTCATGCCGAGATCAAGGCACGCGTTTCATATCTGCCGGAGTACCTGCGCGAAGAACCCCTCAGAGTGCTCAGATCGCTGGCGCTCGCCCTGTCTTTGCCGGGATTCTGGCCTGCGCTTCAGTCTTTCCTTATCGATTTCCGGCGCGATCCGACGCTTCACCGCATTCGGCGCTACGGACAAGCCCTTGTGCTTGCCGCAGAGTGGCCGAAGGATGGCGAGTGGCTTCACGCGCATTTCCTTCACACGCCTGCATCCGTGGCAGCCTATGCCAGCCAATTGCGCGACATCCCCTGGACATGTTCGGCCCACGCCAAGGATATTTGGACATCGCCGGATTGGGAGATCACCGGAAAAATTTCAACAGCCCGGTGGATCGTGACTTGCACCAAGGCCGGGTTCACGCGGCTGGCCGAATTGGCAAACGGCAGGGGCAAGCTGGCGCTTAGTTATCATGGCCTGGATCTGTTGCGGTTTGCTAGTTTCACCTCCGATCGTCCGGACCGTGCCGGTCTCGATCGGGATGATCCTGTCGTCATCCTGAGTGTCGGCCGTCTTGTCGAGAAGAAAGGCTATGACGTGCTCTTGCGAGCACTGGCGCTGCTGCCGCCGGACCTGGCTTGGCGCTTCATTCACATCGGGGGAGGGGACGAAGAGGCAGTCCGCCTTAAATCGCAGGCCGTATCGCTTGGAATCGACCACCGAATCGTCTGGAACGGAGCGCAGGCACAGGAAGAAATATTGCAGCACTATCGCCAAGCCGATCTGTTTGCTCTCGCGTGCCGTGTCGGTAAGGACGGCGACCGCGATGGTCTGCCCAATGTTCTGGTCGAGGCGTGCAGCCAGCGGCTCGCCTGCGTCTCCACAAACATCTCCGGAGTAACCGAGCTGTTGGAGGATGGGACAAATGGACTGGTCGTTGAACCGGAAGATCCGGAAGTTTTTTCCAGAGCGATGCTAAAGCTCATCACCAACCCTACTTACCGCCAACAGCTGGGCGAGGTCGCCGAGAAAACAGTGCGCGAGCGGTTCGATTGCCGGTCCGGCATCAAGCAGGTGCTTTCGCTTTTCGAAACTGAATGGCAGACCGGTCGATGAGGCCTTTCCGTGTTTTGCTGTACGTGCAGCATCTCCTCGGCATCGGCCATCTGGTGCGCGCAAGCCGGATCGCAAGCGCGCTTAAGGGCGCCGGCTTCGACATCGCCATGGTGATGGGAGGAGTGCCGGTGTCCGGCTTCCCTGAGGATGATATCGAGGTCATTGCCCTTCCTCCGCTGAAGACGGCACCCGGGTTTTCCGCCCTGCTCGACGCCCATGACAGGGTGGTGAGCCAGGAGGCGAAGGAGCACCGCCGCGGTCTTCTGCTCTCGGCGTTAAGGAGCTTCAGACCGCAGATAGTCATGACGGAGGCCTTTCCTTTTGGGCGGCGGCAGATGCGGTTCGAACTTATGCCGATGATCGAGCTGGCGCACCAATTGCGGCCAAGACCGATAATCGTAAGCTCGATCCGGGATATCCTGCAGGAGCAGACTAAGCCGGCCCGTTCCGAAGAAACCCTGCGGATCGTTCAGGACTATTTCGACTTGGTGCTGGTGCACGGCGACCCGGTGTTTTCCAGGATCGAGGAGACTTTCCCGCTAGCCGCGCGCTTTGCTGAAAAAATTGCTTATACCGGCTTGGTGGCTCGCACCGGGCCGGCAACAATAGGTGAGCATTTTGATATCGTAGTCTCAGCCGGTGGCGGAGCAGCGGGAGGCCGTCTGATAAAAGACGCGATCAGCGCCGCGGGTTTACTGCCCAAAAGCCTCAGGTGGTGCGTGATCACTGGTCCGAATTCGCCCTGGGAAAAGTTCCAGCTTTCCACCCCGCCGTCCAATCTTGAGATATTTGCCTTCCGTACAGATTTTCCTGCCCTTTTGGACAGTGCCGAGCTTTCGATTTCCCAGGCAGGCTACAATACGGTCTGCGACATACTGCGGGCCAACTGCCGATCGTTGCTGGTCCCCTTCGCCGAAGGCGGTGAAACCGAGCAGATAACGCGCGCAAGCCGGCTGCAAACTCTGGGGCTCGCCCAAGTCCTGCCGGAGCACAGCCTCTCCCCCAAAACCCTCATTGAGGCGATAGGGCGGGTTCTGCAGGCTCAACCCCCCGTGGGAAACCGTCTCGATTTGCAAGGCGCGCAACACACAGCCCAAATTCTGAAGAAAAGGCTGGAACAACTGCCTCGATCGACTGCTGAGCAGCCTGCTTGAGTAAACAGCCTATAGAATCCGGTATTTTCGGCACTATACTATTGGCATGACTTGAAAGTCTGGCCGATTCACAATCTTTATCCCGAGCTGGGTTAACTGGGTGCGATTGCCGGAACGGCTTGAATTCTGCCTCAGCAAACTCCCTTAGGAACGCCCCTTCTTCATGGAAAAAAGTCTCCTCAAATACATTTGGACTCATACGCGCAGCCAGCAGCTTTGGATCCTGCTTGTCGTATTTATCTCGATGATTCCCTATTTCCTTTCGCTGAACCTTCCGAAGTCGATCGTCAACGGTCCGATCCAGGGAAAGGGCTTTGAGAGTCCCGGCGCAACCCAAAACTTTCTGCCGATAAACTTCTATCTCCCGGGCTTGGGAGAAATCCAGCTGTTCGAAGGCGTTCCGCTGGACCGCTTCTGGACTCTCATGGCGCTCAGCGGCGTGTTCCTGCTGCTGGTCATCATCAACGGTCTGCTTAAATTCTACATAAACACCTACAAGGGCCGTCTGGGCGAACGCATGCTCCGGCGTATTCGCTTCGATCTGTTTGACCGGATGATCCGCTTCCCGCTCGGCCAATTCAAGCGCATGAAAGCTTCGGAAGCCGCTACGATGGTGAAAGATGAGGTCGAGCCTCTCGGCGGCTTTATCGGTGATGCGTTCGTCTCTCCTGCCATGCTTGGCGGACAGGCACTGACAGCGCTGCTCTTCATTATCGTGCAAAATGTCTGGCTCGGCCTCATCGCTGCCGGCATCGTTCTCGTCCAGGGAATTATCATTCCGAGAATGCGAAAGCGCCTCGTCAGACTTGGCCGCATGAGGCAGCTCACGGCGCGCGAGCTGGCCGGAAGAATCGGTGAGGTTTTTGACGGCATCAGCGCCGTTCGCACAAACGATACTTCGAACTACGAACGCGCCGATATCTCCAACAGGCTGGGGCGCATCTTCAAGATCAGGTATGACCTCTACCAATGGAAATTCATGGTCAAATTCCTGAACAACTTTCTAGCCCAGGTCACGCCATTCCTTTTTTACTCGCTTGGTGGCTACCTGGCGCTTATAGGCCGCCTCGATGTCGGACAGCTGGTGGCGGTGATTGCGGCGTATAAGGATCTGCCGACCCCGTTGAAGGAGCTGATCGACTGGGACCAGGAGCGGCAGAACGTTGAAGTGAAATACGCCCAGGTCGTGGAGCAGTTTAACGTCAAGGGTCTGATTGACCCACGCGTGCAGACATTGGTGACCGAGACACCCGAGCCAATTCGAAAACCGCTCTCCGTGGTCGATCTAACGCATGTGGACGATGGGGGTACGAAGGTGCTCGACCGAGCGGCAATGGCTGTTCGTCCCGGTGAAATCGTGGCCGTCATAGATGCTTCGGGTTCTGGCGGCGAAAATCTTGCAGAAGCCATTTCGCGTCTGATCAAACCTGAAAGCGGCCAGATCAACATTGGAAATGAAGATATCGGCCAGATGCTCGAGGCGGTGACCGGCCGTCGCTTCGCCTATGCAGCATCTGACGCCTATATGTTCCAGGCCAGCATGCGCGACAATCTACTCTATGGCTTGAAACATGCTCCGGTGCGGGAAAAAGTCTATGAGGGAGACGAGCTCAAGGCGCGTCATTGGGAGATGCGCGAGGCCGAGATCGTCGGTAACCCGACGTTCGATATTCACAGCGACTGGATCGATTACGATGCAATCAATGCCAAGGGACCCGAAGATCTCGTCCCGGCAGTGCAGCAGGTGATGGAAATCGTGGGCCTGTCGCAGGATGTGTTCGATCTCGGTCTACGATCGGCATTAGGCGCTGAACGCCATCCCGCGATCAGCGAGCGGATAGCGGAGCTCAGGGCTAATCTCCGGGATCAGCTTGAGGCTGAGGGGTTGACCGACATCGTGGTGCCGTTCGAGCCACTCTCCTACAATGCTGAGGCCACGGTCATCGAAAATATGATTTTCGGCACCTTGGATCACAAGCAGATGTCGGAGCAGGAGCTCAGATCGCATCCCTATTTCCGCTCTGCGATCGAGACTACGGGACTCGACGCAATTCTCTATGAAATAGGGCAGGGGATCGCCGCCAATGTATTGGAAATCCTGGGCGACCTTCCTCCTGATCATCCATTTTTCCAACAGGGCATGTTCCTCACCGCCGATCAGGTCCCGGAATACAGATCGTTGCTGCAGAAGCTTTCCGACCGCCCCTTCAGCGCGATCGACGCGCGGGATACCGATAAATTCATCCGGTTGAGCTTCTCCTATGTTGAACCAAGATATCGCTTCGGATTGCTCGATGCCGAGCATATGCAGAAGATCGTAAAATCGCGCACGATGTTTCTGGAGGGCATGCCTCAAGATCTAAAGGATGTAATTCAGATTTATGATCCAGAAAAATACAATCACGCGACGAGCCTGCTCGACAATATGTTGTTCGGTCGGATTGCACATAAGCAGGCTGATGGTGCGGAAAAAATTCGTATCGTCGTGCGGAAGGTTCTCGACGAGGCCGGTCTCTACGGAGAAGTCATAGACGTGGGTCTCGATTTCAATGTCGGTGCCGGCGGCAGGCGTCTGACAATGGCACAGCGCCAGAAGCTCAATGTGGCACGCGCATTGCTCAAGCGTGCTGACTACGTGATTTTCAACAGACCGCTGTCGGCGATTGATCTTCGGAGCCAGGAAAAAATTGCAACTGCAATTTTGGACCAGGTAACCAAGGGAGATTGGAAACCCGCAATCATCTGGGTTCTCAGCAGCCCGCACATTTCGCGTTTTTTCAAGAGGATCGTGGTATTCGAGCGCGGAAAACCGGTCGAGGACGGCAGCTATGATGGCTTGCTGACGGAGCAGGGCGTGTTTGCTGGCCTGTTGGCTAGGTAACGGAAGGAAGGACCGCCATGGTGTTGAAAGACGAGGTCCAAAGGCTTCGACAGGTGCCGCTGTTCGGCAATGTAGCGCCGGCAAAGCTCAAACTTTTGGCATTTACCTCGAAACGCCTGAATTTCAAGGAGGGCCAGATAATTTTCCATCAGGGCGATGCCGGCGATGCCGCTTATGTGGTGCTGTCTGGAACAGCAGACATACTGGTGGCTTCCGACAAGGGTGAAATGAAAGTTGCCTCCGTGGGACCCGATTCGATCATCGGCGAGATCGCCATTCTCTGTAATGTAAACCGCACCGCGACGATCCGGGCCAGCTCCGCTCTCGACGTTCTGCGCATCGACAAGGAGCATTTCTTGAATCTGCTGGCCGAGTTTCCTGAAGTGGCGGTCGAGATAATACGCGTGCTGGCGAACCGACTAGTAAGACTAACACCGAATTGTCGGAAGCCCGCAGCGCGATTATGGAAATGTCGAAGTGAATCGCTGGCCGACCAGTTCTTGCGCGGAAAGCCATCGTTGGCCGTGAGCGAAGGAGAACAGATTTTCCAGGAAATTCCACGCCGCCTCGTCATGAACCAGGTGATGGGTTAGTATTCCAATGGGATATCTCTCTCCGGCAAGCGATTGAGTCAGAGCATCGGCCAGCAAACGAGTCAAAACCTCATGGTCCTTGCAGGTCTTTCCGCCCCGCCAGTCCATGATATCGACATGTGTGTTGATTTTCGCAATCCCATCGCCAGTCTGTACACCAGCTGGACCGAAACGTGACAATGCCGAATAGCCGGCCGCATCAAGATATCCAATAAGCTCGGGAGCGATGCGGTTCCACGGCGGAACGAACATCGGCACCAGCCGCTCGGGGTAAAAATCATTCATGATCTTCAGCCCCCGGCTCAGCTCATTTTGCATTTCCGCCAGCGGTCTATGAGGCCCGAATTCCTGCTTTTTCTCGCCTATGCCTGCGTGATTTTTATGGGCCCAGCCGTGAACGGTCGGCGCTGCATGTGCGTGAGGCGCGAGGCGTGCAGCAAGGTCTTCGCCGGTACAGGCGGGAATGATCGCCAAAGCGACTGGAATTCCAAACCGTGCGGTGAGTTCGATAAGCCTATCCAGAGCTGCTGCCGGAGAACTCGCGTCGTCGTCGCGAAGCCAAAATTCTGGGCTAATCCCCAGCCGGCTGTATTCTGCCAGCGCTGCGGCAACGGGTTGCCAGAGATCCCGGTCAGCCATGGAGGTATTTCACCCCGCCGGCAAGTGGGGAAAGCAGCCCGTGAAGCCTTTGGGCCGCCTTCTCCAGAGATCGTTCGCTCTGGACGAAATCCCTTGCTCGCGCGCCGAACACTGCTCGCTCCGCTGGATTATTGATCCAGCGGCGTATCGCCGATGCGAAGCCGGCGATATCTCCTTCCGGGAGCAGCATACCCGTCTGGCCATGAACAACGACCTCCGGAACGCCGGCTGCGGCCTGGGCGATCACTGGCAGACCGACGGCCTGCGCCTCGAGATATGCCAGTCCATAGGCCTCTCCGCAGCCTGGCCACACATAGATGCTGGCTTGCTGCAGATAGTCCGACACTGTTTCGGGCGCTACTTCGCCGATCCAGCGAAGCCGTTTCTGTGGAAAAATGCCAAAAAGCTCCTTCACTGCCTCAGCGAGCGGCCCATGACCCACGATCGTCAAATGCCAGGGCACGTCTGGCAGCAGCGCGAGCGCAGCTGCCAAAAACTTGAAGCTGTCGAACTTTACGCCGCTGCGCATCATTGCGACTGCGATCAGATGTCCTGGCGGGCTGGCCACGCGGTGGTCACCGGACGACACGGGTTCGACCGCTATGAACGGCGGTACATTTGCAAGGCTGGATGAGGTGACGATTGCTGAGAGACCTTGCCGGTCGCGATTCGTGAAGCACAGGTTCAGTGCGGCTTGTCGCACCGCGCTCTTCACGACGGCCTGTTGCTCCTTCCACCCGTCGTTGTCGCGCTTGGCGGCGTATGATGCTTCACAGGTGACATAAGGAATTCCAAACTGCTTTGCGACATCCGCTCCAAGCAGGTCGGGCGCCCGGTAGTACGGGTGATAGGTCAGCCACAAATCTACCCCTCCGCCTGCCGCCCACTCCCTCGTGATCCGGGCGAACTCGTCTCGCGAATTCTCCCTTGCTTCGTTGAACTCCGCAAGCGAAGAACCTCTCAAATAGCACCGCAGGTGCGAAGGGATGGTGATGATATTGCCCTTCGATTCGAGAGCCGCAATCAATTGCCTCGCCATCTGCCGATCTCCCGACGGTACCGGGTGATCAGGCGGCTTGAGCGGCGCGTAGAAAGCGATTTTCATTCTCTCCAGCGCGGACGACCGCGAGTCTATCTATAGGGATCGGCCGCATCGCGCAGGCCGTCACCGAGGAAATTGAAAGCAAGAATGACCAAAATGACCGGCACCATCGGAAATAAGAGCCATGGATAAAGCGCGACCACGCTGACATTGCGCGCCTCCGTCAACAGCACACCCCAGCTTGTGATGGGTGCGCGCAGCCCGAGCCCCAAAAAGCTGAGGGCGGTTTCGCCCAATATCATGCCGGGAATGGAAATCGTCGCGGAGGCGATTAGGTGAGAGACGAAGCCCGGGACGAGGTGGCGCCCGATGATGCGGCGGCTATTTGCCCCCATGAGCTGGGCCGCCAACACATAATCTTCCTCGCGCAGCGCTAACAGCTTTGATCGCACCGCTCGCGCCAGTCCTGTCCAATCGAGCAGGCCAAAAATTATGGTAAGGCCGAAATAGATAAGCAGCGGGCTCCACGTTACCGGCATGATGGCTGCAAGGGCCATCCACAATGGTATGCTCGGCAGAGATTGCAGAACCTCGATAATGCGTTGAACGACCAGATCGAGCGCGCCGCCGTGATAGCCGGCCATGCCGCCGATGATGATGCCCAGGGAAAAACTCACTGCCACTCCCAGCAATCCGATGGTTAAGGAAACGCGAGCCCCATAGATAATGCGTGAGAGGACGTCGCGTCCCAGCCTGTCGGTACCCAGGAGAAACATCTGGCCATTCTTGGGCGGGCAGATCAGATGCACATTCCCCTTCCATAGTCCCCAAAATTCATAAGCATCCCCTGTGCACAGAAAACGAATTGGCTGCACCTTGTTCGGGTTGTCGGTGTATTCGCGCTGTAGCGTCTCGAGATTGAGTTTCATTTCTCGCGCGTAGACGAAGGGCCCGACCAGTGATCCTTCATGGAACAGGTGAATGCGTTGTGGCGCGGCGTAAATGAAGTCAACATTGCGCGTGTGCAAATTATAGGGTGCCAGAAACTCGCTAATCAGGATCGTGAAATATAGGACCGCCAAAAAGATACCGGAAATGAGCGCGACTTTATGGCGTTTAAACTTCCACCACATTAAACGCCATTGCGAGGCCATGTAGATACGGACATGCTCCTGCGTCATCGCCTCGATCGAAGCAGGATCGAACGGAGCGGCTGACACATAATGCTTGAGCGGTTTTCCCTGGGCTGGCAGAGGCGTGTTGGTCACTTGGTGCTGCCCCCCTGCAGCCTTATGCGCGGATCGAGCGCAACCAGAGCCAGATCGGAGATGAGAACCCCGATGACTGTCAGAAATGCAAGAAACATCAAAAACGACCCGGCAAGATACATGTCCTGGCTCTGCAAAGCTTTAATGAGCATTGGGCCAGTCGTTTCAAGAGAAAGTACAATGGCGGTGATTTCCGCTCCGGAAATAATTGCCGGCAGAATGGAGCCGATATCGGAAATGAAAAAATTGAGAGCCATGCGCAACGGATACTTGATGAGTGCTCTGGTCGGATGAAGACCCTTGGCGCGAGCGGTGGTTACATATTGCTTCTGCAGCTCGTCCAGCAGATTGGCCCGCAGGCGGCGAACCATTCCTGCCGTCCCGGCAGTTCCTATGATGATGACCGGGATCCACAAATGCTCGAGAATTGACTTGAACTTGTCCCAGCTCATCGGTTCGGCGAAATATTTCTGATCCATCAAATGGCCGATGGAAGTGCCGAACCAGATATTGGCAAAATACATGAGGATCAATGCGAGCATAAAGTTGGGGATCGCTAGCCCCAACAGCCCCAGGAAGGTCAGGCCATAGTCGCTCCAGCTGTACTGATGCATCGCCGAGTAGATGCCGATCGGAAAAGCAATGATCCATGTGAAGATGATGGTGACGAACGATACCATGACAGTCAGCCACAGCCGGTCGCCGACGACGTCGCTCACCGGCAGCTGATACTCGAATGAATATCCGAAGTCGCCCTGTAACATGCCGGCGACCCAATAAAATATCTGACCAACAGAGGTTGGTCGAACCCGTATTCACTGCGCAAGGTGTTGAGATATATTTCGTTGACGCCTTCTCCCTGGGCCTTTAGCTCAGCGATGTAACTTTCGAAATAATCTCCGGGGGGAAGCTCAATGATGGCGAAAATCAACGCCGAAATGATCAGCAAGGTGGGGATCATTACGGCGATGCGCCATAAAATGTAGCGCAGCATTCCTCAGGCCTCCAGCCAGAAGGTATCCGGCAGATAGAGACCGAAATAGCTGGTGGGATTGAAGCTGAAGAGACCGGCTTCAGGAATGTTCACTAGCTTGGAGTGGACCACTATGGGCTGCAAGGTGGAATTCACCAGACCGATCGAGAATACGTTGTCGGTATAGATCGAAAGCATCGTGGTCCAGATTTCCGTCCACTCGGCCTCGGTGGTGGCGCTGCGCCACTTTTTGAGCAAGTTGACGAGATCCGTCGCCTCCTTGAGATCTGGCGGCGTGCCCTGCGCTCCGTGGGATTGGTAATTGAGACCCCATACCGGCCATTGCAATTGATCCTCGACCGTGGGAGCAAGCTCGGATGGATTCATGTTGGAGCGCGGAATGCCATTATCGATACCGCCCCAGATAGCCATCATGATGGTCCCGGCAATGGCTCGGCTGCGGAACACCTCGCGCTGAGATACCCGCACGAAAAGGCCGATCCCCACCTTTCGCCAGTGATTGGTGATAAGCTCTAAAACATCGGTTTCGAGCGTGCTTTCTCCAGCAGTTTCAACCGCGATTTCGACTTTCCGCCCGTCTGGGAGGAGACGCAAACCGTCACTGCCACGGCTGGAGAGTCCGACCTCATCAAGCAATGTATTGGCCAATTCCGGATCAAATTGGATCCATGCTTGCCTGAAAAACTCCTGATAAAGCGGGCTCTCGGGAAGAACGGTATCGGCGCTTTCCTTGGCCAGTCCGAAGAAGGCGGCGGCGTTGATTTCCTGACGGTCGACCGCCACGGACAACGCGCGGCGGAAGCGCACGTCGCGCATGATTTTCCTCCAGCCCTCATCGCCGTAGTTGAGGTTGGGCAAAAGCGCCAGACGTGAACCCTGCGTGCGTTTCCATAGTCTCACTCTGACCGGATAGCGGCTTTGTGCGTCCTTGAGAAAAGTATAATCGGTAAAATCAATGCCCGTTGCCTGCAAATCGCTTTCCCCTGCGCCCGTCTTCGCCGGAATGATTGAGGATGTGCTGACGTTGAGTATGAACCGGTCTATATAGGGGAGCTGGCGCCCCGTCTCGTCGACACGATGGAAGAAGGGGTTGCGCTCGAAAATGAACTGTTCTGCTGGGGGCTGCGTCCTATTGCGCCAGGGGTCGAGAGTGGGCAACTCGGGATTCTCCGGCCGATATTGACGCGCCATTTTGATGTGGAGCGATGTCCACTTCTTCGCCTTCTCAATTGCGATGAGCTCTTCGAGCTTCGCCTTGTCCTGATATTTCTGATGGAATTGCTTGAGATATGCAGCCGGCATTACCATGCTCAGTGGCTGCGCCGCGGCGATCTGCTGAAGGAAGTCTGGATTTGGCTGTTCCCAGGAATAGCGAACCGTTAATGGATCGACTACCTCGAACACGGGTGGTTTGCCATCGACCAGGAGATACGTAGCAAGCCCTCCCGGTGAGAGATCCTGGTTGTTCTGGACATCCTCCCAGCAATAGCGGAAATCCTCAGGCGTCAAAGGGCTCCCGTCGGACCATTTGTGCCCTTGCCGGATCTTGAAGGTGAAGACGCGGCCATCCACAACGTCGAAACTTTCCAGTATGTCCGGCCGCAGTTCCAGGTTCTCATCATAGCCCACAAGTCTTGCATAACCGTAGATGGTCATCAGGCGGATGTCCCTCGGTCCGCTAATGAGCATGCGGATATCTCCTCCATAGCGACCGGGTTTGCGTCCCATGGCGGCCAGATCGACGACGCGGGGCACCTGTGGCAGTCGCTGGGACATTGGCGGCAGCTTGCCTGCATCCAGCATGGTTTTTAATATCGGGGGCTCATCGCTGGCGGCGCGCACGGTGAGCGGGGCAAATGCGGAGGCTATCAGTCCAAGCGCTAAGCGGCGTGTGATCATGACCGTAACTCCTTTTCACTGACGTTGCGCCGGGCAAGAACCAAATGGCCTCCGCCCAAATCGGCAGGTGCCAAGCTTTCGGCGCCCTCTTCATCTTGAAACATTTTTCCCCAACTATTTGCCTTCAATGATTTGCCGAGTTCCAAGGCAGCGAAGTTCAGTCGCCGGTCGAGATCTGCAAAGGGCACTGCGGCGAGGAGGGCGCGCGTGTAGGGATGGACCGGGGCATTGAATAAGGTCTCGCGTGGAGCGAGTTCGACAATTCGACCTGCATACATGACGGCGATGCGATCAGCCATGTAATCAACTACCGCGAGGTTGTGGGAGATGAAAAGATAGGTAAGCCCCAATTCCTTCTGTAGATCCTTCAGCAAGTTGAGAATCTGAGCTTGCACCGAAACATCCAGGGCAGATACCGGTTCGTCGCAAATCAGCAGTTCCGGTCTAAGAGCTAGGGCACGTGCTATGCTGATGCGCTGCCGCTGACCGCCGGAAAAGCTGTGAGGATAGCGGCTCATTAGACGGGGATCGAGGCCCACGGCCTGCATGAGTGTTTTTACTGTTTCAAGCCGCGAAGCGGAATCACCGCGGCCGTGAATCTCCAAAGGCTCGCTCAATATGTTTTGCACCGTCATGCGTGGCGACAGCGAGCTAAAGGGATCCTGAAACACCATTTGTATTCTGGCTCGCAGCGCCTGCAATTCCTGCCCCTCGGCATCGAGCACGGGGATGGGCCCGGAGCCGCTGTCGAAAACTATCTTTCCCGTGTCGGGCGTGATTGCGCGCATGATGATCTTGCTGACGGTGGTTTTGCCGCAGCCGCTTTCGCCCACCAAGCCGAGGCACTCCCCGCGGCGGATCTCGAAGCTCACATCGTCGACAGCGCGGACTGATGTCGCAGCATCGCTTCCAAACCAGGTGGTCTTCCGGGTCGAGAAGGTCTTCGTTAGATTGCGCACGGCCAGCAGCGTATGATTGCCTGTTGTCATGGGCTTTTCGCTCTTCATGAGATCTCGGCTGGCGGTTACCGGAATTTCGCGCAGCGCCTTGAGCCGTTCCCCGGGCTTCATGTCGAAATGCGGAACGGCGGCCATCAGTCCCTTCAGATAGGGATGCGATGGGCTGCGAAATATATGCTCAACGGTGCCGGCCTCCATGATCTCTCCGTGATAGATCACCGATACTTCGTCTGCGATATTAGCCACCACTCCGAGGTCATGGGTGATCAGCAGCATCGCCATGTTGAACCTGCTCTGCAGGTCGAGCAGCAGTTGAAGTATCTGTGCCTGGATGGTCACATCCAGTGCCGTCGTGGGTTCATCGGCTACGAGCAGCGCCGGGTTGCAGATGAGAGCCATGGCGATCATCGCCCGCTGCCGCAGCCCTCCGGAGAGTTCAAAGGAATACATGTCGGCAGCATGCTTCGGATGGGGAAAACCCACGAGGCTCAACATTTCCTCGGTTCGCGCTCGCGTGCCTCGCTCTGCTTCATCTTCGATCTAATCAACAGAACTTCGTCGATTTGATTGCCGATGGTGTGCAGCGGCGAGAGAGACGTCATCGGTTCCTGGAAAATCATTCCTATGCGAGCGCCGCGAAGCCTGCGGAATTGAATTCCGTCGCGGGGCAGTTGCGCCAGATCGACCGTTTCCCCCTCGTTCTGGGGATCGGAAAAATGGATGCGGCCCTGGGTAATGCGTCCGGCGCGCGGAAGAATCCCCATGATCGCTTGTGCAATAACCGATTTCCCTGATCCCGATTCCCCAACGAGCGCCGTGACTTTGCCGGGAAGAATGCGAAAGCTGGCGCTTTTCACCGCCTGGATTGCTCCCCCATGCAGATCAAATGAGATTCCAAGATCTTCAATGCGAAGAAGATCTTTTTCTACTGCATGTGAGATCAAAATTGCCGCCCTCTCGAATTTTTTCTTGTCGCGCCGAATTGGCCCAAGATTAGCCCAGGAGCTATCGGATGCCTAGACATTAGGCCGTCAGAACGGACATGATGTTTGTACCAGCACATCCTTGCAATTGGGGCTTCGCCGGAAGTCGTCGTAATAAAGCGTCCAAACGTCGGGGTGGGGAGCACGGTAGGGGCCGAATTTGAAATACTGATATCTTCCGAGACCCTTTTCCGCATGGCCAATGCGTCCCTTGATCGTCGCTACCCAGCTGGCATTTGCGAAAATCTCTATGTGGCCGGTGCCATCGGGCCCTGGCTTTGAGTAAATCGCGAAATCGATCCAGCCCGATTCAGGCGCCGGAAGATCGTTCCCCCGCTTCTCAACGCGAATTTCACCGGTGCACGCGTTGAATCGCTTCCCATTCCCGTCGTTCCAGTCGCGCGAAATGGCGACCAGCGCACGCGTTTGATTGGTCTCGGGTCGAAGCCACACGGCAGTTTCACCTGCGGGGCAGTGCGCGAATTCCCCCTCTGGTCCGACGCTGCGCGCCGAAACCAGATTAGTCTCGACGGTTGCAAAGATTTTGCCCTTGTTGAGCCGAATGGCCAGAAACGGACTGAAATCGCCTGGAGTGCCGCTGATCTCACGTTTCCATTGGGCAATAATGTAGCGATGGTCATCCTGGGGAACCGGGTCTTCGAACTTAACGGCAAACCCGTACCATACGCCCTGATCATAACCTGCCCACTTTTCCGGCCGCTCCCAGACTTCTGCTCGTTCGCTGCAGTTCTCATCCGAAGCGGAACAAAACGGCTTTACCGAAAGTTTCAGCGCTCCGATGCCGCTGTGCGTCACCGCATTTTGAAACTCTACCGTTCCTGCCTGTTGTTCCTTATTGGGTTTGTAATAGAGCCCACCGTCTTGGCTGAAACCCGGCTCCTCGAATCCGTCGACCAGCGTTTGTGGAGGAGCGGTGACCGCGTTTTTTCCCCCCAATAGCAACACGGACAGACAAGCCAAGACTGCCGCGCGGTAACGGCTCACGCTCCTGCTCCGGAGTGCTGTGCTTTGACGGTGGTCAATGCTTTAAACGCGTTGTCTTATTTCAGGGAAATCCAAGGGCTTGGTGGATCGTTGGGTATTTTGTCGTCGTCGTCAAGCTTGCTTGTAATACACGAGATCCGTACCTCCTGGCACGCGCCGCAGCGCTATCCCGAATGCCAGAAAGGAAAGAAAACTTGAATAGCGCCGACCGGGAACGGCGTGATATCCCGGCAGTAATCTTCTGAACTGCCAGGTTTTGACCAGGGTTCTGAGGCGTCGAAGCGGCAGCGGTCCCGTGAGGCTTTTTTCCAAGAGCTGTGGATGCACGGCACACTGCATGCCGCGCAGATCATAGCTTCCCAACTTGGCGATCTCGCTCGCCATCTCGTACTCGTAGCCCTCGATATCGATTTTGACGAACACTGGTCCTGCCTCCGCTTGCCCCATGATCTCCTCGATGGCAAGCCCCTTCGCCAGCACCGACGGACCGGCGCCAAAATTGAGCGCGGTTGTTTCCGAGCTGCCGAAATCGTCTACAGCGTGAAGCAGTATATCAGGCCCTCTCGTAAGAGCGCCCGCGAGCACTTTGACGTTCGGATAACTCGGCGAAAGCTGCCTCAGGATCGCAACGCAGTCCGGGTCGGGTTCCACCGCAATAACTGACTTAGCGACATGGCTCGCCCAAAAAGCTGTGACGCCGATCCAGGCTCCGATATCGACATAATGAGTTTGCTCGTCGAGATGTTTGCCGAGCACTTGGAAGGTGCGGGCTTCCCATTTTCCCGCGCGCAGTTTGTCGTAGAACTTCCGATATCGGCGAAGCTCCGGCAGGCGGATCACATAGCCGAAAACGTCGATTTCGACAGTCGGTAACTGTGGGGAAGTTGGCGGCATAACCGATATATGCCGGAACGGCCGAGCATAAGAAACGCTTAACTTCCTATTGAGCGAAATGGCTCAAGCCCGGTCAAGCATCGGTTGCAGGCCCTGGGAAGAATGGCGAATTTGCTGCTTCAAGCTCTCCGCCGCTTTGGCGTAACCTCCACCCGCGCCGTCGATGAAATGCACATGATCGCGCATGAGCACCGAGGGAACGAGACATGTCATCAGCGCCTGTTTTTGCCGATGAACCCCGTAATAGGCTATTCCCTTTCGCCGTGCTTCCTCCAGCATGCTGGTAAGCTGTTCGATGGCTTCGCTGTTGGAGTCGAGAGTCAGTTTCAGACCGTCATCGAATTTGCGAAAGTCCGAATTGCGTGTCGTGTCAGCGCGATAAAGCTTCGGATCAAACCCGAAGAACTTCACATTGAATTGAAAAAGGAACCACCCGAAGAGATTGAAGACCATGAGTGCGGCATATCGAGTGACGAAGGATATTCTCTCGCGCGTTGCCCTTGCTTCGAGGCCAAGGCCTTTCGGAGGCCAGGCGAAACGCAGGCTGTTCGGGTGCACAGGGTTTGCTGTGTGGACTGGATCATCGATATAGCGGGTGATGCTGCCAATGAGCTTGGCAAAAGCGTCAGCAGCCGCGCTCGGCTGCGGCATCACGAGCAGCGAGACGATTTCCCCGCGTTCGGAGGTGATCGGTTCCCAGCGGCAGGACAGGCCGGAGAGATCGGGTCTGGTGCCGGCGGCTGCGCGCTCAACGAGATATCGGCCGGCTTTCATCTCCGTCTCGGCCCAGTTGATGCCGCCCCCGCTGAACATGGCATAGGCAAGTTCCGGAGCCACCGCAAATCTTGCGACCGTTACGTCATGTCCTGCGTTCCGAATCTCACGGAGCGGCACTAGAGCCGCTCGAAGCGTCAGCCCCATTTCTTCCTCGGCCCAGGTCTGCACCGCTGCAGCAACCTCGCGAATAGCGCTTTCAAACCGTGCCGGCAGGGCAAATGCAGCCCCATCCCCGCCGAAAACAAAGGGGAAATCGCGATGCCCAAGCCGGTTGATGACCGCTGAGATGATGCTGGCGCCCACCATATTGACCGCTTTGTACTGACCTCTTCCTATGGCACCGGTTGAGTTGACCACATCTGCAACGCCGATAATCCAATCGCCGGGCAACGAACGGTAGTGGGTAGCCATCCCCACCTCGTTAAAATGAGTAAAGGCAGGAATTGCGGCGAAGAAACCTTCTGTCGATGTCTGCTGCACGATGATACCCTCATGTCCCTCTGCGTAAGGATGGGTGGCGAGGTTTCAGTCCTCTGCTCGCGATAGAGGGCGTCCCGTTGTCGATAAGTGTCATTGAACCATGGCAAGAGCCTTATCGATCTTGGCTTTGCCCCATTTTTTAACGGCTCCTGGAGGATCACCCACCTTTGCAATATCTGTTCCTTCACCTTTCCTGAGACGCACCGTCTTGCCCGCAGCGGTAACGTTGAGTGAACCGCTTTTGACGAACACGCCGAACACACCATTAATAGGGCCCGCGAAAAACACCGTCCCGCGAACGGCGATCAATGCAAAGGGACTTTCAACAGTCAGTCCCTTCGGCAGGGAATTGAGAGGAGCCTCAATAAGAATTGCACCGCTGCCCAGCGAAAGCTCGCCCCCCGCGTCGGCGATAAACTTGTCGACTGTCACGGTCGTGTTGGCTCCAAGCCGCAACCTTGTCTTTTCCGCCAGCAGCACCGCGAGCCGCGAATCCTCGGCGGTTCTTAACCTGTCCCCGAGGAAGACCGATGAGTTGAAATCGAGGTTGCGCCGTTGCTCGTTCAATTCCGCAAGCGCCTGGCCTCTTAGTTCTGCAACAATGCCTATGGTCCTCGGCCCCGCTGAGAGCGCCGTCAGTGAGCAACACAGGCTCAAAAACACAATGCTGCATAAAAGGAAGCGGCGGGTCATCTCTTCACCTCCAGCAATCCATACGTTCCCGTCTAGGCCCTCAGACTATTGCGGGAGTTTACCCGACGAATCGGTTATTTTGCATCTGAGCAGATTGCCGCCCGTTTGGACGTGTCCCTCGGGCGAATTGCAGCTTGATATGCCATATTGGCTCAGATCCTGTTTTTCAAAGTCGAGATCAGAGATATCGTTATGGAAGCTGAGTCTCTACATTTATCACTTCTTTTCGGCGTTGGCAGATAATTGGATAGGGGTTATGGCGGCCTTTATTGTTGGTATCATCGTCGGCTGGTTGAGTTGTTCAGCGTCTTATCGACAGCTTACGCGGCGATAGGATATTTTTAGAGGCCAAAATGCCCCAAACCGTAATTGAAGTGCTTCTTTGGATCCTGCTGGCTTTTTTTGTGGGATGTATCCTCGGTTATGTTCTGCGGTTGATCTTCCATAAGGCGGGGGAGGGCGCAGTCGAGGAGGAGGACATCGAACCAGCAGCTCCCTCCGCTCCAGGGACCGCAGAGGTCGAGAAGGAACAGCGTATAAGACTTGCTGATGCAGGTCCGCAGCAGATCATTGCGGCAAAACCGCAGCCCCTTCCCTCCGAAACCATGACAGCAGGGCATACGGCGGTCGACGAGCAAGCCGTGATTGCGCTCACCGAACCGCGGGCCGCCGAAGCAGCCTCAGGTCCCTCTCAGCCGAAGGGAATTGCTTCCCCCCGGGGAGGTACACCTGATGAACTGCAGCAAATCTCAGGTGTCGGCCCTAAGATTGAGCTCACACTTCACCGTCTCGGAATCTTCCACTTTGCTCAAATTGCAGGATGGACGACAGAGGAGGCGCAATGGATTGATGACCACCTGAAATTCAAGGGCCGCATTGCTCGGGATGAATGGATTAAGCAAGCTAGGCAGCTTGCGGGCAGGGGGAATGAAAGCCCGCGTCGCTCCAGTACCGGCGTAGGGAAAAAATCGCCAAAGCCTAAATCGGTGCCACGAACACGTCGCACCTAGTTCAAGCTGTCGCAAAGTTCGGCAACGCCTAGCACCGCCGCGATGCTTTCGGGTTCATCGAGGAAAGGCACGTGTCCGCGACCGCTCACGGAAGCGGTGATCAGCCCTTTGTGAACGGCGGCCATATCGCGGACCGTTGCTTCGCTCAATAGATCGGAAAATTCGCCTCGCAAAACTGCACAGGGTTTTTCGTTAAAGGCGCTGAATTCTCTCCAAAGCTCAGGTTGGGCGTCCCGTGCCAACTCCACGGGCGAGGGAAATGACAGCGCGAGCGCGGGATCAAAGTCGCGTACGATTGTACCGGCCTGTTCCTTGTAGACTCGGCGTGCAAAACAAAGCCAGTCGGAGTCCGTCAGGCCCGATATCTCGGGAGACCCTGCTCTGAGTTCTTTGGCAGCTTCCTCCCATGTCCGATATTCCGCGTCTTGACGTATGAGTCGCGCAATTCGCAGCAAGCCTTCCGTTTCAAGTCGCGGACCAATATCGTTCAGGATCGCCCCCGCAATCCTGTCTCCCCGTATCTGCGCCATAAGCATGGCTATGATGCCGCCCCGCGACGTGCCGACGAGGCAGGCTTTGTCGATATGCAAATGATCCATCAACGAGAGGCAATCTGCGAGCTCGTGGCGGGGCGTGTAGGTGGCGGGATGGGCATAGTGAGACCGGCCTCTTCCGCGATAGTCGAACGCGATGATCTGCCGGTCCCGCAGTTGAGCGGCGAGAGGCTCAAAATCCTTTGAATTTCGGGTAAGTCCGGCGAGGCAGAGCAAGGGTGTGAGGCGCGATTTCCGCCGGCCGCATTGGCGACCGAACAGCTCCAGACCATCAGGCCCCCTAAAGTGAAATTCGCGCCAGTCTACGCGCTCAGCGCAGGTCACAGACGGCGATCAGCGATGCCATTGAAGCAGCCTGAGTTCCGCAAGAAGCAGTCGACTGCTGCGCGAAATGCGTCACATCGATTTTCTTGCCCGAACCCCGGAGAAGATCGGCTGTCATGCCCCGCATTGAAGCCGGTGCCAGCCTGGAGCGGTAGACATGGGTATTCTGCAAAACCTTCTGTACATAATACCGCGTTTCCGTGAACGGGATGGATTCCACCCAGTCGACCGGATCGACGCCCTCCGATCGCGGATCGCCGTATCGTCGCATCCAATCGAGCGACCGGCGCGGGCCCGCATTATAGGCGACCAGCGAAAGTATATACGAACCTCTGAATTCCTTCACCAAATCGCCGAGATGGGCTGCGCCGAGCTTCGCGTTGTATTCGGGATTGGTAAGGAGTTTAGGATTGTATTTGACCTTGTACTGCCTGCTGATGAGCTTTGCGGTGCCGGGCATCAGCTGCATTAAGCCTCTCGCGCCAGCATGGCTGCCTGCTTGCGAATTGAACTCGCTCTCCTGACGGGTGACGCCATAAACGAGTGCTTTCTCAACCTGCGGACCCATAGCGGTGTAGGCCGGCATGGCACGCACGGGATATCCCCAATAATCGATGTCCACACCATAGCTGCCGGCGGCCTTGGCGAGTCTGACTGTCATGGAGGGGCCGCCGTTCTCCCACACGATCGATGCCGCTGCCGACATCTCTTTTTCGCTCTTGAACCGCTTGGCAATCGGCCACAGGAACAGGCCCATTTCGCCTTCGCGTCCTGCCCTAGCCAGAATTCTGAAGGCCTGAACAAGCTCGTCATTCGCCACTCGAGAATAAATTTCGGCCGACGGTTTGATTTCCTCCACCGAGATAGGCTGTTCACCGAGGCCAAGCGTCTCTCGGGCTAGCTGACCATAGAAGACGGTTTCATGCTTTGCTGCTTCGCTGAAAGCGGCGGTCGACAGCTCACGCTGTCCAAGAACGGCATATGTCCGGCCCAGCCAATATTTGCACCGCGCCGTGTCGGTTCGGCTTGTGGTGATCGCCTCGAGCTTCTTGAAATGCTTGAGGGCTATGGTCGGGTCCTTCAGATAACGCAGCGCGATCCAGCCAGCCAGGAATTCTCCTTCGACGGCATTGGGACCGGAGCTGAACCCGTGCCCCGCTGCCAATTTCTGTGCGGTCGGCCAGCTCTTTTTGTCACCGCGGCCGAGCAGGTCGCGAGCCACAAGCCGCCGCTCCGTCCAGACTTCCTCCGGCCCGTAAATCTTGGCGTGGTCCACCGGCATTTTCAGGAGAATTTGTGCCGCTTCCTTGTTCCTGTCTGCCTTCCGATAATAATGCGTCAAAGCATATTGCATCGCGGGTTCGGACCGCATGGCGGGCGAAAGCTGGGCAATCGATTTTTTGGCGCCGGAATGGCTTCTGAGGAGCAGCTGCGCCGTACTGGCAGCCTGTTGATGATCGCGCGAGAGCAATTTCGCAACGCGGATGGCGGCATTGGATTCTTGTGCTGCGACCTTGGCCCATAGCCGCCCTTTATGCGCGTCGGGTCCGAGCAGTGAGCCGAATTCCGAAAGCACCCGTCGTTCGAGCGCCGCATCGGACTCCAGCATCCGCCATCCCCGCGCGGCCCAGGAGCGGGCCTCGTCGCGATTGCCGGTTGCGAGCTTGGCTCTAGCCATGGCCAGCATACCTTCCGCCGTTTCGGGCCCACTGGCGCTGAAATAATCCACAACCTTTTGTGCGGCATGGTTATGGTTGAACAGGGAGTGCTCTGCTGCTTGGGCGAACGCCGGAACGCGCGGCCAAGCAGGATGTTTGGTTATGAATTCGGCAAGGCGCTCAAAGCCAGCAGTTTTGGTCGTATCCCTTAGATAAAGCCACTCAATCAAATTAATTGCCGCTGGATTTCCCGATTGTTGGGCAAGCCTCCTAGCCTCGGCGTAATTGCCCTTTGCTGCGAGTTCCGCGGCTCTGCTTGCCAGATCGCTTGTACGACGCTGGACAGGCTTGCGCCCGAATGTTTCATCAACCTTCGGTTCTCGGTCGATTCTGGTTGCCGCCGTAGCACTGTTGGATTGCACGGGTGCGATCTGCGACATTAGCAATATCGCTGCGGCGGCCGCGGTCATGGCCGCGAGACGATGTTTTTTGCTCATTTCCAAGTCGTCCCCGATTGTCGAAGTCCCGAGCAATCTGAAGCAATTAGCAATACCACATCCCCTGGATGTCCCGCTGAGTGACTTTGGACATTAATTCGGCCACATGCAACCCCGTGCGTTGCCTTGCCGCCCCCCGGAGTTCCAGTTAATGTCTCAACAAGAGCTCCTTCCCGGATCGATTAAGCTACCGCCGAGAAGGTTTCCAAATGGTTAGCGGGAGTGAAAAACCTGTGCAAATCAAGGGCTCCATCACGGCTCTGATTACTCCGATGGCCGACGGCCATGTGGATGAGAAAGCATTCCGGCAGCTGATTGATTGGCAAATACGGGAGGGTACTTCCGGAATTGTGCCGGTGGGAACCACAGGAGAATCGCCGACCCTTACTGAAAACGAGCACAAGCTGATCATCGAGGTCGCCGTCGAGCAATCCGATGGTAGGGTCCCGGTCATTGCCGGAACTGGTTCCAACAGCACGCAGGAGGCCCTTGGCTACACGCGCCACGCCAAGGATGCCGGCGCGGATGCAGCACTTATCGTCGTGCCCTATTACAACAAGCCCACCCAAGAGGGCATTTACGCGCACTTTAGATCAATTGCTGATGCCATCGACATACCAATCCTCGTTTACAACGTTCCCGGACGCACGGTGGCGAGCATCACGCCCGAAACCTTGGCGAGGCTGGCCCGCGACTGTCCGAACATTCTCGGCACCAAGGATGCAACGGCAGACCTCACCCGCCCCTCGAAACAGCGCCTCCTGAGCGGTCATGCATTCATCCAGCTTTCCGGAGAGGACGGAACAGCCCTGGGGTTCAACGCCCATGGGGGCACCGGGTGCATTTCGGTTACGGCCAATGTGGCGCCGCGGCTCTGTGCCGAGTTCCAACACGCCACCCTGGCGGGCGACTATAATAAGGCGATGCAACTCCAGGACCGGCTCATGCCGCTTCATCTGGCGCTATTCATAGAGACCAGTCCATCACCGGTGAAATATGCGGCAAGTCTGCTCGGCCTCTGCCGACCCGATGTGCGCCTGCCTTTGGTCGAGCCAGGCGAAGTCTGCAAGCAGCAGGTACGCGAAGCCATGGTGCATGCCGGTCTCCTGAACTGAACACCCATGGTTCGAGAACCATTTTCCGCTCGGCGGGGGCCGGCCCGGCCCAAACCGGGCCGCACCGATGAAAAACAACGAAAGCTCATTGCCGACAACAGGCGGGCGCGTTTTGATTACGAAATCCTCGATACCTATGAGGCGGGAATCCAGCTGCAGGGACCTGAAGTGAAATCATTGCGCGCGGGACGCAGTAGCTTGAGCGACTCTTATGCCACAGTGGAACGTGGCGAGCTCTTTTTGATCAACGCCTATATTCCCGAATATCGTGAAGCAAACCGCTTCAATCACGAAACCCGGCGTCCACGAAAGCTGCTCCTGCATCGCAAGGAAATAGAAAAGCTCGCTAACGCCGTCCAGCGGGAAGGGCTTACGATCGTTCCACTGAAGCTATTCTTCAACCCCCGCGGCCGCGCCAAAGTCGATCTGGCGCTCGCTCGCGGCAAGAGAGCACACGACAAGCGCGAGACCCAAAAAGAACGTTCCTGGCAGCGAGACCGTCAGAGGCTGCTTCGCGACCGTGGCTAAGCGGCAACTCTGAATATCGCGAAGCCGTCATGTCCTTTTACGCCGACCGTTTGCAGGGCAGTGCCTGTGACACGGGGTTCTGCTGCCGCTATTTCGAAAAATCGCCGGATGCCCTGAATGCCTGCCTCCTGAGCTTCGGGATCGATAACGGCTCCGTCTCGCACGACATTGTCCACCACGATCACGCTTCCAAGGCGGGAAAGCCTCAGGCACCAGGTGAAATATTCTGGGATGTTTTTCTTGTCGGCGTCGATGAAGAACAAATCGAACGGCGCATCGTTTTCTGCGGCGATTTTGGGCAAGGAGTCCAAAGCCCGCCCGAGACGCACCTCGACGGCATCGGCGAAATTTGCGCGTGCAATGTTGGAACGCGCCACTTCCGCATGCTTCGGATCAGCCTCCAGCGTAATGAGCTTGCCTTGCGGCGGCAGCCCTCGCCCGAGCCAAATCGTGCTGTAGCCCGCGAGTGTTCCGATCTCCAAGATTCTTTTCGCGCCCATCATTTGCGCCAGCAGCATGAGCAGCTTCCCTTGCTGCGGCGAGACTTGGATGGCCGGCAGACCTGCCCGGTCAGCGGCCGCCAGTGCGTGCTCGAGAATCGGATCCGGCGGGATCACGGCCTTGCTCAGATAGCGGTCGATGTCGGCCCAGTTTGTTCCCATCCGCCCGATCGCTCCTGAACAGCTGCAATCGATTCAAAGACACCCCGAAACATTTCAGCGGTCAATCGACCCGTATTGGTGTTGTAACGCGAGCAGTGATAGCTGTCGAACAGAAGATAATTCCCGATTTCATACCTGCCGCCATGGCGGAAAACATAATGCGAAGGCTTGCCGGGTCCCAGGGCGCGCACGACGGCCGCATGTGCCACCAGACCGAGGGCGAGAATGAATCTAAGGTGCGGAAGAGCGGCGATTTGTGCCTTCAGGAATTGATTGCAGGTTCGCACCTCTGTCGGCAGCGGCCGATTTTCGGGCGGCACGCAGCGTACGGCATTTGTAATCATTGCACCCGTCAGCCGCAACTCGTCGTCGGGCCTTTCGCGATATTCACCCTGGGCAAATCCGAACGCTAGCAGCGTGGAATAGAGCAGCATGCCCGCGTAATCACCTGTGAAGGGACGTCCGGTTCGATTGGCGCCTCGCAGGCCGGGCGCAAGGCCGACGACCAGCAATATCGCATCCGGATCGCCGAAAGACGGGACAGGAGCATTGAACCACGTCGGATTGACTTGGCGCTGCACTTGTCTGAAATCTGCCAGCCGTGGGCATAATGGGCAGTCTCGGTCAGGCTCTATAGCGGGGACATTCTCTTCAAATTCAAATATTGGCGAAATCCTCGAAATCGTCCGATTCTCCGACGACAGCTCGCTCCGTCTTCCTGTTTTCCCGGTCACCTGCATCGCGACCGATCTCTGGTCGCATATCGAGGATATCGATGAACTGATCCGCTTGTCGGCGCAGGTCGTCAGCGACCATGGGGGGGCGTGTCGAAAGCGTAGAAATAACGCTAACCTTTCGGCCCTTCGCCTGAACCGCCTCAACCAGCGACCGAAAATCCCCATCGCCTGAGAACAGCACCACGTGATCCAAATGATCGACCAGCTTCATCATGTCCACTGCGATCTCGATATCCATATTTCCCTTGACCTTGCGCCGGCCTAAGGAATCGGTGAACTCCCGCGCGGTTTTTGTTACCACGGTGAAGCCATTATAGTCGAGCCAGTCGATCAGCGGTCTCACCGGTGAATATTCGGAATCTTCCATGAGGGCCGTGTAATAGATCGCTCTCACTAGTTTGCACCGCGACCGAAACCATCCCAGAAGCCGCCGATAATCGACATCGAAGCCCAATGCCTTTGCGGTGGCGTAAAGATTGGAACCGTCTATGAATAGCGCAACGCGCTCGTCCGAATAGAAATGCATCGCAATCTCCTGATAAAATGCGAAACGCAATAAATCCAGAACGAATATTAGGGGAGGGGGAATCGCCTGTGGCTGGATTTGGCCGGACACTAGTCCTTGCTTTAGTGTCTATCTACAAATCCCACGTTGCATGATACTTATCGGACTCGGAAGCAATTTGGACGGAGCCTGGGGGCCGCCGAGCAGCATGCTTCGCCGTGCCATGGGTTATCTCGATGCCTCCGGCTGCCGTCTGGTTAGTGCATCAGCATTTGTGCGGACGTCTGCCTACGGAAAAACCGACCAGCCTGATTTTCTCAATGCCGTAGCTCGGATCGCCACCCGCAAAACGCCCGAAGCGCTTCTCGACTACCTTCAGAGCATAGAAAAGGAGGCGGGGCGCATGCGAGGCGAGCGATGGGGTCCGCGCTCCCTTGATCTCGACATCCTGGATTTCAACGGCGTCGTCCGCGAGACCCCGCCGCCCGTGCTGCCTCATCCCGGCATTCCTCACCGGCCATTCGTGCTTCGACCCATAATGGAGATTGCGCCACACTGGCGCCATCCAACCCTGGGCAAGACCGCGGCGCAAATGCTGGAGCCTCTGCAGGCCCAGACAGAGGGCCGGGTACTCGACTGCTAGGCCAGGACAACACCAAAACCTTGCTTTTCCGGCCCCGGCGTCCTATGAACCCGTCCGGCATCACCGAATTGACCATTATGAGGAGACGAGCCTGATGGCACGCGTCACCGTTGAAGATTGCATAGACAAGGTTCCGAACCGGTTCGAACTGGTTCTGTTAACCGCCCACCGCGCCAGGATGATTGCCCAGGGTGCGCCACTCACGGTTGAACGGGATAAGGACAAGAATCCCGTTGTTGCCCTGCGCGAAATTGCCGAAGAGGCCATCAACAAGGACGACCTGCAGGAAAACTACATCCATTCTATGCAGAAACAGGTTGAGGTGGACGAGCCAGAGGTGAGCGAAGCTCCCCTGATGATCGCCGCGGGCGAAACGCATTCACAGTCCCCCGAGGAAGACACTGCGGATATGGAGCGGATGACGGAAGAGGATCTGCTGCGCGGTCTGGAGGGCCTGCCGCCCGCAGAGAGCCCAGGGAGCCAGCGCTCGGGCTACTGAGGCCTTGATTGTCGAGGGCCTGCAGGTTTGATCCCCTTCGGCACCCGCGGACCTGTTTGGCAGATTGATGCTCTCGGAGCGACCGAGATTTTGATTAATCAATTTCCGGCAATATATTGCAAATAATTGGTGTGCGCTTGTCGAGACGGAGATGCGTCAGTTCGAGCTTGTGGAGAAGGTTACCGCCTACGATAAGGATGCGGACGAGAATCTTCTGAACCGCGCCTATGTCTATGCGATGAAGGCGCACGGTTCGCAGACACGGGCATCTGGCGATCCCTACTTTTCCCATCCGCTGGAAGTGGCGGCAATCATTGACCGATTTGAAGCTCGACGATGCCACCATCGCCGCCGCCCTGCTTCACGATGTCGTGGAAGACACCGAGGCGACGCATCAGGAGATCGAAGAGCTATTCGGCAACGAAATCGCCCAGCTCGTCGAGGGGCTTACCAAGATCAGACGCCTCGATCTCGTTACCAAGGAAGCCGCGCAGGCGGAAAATCTTCGCAAGCTGCTGCTTCGCCATGGCCAAGGACATTCGCGTGCTGCTGGTCAAGCTTGCCGACCGGCTGCATAACATGCGCACGCTCGGCCACATGGAACCGGAGAACCGCCAGCGCATCGCCCAGGAAACGCTGGATCTCTACGCTCCGCTCGCCGGGCGCATGGGAATGCAGAACATGCGCGACGAGCTCGAGGACATCGCCTTCAGGGTACTCAATCCGGAGGCCTATAAACCGCATCACGAGCCCGGCTTGCGCAAGCTACATGAGGAAGCTGGCGACGTACTGAGGGAGATCGAGAAGGCGACTTACGGCGAAGCTGGCCGAGCAATGGCATCGTCGCCGCGGTGACAGCGGCCGCGAAAAGCGTCCATATTCGATCTGGCGCAAGATGGAGAAGAAGCATCTTTCGCTCGGTCAGCTCTCCGACATTTTCGGCTTCCGCGTGATCGTCGCCACCGTCGATGAAGTGTTACCAGGCCCTTGGCGTCGTCCATCAGACCTGGCGAATGGTTCCCGGCCGTTTCAAGGACTACGTTTCCAACCCGAAACAGAACGACTATCGCTCGATCCACACCACGGTCATCGGCCCGCACCACATGCGCGTCGAGATGCAGATCAGAACCAGCGACAATGCATGATGATAGCCGAACACGGCGTCGCGGCGCACGCTTTCTACAAGGATATTCTGAAGCGCGCGAGAAGGCGATCAACGGCGTAACGCGTGCCCACCGCTGAATCGAACGCCTATCGATGGCTCCGGCATCTGGTCGAGATGCTGTCGGAAGGCGACAGTCCGAAGGAGTTTCTCGAACACACCAAGCTCGAGCTGTTCCATGATCAGGTATTCTGCTTTACGCCCAAGGGCGAGCTCATCGCTCTGCCGAAGGGCGCCACTCCCATCGATTTCGCTTATGCCGTCCACACCAAGCTCGGCGACAGCTGCGTCGGCTGCCGCATCAACGGCCGCCATGCATCGCTCATGACCGAGCTCGAGAACGGCGACGAGATCGAGATCATTCGTTCCAAGGCGCAGGTGCCGCCTGCGGCCTGGGAAGGTTTTGCGGTCACCGGCAAGGCCCGTGCCGCCATCCGCCGCGCCACACGCAACGCGGTGCGCAACCAGTATGCCGGGCTGGGCCGCGAGATTCTGGGCCGGCTCCTTTCCAGGGCCGGCCGAAGCTTTGCCGAGAAAGAACTTGCCGGACGGGATACCACGGCTCGGAATAAAGAATGCCGAAGATGTGCTCGCAGCCGTGGGCCGGGGCGAAATGGCTGCCTCAGATGTATTGCGCGCCATGGGACATCGAGCTCGCGGACAAGCGGAAGAAAGCCCGCAAAGACAGTTCAGGCGCGCAAGCGCCCGAAAGAAGGCGGCACTGCGGGCCCGGCGATTGCGGTGCGCGGTGTTGACCGCGATCTTCCGATTAGGATTGCCCCCGAGACCGGTGCGGTGCCAGGCGATCGGATCGTCGGCATCCTGACGCCAGGGGAGGGCATCATCGTCTATCCCATCTTTGCCCGAGCCCTCCAGGCTTTCGACGACCAGCCTGACCGGTGGGTCGATCTGGCCTGGGATACGAGCGGCGAAACGCTCCGCTATCCCTCGCGGGTATCGGTCAAAATCCACAATGAGATCGGCGCCCTTGCCCAAGTGACGCAGACAATAGGCGAGCTGGATGGCAATATCGACCAATTGCAGATGCTGACGCGCGCCAAGGATTTTTATGACCTTGACATCGTCCTTGAGGTCAACAATTTGAAGCATCTGACCTCGATCATGAACGCCCTGCGCAACAAACCGTTGGTCAGTTCAGTCTCAAGGGTTACTGGCTAGACGTTTGTAAGATCGGATGCAGTTGAGTCACGAAGAAGTGATGGCCGAGTTCAGGGATGCAGGCGCGCTGCTCGATGGGCATTTTGTGCTGTCCTCCGGACTGCACAGCGGCAGCTACCTTCAGTGCGCTCTGGTTCTGAAGGATCCGTGGCGGGCAGAGAAGCTATGCCGAGCTCTTGCCGATAAACTCCGATCCGAAATCACCGGTCGTATCGACATCGTAGCGTCCCCTGCCATGGGCGGGGTGGTCGTGGGCTATGAATTAGGCAGGCAGCTCGGGGTGCCGGCTATTTTTTTCGAGCGGGTGGACGGGCGCTTTACCCTCCGCCGTGGCTTTGCCATCGATCGTGGCGCAAACGTGGTAATGGTGGAAGATATTGTCACAACCGGGCTGTCGTCGCGCGAATGCATTGCAGCAATTCGGGAAGAGGGTGGGCATGTCGTTGCCGCTGCCTGCCTCATCGATCGCTCGAACGGACGAGCTGAAGTCGGTCTGCCGCTCGTGTCGCTCACCAGGTTCGAGATACCTGTCTATGCCGCCGACAGTCTGCCGCCGGAACTCGCTGCTGTCCCAGCCACCAAACCTGGCAGCAGGAATCTCAGATAATGTTCAAGCGCAGAAACAAGCAGGGCCTGACCAGCCAAATCCTTGGGATGTTTTGGCCCCGTTTGGGCTTCAAGCGCGCAACGCGGTACATATGGCACCGTGTGCGCCGCATCGGCGCGACCCCGCACAGCATTGCTCTGGGCTTGGCAACGGGCGTCTTCATGGGATTCAATCCGCTGATCGGCTTCCACCTCATCATTGCAGCTCTAGTCTGCTGGCTGCTCGGCGCCAGCTTTATAGCCGCGGCAATCGGCACCCTCGTGTGCAATCCACTTATGTGTCCGCTGATGATGGTTGGCAACTATCAGGTCGGCATGCTGCTTATCGGCGAGAAGATCCGCGAAGATTTCGTCTTCCAAGGCCCAGAGCTTACCTGGAGCTATTTTGTCACCGACCCGGTTCACGTCGCGAGCGAATTGTGGGCTCTGCTCGCTCCGGTGTTCCTACCCATGATGTTGGGCAGCCTCATCATGGGTATGGCAGTGGCCATACCCACCTATTTCTGCGCTCGGGCGCTCGTGGATGCCCACCAGCGCCGCCGTCGGGATCGCCTCAGATCAAGAGCTGCGCTCACCCGCGCGTGACCTAGACCATGATCATCGGAATCGGCAGTGACGTGGTAGACATCCGGCGGATCGAGCGGACCCTCGACCGGTTCGGAACCCGCTTCACCTCCAGGGTATTCACTGACAGCGAGCGGAGTAAATCGGACCGGCGGCTGATGCGAGCGGCATCTTACGCGAAGCGCTTTGCGGCTAAGGAAGCCTGCTCGAAGGCGCTTGGAACAGGATTTTCCCGCGGCGTCTATTGGCGCGACCTTGGCGTCGTCAACGAGCGATCAGGCCGCCCCACAATGGTTCTAACCGGAGCCGCGCGGCTGCACCTGGAAGGGTTGGTTCCGGAGAATCATCGCCCCGAAATTCACGTGACGATAACTGACGAATTCCCCTATGCGCATGCTTATGTGATTATTTCTGCGGTTAAACTCTGATCCCCGGGCCTTTATCAGCTATGCGATTGCTTAACGACTCTGACCGGGCTATAGGCTTTGGCCCAATTAGGAGGCTCCGACCTGAACAGACAAAAGCAGAATCTGGCAGCTAACGTGCGACCGACGCGGCGAGAAGACAGTGCCTGGGAGGTGATCAAGACCGTACTGCAGGCGCTTTTGCTTGCTTTCCTCGTCCGCACATTTCTTTTTCAGCCATTCAATATTCCCTCGGGTTCCATGTACCCGACCCTCATGATCGGCGACTATCTTTTCGTGTCGAAACTCTCTTACGGATACAGCAAATACTCGTTCAACTTCTCTATTGACCGTCTAGGTTTCAAATTTGGGCCTGTTCCCATCAAGGGACGGGTCTTTTTTGCCGAGAAGCCCGAGCGCGGCGACGTCGTCGTTTTCAAGCTGCCCGCTGATGATGAGACGGATTATATAAAGCGCCTGATTGGCTTGCCTGGCGACCACATTCAGGTGAAGGACGGACTCCTCTATATTAACGATCAGCAGGTGAAGCGGGAACGTATCGCTGACTACACCGACCGCAATGGAGAGGGTGCCGGCACACCCATCCCACGATATCGGGAAACTCTCCCCAATGGCGTGAGCTATGAAACACTCGATGCCGTCGATGGGTCGGCTGGCGATAACACGAACGAGTATGTCGTTCCCCCCGACCACTATTTCATGATGGGGGACAATCGCGACAATTCGGAAGACAGCCGTTTTCTCACCCCGGTCGGTTACGTTCCTTTCGAAAATTTTGTGGGTCGAGCGGATCTGATCTTCTTCTCTCACAACGGTACAGCGAATATATTCGAAGTCTGGAAGTGGCCCTTTGCTATCAGATGGAACCGGTTTTTCCACCCGGTTAACTGAACGTGGCTGCAACGCAAGGTCTGGTTGAACGAATTGGATACCAATTCCGGGATCCAAGCCTGCTGATGCGGGCGCTCACCCATTCTTCATTCCGGGCGGAGACCGGTCATGATTATGAGGCAATGGAGTTCCTGGGCGATCGCGTACTGGGCTTGATCGTCGCCGAGGAGCTTTATCGCCGCGATCCGCACATGGCGGAAGGCCCTCTTACCCAAAGTCTGAAAAGTCTTGTTTGCACGGAAACTCTGGCAGAGATAGCGGGGGAGTTGCGAGTTGCAGAAGCCCTTCGCACCGAGAAACGTGGTAGCACCAATAGCGTTCGGGCGAGCGTCAATGTCCTTGCCGACGCCTGCGAGGCCCTGATTGCCGCTATCTACCTGGATGCTGGCCTGGAAGGAGCCCGATCATTTGTGCTGCGGCACTGGAAGGACCGGTTTGAAAGCGTCCGTTTCGATCTCAAGGATCCCAAAACCACGCTCCAGGAATGGACAGGAGCCCGTGCACTTCCAGGTCCGGTTTATCAGGTCGCCGGCCGGCTCGGGCCGCACCATGATCCGACGTTCATCGTCGATGTTACTATTGGGAACTATGATCCGGCCCGGGGCGAAGGCAAGTCGAAAAGGCAAGCCGAGCAGGAGGCAGCGAGAGCGCTGCTGAAAAGAGAAGGCATCTGGGTTGAGTGAAGCTTCCACCCGCTGTGGGTTTGTCGCCATCATTGGCGCTCCGAACTCGGGCAAATCAACTCTCCTAAATACCCTGGCGGGCTATAAGCTTGCCATCGTCTCCCGCAAGGTGCAGACCACCCGCTCTCGCGTTCGTGCCATCATTGTCGAAGGCCGCAGCCAGATCATATTCGTCGACACTCCGGGAATCTTCCTTCCGCGCCGCCGCCTCGACGAAGCGATGGTGAATGCCGCTTGGGACGGCGCCACGGATGCCGACGTGGTCCTCCTGCTGGTCGACGCGCGGACCGGTCTCACGGACGACGTGAAACGTATTGCCGAAAAATTGCAGCAAAGCACATCGCGGCGGGTGCTGGTGCTGAACAAGATCGACATTGTCGAGCGCGGGCGTCTCCTTGGCCTAGCTGGCGAATTGAACGAGCTGTGCCCCTCGGAGCAGACCTTCATGATCAGCGCGAGTACCGGCGACGGCGTTCAAGAAATGAAACGAAAGCTGGCCGAAATAATGCCGCCAAGTCCATGGCTCTACCCGGAAGACCAGCTCTCCGATATTCCCCAGCGGCTGATCGCCTCTGAGATCACTCGCGAGAAAATTTATGAGCGGCTTCACCAGGAGTTGCCATATGCCTCCACGGTTGAAACCGAAAACTGGGAGGAGCGGCCCGATGGGTCGGTGCGCATTGACCAGGTGATTTTTGTCGAGCGGGAAAATCAGCGCAAAATAGTGTTGGGTAAGGCCGGTCAGGGCATAAAGGAGATCGGCAGGCTGGCGAGGGAAGAGCTTTCCGCCATGCTGGAGCGGAAGGTTCATCTGTTTTTATTCGTCAAGGTCAGGAAAAACTGGACAACCGATCCTGAGCGGCTGAGAGCCATGGGTCTCGAACCCTAACAAGGCGAAGCGGTCCCATGCAGTGGAAAGACGAGGCGATCGTTCTGGCGGTCAGACGGCATGGGGAAACCAGCGCTGTCCTTGAAGTGCTGGCGCGTGAACACGGACGAAGCTTGGGACTGGTCCGCGGCGGACGCTCTCGTAAAATGAGGCCTGTTCTTCAGGCGGGAAATTCGCTTCTGGTAACTTGGAATGCCCGGCTCGAGGAGCATTTGGGATTGTTTGTCCCAGAGCTTCTCTCCGCCCGAGCCACCCACATTATGGACGACGCTTTCAAACTTGCTGGGCTTTCAACGGTAACCGCCCTCGCTCACCTTCTGCCCGAGCGTGAGCCTCATCAGCGCATTTACGATGCGACGGTCCTTCTGTTGGATCATCTTGGTGACGATTCGATATGGCCGGCACTGCTCGCGCGATGGGAACTCGGCTTGCTTCACGAACTCGGATTTGGGCTCGACCTCGGACGCTGCGCAGCCACCGGCAGCAACCAGATGCTTGCTTTTGTTTCACCGAAATCCGGACGTGCTGTAAGCCTAGAGGCTGGAGAACCCTATCGTGAACGGTTGCTTCGCCTGCCGCGTTTTTTGACTGATGGGGGAGGAAAACCTGGATTTGAAGATATTGCTGACGCATTGAAGCTGACCGGTTATTTCATGGAGCGCCATCTCCTGTTCCCCCGAGAGCTCCTCATACCTGAGGGGCGTTCCATGATTGTGGAAAGGCTGGAACAGGGGGCCAAGGGAGCTTCGGAGGGAAACGATGCTGGGCAGACTTAACCACGTCGCGATTGCTGTTCCCGATCTTCGCAAGGCATCAAAGCTCTATCGAGAAAGCTTGGGAGCGGAAGTGTCCGAGCCCGTGCCGCAGCCCGACCACGGCGTGACGGTCGTGTTTGTCGAACTGAACAATACCAAGCTTGAGCTGCTCGAGCCTCTGGGGGTCGGCTCTCCGATCGACAATTTTCTGAAGCGTAACCCGAAAGGAGGCATTCATCACCTGTGTTTCGAGGTTGATGATATTCATGCCGCACGCGATCGCCTGCAACTCCAAGGCTTACGGGTGCTTGGAGACGGTGAGCCGAAAATTGGGGCGCATGGCAAACCGGTTTTGTTCCTGCATCCAAAGGAGGTCTGCGGCACGCTGGTGGAACTCGAACAGGCATGAGCGCGATCACAGTCCTGGCGATCTATTTCATCCTGTGGTGGGTGATATTTTTCGCGGTTTTACCCTGGGGTGCCACGAGCGCTCATGAGTCCGGCGACCGAGTGGCGCCTGGTCACGCCCCAAGTGCGCCGCTGCGCCCGATGATGATGCGCAAGCTCGTTATTACCTCGGCAATGGCAGCGGTGATCCTGGGAATTGGCGCATGGCTATGGCGCCTCGGATTTCTTGGCCTAGACAGCCTGTTATTCATGCCAGGGCCCCCATTCCGCGAATAATAAAAAGAAAAGCAAGGCCGAAGCCTTGCTCGAGAACTCACTGTGCCGACGTCGCCCTGTCCTTGAAATGAACCGGCTTCATCTCGGCAGTCAGCCACACTCCCTAGACTTGGACCTTCATCGTGCCGCTTTGGACACGGGTTTCGTAAGGCTCGACGGCCTCTCGACGGACCGAACCATACTGATGGATCATCTGCCTGTCACCCAAAAAACTCATTCATCTGCGCCACAGATTGTAATCAGTGTGGTTACGGTAAGGGTCTTTGTTTCCAGGCGATATTCGCCTAAAACGTCGGCCGTACCCGCCAGGGGGTTCGACTCACCCTCCGGTTCCTTCAATCGGCATTCTGGGGCTTCGATGCGACTTTCTCGATACTTCATGCCTATCCTGCGCGATGATCCGAAGGAGGCGGAGATCATTTCCCACCGCCTGATGCTTCGGACCGGAATGATTCGCCAGGAAGCCGCCGGCAGTTATTCCTGGCTTCCTTCGGGGCATCGCGTGCTCAAGAAGATCGAGCAGATCGTCCGCGAGGAGCAGGATCGGGCGGGCGCGCTCGAGGTACTGATGCCGACGCTGCAATCAGCCGATCTCTGGCGCAAGTCCGGTCGCTACGAGGTTTACGGCCAGGAAATGTTGCGCTTCAAAGACCGCCACGGGCGGGAAATGCTCTATGGCCCTACGAATGAGGAAATGATCACCGACATTCTCCGGCAGGGTCTGCGTTCCTATCGCGATTTGCCCCGGAACCTCTATCACATTCAATGGAAATTCCGCGACGAGGTCCGCCCCCGCTTCGGCGTCATGCGCGGCCGGGAATTCCTGATGAAAGACGCCTATTCCTTCGATCTCAGCGTTCAAGCGGGCCGGCACTCTTACAATAAGATGTTCGTTTCCTATCTCCGCACGTTCGCTCGCATGGGTCTCAAGGCAATCCCGATGCGCGCGGAGACGGGTCCAATCGGCGGCGATCTCAGTCACGAATTCCTCATCCTCGCGAAGACCGGCGAGAGTGCGGTGTTCTTCGATCGTGATTTTTACGATATGGACTGGTCAGCGTTCGAAATCGACTATGACGATGTGGCTGCAATCTCGGAGATCGTGGAAAAATTTACGGGAAAGTATGCTGCAACCGAGGATAAGCACGAAAACGCCGAATTCTTCCGCCGGGTCCCGGAGGATCGTCGGCTGTCCGGGCGTGGTATAGAGGTGGGCCACATCTTCTTCTTCGGCACTAAATATTCCAAGCCGCTCGGCTGTTATGTCCAGGGGCCCGACGGCCAGCCTATTGCTGTCGAATCGGGATCTTACGGCATCGGGGTCTCTCGCCTCGTAGGCGCCATCATAGAGGCGAGCCATGATGACGCGGGTATTATCTGGCCTGATGCCGTTGCCCCTTTTGCAGTCGGCTTAATCAATCTCAAGCAGGGTGATGACGAGACCGATAAGGCCTGTGAGGCCCTCTATCGAAACCTCAACGCGAGTGGAATTGAAACGCTTTATCACGACACCGATGAACGTCCCGGTGCCAAATTCACCGTTATGGATCTGATAGGGCTTCCCTGGCAGGTGATTATCGGGCCCCGTGGTTTAAAGGAAGGATCAGCCGAAGTTAAAAGGCGAGCCACGGGTGAGCGCCACAATGTGTCTCTGGACAAGGTCGGCTCCTTTCTTGGCGGGACACTTCGATGAATCCGCCAGACACCCGACCCTTCGCGGCCTTCGAATGGATGATTGCGGGACGTTACCTCCGTGCGCGGCGCAAAGAGGGGTTCATTTCCGTAATCGCCGGGTTTTCGTTTCTCGGCATTATGCTAGGCGTAGCTACCCTGATTATCGTGATGGCCGTGATGAACGGCTTTCGTACGGAGCTGTTGAACAAAATTCTCGGCTTCACTGGCCATATTAACGTCTATGCCGTGGGTGCCGCGCCCATCGGGAATTATGATGAATTGACCGAGAAATTCGCTGTTGTCCCAGGCGTCGTCAACGCTATGCCCTATGTGGAGGGGCAAGTAATGGTGTCATCCGACCGCCAGGCAACGGGCGCACTTGTGCGTGGTCTGCGCGGAGAGGACCTGAAAAAACTGCCGGCGGTAAACAATGATAAACTGCGGGGTACGGTCGAGGGCTTCGATGCCTCGAATGGTGTCGCCATCGGTTACCGCATGGCTTGGAAGCATAACATCGCACTCGGTCAGGAAATCACCCTCATCTCGCCCAATGGTCCAGAGACACCCTTCGGCGACGCGCCGCGGATCAGAAATTATCCGATCGTCGCGCTGTTCGAAATCGGCATGTCGGACTACGACGAGAACGTGATCTATATGCCTCTTGCTTCGGCCCAGGAAATGTTCCTGTTGGATGAGGCGGTAACGGGCGTCGAACTGCGCATAGCGCGACCCGATGATGTCAATCTCTATCTCGAGCCGCTGACCGCGGCATCGGGTCCGGGATATGAAATAAACACTTGGATTCGCCGGAACGAAACATTCTTCGCTGCTCTTGCAGTGGAGCGCAACGTGATGTTCCTGATTCTCACGCTCATCATTCTTGTCGCCGCCTTGAATATAATTTCAGGGCTCATCATGCTGGTAAAGGACAAGGGCCACGATATTGGCATTCTTCGCACCATGGGTGCCAGCAAAGGCGCCATCCAGCGGGTCTTCCTGATTACCGGGGCCTCGATTGGCGTCATCGGCACTCTGGCGGGTCTCCTTCTCGGCATAGTGGTGTGCTCCAACATAGAAAGTATCCGCAAATTTATCAGCTGGCTGACCAGCACCGAGGTGTTCTCCCCCGAACTCTATTACCTGTCCCAGCTTCCCGCCGAGATGGATGTTCGCCAGACCATGCTGATTGTCATCATGGCGTTGGCCCTGTCGATCCTCGCCACAATTTATCCGTCCTGGCGGGCGGCAAGTCTCGATCCCGTCGAAGCCCTGAGATACGAATAATGGCGGAGGCTCTTGCGCCGGCGCTGCAGTTGAAAAACGTGGCGCGCAGCTACCAGGATGCCCATGGCAAGCTGGACGTGTTCAATAACGTCAATCTCACCATCGCTGCAGGCGAGATCGTCGCGCTGGTGGGACCTTCTGGCGCTGGAAAGTCTTCACTGCTCCATATTGCCGGACTGCTGGAAAGGCCTACCAAGGGCGAAGCTTATATCGCAGGCCGGAACTGTACGGCCCTCGATGATAAAGCGCGTACTCGCGTGAGGCGGATCGGAATCGGGTTTATCTACCAGTTCCACCATCTTCTCCCCGAGTTCGATGCTTTGGAGAACGTTGTCATTCCTCAGCTCATCGCCAGCAGGCCCCGCCCGGCGGCGGTGGAGCGGGGCAGGGAACTCCTCGTCCGCCTCGGTCTCGCGGACCGCCTCGATCACCGCCCAGCGCAGCTCTCGGGCGGTGAACAGCAACGAGTGGCGATTGCCCGGGCCCTTGCCAATAAGCCCCTGCTGCTCCTCGCCGATGAGCCGACCGGCAACCTTGACCCGAAAACGGCCGACAGGGTTCATGGCGAATTTCTTCGCCTCATAGCGGAGGAGGGTGTTGGCGCCCTGATTGCGACCCACAATCTAGAACTGGCTCGCAGCATGACCCGTATACTGATGCTGGAACACGGAAAACTTTTAGAAACACGCTGAGCGCGGGCTCTGGAGCCCGAATCTGCAGTGTGGATTCCCGCGTAAGTGGATTCGCCTGAGCGGCCGCTTCCGGATATCCTTTTCTCATGAGTGATTCCGCGGCAAAATTCATCCATCTGCGCACCCATTCGGCATACTCGCTTTCCGAAGGTGCGCTTCCCATTAAGCAGCTTGCCGAACTGGCCAGGGCGCACGGGATGCCCGCGCTGGCCATCACCGATTCGAACAATCTTTTCGGAGCATTGGAATTTTCGGAAACCCTGGCTGAGAAGGGAATTCAGCCAATCATCGGCTGCAGCCTGAAAATCGACTTTGGCGATGTGCGGCAGGACGCACGCCAGCTGGGCAAACTGCAGTGCGGCGTTCTCGCGCTGCTGGCGAAAGACGCCGAGGGTTATGCCAATCTTATGAAATTGTCGAGCAAGGCCTTCCTCGACACGCCCGATCACGCGGTTCCTCATATCCCATTTACGCTCTTCGAGAGCTACGCGGGCGGGCTGATTTGCCTCAGCGGTGGTCCCGACGGCCCTCTAAACCAGGCTCTCGTCCAAGGCCAGGATGAGCTCGCTCGCGAGCGCGCGGCAAGGCTCCTGAAGCTTTTCGGCGATCGCCTCTATGTGGAGTTGCAACGGCACAATCTGGAATCGGAGCTTCGCGCCGAACCGGGTCTGACAGAAATAGCCTACGGACGCGGCATCCCCTTAGTCGCAACCAACGAGCCCTATTTCGCTACGGCTGGGGATTTTGCCGCACATGACGCGCTCATCTGCATTGCCGAAGGAGAGGTCATAGCGGCGGATGACCGCCGGCGGCTTACGCCGGAGCATTATTTCAAATCCGCCAGGGACATGGTCCCGCTGTTTGCCGATATACCTGAGGCAATCGAAAATACTATCGAAATCGCCCGCCGCTGCGCGTTTCGCCCTGTTGCCGTCGACCCCATTCTGCCGAGGTTCGCAGCCGAGCGTGACGAGCCCGAGGAATTGCGTGTGCAGGCCCGTGCTGGTCTCCGGGACCGGCTCTCGGTGAACGGACTGGTGGAGGGGCACAGCGAGGAAGAATACCAGGCCCGGCTCGAATTTGAGCTCGATATCATCATCAGCATGAATTTTCCCGGCTACTTCCTGATCGTGGCCGATTTCATCAAATTTGCAAAATCAATCGGAATTCCAGTGGGTCCGGGTCGCGGCTCCGGAGCCGGATCACTTGTCGCTTACGCGCTGACAATAACGGATCTCGATCCTCTGAGGTTTGATCTGCTCTTCGAGCGGTTCCTCAATCCGGAGCGGATTTCGATGCCCGACTTCGACATCGACTTTTGCCAGGACCGCCGCGATGAAGTCATCAGCTATGTGCAACAGAAATACGGCCAGGACCGCGTTGCGCAGATCATCACTTTCGGAAAGCTGCAGGCGCGGGCCGTCTGCCGCGACGTCGGTCGCGTGTTGCAGATGCCCTATGGCCAAGTTGATCGGCTGTGCAAGCTCATTCCCAACAATCCCGCACACCCGGTGACGCTGAAGCAAGCCGTAGACGGCGAGCCGCGTCTGCAGGAAGAGCGCGACAAGGACTCCGCTGTTGGGACAATGCTCGAAATCGGCATGAAGCTCGAGGGTCTGTATCGTCACGCCTCCACCCACGCAGCTGGTGTGGTGATAGGCGACCGGCCACTCGAAGAACTTGTTCCCCTCTATCGCGATCCCCGGTCGAGCCTTGCCGTAACTCAGTTCAATATGAAATGGGTCCAGAAGGCGGGCCTGGTCAAGTTCGATTTCCTCGGGCTGAAAACTCTGACAGTTATTGAAAAGGCCCAAACACTGATCCGAAATCGCATGCCTGGGTTCGACATTCGGCGCGTGCCCTTCGATGACCCTCGAACTTATGAAATGCTGGGTCATGGCGATACGGTCGGCGTGTTCCAGCTGGAAAGCTCCGGAATGCGCGACGTGCTGCGCAAAATGCACGCCGACCGCATCGAGGACATTATTGCCATCGTTGCGCTATATCGGCCGGGACCGATGGACAATATACCGCGCTTCGTGGCGGGGAAACGCGGCGAGGAACAGCCCGATTATCTGCATCCGCTAATCGAACCGATCCTTAGGGAAACCTACGGAGTAATCGTTTATCAGGAGCAGGTGATGCAAATCGCCCAGGTCCTTTCCGGTTATTCCCTTGGAGAGGCCGATGTTCTGCGCAATGCCATGGGCAAGAAAATCAAGTCGGAAATGGATCTGCAAAAGCAGCGCTTCGTGTCGGGCGCCATGGCCAAGGGCCTGAGCAGCCATCAGGCGGACTACATTTTCGAGCTGGTCGCCAAATTCGCGGGCTACGGTTTCAACAAGTCGCATGCCGCTTGCTATGCGGTGGTGGCCTATCAGACCGCCTATTTGAAGGCGAACTACCCGACCGAGTTCATTGCAGCCTCCATGACCCTTGATCTTGGCAACACCGACAAGCTGCAGCTGTTTCGCCGCGAGGCGCAGCGGCTCGGAGTGAAGATCGATCCCCCTTCGATCAACGCCTCGGGCGCAGATTTCACCGTAAAGGATGAAGTGGTTCAATATTCCCTGGCAGCCTTGAAGAACGTTGGTCGAGGCGCCATTGAACACCTCGTCAGTGTGCGCGAACAAGGTGGACCATTTACCAGCCTCGACAACTTCGCCCGCAGGATTGATGCGCGCGTTATCAACAAGCGAGCTCTGGAGCATATTGCCAAAGCCGGAGGTTTTGACTGCATAACACACCATCGTCACCAGGTTTTCTCAGGGATCGAAACCATACTTTCGGTAGCGAACCGTGCGATGAACGAAACTGCAGCAGGTCAGAACGATCTTTTCGGCAGTAATAGCGGCGCCGCGGGCGAGCTGGCACTGCCTGTCGTCGAACCCTGGCTTCCGATCGAAAGATTGAATGCCGAATTTGAAGCTGTGGGCTTCTACTTTTCCGGCCATCCCCTCGATGATTACGTGAAGCCGCTCGCGAAGCTCGGGGTGGAGACCTGGGCTTCTTTTCACGAAAAGGCCCTTACCAAGGGTGCGACCGCCGCCAAATTGGCAGGCAGTGTCACTTACCGGCAGGAGCGCCGCTCGCGAAATGGCAACCGGTTCGCCTTTGTCGGTTTCTCCGATCCGACCGGTCAGTTCGAGACGATCGTTTTCTCCGACACGCTCGCCGCTACCCGCGATCTCCTTGAGCCGGGGAAGGCTATTATCGCTCGCGTCGAGGCTGACGTCGAAAACGACGAAATACGGTTGCGGCTGCAAAGCGCCGAAGTACTGGACCAGGCTGCGGCGAGTGTTCAGACCGGATTGAGCGTATTCTTGAGAGATGGTGCCGCCCTCAATTCGATCGCTCAGCGCCTGAAGAACGGAGGTCGTGCTCCGGTCAAGTTGATCCTGCAGCTGCAGGGTGGCCGCGAGGTCGATGTTGCGCTCGGCGGCAATTTCACGATCACCCCGCAGATAAAGGCCGCAATTAAAGCGGTCCGCGGCGTCGTGGACGTGCAGGACTATTAGAATGGAAGATTGGATTTGGGTGCTGGTGGTGCTTGCCATTTTTTGGGCTGCACCACTTGTGTTCGCCCTTGCTGCCCATTCCAAGGCTACCGCCCAGGGCTCGCGCATCGCAGCGCTCAGGGCCCGCATCGAAGGCCTCGAAACGCAGCTCGCCGAAATAAGGAGACCAACGATACCGGAGATTTCCTCCCCATCTCCAGTCGAAGCGGTTGGGGCAATTGGCGGTTCGCTACTGCCCATAGCGACCCCGGAGCCGGTTGCTGTCCCTCAGGGTGCCGAAGCTGCGGAAAGACCGCCGCTGGAAGAACGCCTCGCATCCCGCTGGTTTTTGTGGCTCGGCGCGGCGGCCCTGGCCCTCTCAGGCCTATTCCTCATCAACTATGCGGTTGAAAGCGGCTTATTGACCGCTGGCGCCAGAATTATACTCGCGCTGCTCCTCGGTGTCGCACTGACTCTTGGCGGCGAATGGGTGCGCCGTCGCTCATTGCCTCGCTACGTAGCAGCTGCCCGCACTGATCTAGTCTCTGGAGCGCTGACGAGCGCCGGAATTTTTGTATCCTTTGCTGCCGTCTATGCCGCGCACTCCCTCTATGGATTGATATCGCCTCTCGTCGCCTTTCTCGGGCTAGCATTGATCGCGCTGGCCGCGTTTGCTCTTGCAGCCTTGCATGCGCCGATCGTCGCAATCCTTGGATTGCTCGCCGGCTTCTTGACGCCCGCCCTCGTTCACTCCGAGGGACCTTCCGCTTGGGCGCTCTTTGGTTATTTGGCCGTGATCGTATTGTCCTCGGCCGCCGTCATACGCTATCGACGCTGGCCCTGGCTGGCTTATGGCATAATTTTCGGCGGTGCTGTCTGGACTGTTATTTGGATCGACTCGAGCTTCGGTCCTATCGATGTTCTACCGGTGACGGCGTTTCAGGCTTTAGTCGCCGCTGTGCTGATCTATCTCGTTGTTGAGAGTGTAGATCCCGCATCACCTACGATTTGGATGGGCCTCCATTCGATAACGCGGTTGGAACAAGCCGCTTGGATCGCCATCGCCTCAGCTTCGATTCTGATCGGAGCAGCCATCGATGCCGCCAGGATCAGCGACTTCAACTTGGTAGTTTTCGGCGTGACAGCCGCCATGGCTCTTTTTGCAGGTCGCCGCTGGCAGCGATTTGACGCAATAATTTCGTTCGTGTCTCTCTCGGCGCTAATTATCTTCATGCTCGCTCCTCTTGGGGCGGAGATCGAATCTGCGCGCTTGCAGGTAGCGGGGATAAGCGGGCCGCCTTTCGAAGGATTGATCGCTTCCGCCGTCCTGCCATATTTCTTGCGGGCAATTCTGGTCGCTGGTTTACTCGCTTTCGCGGGGTATCTCGCTCAGGCAGAAGCTGAGCGCCCGCAGGTCTGGGCGGGAATCTCGGCCATTGCCGCAACACTTTTGCTGGTCCTTGTCTATATCCGTTTGAGAGAGGTTACGGCGGACCGCCTTTGGGCGAGCATCGCCACGACTTCGGCTTTTCTGGCGCTCTTGACTGCCCAGAGGCTCAATAGTGAGCGCGCAGACCTTGGCCGAAGGCTCACACTCGGCGTCTACTCGGCTGCGGTTGTCGCTGGCACGAGCTTTGCCTTTGCCTTGGTGTTTCGCAATGCCTGGCTTACCGTCGCTCTGGCACTTCAAATTCCCGCCCTCGCCTGGCTTGAGCAGAGGCTTCGCCTGCGCGAACTGCGCCTCTTTGCTCTGGCCTTGGCAACCATCGTGCTGTTTAGGCTGGTGATCAACCCATATGTCCTCGATTACGGCTCCGACTCGTTTTTTGGCGCCCAGTGGATTCTTTACGGCTATGGGCTTCCTGCCCTTGCATTTATCGGCGGCAGCCTGATGTTCCGCCGAGCTGCGGACGATCTGACCGTCACGGTCCTCGAAGCGGGAGCTCTTGCGTTTGCCCTTTTGCTGGTGGGTTACGAAATCCGAATATGGATTGAGGGCAGCGTCGACTCTCCGCATTTGAGTTTCCTCGAATTAAGCCTGCATACCCTCGTTTGGCTGGCCACCGGCTGGTGGCGGGGCAGGGCCTATGCCGCCTCCGGCCGTGTCGTCGATGGATGGTATGCCGCCATACTGATCACCCTTGGGGCCTCAGTCCTGGTAATCCAGCTCATTCCCGTAAATCCCGTTCTGACATCCGAATACATCGGCGAATGGCCGATCATCAACAAACTGTTGGTCGGCTATCTCGCCCCCGCAGCGTTGCTTGCGATGGTCGCGAGAGACCTGGGGCAGATTCCCAAGCTGTCATGGCTTCGGCCCGCTGCTGGTATAGCTGCTCTCCTCCTGGCTTTCGTCTGGGTAACACTCGAAACGAAACATCTTTTTCAGGGAACGACCCTGGTGCCGTGGCACCGCAGCGATGGCGAGTACTATGCCTACTCAGTGGTTTGGCTGCTCTTCGCTTTCCTTTTGCTGGCGGCGGGCCTTTGGCGCAGGCAGCCCGGCATTCGCTATGGTGCTTTGGCTGTTTTATTGATCGCTGTAGCTAAGGTGTTCATCTCGGATATGGCGGGCTTGCAGGGCCTTTACCGGGTCGCCTCCTTTCTTGGTCTCGGTTTGAGCCTGGTGGCCATAGGCTGGATTTATCAGCAGTTTGTCTATCCGCGCCCGCCGGAAACCAGAACTGGGCCGGCTTCCGCCTGACGGCACAAGGGCACTTGCCGTTCGGATGCTTTGCCTCTATAAGCGCGCTCGAAATCCACACGCGGGTATAGCCGGGTCGTGGCGCACGGGTTCAATTGGAACCTCACATAGCGCCGCTTCCCTCCGGTGCCGGGCAAAACCCGGTCACAAAGCTCCGCGGCGGTCCAACCGGAGAAGGAGTCATAGGGCATGGCATTGCCTGATTTTTCCATGCGTCAGCTGCTCGAGGCGGGCGTCCATTTCGGCCACCAGACCCATCGCTGGAATCCGAAGATGAAGAATTACATCTACGGGTCGCGCAATGGCATTCACATCATCGATCTTGCCCAGACGGTGCCGCTTCTGCATCAGGCGCTGGTCGCAATTCGTGACGCGGTCGCGGCTGGCGGGCGCGTGCTCTTCGTAGGCACGAAGCGCCAGGCTTCAGAGCCCATCGCCGATGCCGCAAAGCGCTCAGCGCAATACTACATCAACTCGCGCTGGCTCGGCGGCACGCTGACCAATTGGAAGACGATTTCGAATTCCATTAAACGGCTGCGTCATCTGGAAGAAGTTTTGTCCAAGGAAGATGTCGGCCTGACCAAGCGTGAGCTCCTTAATCTCACGCGCGAAAAAGAGAAGCTTCAAAACGCGCTTGGCGGCATCAAGGACATGGGCGGCACACCCGATATCATGTTCGTTATCGATACCAATAAGGAACAGCTTGCGATTAAGGAAGCCAATCGGCTCAACATTCCAGTTGTCGCGATACTCGATTCAAATTGCGATCCGGCTGGCGTTAGCTTTCCAATTCCGGGCAATGACGATGCCGGCCGCGCCATTAGTCTTTATTGCGATCTCACCGCCCGGGCGGCGATTGAGGGGATCAGCCAGTCGCAAACCCAGGCCGGGCTCGACCTCGGCGCGTCTGATGATCCGGTTGTCGAATCCCTCCCGACGGAAGCGGCAAAAAGCTCAAATGCCGATGACCTGTCGCAGATCGTGGGGATAACCGGAACTTTAAGGAAAAAGCTCGCTTCTGAAGGTGTTAACAGCGTGAGGCAGATCGCCGAGCTAACCCCTGTGAAAGTATCGGAACTCGATGAGAAGCTGAAGCTGAAGGGCCGTATCGCCCGTGAGGAGTGGATGCAGCAGGCTCAGGATCTTATCGCCGGTAAGCCGCCGCGTGAGAAAGCTGAGCAAGTTCGCGCCTGACCGCTTTAGTGTGAGAGGAAAATCATGGCTGAGATCACCGCAAAGCTGGTGAAGGACCTGCGCGACAAGACCGGAGCAGGGATGATGGATTGCAAAAATGCGCTGGCCGAAACCCAAGGTGAGATGGAAGCCGCAGTTGACTGGCTGCGAGCCAAGGGATTGTCGAAGGCAGCCAAGAAGGCCGGTCGCGTTGCCGCCGAGGGTTTGATCGGCGTATCGGTGGAAGCCAATGCCGGCGCGGTAGTTGAGGTAAACTCTGAAACTGATTTCGTCGCCCGAAACGATCAATTCCAGGGCATGGTGAAAGAGGTCTCTCGCCTGGCGCTGAAAGCTTCGGGCTCGGTCGATAAACTCACATCAATGCAATTTCCTGGGTCTAAGCACGATGTGGCGGCCTATGTGTCGGAGATGGTGGCCACGATCGGAGAAAACATGAATGTGAGGCGAACTGCTGCGCTGAACGTAGCGACCGGCGCGGTCGGGAGCTATGTTCATAACCAAGTGGCTCCGGGACTTGGCAAGATTGGAGTTCTCGTTGGTCTGGAATCCACCGCTGGAGAAAATCGACTTGCGCCGCTGGGTCGCATGCTGGCAATGCACATCGCGGCTGCCAACCCGGTTGCGATCGACCTTGCCGGTGTGCCTTCCGAAACGCTGGACCGCGAGAAGGCCATCCTGGCGGAGAAGAACGCCGGCAAACCTCCCCATGTGATGGAGAAGATCATCCAGTCCGGTCTAAAGAGTTTTGCCAAGGAAGCCTGTCTGCTCGATCAGGTCTATGTTCACGATACCACCAAGACAGTCACTCAGGCCCTGAAAGAGGCGGAAACCGACCTTGGAGCGCCAATCAAGGTTGCAGGATTTGTCCGGTATCAGCTCGGTGAAGGTATCGACAAGCAGGCTGGTGATTTTGCATCCGAGGTTGCGAAGGCTGCCGGTGCCGCTTAGTCCCAATAACATTTGGGAAAATACGCGGGACCTATGACGAGGTTCTGAGCCGGAAGCTCAAAGTCATGGACTTGACGGCCATCACTCTTGCGCGCAATAGCCGGATTCCGGTAATCGTGTTTTCCATACTATCTCCGGGCGCCCTGACCAGCGTGGCCAAGGCCCAAGGCCGATTCCCCTTTATCGGCGCCTGAGACGCTGAGCTGGAGGCGCACATGGCCCAATCTCAAACGCTCGACCTGAATGAACTGCAACGTCGGATGCATGGAGCGGTCGAGGCGCTTAAGCATGAATTTGCTGGGCTTAGAACCGGCCGGGCATCGGCGGGCATGCTGGACCCGGTGATGGTTGAAGCCTATGGCTCCATGGTCCCGATGAACCAGGTCGCTAACGTCACGGTTCCCGAACCGCGGTTATTGTCGGTCCAGGTTTGGGACCGCAGTGTCGTGGCAGCGGTCGAGAAGGCCATCCGCAATTCCAATCTCGGTCTCAATCCGCAGACGGAAGGACAGGTTATCAGGCTTCGCATCCCCGAGTTGTCGCAGGAGCGCCGAAAGGAGCTGACCAAGGTCGCTCACCAATATGCGGAAAAGGCCCGCGTTGCAGTTCGCAACGTACGGCGCGACGGCATGGAGCACTTGAAGCGATTGGAGAAGGATCACCTGATCGGTGAAGACGACCACCGCAAGAAGCACGACGAGGTTCAAAAGTTAACCGACAGCACTATTAAGGAGATAGATGCAGCACTTCAGCACAAGGAAGTGGAAATCATGCAGGTCTGACCAGGCCGGCTCCATACCGCACGCGATATCCAATGAACCAAATCGAACAAACCATTCGCCGCGGCAAGCAAGAGGGAAGATTTCCCCGGCACGTGGCCCTGATTATGGACGGCAATGGCCGTTGGGCGAAGAAGCGCATGCTGCCCCGCACCGCGGGTCATCGGCAGGGCGTAGAGGCGCTGCGCCGGACAATACGGGCGGCTGGAGACCTCGGTATCGAATACTTGACCATTTTTTCCTTCAGCTCGGAAAACTGGGCCCGGCCCAGGGATGAGGTCAATGATCTGCTCGACATCCTTCGCCGCTTCATACGCCAAGACGTCGCTGAGCTTCATGCCGCGGGCGTCTGCATCAAAGTGATCGGCGAGCGCGGCGATTTGGAACCAGACATTATTTCACTTCTCGAGGAGAGCGAAAAGCTGACACGCCAGAATTCCGGCATGAGGCTGGTTGTCGCGTTCAATTATGGCGGCAGGCAGGAGATCGCACGCGCCGCGCGCGCCCTTGCTGAAGCCTGTGTGGGCGGGTACCTCGATCCCTCGGAGATTTCACCTGATGTCTTTGCTACCTATTTGGATACCAGGGACATACCGGACCCGGATCTTCTCATCCGCACTAGCGGCGAGGAACGACTTTCGAATTTCCTCTTGTGGCAGAGCGCTTATACGGAGTTCGTCTTTGTCGACGAGCACTGGCCGGATTTCAATCGGGAATCCCTTGAGCGTGCGATCGAATGCTATATGTCTCGCGACCGGCGCTTCGGCGGCGTAAGGGTGCAGGCCCTGTAACGGGATGGTGAATTTATCGCCCAGCTCTGCGGAGCCGGCCAAATGGCGGGACTTGGGCCTGCGAGTGGCATCCGCGGTCATTCTCATACCGGTTATTCTTGGGGTGAACTGGCTCGGTTCTGTTTGGTACGCCGTCCTTGTCGGCCTGATGGCAGGGTTCATGGCGGTCGAATGGGTGAAGCTCATACACGCTGGCAGGCCGGTTCAACTGGCCGTATACCTGGCCGCGGCCGTTGCTTCAACGGCGCTGCCCTGGATGGCGGGACCAGCTGTCGCCCTCATGGCTATCCTGGTGCTTTGGGTCGGCAGCGTTGTGGACAGGCAGATGGCAGGCAAGCCTCACAGCTTTTGGTCCATCATCGGCGTTCCCTATATTGGCCTGTCCGCTTTAGTGCTGATGATCCTCCGTGGTGACCCGCAGTTTGGCGTCATGGCGATCTATTGGCTGTTATTCGTTGTTTGGGGCGCTGATACCCTGGCATATTTTGCCGGACGACTTATCGGTGGCCCAAAGCTGCTTCCGAGCATATCGCCGAAGAAAACCTGGGCAGGACTGATCGGTGCTATTATTGGCGGGATCCTCTGCAGTGCTCTGTTCGCCAGGGTTGCTGGACTGGACTCGCTGCTTTGGTTCTGCAGCATCGGGGCAATTCTTGCGATTGTCGAACAGGCCGGAGATTTTTTCGAATCGGCTCTGAAACGAAGCGCGGGGGTCAAGGACTCCAGCGCGCTGATTCCGGGCCATGGTGGCATGCTCGACCGTGTCGATGGACTTGTTGCCGCTGCCGCAGTAGCGGCGTTGATAGGATGCGTTCGGGCCGGGATTTCTGCGGCAGGCAAGGGTATTTTGCTCTGGTAAGGGACTTCGGCAAGGTCGCTGTCGATGGCAGGGCTGTACTAAATTAATCGCCAATCTGTGCGAATACCTTTATCAAGAGCGGCATGGCGCGATGAGGAGAAATAAATGCTTCAATTTGTTTTTGATCAAACCGCGACATTCGCCTTTCATGCGCTCGCTTTTTTGTTTGTTCTCACGATCATTGTCTTTGTGCACGAATACGGCCATTTCATCGTAGCGCGCTGGAACGGAGTTAAGGTCCAATCCTTTGCGATCGGCTTCGGCAAGGAGATATATGGTTTTACCGACCGGTACGGCACGCGCTGGAAGCTGGGCTGGCTTCCCCTTGGCGGCTACGTAAAATTCGAAGGCGATGCCAATGCGGCAAGCTTGCCAAAGGCTTCATCATTGGAGGACAGAAAAAGATCCCCCGGGAATTTCTACAGCAAGAGCGTCGGACAAAGAGCCGCCGTCGTCGTCGCGGGTCCTTTGGCGAACTTCATCTTGGCTGTTTGTATCTTCGCGCTTTGCTTCATGATTGTTGGCGTCCCCTCGACTGAACCTCGGGTGGAAACCGTCCAGCCAGGCAGTCCAGCAGAACATGCGGGGATTAAGAGCGGGGACCTGATCCGCCGCATCGATGGCACGGAAATCGCCTCTTTCGACGACATACAGCGCATCGTCATGCCCCGAGCCGGAGAAACGCTGGTCGTCGAAGTTGAGCGCAATGGCCAGCCGCAGCATTTCACCATAGTGCCCGAATCACGCGAAGTTTCCGATGGTTTTGGCGGCAAGATCAAAATCGGCCTCATGGGAGTTTCGCGCGCCCGGAGTGCCACGCAGATCTATGAACGCAAGAACCCGGTTCAGGCCCTGGGGCTCGGTGTTGAGGAAACCTGGAGAATCATTTCCGGGTCAATGCATTTCATCAAGCGTGTGGTCACCGGAGCGGAAAGTGCGAGCCAGCTCGGCGGCCCGCTGGCGATAGCCCAGATCTCAGGCAAGGCAGCGCAGCTTGGATTCTATGAACTTATGCGAATCGCTGCTATGCTGTCTGTCAGCATTGGCCTCATCAATCTCTTTCCCGTCCCCATGCTGGATGGAGGGCACCTGATGTACTACGCCATTGAGGTTGTCCGCGGCAGGCCCCTGGGTGCAAATGCCCAGGAATGGGGGTTCAGGGTAGGTTTTGCTCTGGTTTTAGCGTTGATGTTTTTTGCAACCTGGAACGATCTGGCGCGCGTTTTTGCCACACTGTTCGAACGCGGCTAACACGACGAAAGAATTACCAAATTCTTGGTTTGCAATGGGCTGCAAACACCGTTAAAGGAGTCTGGGCAGGCGGATTGAGCGTTAGTTTGGGTCGGCGTCATTGGCGGGGAATGGCTGCTTAATGCGATATCGGCTCCTTTTCATCGGGATGGTGACCTTCGTCATGGCTGTGATGGCTCCGGCCATTATGCCCATGGGTTCGTCGGGCTTCGCCCTTGCGCAGACGATCAGCAACATCGTCGTCGAAGGCAATCAGCGCGTCGAGACCGAGACGATCTTGTCTTACACGCAGATATCGCGAGGCGACCCGATCTCCGAGGAAGTGATGGACGACGCGGTCAAGGCGTTGTTCCAGACCGGCTTGTTTGCCGACGTCGATCTTAACGCGCGGGGCTCGACCATCGTAATCAGGGTCGAGGAAAACCCACTCATCAACCGGGTGAATTTCGAAGGCAACAGCGAGATCAAGGACGATAATCTGCTCAAAGAGGTTGAGCTGCGCGAGCGTATGCTATTCACCCGCGCAAAGGTGCAGAACGACGTCCAGCGCATCGTCGCCCTTTACCGGCGTTCCGGTCATTTCTCGGCCCGCGTGGAGCCCAAGATCATTCGGCTCCCCCAGAACCGCGTTGATTTGGTGTTCGAGATCAATGAAGGCGATGCGACGAGAATTGAAAGAATTAGTTTCATCGGCAATGACGCCTTTAGCGATGCTCAGCTGCGCCGGTCCATTTCCACTGCCGAAACGCGCTGGTGGAAGTTCTTTGCCACCACCGACAATTACGATCCGGATCGGCTGGAATTTGATAAGGAGCTTCTGCGGCGCTATTACCTGAAGAACGGCTATGCCGATTTCCAGGTGGTTTCCGCAACCGCCGAACTTGCCCCGGACGGGGAAAGCTTTTTCATCACTTTCATGGTTGAGGAAGGTCCGGAGTACCGGGTTGGCGCCGTTTCGGTGAATACCGGTACGACGACCCTTGACCCGCACTCGTTCAACACGCTGGTAAGAACCGGCAGCGGCAGCCGATACAATGCCAGCATGGTGGACAAAACGGTTGAGGATTTAACGCTGGAAGCCGGCAAGTCCGGCTTCGCTTTCGCCAAGGTCGAGCCGAATATCGAGCGCAATCCCGCCAACAAAACGCTGAATATCGTCTATGATATTCAGCAGGGGCCGCGGGTCTATATCGAGCGTATCGATATTCGCGGGAACGTTCGCACCCTGGACGAAGTGCTTCGCCGGGAAATGCGGCTGGTTGAAGGAGATGCGTTCAACCGCATCTTGGTCGACCGTGCGCGTCGCCGGCTGACCGCTCTGGACTATTTCGAGAAGATCGATATCCGCGAAGAATCAGGTTCAGCGGCAGACCTCGTCGTCCTCGTGGTCGAGGTGCAGGAGAAATCAACCGGCTCCGTATCGTTTTCTGCCGGTTACTCTTCGACTGAAACCGTCGTGGGCTCGATCGCCGTTCAGGAGCGCAATTTCCTTGGCCGTGGCCAGAACATCGGCCTATCGACGAACCTCAGCATCAAGCGGCAGGCAGTGAATTTTGCTTTTACTGAGCCCTATTTCCTCGGAAGACGCCTGTCCGCCGGCATAGACGGCGTATTCCAGCGCACCGATCTTGAGAAAGAGTCGTCCTATTCCAGCCAGCAATATGGCGGCGGATTCCGCTTCGGCTTCCGGCTGGACGAGAATTCGACCGTGAGCACGAAATACAGCTTCATCCATCGTCGGATCGATGTGAATGAGGATGCTGACGTATCTTGGGCAATTCTGGATTCCGAAGGCACGAGCAACAAATCCATGTTCGGCCTGAACTACGTATACGACCAGCTCGATAATCCCTTGAAGCCCACGTCCGGCTATCGCCTGCAAAGCATGAATGAATTTGCAGGCATCGGCGGCGATGTCCGCTACGTCAGCACGGAGGCAGCCGGCTATTACTTCTATCCTCTCATGGAAGGCTTCGTCATGAAGCTGAAGGGCACGGCGGGTTACATGACCGGATGGGGCGGAGAAGATGTTCCGATCCTCGATCGCTTCTTCAAGGGCGGCGAAAGCTTCCGCGGTTTTGCTCGTTCCGGCATTGGTCCGCGCATGGAGCGGCAGGTCAGCAGCGCTTCGGACTTCGGCAGCACAGATGCCATTGGCGGCCAGACCTATGGCATCGGCACAGTGGAGGTGAGTTTTCCGGTGGGTCTGCCGGAGGAATTCGGTGTCAGCGGCTCGGTCTTCACCGATTTCGGCACCCTGTTCAATGCGCCCGAACATGATCGGGCACCGAATAATGATCCGGTTAAGTACCTGCAACAATTATGGCACAACCGTGTGCGATGTTTTCGATACCCCGGAGCTTCGCGCTTCCGTCGGTGCCGGCCTGACCTGGGAATCGCCTTTCGGTCCCTTGCGCTTTGATGTCGCTTATCCATTCCTCAAGGCCGATTACGACAAGGTTGAATACTTCCGGTTCGGTGTCGCCACGAAATTCTAAGAGGAAAATGCACCAAGCTCTAGCGGGCGGCCCTCAGGCCGTCCGTTTTCGTATGGAAGGGTAGATAATGCCTGACAACTCCGGTGCGCCGACGCTGGGCGAGGCCGATATCAAGCGCATCATGCAGCTGCTGCCGCACCGCTATCCGTTCTTGCTCCTGGATCGCATCATTGAAATGAACGGTGAAGACTCTGCAATCGGCATAAAAAACGTGACCTTCAATGAGCCGTTCTTTCAGGGTCATTTTCCTGGCAGCCCAATCATGCCGGGTGTTCTTCTCATTGAAGCCATGGCACAGACGGCCGGTGCCCTCGTGATCAGCCATTTGGGTTCAGCCCAGCAGGGACAGCTTGTTTATTTCATGTCCATCGACAAGGCGCGCTTCCGCCGGCCGGTTCTGCCCGGCCATCAGGTTCGTTTTCCGGTGAAACTGATTCAGAAGCGCCCACCGGTCTGGCGGTTTGCCGGAGAAGCAATCGTCGATGGCAAACAGGCGGCCGAAGCCGAAATCGGCGCCATGCTCATGGACTCTAGCCGTCAGGCTTGAGAGGGCCGCTCTTTTCCCCGGCGGCTCATTGGCACATAGTCCCGACGGGTTTCCCCCGTATAGAGCTGCCGAGGTCTGCCGATGCGGTGGTCGGGATCCTCGATCATCTCCTTCCACTGCGCGATCCAGCCGACCGTGCGGGCCAGCGCGAACAGCACCGTAAACATCGAGGTTGGGAATCCCAGTGCTTTGAGCGTTATGCCCGAATAGAAGTCGATGTTCGGATAAAGCTTGCGCTCGATGAAATATTCGTCTCGCAGCGCGACCTGCTCGAGTTCGCGTGCCACGGCAAACAGCGGATCATCCTTGACCCCGAGTTCGTTAAGAACCTCATGGGCCGTCTTCTGCATGATCCTCGCGCGCGGGTCGTAGTTCTTATACACGCGATGGCCGAACCCCATCAGCCGAAAGGGATCGTCCTTGTCTTTGGCGCGCGCCACGAACTTGGGAATGTTATCGGGATGCCCGATTTCCATCAGCATGTTGAGCGCCGCTTCATTGGCCCCCCCATGGGCGGGACCCCACAGGCAGGCGATGCCGGCAGCGATACAGGCAAATGGATTGGCTCCTGATGATCCCGCCAGCCGAACCGTCGATGTCGAGGCATTCTGTTCATGATCGGCATGCAGGATGAAGATGCGATCCATCGCGCGTGCCAGCACCGGATTCGGCTTATACGGTTCGCAGGGAACGGCGAAACACATATGCAAAAAATTGGCGGAGTAAGAGAGGTCGTTGCGCGGATAAATGAACGGCTGGCCGATGGAGTATTTGTATGCCATCGCGGCAATCGTGGGCAGCTTCGCGATCATTCGCCGGCTGGCAATTTCACGCTGCTTCGGATCGTTGATGTCCGTGGAATCGTGGTAGAAAGCCGACATCGCACCGACCGTTCCTACCATGACCGCCATAGGGTGGGCATCACGGCGAAATCCGGAGTAGAAACGCGCCATCTGCTCATGGATCATCGTATGATGGGTTATGGCGTCCTCGAACTCCTTGCGTTGCGCGTGGTTCGGGAGTTCGCCGTAATAGAGCAGATAACATGTTTCGATGAAGTCGCCGTACTCGGCTAGCTGCTCGATGGGATATCCGCGATAGAGGAGTATTCCTTCTTCGCCGTCGATGAAGGTGATTTTCGATTCACAAGCCGCGGTGGATGTGAAGCTGGGGTCATAGGTAAAAACACCAACGTCGTCATAAAGATCGGAAATATCCATGACATTGGGTCCGATCGTGCCGGACTTAACCGGCAGAACATGATCCTTGCCACCATATGTCAGCCGAGCGGCATTCGAGGCTTCGGTCATTCGCTTAACTCCTGATGGCAATGTCGGATTGGCTACTCGATTGCCGTTCCTGCTGCAAGCTTGATATCGGAACGGTGCTGCCCAAAAACTAGGCACTTCCGTATAGATAACGAGCCAGGGCGCCGAAAGTTACAATAGCCCCGCCGCCTTGCCGATCCGCCGCAGCGTTGCGGGCTTTTCGAGAACGGCCATTACGTCGAAAATGCCCGGCGAAATCGAGGTGCCGGTGAGCGCCGCCCGAAGGGGCTGGGCAATTTGGCCCAGTTTGAGACCATGCTTGCTCGCAAAATGCTTCACATCGGTTTCTAACGATGTCTCCGTCCATGAAGTATTTGCTTCCAGCACCGGGTAAATGTTTTTGAGCACCTGAACTCCGTCACCCTGCAAAATCTGCTGTGCCCTCGCATCGGGCTGGGGATCATCGAACAGAAATGCCGATGCGGCTTTTAGCTCTTGGAGCGTCTTGGCACGCTCTTTTAGCCCTGGCAGTGCCCGCACCAGCTTCGCCTTTATACCTTCGTCGATCTTCCTCAATAAGGTCTGCCCGTCGGCGCTGTGCCTCAGAAAACCCAGGAAGGCTTCCAACAGGGTTTCATCGGGCATGTTTCGCAAATAATGACCGTTAAGATGCTCGAGCTTCGCATAATCAAATCTTGCAGCTGATCTCCCGACACTCTCCAAGGAAAACCATGCGATCATCTGTTCGGTCGCAAAAATCTCATCATCGCCATGGCTCCAGCCTAGCCGTGCGAGGTAATTGCGCATGGCCTCGGGCAGGTAGCCCATATCCCGGTAAGCATCCACCCCAAGCGCGCCATGCCGCTTGGAAAGCTTCGCTCCGTCCGGTCCGTGGATGAGGGGAATATGCGCCATCACCGGGATTTCCCAATCAAGTGAACGGTAAATCTGAGCCTGCCGCGCGGCATTGGTTAAATGATCAACTCCGCGGATAATATGCGTCACGCGCATATCATGATCGTCGACGACAACCGACAAATTATAGGTCGGCGAGCCGTCGGAGCGAAGTATGATCAAATCATCCAAATCCTTGTTGTTGAAGCGCACGCTACCCTGCACGCGGTCCTCTATATTCGTTTCTCCTTGGGCTGGAGCCTTGAACCTGATAACCGGTTTCACGCCCGCAGGAGCCATCGATGGATCGCGGTCACGCCAGCTTCCATCATAGCGCTGCGGCCGTCCCTCTGCCGCTGCCCGCGCGCGCATATCTTCAAGTTCCTGGGGAGTGCAGTAACAGTAATAAGCCCGGCCGGCCGCAAGCAGCTCCCGCGCGACCTCCCGGTGCCGCTCGGCTCTCGAATATTGCGACACCGCATCTCCGTGCCAATCCAGTCCCAGCCAGGTGAGACCGTCGATTATCGCCTCCACCGCCTGGGAAGTGGAACGTTCCCGATCCGTGTCTTCTATTCTCAACAGCATTATTCCCTGCGTGTGTTTTGCAAACAGCCAGTTGAACAACGCTGTTCGCGCCCCGCCGATGTGCAGGAAACCCGTGGGTGAAGGGGCAAATCTCGTGATGACGGGCGATGACATTTGCGCCGAAGTCCATGATCATGGGGATTGGAGGTAGTCGCGCCGCGGTCTAGCACAAGCAACCGCAGGGGTTAAGAGGTTGGGGACCAGGGGGCAGTATTGACGATCGTAGCTGCGTTTTATCGGCTGGGCGCGGATCGCGATACCCTGCGCCAGCAGGCCGCCCGGCTTTGCCACCGTGCTGGAGCGGCAAACGAGGGGAGGCTAATTCTTTGGCTGCCTGTAGCCATGGCGGCTGGAATAGGAGCCTATTTCGCTCTTCCACTTGAACCGGGCGTCATTCCTGTCGGATTCGCCTTCGTGGGGATGTTGTTTTGGGGCTGGTCCCACCTTGCAGGACGGCGGTCGGCCGCAGCCACTCTGACCGCCATGGCTCTCTTCGGAATGCTGCTGGCCAAAGCTCATGTATGGGCATTTTCCGGCCCTGCGATTGCCGCTGTAACAGAGGAGATCCATGTCGAGGGTTTCGTCGAGCAGATAACGCGCGGGCTCGGCCGCTCCGCAACGGTCATCCTTCGTCTTGGTGCTGCGACAGGTTTGCCCGACGATCAGCGGCCTAAACGAATTCGAATATCGACAGCTGTTCAAAAAGATTTGCGGGTTGGAGATCATATCGAAGCCGAATTGCGGCTCAACCCGCTGCTGACGCCGGTTGCGCCCAAAGCTTTCGATTTTGCCCGTACCCAATGGCTGCGGGGCATAGGTGCAAGCGCATCGACCAGAACGCCGCTCCGCATCAATCGCAATATCTCTCCGCCGGTCTGGCTCGCTTTCAGGCGCGGCATCGATGCTGCCCGGTTCACGATCAGCGGCCGGATCCGCAACGCCATGCCTGACGAACTAGGCCTGCTTGCGGTTGCGCTGGTCACCGGTGAAAGGGCTGGACTGCCGCGGCGCATGAAAGACAGTTTACAGGCATCCGGCCTCGCACATGTTGTGTCTATTTCCGGCCTTCACATGTCGCTGGTTGCGGGGAGTCTATTCTGGATTATCCGGGGACTGCTCGCCTTATCCACGCATCTGGCGCTCAGGAAGCCGATCAAGAAATGGGCAGCCGCGGCGGCTTTGATTGCAGGAGCGTTTTACCTGGCACTGTCTGGATGCGAAGTGCCCGCTCAGCGCTCCTATTTGATGTTGGCGATCATGTTTGCAGCCGTGCTTGTCGGCCGCCCGGCGCTCAGCCTCCGCAATGTCGCCCTTGCGGCTATGGTGGCGATGGTTCTCGACCCGGCTGCCGTGCTGCAGCCTGGATTGCAGATGAGCTTTCTTGCAGTGACCGGTCTGTTGAGCTTCTTCGAGGCGCGGCGTATGGACCGGTCATTGGCGCCCGTCCTGCGAAGAGGGAGAGTGGTCCATGCAGTGATGCGCCTTGCCCTGGCCTTTCTTACCTTAGCCGCGACGACGGTGATCGCGGGTATTTGCACCGGCCCGCCGGCTGCTTATCATTTTGGCCGAGTCTCGCCCTACAGCCTTGTCGGCAACCTGCTTGCCCTGCCTATCGTCAGCTCGATCATCATGCCCATGGCATTGGCAGGCACGGTGATGATGCTCGTCGGGCTTGAACATCTGCCCTTCGCTATCATGCACATGGGTCTGAGGTCATTGATGGCCGTTTCAGATTGGACCGCCAGCCTTCCAGGCGCGCGTTATTTCGTTCCGGGGCAAACGGCGATCAGCGCCGTGGTGTTCTCGGCCGGAATTCTCCATATCTGCCTCGTCCGTGGCGCTGCTCGCTGGTTTGGTGTCGCGATTTTTGCAGTCGGTTTTTTTCTCGCCATGCTCACGCCGCGCCCTGACGTGCTGATAGAGCGTACTGGTCGAAACGTTGCTATCAGAAACGGCGCGGACGAGCTCGTCATAGCGAACCCGCGCCGGAGCCGTTTCGCCGTCGAGCGCTGGCTGATCGCCGATGGCGACGATGCTTCGCCGAGCGAGTCGGCTGGGCGGCAGGGTTGGCAATGTGCCGGCCACCTGTGCCTGGCTGTCGTGAAGGACAAGCGCATCGCTTTCGCCCAGGCCGAAGCAGAGGGAAAGCTCACATGTCCCAAGGCCGACATTTTGGTGGCCGGCTTCCCGCTGCGCAAATCCTGCAGCAGCATCCCGCTTCGCATCGATCGCTTTGATGTCTGGCGGATGGGAGCTCACGCGCTGTTCATAGAGGATGGCACCATAAGAACGGAAACCGCCCGGTCGGTTCGCGGGGCGCGGCCCTGGGTTACGGAGCCCCGCGCACGCAAGATGCGTCCGCAAGGCCGCTCCATGGCAGCTCAATAGCGCCGAATGAGGCCAACGAGCTTGCCCTGAACCTTGACCCGATCCGGACCGAAAATCCGGGTTTCATAGGCAGAATTTGCTGCTTCCAGCGCGATGGAATCGCCTTTCCTCCGAAGCCTTTTCAAAGTCGCCTCGGCCTCATCTATGAGTGCGACAACGATCTCGCCGGTCTGCGCAGTATCGGATTTTCGGATCACCACGGTGTCGCCGTCGAATATGCCCGCATCGATCATGGAATCGCCTTTGACCTCGAGAGCGAAATGATCTCCCGAGCCGAGCATTTCGGGTGGAACTGCAATATTGTGCGTGTGGTCCTGTATCGCCGAGACGGGAACACCCGCCGCGATCCGGCCCATGACCGGCACCATGGCTCCACGCGGCGTCCCGTCCGTGGAAGGCGACATTGGCTTCAGGCGGCCCAGTGAGCCCTGTATGACGTTTGGGCTGAAAGCGCCCTTTTGCCGCGAGGCGGTCAAACTTGGAGCAACCGACTCCGGCAATTTCACCACCTCGAGCGCTCGCGCTCGATGAGGAAGACGGCGAATAAAACCGCGTTCCTCTAATGCGGTGATCAGGCGATGGATGCCTGATTTCGATCTGAGATCGAGCGCTTCTTTCATCTCGTCGAACGATGGCGGCACTCCCGCTTCCTTGAGCCGTTCGTGGATGAACATCAGCAGTTCAAATTGTTTACGCGTCAACATGGCTGGCGACCCTCAATGATGCCCTGGGTGGCCGTCAGATCAGACCCGGGACAGAATCAGAACAAAACCAAAACACCTATACTTGTTCTGGCTATGTTCGGCAATACCCTCGCGCCTCCGCCGGCTTTTCGCCTCGGGTTGAAGGAGAGGTGGGAGGCTGGCCCTCCGAGGTGCCTACTTCAAAGAGTAGGACTGGCGCCCACTTCCATTAATTTCGAGAATTAACTGAGTGGGACTGGTGCCCCCCAGCTGAGGGGCAAAAGGCGGAGGCTCGACAGCGCT
>CAVYOS010000026.1:0-18607 GCA_963770205.1 uncultured Alphaproteobacteria bacterium
CAGAGACAAAATCGCCGGCTGGATGTTCCTCAACGGAATCGATGCGCGGGACAAGATTTTCTATACGACCGGGCGGCTCACTTCGGAAATGGTCATCAAATGCGTACAAATGGGCATTCCGATATTGGCATCGCGCTCGGGGTTCACTGCGTCTGGGGTTGAACTCGCCAGACAGGCCGATCTCACGCTCATCGGGCGGGCACGCGGCAAGCGCTTCATCGCGCTTTCAGGCGAGGAGCGGATCGTTTTCGATGCCGATCCGCGTGCGATCGAGGAGGAGGACCGCAAGCATCAGCGCAAGAGTGCTGCCGAGGATGGATGAGGTCGCCGGAGTGATCCTCGCAGGCGGTCTTGCCCGGCGCATGGGCGGGGGCGACAAGGGGCTCATCGCGCTCGGCGGCAAGCCCATTCTCGCGCATGTGATCGAACGGCTGAGACCGCAGGTGAAGACGCTGATCATCAATGCCAATGGCGGGCCGGACCGTTTTGCTCCCTACGGGGTTTCCGTTGTCGCGGACAGCATCGCGGGCTCGGCTGGGCCGCTCGCCGGCGTGCTTGCCGGGCTCGACTGGGCCGCGGGGGAGGGGTTCGACTTCATCGCGACGGCGGCGACCGACACACCCTTTTTTCCGCGCGACCTCGTGGAAAGGTTCTGCGAAGGCATCGCGACGGCGCAGGCACAGCTTGCGGTCGCTGCTTCAGGCGCGCGGCACCATCCGGTTTTCGGATTGTGGGCCTGTGCGCTCAGAGAGGATTTGCGCCAAGCCATGACCGGGGAAGGCCTGCGCAAGGTCGAGGATTGGACGAAGCGGCACCGGATCGCAACAATCATGTTCGATGATCGGCCCTATGATCCGTTCTTCAACGTCAACCGGCCGGAGGATTTGGCAGAGGCCGAAACCATCATGGACAAGCACCGGCCGTGACCCTCAAGCTTCTTGGCATCGTGGGTTTCAAAAATGCCGGCAAGACGACGCTGACCGAACGGCTGGTAAGCGAACTCACGGCGCGCCGCTACCGCATCTCCACGGTGAAGCATGCGCATCACGCGTTCGACATCGATCAGGAGGGCCGCGACAGCTGGCGGCACCGGCAGGCAGGTGCCAGTGAAGTTGCCATCGTATCCGCCAACCGCTGGGCGCTGGTGCATGAGCTCCGAGGAACGCCAGAACCAACACTGCATGAGATCGTCAGTAAGCTCGCGCCTTGCGATCTCGTTCTGACCGAGGGCTATAAGTGGGAGAAGCATCCGAAGATCGAGGTGCGCAATGTCACGCTGGCTCATCCCGAGCTTGCCGGCAACGACTCGACGGTGATCGCCATCGCCGCCAATGGGGTGGTCGAGAACTCGCCGGTCCCGGTGTTCGACCGGGAGAACGTCAAATCGATTGCTGATTTTATCGTCGAACGCATGGAGCTCGCCCAGCCATGAACAAAGTGCGGCGGCTGCTCGATGATTGCTTCCTTCATGACAAGGACCGGCTGAAACACGCGGAGGCATTGAAGCTCATCGCCGAGCGGGTGAGCGTGGTTGCGGAAGGGCGATCCACCAAGCTGGCAGAGGCGCATGGGCGTGTGGCCGCGGAGGATGTCGTGGCGCCGCGCGATGTGCCGGACTTCGCCAATGCCGCGGTCGACGGCTATGCCTTTGCCCATGCATCGCTCGGACCCGGCGAAACGAAGCTCAAGGTCGGGCCGCGGATCGCGGCCGGCGATCCGGCCGGCGCCGTGCTCGGGCCACGGGAGGCGGCACGTATTTTTACCGGCGCGCCGATGCCTGGCGGGAGCGACAGCTGCGTGATGCAGGAGGATGTCCGGCTCGAGGGCGAATGGATCGCCGTGCCGCCAGGAGCTGAAATACGGCGCCAATTGCCGCCGCGCGGGAGAGGATCTGAAGAAGGGCGAGATCGTGGTCCGGCGCGGCGACAGGCTGAGGCCGCAGGAAATCGCCGCCATCGCCTCGACGGGCAGGGCCGAGATCAGTTGTTTCGAACGGCTGCGCGTCGGGCTGTTGTCGACCGGCAATGAGCTGGTGCGCCCGGGCGCAGAGCTCAGGCAAGGCCAGGTTTATGATTCCAACCATTTGATGCTGCGCGGCCTGATCGCGGCAAGCGGGGCGGAAGCGGTGGATTTCGGCATCGCTCCGGACGACCCCATCGCGGTCGAAAGGCTGGTCGCAAAGGCCGCAGAGCAGTGCCATGCTGTCGTGGCGACCGGCGGGGCCAGCCGCGGGGACGCCGACCATATCGTCTCGACAATCATGAAGATGGGCGTGCTCCACGCCTGGCAGCTGGCGGTGAAACCCGGCCGGCCGCTCGCCATGGGCCAGATCGGCGATACGAGTGTTTCTCGGGCTGCCCGGCAATCCGGTGGCGGTGTTCGTGACATATTTGCTTTATGTCCAGCCGGTGCTGGCGCGGCTTCAGGGAATGACATGGCTGGAACCGCAACGCTACGCGCGTCGCGGCCGGCTTCACGGTGGAGAAGAAGACGGGGCGGCGCGAGTTCTGGCGCGGCTGGATCGAGACGGGAGAGAACGGGGCAAGAGTGAATAAATTCGCCCGCGACGGATCGGGGCTGATCTCGGGCTTGAGGGAGGCGACGGGCCTGATCGAAGTTACGGAGGAAGTGAGCAAGGTGCGCAAAGGCGATCTGGTCGCTTTCATTCCGTTTACCGAATTCGGGATCCTGCCGCCGTGAAGCCTGAAGACATCATCGCGTTCTGGACAATGGCGGGAGAGCAGCGGTGGTTCACCAGGGATGCCGCCTTCGATGGAGAGCTCGGGGTGCGGTTCGGCCAGGCGCTGAAGGACGCGCGGGAGGGATTGTTCGATCGGTGGACGGAGGAACCGGAAAGCGCACTGGCGCTCGTGATCATGCTCGATCAGTTCTCCCGCAACATCCACCGCGGCAGTCCGCTGATGTTCGCAGCAGATGCAAAGGCCTTAGGCATCGCCCGCCGTTCCATCGCACGCGGATATCACCAGGCAATCCCGGCCACAGCGTCGCGCTGGCTGATCATGCCGTTCGAACATGCCGAAGACCTCGATGCGCAATGGCGCGGGATCGGCCTCTTCCAGACGATGGGTCTCAACGACATGGTGCCATGGGCCGAGCTGCACCGCGACATCATCCAACGCTTCGGCCGATTCCCGCATCGCAACGTCATCCTCGGCCGGCGGTCGAGCGCGGAGGAGCTCGCATTTCTGGCGCAGGGCGGGTTTCAGGGCTAGTGTCGGAAACGGACGGGCCGTGGTCGCTCCGTCCCGTCCGGGGACGCTGCGCCCGACTAAGGTGGCGAGCATGCCGTCATCAAAATTTCGAGGGATAAGGCAATGAAATCGCAGGCGCGGGTGGTGGTGATCGGCGGCGGCGTCGTCGGCGTGTCCACGCTCTATCATCTGGTCAAGAAGGGATGGAGCGACGTGGTGCTGGTCGAACGCAAGGAGCTGACCTCAGGCTCGACATGGCATGCGGCCGGGCTCCTGCCGCTGTTCAACCTTTCCTATTCGGTCGGGCAGATCCACAAATATTCGGTCAATCTCTACAAGACGCTCGAGGAGGAAACCGGCCAGCATGTGGGGTTCAAGGTCGTGTCCAATATCAGGCTGGCGCGAACGAAGGACCGGTGGGACGAGTTCATGTATTACGCCGGCGTGGCGGAGACGATCGGCATCAAGGTGAACAGGCTGACGCCAAAGCAGGTGAAGGAGATCTGGCCGCATGTGCGAGACCTCCGATCTCTTGGGCGCCATCCAGCATCCCGATGACGGCTATATTCAACCAGCCGATCTGACGCAAGCGCTCGCCAAGGGCGCGCGGGCGGGTGGTGCGGAAATCTACCGCACCACGACCGTCACGGGCGTGGAACAGACTTCATCAGGCGAATGGCTGGTCAAAACGGACAAGGGCGACATCAGCGCCGAGCACGTCGTATCCGCCACGGGGAATTTCGTGCGCCAGACGGGAAGGATGCTCGGCATCGACATACCGGTCATCCCGGTGGAACATCAGTATATCGTCACCGAGCCGCATCCCGAGATCCAGGAACGGCAGAAACAGGGCCTTCCGGAGATGGGGGTGCTGCGAGAAGCGGATTCCAGCTGGTACATGCGAGAGGAAAATGCCGGCCTGCTGCTCGGCCCTTATGAGAGGGGTGCGCCCGTCTGCTATGTCGACGGTCCCGACAGCCAGGCCGAATATGAACTGTTCCAGGAAGATCTCGACCGGCTCGCATGCCGCTATATCGAAACGGCGATCGCGCGGGTGCCGGCCTTCGGCGAGGTCGGCATCAAGAAGGTCTATAACGGCGCCATCGCCTATACGCCGGACGGTTCGCCGATCATCGGGCCGGCCTGGGATCTCAAGAACGTCTGGCTCAACGAGGGCCATCGTTTCGGCGTGACGGCGGCGGGGGGTGCCGGATGGCAGCTTGCCGAATGGATCGTCGAAGGCGAGCCCACCATCGACATGATGGGCGTCGATCCGCGGCGGTTCGGACCCTATGCGATCGCGCGGCTATCTCAAAAAGAAGAACGAGGAGGCCTATCGCAATGTGTTCACGCCGCATTATCCGGATGAGGAGCGCGCCGAGGCGCGGCCGTTGAAGCGGGCGCCCTGCTATGACCGGATGAAAGCAGCTGGGCGCCGTCTTCGGCACGGTTTACGGGTGGGAGCGGCCGGGATGGTTCGCGCCGCCGGGCTATGGGCTTTCGGAAGAGGAACTCGATCCGCCGGACGGACGTGCTGCTCAGGCACAATCACGCGCCACCCGACAGCGACGGCAAGATCAAGGAGAAATGGTCGTTCCGGCGATCGAATTATTTCGACCATGTCGGCAATGAATGCCGCAATGTGTTCGAGAATGTGGGGCTCCTCGACATGTCGGCCTTCGCCAAATACGAAGTGTCGGGAGCGAAAGCCGAGGAATGGCTGGATTCCATCCTGGCGAACCGAATTCCGAAGAAGATCGGCAGGCTTTCGCTGTGCCACCTCCTGACGAAAAACGGCGGCGTCGCGCTCGGAGTTCACGGTCTATCGAACCGGACAGCAGCGTTTCTATCTTGTCGGCGCGGGAGCTTTCGAGCGCCATGATTGGGATACGCTCACCAAGCTCGTGCCGGCGACGGGCGGCGTGCAGCTGCAAAAGATCACCACGCAGATGGGCGTTCTCGTGCTGGCGGGGCCGAGGTCACGCGAGCTTCTGCAGAAGCTCACGGACACCGATCTGTCGAACCAGAATTTCCCCTGGCTCTCGGGACAGTTCATCAATGTCGGCATTGCGAGCGCGCATGCGCTTCGGGTGAATTTCGTCGGCGAGCTCGGATTGGAGCTGCATCATCCGATCGAGATGCAGAACACGATCTTCGATCTGGTGATGGACGCCGGCAAATCCATTGGGCATGAAGCCCTTCGGCATCAAGGCCATGGACTCGCTCCGGCTCGAGAAATCCTACCGGCTCATCCCGCGCGAGCTGTCGATCGAATATGCCGCGCTCGAATCGGGCCTCGACCGGTTCGTCCATCTGAACAAGGGAGAGTTCATCGGCAGGGACGCGCTGGTCGCGTGGCAGCAAAAGGGCTTTCAGAACCGTTTCGTGACCTGGAAGTGCACGGCATCAAGGATGCCGATCCGCGCGGCAACGAGCCGATCTATGACAGGCGCGGCGGCCTCATCGGGCGGTGCACGTCGGGTGGCTATGGCTGGCGGCTGAAAAAGAGCGTGGCGCTCGGCATGGTGCGTCCGGAATTCGGCGAGATCGGCAGCGAAATCGCGGTGAAAATCCTGGGCACCAGCTATGGCGCGACGGTGATCCAGGAATCACCCTTCGATCCGGAGAATGCAAGGTTGAGGGGTTGAATAAGAGTTCTTGCGCTATCCAGTCCGTCACTCGCGGGCATGACCCCCTGAAGAAGCACTATTTCATTTCAGAACAGACCGACGATCCTGCCTCCTTCATCGAGACCGATGACCTCGGCTGAGGGAATTTTCGGAAGACCCGGCATGGTCATGATGTCTCCGCAGACCACGACGATGAACTCGGCCCCGGCGGCCAGGCGAACCTCACGAATGGGGACGACATGGTCGACGGGGGCGCCTTTCAGATTGGGATCGGTCGAGAAGGAATATTGCGTCTTGGCCATGCAGATCGGAAATTTGCCATAGCCCAGCGCCTCGAAGGAGCGCAGCTGGTCGCGCACCGTCTTATCGGCGACGATATCCTCGGCGCGGTAGATTTCGCGGGCAATCGTCCTGATCTTGTCCCACAGCGGCATGTCATCGCCATAGATGGGCGTGAACTGGCCGGTTCCCTTGTCGGCCAGATCGGCAACATGACGGGCCAGCGCCTCGGCTCCTTTCGAGCCGTGCGCCCAATGGGTGCATTTGAAGGCTTCGACATGATGCTCGCGGCAGTATTCTTTCACGGCATCGACCTCGGCTTCGGTGTCGGTCATGAAATGATTGACGGCGACGGTGATGGGAACGCCGAATTTCTTCATATTCTCGATATGGCGGCCGAGGTTGGCTAGATCCTTTGCGGAGCGCCTGGACGTTTTCCTTGCGCAAATCGTCCTTGGCAACACCGCCGTGCATTTTCAGTGCACGGACGGTTGCGACGATGACGGCAACTGCCGGGTCGAGGCCGGCCTTGCGGCATTTGATGTCGAAAAACTTCTCGGCCCCGAGATCGGCGCCGAAGCCCGCTTCGGTTACGACATAGTCGGCGAGGCGGAGGCCTGTGGTCGTCGCCATGACCGAGTTGCAGCCATGAGCGATATTGGCGAAGGGGCCGCCGTGGACGAAAGCCGGATTGTTCTCGAGCGTCTGCACCAGATTTGGCATCAGCGCGTCTTTTAGCAAAACGGTCATCGCGCCCGGTGCCTTCAGATCCTTGGCCAAGACCTGGCCGCGGTCACGCCGCGCGGCAACGACGATCTGACCGAGCCGGCGCTCGAGATCGGAAATGGAGGTGGCGAGGCAGAGGATCGCCATGATTTCGGATGCGACGGTGATGTCGAAGCCGGCTTCACGGGGAAAACCATTGGCGACGCCGCCGAGCGAGCAGACAATCTCGCGCAAGGCGCGGTCGTTCATGTCCATCACGCGGCGCCAGCTGACGCGGCGGGAAATCGATGCCGAGGTCGTTGCCCCAATAAAGATGATTGTCGATGATCGCAGAGAGAAGGTTGTGAGCGGAGGTGATGGCATGGAAGTCGCCGGTGAAATGCAGGTTGATGTCTTCCATGGGCACGATTTGCGCATAACCGCCGCCCGCCGCCCCGCCTTTCATGCCGAAGCAGGGCCCTAGAGAAGGCTCGCGCAGGCAGATGATGGCGTTTCTGCCGATAGCGTTGAGACTGTCGCCAAGGCCGACAGTGGTGGTGGTCTTGCCTTCGCCGGCGGGCGTGGGGTTTATGGCGGTGACAAGAATGAGCTTGCCACGGGGCCGGTCCTTCAGGCCGGCGATGTAGTCGAGGTGGACCTTCGCCTTGGTGTGGCCGAAGGGGATCAGGCTTTTTTCGGGAATGCCGAGGCGCGATCCGATCTCGATCACCGGCTTCATCACGGCTTGGCGGGCAATTTCAATATCGCTCTTCACGGTGACCATCGATTCAGGAACTCCCTCAGGCAGGCAGATATAACGAAGGCCAGGGCCCGGCTCTAATGGCTTGCGACGCTTTTGACGCAATCGCGACCTGGCAAGCACGAGGAGCAGACCTTGACCGAACGGAGGGCGACTTTACTGTCTGCCGGCCAAGGTGCAACAGGGGGTAGAGGAAGAAATGCGTAACTTTCAACTGCCTGGCAGGTCGACCGTCCATGGGCTGAACGGCATGGCGGCGACATCTTCGCCGGCGGCGTCGCTGGCGGCCGTCGAGGTGCTGCGCGCCGGGGGCAATGCCGTGGATGCGGCCGTAACGGCGGCCGGCGTGCTGTGCGTGAGCGAGCCGCATATGACGGGGATCGGCGGAGACTGTTTTGCGATCATCGGCAGGCCGGATGGCGCGACCATCGGGCTGAACGCTTCGGGACGGGCAGCGAAGGCAGCGGACGGCGACTGGCTCAGGGCGGCGCGGCTCGGCACAATCGATCCAGACAGCGTTCATTCCGTCACCGTGCCCGGCGCGGTCGACGGGTGGAGCACGCTACTTTCCAAATTCGGAACCATGACCCTGGCGGAGGCCCTGCAGCCTGCCATCCGACTGGCGGAGGAAGGCTCACCCGTATCGCCACGGGTTGCGCTCGACTGGGCTCAGGAATTGGAGCGGCTCGCGCGCAGTGAAGGGGCCCGCATTCATCTCCTTCCAGGAGGGCGCGCACCCAAAGCAGGAGAGGTGATGCGCTATCCCGCCTTGGGCAAAACTCTGCGCGCAATCGCCAAACATGGGCGGGAGGGTTTTTACACCGGCGAGGTCGCTGAGGATATCATCAAGCATCTCGCCTCGCTCGGGAGCTTGCTGAGGCTTGAGGATTTCGCCGAGACGGCAGCGGAATTCGTCGAGCCCTTGTCTTCAGCCTTCGCGGATCATGAGGTTTTGGAGTTGCCGCCCAACGGCCATGGGCTGACGACACTCATCGCTCTGAATATTCTGCGGCAGCTCGATATCGGCCGGCATGCGGCCGACAGCGCGGAACGCATGCATCTGGAAATCGAGGCCATGCGGCTCGCCTGGATATACCGCAACCGGCACGTGGCCGACGGGGCTTATGTGGATGTGCCGGTCGAGGCGCTGCTCAGCGAAAAGATCGCGCAGCAGCTTGCCGGATCGATATCGATGGACGAGGCCTTGATGGATCCCGAAGGCCTTGCGCCGATGCCGAAGTCCGACACGGTTTACCTGGCCGTGGTCGATGGCCAGCGGATGGCGGTCTCGTTCATCAATTCGATCTTCTATGCTTTCGGCTCGGCGATCGTGACGCCCAGGACAGGGGTAACGCTGCAGAACCGGGGTGCCGGTTTCGTCACCGATCCCCGGCATCCGAATTGCATCGGGCCCCGCAAGCGGCCGCTGCATACGCTCATGCCGGGCATGATCAGACACCAGGGAAAGATCAGCCATAGTTTCGGAGTGATGGGCGGGTCCTATCAGCCGATGGGGCATCTCACTGTTGCGGTGAATAGGCTCGTCTATGGGATGGACGTGCAAGAGGCGCTCGATTTTCCGCGGTATTTCCACGAACAGGGGGTTGTCGGCATCGAAGAGGGCGTCTCCGCCAAAGCTGCCGAGCGTCTGCAGAACAAGGGCCATCACGTCGGGCGAGTAAGTGAACCACTGGGCGGGGGACAATTCATCGAGATCGACCGCAGGTCGGGTGCGCTCATCGGCGGTTCCGATCCGCGGAAGGACGGCATGGCGATCGGCTGCTGAATTCTTTCGCGTTTGTTTACCACTCATGCGCTAGCCTTGGCGCTGATCCGGCCCCATGCCGCTTTCTTCCGGAAAGCGCATGCGCGGTTCGCTTCGGGAACGAAGAGGACGATCAAGTGAGTGAGAGTTCATCCCGGCGCGCCGAAGGGCAGGACGGGCAGGAGGGGGATGGGCTTCTCCTCGAAGCCCTCTCGGCGGCCGGCCAGACAGCCTATTCGTGGTCACTGGCAAGCGATCGGCTCAATTGGAGCGCCAATGCCGCGGAAGTGCTGGGCATCGCCGATGAAAGGCTGGTGCTGAGCGGACGGGGCTATGCAAGCCTGCTCGATCCAGACAATTTCACCAGCCGCTTCGAAGCGGTCATGCACACGGCAGAAATCGATAAAGGCCGAGGCGTGCCGTTTCAGATCGAATATCTATTTCGGCCGCGCGGGCGGGCGGATGAGGCATCGCGATGGCTCGAGGATTCGGGCCGGTGGTTCGCCGGGCCCGACGGGCGGCCCGACAGGGCGTTCGGGGTCGTGCGGCAAATCGACGACCGCTACCAGCGCGATCAGCAGCTCAGATTCCGCGGCAATTGCGATCCTTTGACCGGCATGATGAATTGGGGGCGAATGGCCGAGGCCCTGGGTGAAGTCATGGCGGCGTCGCGACGGGAGGAGCGGTCTTGCGCATTTCTCATCGCGACCATCGCCAATCTGAGCATGGTCAACGATGCTTATGGCTTCGACATTGCCGATGAGGTGATCATCGCACTGGGGCGCCGGCTGCGCCAAGTCGTGCGCATGGGCGATGCCATCGGGCGGTATTCGGGAGCGAAGTTCGGAATCATCCTGTCGAATTGCAGCGAAAGCGAGCTCAAGTCGGCGGCGGAACGTTTCTTGAGCATCGCGCGGGAAAGCGTCATCGAGACGGACGTCGGACCGGTATGGGCGATGCTGTCGATCGGCGGCCTGGTTTTGCCGAAATTTGCCGAGAGTCCCAATCTGGCCATGGCACGGGCGGAAGAAGCTCTGTCAGAGGCCAAGCGGCTGCCGAGCGACGGGTTCGTATCATACCGGCCGTCGCCGGAAAAAATATCGGTGCGGAGCATCAATGCCCAATGTGCAGCGGAAATCGTCAGCGGGCTCAAGGAAGACCGCTTCACCCTGGCGTTCCAGCCGATCATCGATGCGCGCAACGACCGCGTGGTGATGCATGAGGCGCTGCTGCGCCTGAAGACGCCCGATGGAATGAACATTGCCGCCGTTCATCTCGTGCCGATAGCGGAAAAACTCGGCCTCGTCAGGCTCATCGACCGGCGGGTGGTGACGCTTGCCGTCGATACGCTCAAACGCAATCCGCAGGCGCAGCTGACGCTCAACGTGTCTGGAATTACAGCGACGGATCCCAGATGGTTCAATCCGATCATGGAAATGCTGGCAGAGGAGAAGGACGTCACCAGCCGGCTAACGGTCGAGATCACCGAAACCGCGGCGCTCAATGATCTGACCGAGACGGCGCTGTTCATCACGGGCCTGAGGCAATTGGGGTGCGCGGTAGCGATCGACGATTTCGGCGCAGGTTATACGTCGTTCCGTAATCTCAGGGTGCTCAACGTCGACATGGTCAAGCTCGACGGATCGTTCTGCCAGAACCTGTCGACCAACCGCGACAATCAATATTTCGTCCGTTCGCTGATCGACCTTGCCCGGAAGTTCGAATTGAGAACGGTTGCCGAGTGGGTACAAACTCAGGAGGACGCGTTGCTGCTCAAATCCTGGGGGATCGACTTTCTCCAGGGCGCGATCTACGGAGATGCGGTATCCGACCCGCATTGGCCATCGGAGCCGAGCGCCGATGCCGAGCCGGCCATGGACAATATGGCGCATGGCGATGGGGGCCGGGAGAATGCGCCGGAACTCGACGACGGTCCTATCCCCGCTCAAGCAGAGAGCGATGCTCCGGATTTTTCGCGGCTGAGAATGGCGCTTACCGTGCTCGACAGGCAGTTCGGCGGGAGCGGTGCCATGATCTCGAAGGCCGCCGCAGTCTAGAGTTCAGGACGTCTTCTGGCTCAATGTTTCGATGCGGCGCTGCATCTCGCGCAGCTGCTCCTGCATGGCCTTCAGCTCGCTTGCGGCAGATGCAGGCTCGCGCGAAGCTGGTGCGGCTTCCGGCGGGTGGTCCTTGGCGCCGGCGAACGGATTGAAAAGTTTCATGGCGTTCTCGAACATCGCCATGTTCTTCTTCACCTGCTCGTCGATGACCTTGAAAGGCTCCGGACTTACACCGATGCTGTTCAACAGCTGGTCGCGCAGATGTTGCTGCTGGCGGGTTAGCTGCTCCAGCGACATCTCGAGATAGCTCGGTACGAAGGCCTGCAGCTGGTCGCCGTAGAAGCGGATGAGCTGACGGAGAAATTTGATCGGCAGGAGATTGTGGCCCTTGTTCTCCTCCTCGAAGATGATCTGGGTGAGAACAGAGCGGGTAATATCTTCGCCGGTCTTGGCGTCGTGGACGGTGAAATCGGCGCCCTTCTTCACCATATCCGCCAGATCCTCGAGGGTCACATAGGCGCTCGTGGCCGTGTTGTAGAGACGGCGGTTGGCGTATTTCTTGATGACGACCGGTTCGGCGGCTGGCTGATCGTTCAAAGCCGTACTCCTTCACTGGCCCGAGCACTGGCCCCTAGGGTCTGCGACCCAAGCCAAGCTTGAATAATTGTCGCGCGGTGCAGTGCGGAATGGCAAGGGCAAAATGAGGCAATGCAGGCGAGGGCGCCGCAGCAATGCCGTTGCAAGTGCGTTTCTTTTCTGTACAACCCTCTTAACCATTATTGCAGGAGTTTTAGCATGGCGGCAGATCAGAGCGTGGTTATCGTATCGGGCGCCAGAACACCGGTCGGTTCGTTCAATGGCACTCTGTCAACGGTGCCGGCATCACAGCTGGGCACGGTGGCCCTCAAGGCGGCGATGGAGCGGGCGAAACTTGAGCCGAAGGACGTCGAGGAGATCATCCTGGGTCAGATCCTGACGGCCGGGCAGGGACAGAATCCGGCACGGCAAGCCTCGGTCGGCGCCGGTATTCCAGTCGAGAGCCCGGCATGGGGCGTCAACCAGCTGTGCGGCTCAGGCCTAAGGGCGGTGGCGCTCGGCTATCAGCAGATCACCAGCGGTGATGCGAAGATCGTCGCCGCCGGCGGCCAGGAGTTGATGAGCCTGGCACCGCACTGCCAGCATCTGCGCAACGGCGTGAAGATGGGCGATTTCCAGCTCATCGACACGATGATCAAGGATGGGCTGTGGGATGCCTTCAACGGCTACCACATGGGGAACACGGCGGAAAACGTCGCCCGCCAATGGCAAATCACGCGCGAGACACAGGATAAATTCGCGGTCGCCTCGCAGAACAAGGCCGAGGCGGCGCAGAAGGCCGGCAAATTCAAGGACGAGATCGCGCCCGTCACCGTTGCCTCGCGCAAAGGCGACATCGTGGTCGATCAGGACGAGTATATACGGGCGGGCGCAACTCTCGATCAGGTGGCCAAGCTCAGGGCCGCGTTCCCGAAAGATGGAACAGTGACGGCCGGCAATGCGTCCGGCATCAATGACGGGGCGGCGGCTGTTATTCTCATGGGCGAAAAGGAAGCGGAACGGCGCGGGACTTCAGCCGCTCGCAAGAATGTGTCCTGGGCGCATGCCGGCGTCGATCCATCGATCATGGGAACCGGTCCCATTCCCTCCTCGCGAGCGGCGCTGAAGAAAGCGCAATGGAAGGTCGACGATCTCGACCTGATCGAAGCCAATGAAGCTTTCGCCGCGCAGGCCTGCGCGGTCAACAAGGATATGGGCTGGGATCAATCGAAGGTGAACGTCAATGGTGGAGCGATCGCACTCGGTCATCCCATCGGCGCATCGGGTGCGCGGGTGCTCGTCACCCTGCTGCACGAGATGAAGCGGCGCGGGGAAGAAGGGATTGGCGACATTGTGCATCGGCGGCGGCATGGGTATCGCCATGTGCGTCGCCCGGGACTGAGCATCAGCTGAAGCAGGGAGGTCGCATGGCGCGGGTTGCGTTGGTCAGCGGCGGCACGAGAGGAATTGGCGGCGCCATTTCCAGGGCGCTGAAGGATGCCGGCTACAAAGTGGCGGCCAATTATGCGGGCAATGACGAGGCCGCGAAGAAATTTCATGCCGAGGCGAATATCGGCGTGTTCAAATGGGATGTCGGCGATTACGAGGCTTGTGCGGCCGGCATCAAAGCGGTGGAAATCGGAGCTCGGGCCCGATCGAGATCCTGGTCAACAATGCCGGGATCACCCGCGATGCGATGTTTCATAAGATGACGGCAGAGCAATGGGGCAGGTGATCAATACCAATCTTACCTCGCTTTTCAACATGTGCCGTGCCGTCATCGAGGGCATGCGGGAACGCAATTTCGGTCGCATCATCAACATCTCGTCGATCAATGGCCAGAAAGGCCAGATGGGCCAGGTGAATTATTCGGCGGCCAAGGCCGGCGATCTCGGCTTCACCAAGGCGCTGGCGCAGGAGAGCGCGCGCAAGGGAATAACGGTGAACGCCGTGTGCCCCGGCTATATCGCGACGGAAATGGTGATGGCGGTGCCAAAGGACGTGCTGGACAAAACCATCCTGCCGCAGATTCCCACAGCACGGCTGGGCCAGCCGGAAGAGGTGGCGCGGTGCGTGGTGTTTCTCGCCTCCGATGATGCAGGGTTCATCACCGGCTCGACGCTCACGGCGAATGGTGGGCAGTATATGATTTGAGCTGATCGGCCTGCACGACGGGGCGGTAAAAGCGGGAACGCAACCTTACCGGCCTAAAGCCCGGTTCTTGCGCTCGCGAAGCTCGGCGAATACCTCAGCGTCGGTTGCCGCGGGCATGCCGAGCATCTTGCGGATCTCCGCACTTTCGGGGCGCAGGAAGGGGTTCGCCGCCCGCTCGGCGCCGATCGTGGTCGGAAGGGTGGGCATCGATTTGGCGCGCAGGTGAGTGACTTCTTCGGCGCGCTTCTGCAGAGCGAGGTTGCCCGGCTCGACGGTGAGGGCAAAGCGGGCATTCGCCAGCGTATATTCATGACCGCAATAGACAATTGTTTCGGGCGGCAGGCGGCGAAGGGTGTCGAGTGAAGTCCACATCTGAGCCATGGTGCCCTCGAAGACCCTGCCGCAGCCAAGCGAGAACAGCACGTCGCCGACAAAGGCGACCTGATCCTCAGGCAGATGATAGACGATATGGCCGCTGGTATGGCCCGGTGCGTCGATGACCGCAACAGCGGCGCCGGAAAAGCGAAAACGCGCTCCGCCTTTCAGCGGCTTATCAAGGGCCGGGATCGGTGCCGTGTCGGCCGCAGGTCCATGGACCGTGGCGCCCCACTGCTGTTTCAGTGCCGCGACACCGGCGGTATGGTCGCCGTGATGATGGGTCACGAATATGTCGGTTAGCGTCCAGCCGCGCTCGCGCAAGGCGCCGGCAATGGCATCCGCATCGGAGGCATCGATAGCGGCGGTCTGTCGGGTAGCGGCATCGTGCAGCAGAACGGCGTAATTGTCGGCAAGAACGGGAAATTGAAAGATTTCGAACCGGGCCATGGCAACCTCTTGTCGGTGAATTGATAGGATGAAGGGCGCTTCAGGTCCATAATTAAGGCTTCACCGACACCATGCTAGGGTCATGGGATGGATGTGGTCGATCTCAGGGAATTCTATGCCAGTCCGCTGGGGCAAGCCTCGCGGCGGCTGATCGCGCGGCGGCTCAGAAGCCGGTGGAATCATCTCGCCGGGGCAACGATTCTGGGGCTCGGCTATGCAACGCCGTATCTCGACGTGTTCCGACAGGAGGCACGGGCGGTGCTCGGCTTCATGCCCGCCGAGCAAGGTGTCGTGCATTGGCCGGCGGAGGGGCCAAGTGCGACGGCGCTCGTCGATGAAGTCGAATTGCCGATGCTCGACGGATCGGTTGATTTCGTGCTGGTGGTGCATGGTCTCGAACTTACCGACAGACGGTCGGAGATGCTGAGGGAAATTTGGCGGGTGCTGGCGCCGCAGGGGCGTGCGCTGCTTGTCGTGCCGAACCGGCGCGGCATGTGGGCGAGGTTCGATTCCACGCCCTTCGGTTATGGCCAGCCGTTCTCGCAGCTGCAACTGGCGCAGATGCTGCGGGAAGCGGAGTTCTCGCCGCTCGGCTGGTCGCAGGCGCTGTTCGTTCCCCCTCTTCCCCATAGTTTCCTGGTGCGCTCCGCGCCTGCCTGGGAGCGGCTGGGCACATGGCTGTCGCGCGGTTTTTCCGGCGTGATCCTGGTTGAGGCAATGAAGCAGGTCTATGCCATCGCGCCCGGACGACGGGTGAAAAAGCTGGTGCCCAGCCTCAAGCCGGCACTCGGGATCAAGCCCTTGCTGCAGCCTTAGAATCGGGGCAGAGCGATTCCTTTGCTTTTCAAGGACCTCGCCCTTATGAATAGCGCCCGATTGCGCAGCTCAAACCAGCGCCCGTGATGGAAAAGCCAGTTTCTCCGCCAAATCTCGAAGGTCTCCGCCGCGAGATCGATGATGCCGACCGGGCGCTGCTCGATCAGCTGGAACGGCGATTTTCAGCCGTAGAGCGGGTAAAAGCGGTGAAGCAAGCGGGCGGGAAGGAAGCGCAACAGCCGATGCGCCCGGCACGCGAGGCGCAGATCCTGCGCCAACTCCTTGCCCGGAAGCCAGGAATTATTCCAGCGTCGCTCCTGGTGCGGCTTTGGCGCAGCATCATTTCCAGCGCCACGAGCCTGCAGGCCAAAGTGACCGTTCATATTGGAAAGGACATCGAAGCCGATCATGGGCTGCGCGACCTCGTGCGCGATCATTTCCCCGGTCTGTCATTGAGCATCGGCGCCAATAACACCGAGGTCGTGGGCAGGCTCGCGGCCTCGCCCTTCGATGTTGCCGCGGTGAGAGCGGAGGGTGATTGGATCGTGCCGGTTATCAAAATTCTCGGCCATGGGATTCATGTGATGAGCGTCCTGCCGCTGCTCGCCCCGCACGGCCAGCCGCCGCGGCTCATCATTCTGGGGCGGGCGGCGGCGGAGCCGTCGGGCAAGGATCAGACGCTCATCGCGCTTGCCGGCGAGGGCCAGGAGGCGTCCAAGGATGCGATCTGGACGCTGCCGGCGGGTGCCTATCGCTTGTCGGGTCTTGAGGGCTTTCTCGATGAAAATAAAGCGATGCCGGCGGGAGCCTTCATGCTGGGGCGCTGCCCGCAATCGCTTGGAGGCGGGACGTGACGACCATGAATGCGGAGAGACCGGCACCCCGGCCGGGCGTTCTCGACATTACCGCCTATTCGCCGGGGAAAAGCACCGCACCGGGCGGCGTCAAGATTCACAAGCTGTCGTCGAATGAATCCCCGCTCGGGCCAAGCCGGACGGCGATTACCGCGTTCACCAAGGCGAGCGAGCAGCTCGAGCGCTATCCGGACGGCTCGGCCGGCGCGCTGCGCGAGGCACTCGGCAACCGTTACGGACTCAAAGCGGAGAACATCGTGTGCGGCTCGGGCTCAGACGAGCTCTTGTCGCTCATCGGCCAGGCCTATCTGAAGGACGGTGACGAAGCGATTTACTCCGTGCACGGATTTCTTGTCTATCCGATCGTCATCAAAGCGAACGGCGCCACGCCGGTCGTCGTGCCGGAGACGGATCTCACCACCGACGTCGATGCCATGCTGGGGCGCGTGAACAGCAAGACGAAGGTCGTGTTCCTCGCCAATCCGAACAATCCGACGGGCACGTATCTGCCGTTCGACGATGTCAAACGGCTGCACGCCGGGCTGCCGGCAAGCACGCTGCTCGTACTCGACGCAGCCTATGCGGAATATGTTCGCCAGAACGATTATGAGGCGGGGGTGGAGCTCGTCTCCACATTCAGCAATGCGGTGATGCTGAGGACATTCTCGAAAGTCTATGGGCTGGCGGCCTTAAGGATCGGGTGGGCCTATTGTCCGCCGGAGGTGGCCGATGCGCTCAATCGGATCAGGGGCGCGTTCAACGTCAATGCGCCGGCGATCGCCGCGGCGCAGGCGGCATTGGCCGATGCGGCGCATGTCGAGCGCGCAGTGGCGCATAACGACCGATGGCTGCCATGGCTCAGAGCGGAAATCGCCAAACTCGGCTACAGCACGACGCCAAGCGTGGGAAATTTTCTGCTGGTTCATTTCGCCAAGGGCGAAGCGCCGGAGGCGGATGCTTTCTTAAGCGCACGCGGCGTGATTCTCAGGCGCATGGAGGCCTATGATCTTCCCGATGCGCTGCGGCTGACGATCGGCAGCGAGGAAGCCAATCATGCCTTCATAGCGGCATTGCGGGCTTTCAGCGAAGGCAGGGCCCGCCGCCATGGCTGAGGCGATGTTCGAGAGAGTTGCGCTGATCGGCCTTGGCCTTATCGGCTCGTCACTTGCCCATGCCATGCGGCGCAAGGGACTTGCCAAGCATATCGCCGGGCATGCACGCAGCGAGGCCACGCGGGGAACAGCTAAACGTCTCAAGCTCACCGACAGCGTGCATGAAACCGCCGGGGAAGCGGCCAGTGGCGCGGACCTCGTCATCCTGTGCGTGCCGGTCGGCGCATGCGGGCCGCTCGCGAGGGATATCGCAAAGAGCCTAAAATCCGGTGCCATCCTCACCGATGTCGGCTCGGTCAAAGGTGCGGTGCTGCGCGACGTGGCGGAACATGTGCCGGCAGGCGTGAATTTCATTCCCGGTCATCCAATTGCCGGAACCGAGCAGTCCGGCCCTGAAGCAGGCTTTGCCGAGCTCTTCGACGGGCGCTGGTGCATTCTGACGCCGCCGAAGGGGAGCGATGCGGCGGCGGTTTCGAAGCTCGAGACATTTTGGCAGGCATGCGGCTCGCACGTCGAGGTGATGGATGCCGAGCACCATGACCTGGTGCTGGCGATCACCAGCCATCTGCCGCATCTCATCGCCTATAACATCGTCGGGACGGCAGCCGACCTCGAACAGGTGACGAAGTCGGAGGTGATCAAATATTCCGCCGGCGGTTTCCGCGATTTCACCCGCATCGCAGCCTCCGATCCGGTGATGTGGCGCGACGTGTTCCTGAACAACAAGGACGCGGTGCTGGAGATGCTCGGCCGCTTCTCGGAAGATCTGTCGGCGCTGCAGCGGGCCATCCGGTGGAGCGATGGCGACACGCTGATCTCACTTTTCGCGCGGGCGCGGGAAATTCGCCGCGGGATCATC
>CAVYOS010000027.1:0-53998 GCA_963770205.1 uncultured Alphaproteobacteria bacterium
TCCTGCTCCGCCAGCGGTCCCAGGATCATGCCGATGATCACCGGCGCGGTGGGGAAATCGAAGCGCCGCATGAACAGACCGATGCACGCCGATGAGGTAGAGCAGGACCAGATCGACCGGTGACTGGCTGATGCCGTAGGTGCCGATGGTCGCGAACACCAGGATGCCGGCGTAGAGCAGCGGCGCGGGGATCTGCAGCATCTTCACCCACAGCCCGACCAGCGGCAGGTTGAGCACCAGCAGCATCACGTTGCCGATGAGCAGGCTGGCGATCAGGCCCCAGACCAGCTCCGGCTGCTACTGCAGCAGCAGCGGGCCCTGGATTGATGCCGTAGCTCTGGAACGCCGAGAGCATGATGGCGGCGGTCGCCGAGGTCGGCAGGCCGAGCGTGAGCATCGGCACGAGCACGCCCGCGGCCGACGCGTTGTTGGCGGCTTCGGGCCCGGCCACGCCCTCGATCGCGCCGTGGCCGAACTCCTCGGGCTTCGTGCGACAGACGCTTTTCGATGTAATAGCGACAGGAAGGTCGGCATCTCGGCGCCGCCGGCCGGCATCGCGCCGATCGGGAAAGCCGATCGCGGTGCCGCGCAGCCACGGTTTCCAGGAGCGCTTCCATTCCTCGCGCGTCATCCAGATGCGAGCCTTGCAGCGGGATGATCTCGTCCTTGCCCGCTGCTGAAGCGCGCGCGAGATAGAGCGTCTCGCCGACCGCGAACAGGCCGACCGCGACGACGATGACGTTGATGCCGTCGAGCAGCTCGGTCAGGCCGAAGGTGAAGCGCGGCTGGCCGGTCTGCAGATCGATGCCGATCAGGCCGAGCCAGATGCCGAACAGCAGGCTGGCAGTCCGCGCACCGCCGAATTGCCCAGCACCGCCGAGACCGTGACGAACGCGAGCACCATCAGCGAGAAATATTCGGCCGGGCCGAATCTGAGCGCGAAATCCACCACCGGCCGGCCAGGAAGGTGATGCCGAGCGTGCCGATGGTGCCGGCGACGAACGAGCCGATCGCGGCGGTGGCGAGCGCCGCGCCGGCCCGGCCGCTCCGCGCCATCTTGTTGCCCTCGAGCGCGGTGACGATGGTCGCGCACTCGCCCGGCGTGTTGAGCAGGATCGAGGTGGTCGAGCCGCCATACATGGCGCCGTAATAGATGCCGGCGAACAGGATGAAGGCGGCGGTCGCATCGACCTTGAAGGTGATGGGCAGCAGCAGCGCGATGGTGAGCGCCGGTCCGAGCCCGGGCAGCACGCCGATGGCGGTGCCGAGCGTGGTGCCGACCAGGCACCACAGCAGGTTGAAGGGCGTGAGCGCGACGGCAAAGCCCGCCATCAGCTGGGCCAGCGTCTCCATCACAGCAGCCCTTCGATCAGGCCAGAGCCGATTTTGTAGCCGAGCACCCGGTCGAAGCCGACGTAGCTCACGAGCGCCAGCGCGAATCCGATCGATGCATCGCGCAGGACATTGCGGCTGCCGAAGGCCAGCGCCGTGCAAGCGAACAAAATGGTCGAGGCGATGATGAAGCCAGCAACGCCGATCAGGGCGACATTGAGCGCCAAGCCCGGCGAGCAGCCACGCCAGGCCTGGCGGATTGAGCGGCACCATGCTCCTCCTGCGCCCAGCCCCCGCGCAGACCTTGGAGCATCAGCAGGGCGCCGAGCCCACCAGCATTGCAGTCGCGATCCAGGGAATCACTTTGGGTCCGACCTGGGCGTAAATGGCGTTGGTCGGAATGAGCGTCGTCTGCCAGGCGATCACCGCCGCGAGGACCAGCACAGCCACGCCAACGGCCGTATCACCCCATGCCGGTCCATGGCCGGTGCCTCGATTTTCCGTAATGACGCTTATCTCCCCAGTCATGCCCGCAGCTTCGGACATCTACGTTCGTCCGGACAGCCAGCATGCAGCACTACGTCGCGAGCCCCAAATCCTTGAGAATGGCGGTGACGCGCTCGATCTCGCTGTCCAGATATTTGCCGAACTCGGCACCGGGCAGATAAATGCCCGTCCAATCCTTCTTCTTGAGCTCCGCCTGCCACGTCGGCCCTTGCACCATTTTTTCGATGACGCTTACGAGGGCAGCCTGCTTGTCCGGCGCCAGTCCCGGAGCGCCAAATACGCCACGCCAGTTGGCCAGTTCCACGTCGACGCCCTGCTCTTTGAGCGTCGCAATATCCAGCCCCTCCACGCGCTTGTCGGCTGAGATCGCGAGCGCCCGGAGCTTGCCAGCCTTGATTTGCTCCGCGAACTCGCCGTAGCCGGAGATGCCGCATGTCACCTGGTTGCCCAGCAGCGCAGCCTGGGCGGGCCCGCCCCCAGAGTAGGCGACGTAGCTCACATTCTTGGCAGCGACACCCAGCGCCTTGGCGATCATGCCCGCGAGGATGTGGTCGGTACCGCCAGCCGATCCACCCGCCCAGGACACTTTGCCTGGATCAGCTTTGAAGGCGTCGACGAGGTCCTTCATCGTCTTGAGAGGACTGGCGGGATTGACGACCACAACCTCGAACTCGCCGGTGAGCCGTGCAATGGGGGTGAGCTCGCGCATGGATACGGGTGATTTGTTGGCTATCAATGCGCCCACCATCACCATGCCGCCGACCATCAGGGCGTCTCCTTGACCCTTTTTGGTGGAGACGAATTTCGGCAAGCCAACAGCACCTCCCGCGCCAGGTGCGTGCTCGAACTTGAAGTCCTTGACGATGCCGTCAGTGCGCAATGCGAGTTCGATGGTGCGTCCGGTTTGATCCCAGCCGCCGCCCGGTGCCGCAGGCACGAAGATCTGCAAGCTCGTAAGCGCTTGCGCTCTGGCGCTGCGCGATTGCAGCGGCGCCAATGCGAGGGCCGCCGACCCGGCTAGGCCGGCCTTTACTACGTCGCGTCGCGAGAACATGGCGATCACTCCCTGGTGATTATTTTTTCCGGCTGAGGCGGCCGGATCTGAGGGCCAGTCTGAGCCAAAGGCCAGCGTGCGTCCAAGCAAAGTTACGCGGTAAGGGTATTTTTCCGATGGGTCGAAAGGCTCTCTAAGCACTGACGCCCGCGACCGGACCCCGCCAAAAAAGAAAAGGGCCGCTTGGCGGCCCCTTTGTCGTTCATACCTGGTGTGCGGTTTAGGCCGCTCGAGTTACCAGCACTCTGCCGTCGCTCGTCGCGTCCTGGTCGGACCGGAGCGCGACGTCGAAGTATCGAACGCGGCCGCCGATCTTTTCCTTGCGCACCCCCAGCGCCCTGAACTCGCGGCTGAAGGTTGGCATGGCCAACGGATCCTTTTCCTGATCCTCGCTCCAGTTGCAGTAGGAGCTGTAGAGGTCATTGAGGGTGACGCTCGAGCCATCGGACGCCAAGACTTCCTCGCGATAGAACCGTTGCACGTCGCTGTCGGGCAACATGGGCTTGGCCACCGGCGTGCGGTTGTCGTTGGCGCCAAGGCGCGCCGTCGACGGCGGCTGTGCTGCAGGTGCCGGCAGGGCTGCGGTTTCGCTTCCCTGATTTCGGCAGGCGGCAGCGCGAGCGTCTGCGGCCGCACCTGAGCAAGATCGCACAGCTCGAGTAGCGAGCCCCCGAGGCCGACCCACGCAGCTTCAGGGGGTCTTAGCGCGTCGTAGAGATCTGCTCCCGCAGATTTCTGACCTGCGCCAAACGAGTGGAGCCAGCCGGGCTCGAACCGGCGACCTTCTGGCTGCCAGCCAGACGCTCTCCCAGCTGAGCTATGGCCCCTGGGTCTCGCCGGATGTCGTAGCGCTGACGGCCTCCTCGGCGCGGCTTCGACCTCGACCGCGGCACGTCGCCCCAGAGGTCCTCGAGCCGGTAGTAGGCGCGCGCCTCGGGCGTAAAGACGTGGAGGACGACGTCGAGGTAGTCGGCGAGGATCCAGTCGCCTCGCTCGCCCGCGACGCGCGCGGGAGAGCCTGCTCGCGCTTCAGCTGCCCGTGCACCTCGTCGTAGATCGCCTTCGTCTGGCGCGCGTTGTGCCCGGTCGCGAGGACGAAGTAGTCGGTGTAGACGCAACGGGCCGCATGTCGAGAATGACGACGTCTTCGGCCAGCTTCTCCTTGCGAGAGCGGCGATCCGGCGTGCTTGTTCGAGGGAGCTCAGAGGGCTCACTGTAGCCGCGAACGCGGACGTCAACGCCTGCGCGGTAGAGGTCGAGTCGCGATTCCGCGGCCACCACCGGGGACGACAGCCCGTCGATCGGCTCGCCGCCGCGATGCGCTCGCGGATCTCGGTCGACGAGACCGGAGCGGCTCGAGCTCGAAGAGCTCGATCCGCGTCCGACGTCGCGCGGAGCTCGTAGCCGGGCCGCGTGGCGACCCCGAGCCGGGCGAGCTCGAGCACGCGCTCGGGCTCCTTCCAGGTCAGGAAGCCGCGAACTCGTCGGCGCCGACAGGAAGAACGGGATCCTCGAGTGCGGCCTCGAGCGCGTCGACGGTGTAGCGGACGAAGTTCAATCGCGCGGCATCGAGCGGGATCAGTGCGGATTGGGGCGCCCAGTGTACATTCTTCATTAGCCAACCATCGTCCAGCCGCTCTAAAAACGCGCGAAACGAGATTGCTCTACCGTCGACCCACAGAAGCTTCTTGAATTTAGGATTGGTCGAAGTGACTTTGTCTAGATACGCGGAAAGCACGCGAGTGAATGGATTTCGAACGAAGGTGAAGGTAAAATATCGCTCCATCTGCGATGGAAATATAACGCCCGACTGCAGAAATTCCTGGTCAACTTCTTTTGATTGTTGGCCGGTCTGGTCGCCGTTGACACCGGCCTCCATGCTTCGCACCAGCGTAAGAGTAATAGTGGAATTGGCGCTCTTTGGTATTCGGAAGTAGATGAACCGATGCTCCGGCGAGCAAAAAATTCTATTGCAGATGTTCTGCCGGAGTTGAAAGTCGGTTGACCACAACACCGGATGGATCAGAGAAGCGATGCTTCGGATCAGTCGCATTGGCTTTCCCGTAAGCAGAACCGCAACAGCAATAACCCCTGAACTACATGGTCGGGGCCGCCAGTGCGGGCCGGTGCACCGCCGACAGCGAGTTTGGAAAACAAACTTGATTTCGTGATTCTATTACCGTAGTTTGTGCCTTTGGCGCAATCGCCGGCGGAAATAAGCTTATGATGGGGAGGCCGAGCGTGAGGGCGGCAGAGATTTGATGCGCGCGCATTTCAACCGACCGGCGGGAGCGCTCGCCGGTCTTCTTCGCTCGCGCATCGATGCCGTTCCGAGAGGCGGAGAAATACATTGGATCGCTTATTATTTCGGCAATGTCGATCTGGCACGCGCACTTCTCGAGGCGAAGCGGCGCGGTGTCGACGTCCGGCTGGACATCGAGGCTCGTCCTCCGCCGTGCGGAGGTGAACGCCGAGGCGCTGCGGCTGCTCGGCGGCAAGGCGGGGCTGGCCGAAGGTCTCCGCGCGGTCCGCCACCTCCTGCCCTGCCATATGCACGAAAAACTGTATTTCTTCAGCGATCCTGCGCCCGTCGTTTATCTGGGCTCCTACAATCCCTCGCGCGGTCCCCATGATTTGCCGGAACTGCTGCGCGATATCGGCGATCAGGATCGCGGTCACAATTTTTTGGTCGAGATCGCTGCCGCGCAGCCGGTGGCGTTTCTGCGCGCCCATCTCTATGCCATGCACCATCACCGGCACGGCATTCTCGAACGGTTCGGGTCCCACCTGAATGCCGCTTACCATTCATCCGATCTCGTCATCTGGCTTTTCCCGCGCCGTTCGACCGACGTAGTGCCGACGGCGCTTCGCCAAGCCGCGGCTGATCGCATCCGCATCGCCGCCTCGCACTTTCGCGACAGCTCCATGGCGCGGCTGCTGGCAGGCCTTGCGCGTAAGGGTGTCAAGATCGAGATCCTGGCCCATGATACGCTGCGCCGAATGCCGCGGCGCGTGGAGCACACGCTGCGGTCGGCAGGCATCGCCTTCACTCGCTACGCCCATCCCGAAGGTCTGCCCATGCACAACAAATTCATGCTGTTGGAAGGGAAGTCCAAGCGCTCGACACTGTTCGGCAGCTTCAATCTGACGAGAACCTCGCGATGGCTGAATCATGAAAACTTGGTGCAGTCTCACGACCCCGATCTGTTCTCCGCATTCGCAAGCCGATGGGACGAGATGATAGCGGAAGCCGCAGCACAGGGCCGTTCCGGATGAGGCGCCTTTTGCAGAAGCTGGGCTGGGTTCGCCTGCCCAAGAACAGGAGCGTGCTTCTCTGCGTGCCGGATTCTTCTGGCCTGCGGCGCTCTTCCCGCCTTGGTCGACGCTTTGGGCCGGGAGCTGCCCCGTACCTCGCTGTTCTTCATGGCCGGCTCCAGAGAGGCAGAGCGCTGGATCGCTGAAAATATTGCCCAGGCAGAGGTACTTTCGCCGCCGCTTAATACAGCGCCCACATCGCTGCTCTTTCTTCTTCTCACCCGGGCGCGCCTACTGATCGCCATGACCGATCCCTTCTGGCTGCCCCACAGCTTCATGACCAAAGCCTATGATATCGGCATTCCGGTCATGGTCATCCATTCCCGTCTCGGCGAGGCGGAAGCCTGGCCTGCATCCCGCGCAAGCCTGGCGCGGATGATCGACTGGTGGGAGCCCGCAGACCAGGAAGCACGTCTTGCCCTTGCTGGGCTCGATGTCGAGACAGGCAGGATTTCCGCTTCTCTTTCCGACGACATCCAGCCCATAAGGCCTGAAAGCTTAGGCGTGCTGCGTCGGCTTGCAGCGAGGCGCCCGCCCATTCGCCGGCCGTTGCAGCGGCTGGTCTTGGCGGCAATCGAAAAACCTCGTTTTGGAAATTTCATCGCCATGCGCGCCCACCGTCTCGACAGCCTGCAGGCCTTCCGCCGCCAGCTTGGCGCACCGCAGACGATCATGTGCTTGGGAAACGGCCCTTCCTGCGAAGATCCCCTGCTTGCCGATCATGCCTGTGACGCACTGTTTCGCGTCAACTATCGCTGGCGGAGCAGGGGGAAGTTCACCACAGCCGACGTGGTCTTCACCGGTCAAAAGCGCACGCTCTTTTCCGTGCGCCCGCGCATCTTTGCATTTCAAACCCGGCGTGCCGAGGGGCAGCTCGTCACCCATCAGATCTTCAATCCGCTGTGCCGGCGAATGATTTACGTCACGCTGGAGCGGCTCGGCATCGTCAAGGGCGACTGGGACGCCATCCGCCCAACCAACGGCGCCGCCATGATCGCCGCCGCCGTCGCTCTGCAACCGCGCAAACTCGTCGTCGGCGGCATCGATCTCTTCGAGGATCCTGCCGGCGCCTATCCAGGCGATAGCGCCACGCCCAATGCCTATGTGCCCGTCCATGATCCTCAGCTCGAACTCCGCTTTATTCTCGAAACGCTCGCCCAGTTTAAGGGCGAGCTGATCATCGCCGGTGATGTGCTGAAGGCCAAATGGAGCGAATTCTCACACAAATAGAAATTCCCTTCCGCTGGCTTCCGCCTCCGGGTGAAGGAGAGGTGGGAGGCTGGCCCTCCTAGGTGCCTACTTCAAAGAGTAGGACTGGTGCCCACTTCCATTAATTTCGAGAATTAACTGAGTGGGACTGGTGCCCCCCAGCTGAGGGGCAAAATGCGGAGGCTCGACAGCGCTCCCACCGCCGTCCGTACCTGCCAAGGTGCCTCGGGGACCCTGGGACAGACGGCAGCTGCTCCACGTTTCAACAAGAAGAGGTGAGGCTTCGCGATGACCGCCTCCTTCTTGGAGCAGATGCTGACCATATACACACACTTAGGAATGTTGTCAAGAGGAAAAGAATTCCACGGAATGAAAATCGTCATGGCCGTGCTTGACACGGCCATCTGCATCAGAAGATTCGCGGGTTGATCCCCGGATCAAGCCCGGGGATGCGAATGACGGATTGGGAAGTCCGACCATGACGGTTTTTGTAGTGCGTCTTTCGCGGGCCGACCCGGGCATCGGCCGCTATAACCGCTCAGGCATGCATCGATTTCGGCCGTGTCGCCATCTTAGGGCTGGGCTGCAGCATGCTGACACGATTGCCTTCTGTGTCGAAGAACGACACATAGTGTCCGACACCGGGGATCTCCATCGGATCACCCAGAACCTTGCCGCCCGCCTTTGCCACCTTGCCCATGGCTTCCCTGATGTCGTCGACGGCAATAACGACCGACGGATATTGCGCCGGCATGTCGTCGGTTTTGGAATAGAAGCCGCCATTGATGGCACCCGGCTTTTTGGGGCCGCTCTCGTCGGTCTCCGTGGTGGTGGCGAGGACGTAATTACCCATCTCAGCGCCAAGCTCCTTGGTTTGCCAGCCGAAGGCCTGCGAGTAGAAACCGGCCATGCGCTTGCGATCTTCGGCTGGCATTTCGAAATGTACGACAGGGTTGCTCTTCATTGTTTCCTCCTTGCTGACAATTGGCCACGCCCAAATATCGCTTCTGGACCATGGCTCGAAAAAGACCATACCTACTGGTAGGTATGCATATCAACGGCTCTCCATTCTGTCAACCGGAAATTACCCTTTGGATCAACCGCGGGGGTCAGGGGTTGATGAAAGCGGCGAAGCGCTTCTCCCTGGCCGCGCGACGAAAGGCGGAAAATCATGGCATGGTCTTTTTCTCTGGGTCGGATTGCCGGCACGGACGTGCGCGTGCATGTCACCTTTCTTCTCCTCGTTGCCTGGTATGGCATTGCCGCCGGCCTGCGCGGCGGCCAAGGCGAGGCGATCGCGGCGGTCCTGTTCATCCTGGCGGTGTTTGCCTGCGTGCTCGCCCATGAGTTCGGCCACGTTCTCGCTGCAAGGCGATATGGCATCGATACCCGCGACATAACCCTTCTTCCGATCGGCGGCGTCGCCAATATCCAGCGCATGCCCGATAGGCCTGGCCAGGAATTCGTGATCGCCATCGCCGGTCCTCTGGTCAATGTCGCCATCGCCCTGGTTCTGATCGGGCTGTTCCGGGTGACATTCACGCCCGACCGCATCGCCGACATCGAGCAGGGCCGCCTCGATTTCGTCACGCGGCTCGTATCCGTCAATATTGCGCTCTTCCTGTTCAACCTCCTGCCGGCTTTTCCGATGGACGGTGGACGCATCTTGCGGGCACTCCTCGCTATGCGTCTGGGCCGTGTCCAGGCGACCCGCATTGCCGCGATTGTCGGCCAGACGATTGCTTTCGGCCTCGCCCTCATCGGCCTGCTCTACAGTCCGCTTTTGGTTCTAATCGCCATCTTCGTTTTCATTGCGGCGAGCGGCGAAAGGCAGATCGTCGAGATGGGCGAAGCCACCCGCGATGTTCCCATGCTCGATGCGACCATCACCGCCTTTGAGACGCTCGACACCCGCGCAACGGTTGCAGAAGCGGTCCGCGCTCTTCTCGCCACCCCGCAGACGGAATTTCCGGTCGTCGACGGGTCCGTGCACCTGCGCGGCGTGCTCACGCGTGATGGCATCATCCGCGCACTCTCGGCGACCGGCCCCGAAACCCCGGTCATCGATGTCATGGAACGCGATGTTCCGGTCGTCAACCGTCGCGCGCCCCTTTCCCAGGCAATTGAAAAGCTGCAGTCCGGCAACATCAAGCTCGTCGGGGTCGTCGATGATAACGGACGCGTCGTCGGCATCCTCACCATGGAAAATCTGGCCGAATTCATGCTCGTCAGGCGGGCGACTGAATCTCATGCGCGCGACAATCCTCCCCCTCGCCGGGCGGCCTGAAACCTCTCCTCGCTAGCCGCCCATGAGCTTGAGCAGTGTGTCGAGCCTGTCTGCCTCCTCGGCGGGCTTGTCCCACCTTATGCGGTGGATGCGCGGAAACCGCATCGCGATTCCCGACTTGTGCCGGCTCGACGGCTGGATTGCGTCGAATGCCACCTCGAACACCATGGCCGGTTTAACTGCGCGCACCGGTCCGAAGCGTTCGATCGTGTTATTGCGAATCCAGCGGTCGAGCGTCAGCAGCTCCTCGTCGGTGAACCCGGAATAGGCCTTGCCAACGGGCACCAGCTCATGCTTGCCGTCCGCCTCCCGCCATGCGCCGAACGTGTAATCCGAATAATAGGACGACCGCTTGCCCGAGCCGCGCTGCGCATACATCAGCACGCAGTCTGCGGTCAGCGGTGCCCGCTTCCACTTGTACCAATGGCCCTTTGGCCTGCCGGCGAGATAGGGGCTCGCGAGCCGTTTGAGCATCAATCCCTCGATGCCGTTCTCGCGCGTGCTGGTCCACAGCTTCTTGAGCGCCTTGAAGCTTTCGATGGCAACGATCTCGCTTACATCCGCCGCCGGCGGTCGCGTCCTCACAAACCAGTCCTCCAGCCGCTGCCGGCGCTCCTTGAAGCTTAAGGGCCGGATATCCTCCCCGCCGTCGAACAAGAGATCATAGAGCCGCACATGTGCCGGATACTCCTCGATCATCTTTTCCGTTACGCTCTTGCGGTTGAGCCGCTGCTGCAGATCGTTGAAAGGCCTTACCTCTCCTTGCCTGACGATCAGCAATTCTCCGTCGAGCACGCCGTGCCGGCCATGGAAGGCCTCCGCCACGTCGGGAAACCCGCCGCTGATGTCATCGCCGGCGCGTGAGAAAATCTTCACCTGATCCCGCACGGATACGACCTGTACCCTGATGCCGTCCCACTTCCACTCCGCCACGAAATCCTGAGGCGACAGCGACGGCCAGTCCTCGTCCTCGATGGGATGCGCCAGCATCACCGGCCTGAACACCGGCCGCTGCCCGAGATCGGGTCTGGGCCCGCGGCCTTCGAGCCACTGGAACAGATCGGTATAGGGCGGGGCGAGCGCGTGCCACACCTCCTCGATCTCTTCGACCGAAACCGCCATGCCTTCAGCGAGCGCAAGCTTCGCCAGCCGCGCCGACACGCCTACCCGCAACGCCCCGCCGAGGAATTTCAGGAGCGCCCATCGGCCGTTCGCATCCAGCCTGTCGAGCAGCGCGGCGACAATCCGCGGCAGCTCGCGCGTCGACGTCCGCTTCAGGGTTTCGACCACCTCCGACAATCTCGGCGCCTGGCCTTTGTCAGGCGGGCTGCGCCACAGGAGCGCCACCGTCTCCGCGGTATCTCCGACATAGTCGCGCGACAGCCCATAGAGCACCGGATCGACATGCGGTGCCAGAATCTCCTGCAGCACCCGACGCATCGGGAATGTCATCGGCAGGCCGTCGGTCAGCGCCGCCAGCGCGAATCCCCTGTCCGGATCGGGCGTGGTTCGAAAATAATTTGCCAGCAGCCTGATTTTGCCATTGCGCTGCGTCGTGGTGACGAGCCGGTCGAGCACATCGGCGAACCGGTCCATCAATCGTCCTCGTCCTCGAAGCCGACAAGCGCGAGTGCCCGCGCTTTCAGGCCCATGACGCCGAGCTGATGTACCAGCGCATCCTCCCTGCCATGCGTCACCCACACTTCCTCTGCGCCCGTCTCGCGGATCGTGTCGAGAAGTTCCGGCCAGTCGGCATGATCGGAGATGACGAGCGGCAGCTCTGCTCCGCGTTGCCGTGCTCTGTTGCGCACCCGCATCCAGCCCGAGGCGAAGGAGGTGAGCGCATCGCCAAAACGCCGGGTCCAGCGCTCTGCGATGGCCGAGGGCGGGCACAGCACCAGCGCGCCCTGATAGCTCGTCCCCTTCTGCTCGCTGACGGCGCGCAGATCGCCGAGATTGACCCCGAGCCGCTCATAGAGCGCGCACAGCCCCACGAGCGCCCCGTGCAGGTAGATCGGCGCGTCATAGCCTGCCTTGCGCAGCATCACGATGATCCGCTGGCATTTGCCCAGGCCATAGACCCCGAGCAGATGCGTGCGATCCGGATTGGCGGCAAGTGAGCCGAGGAGCCGCGCCACCTCCCGATCGGGTGGTTCATGGCAGAACACCGGCAGCCCGAAGGTCGCTTCCGTGATGAAAAGATTGCAGCGCACCGTCTCGAAGGGAAGGCAGGTGGGATCGGCGGTGCGCTTGTAATCTCCCGACACCACGGCGCAGCTGCCCTTGTGCTCGATCACGATCTGCGCCGAACCAAGGATATGGCCCGCCGGCACGAAGCGCACTTCAGTATCTCCCACTGTGATCTTTTTGCCGAGCGGCGCTTCGCTGATAAGCCCGGCTGCTTCCGCGCCGAACCGAAGGCGCATGATCTCGCCCGTCTCGCGCGTTGCCAGCACATGGCCATGCCCCGGCCGTGCATGGTCGCTGTGTCCATGCGTGATGAGCGCATGCTCGACCCTGTGCGCCGGATCGACATGGAAACGCCCCGGCGCGCAATAGAGGCCTTGGGCCGTCGGATAAAGCCAGCGGTTGGGATTGGCGGAGGCCATGAATTCTCCAATGTAAAACGCCGGAAAACCGGGCGGGTTGCCTTGCGGGAACGGCTGTTTGTGCCACACGGGCTTGACCCGCAAATCCACTTTCGAGACTATGAAACCAAGTGCCTGTCAAGCGCTGCTCCCTGCAACATTTCGAACCGTCCGGCCCGCTCATGACCTTCTCCTCCTTTCTGACCCCCGCGCGCACCCTGCCTGTCGATGCCGCGCGCGCGGTTCTGGTCGGCCGTCTGTGGCAGCCGTCCCTTGCTGGGCCTTCGGTCGTCAGGATCGATGGCGACGCGCTGATCGACCTCACCCATCTCTTTCCGACTATGAGCGACCTGTGCGAGGCGGAAGCCCCCGCCCGTGCCATTCGCGAGGCGAAGGGCAGCCGCGTGGCAAGCCTCGCCGATGTGCTTGCCAACACGCCGGTGGAGAGCCGCCTGGCGGCCAAGCCATGGCTTCTCGCCCCCATCGACCTTCAGGCGGTCAAGGCCTGCGGCGTCACCTTCGCCGTCTCGATGCTGGAGCGCGTCATCGAGGAGCGCGCCCGCGGCAATCCCGACGCGGCTCTTTCCATCCGCTCCGGCATTCGCGATCTCATCGGCGACGATCTCGGAAAGCTCAAGCCCGGCTCGCCCGAGGCGCTCAAGCTCAAGGACATGTTGCTGGCGAGGAACATGTGGTCGCAATATCTCGAAGTCGGCATAGGGCCGGATGCGGAGATCTTCACCAAGGCTCAGCCCATGTCCGCGGTGGGCCACGGCGCCGATGCCGGTCTCCATCCTTCCTCGCGCTGGAACAACCCTGAGCCCGAGGTCGTGCTTGTCGTTTCCTCCTCGGGCGCAATCGTCGGCGCCACGCTGGGCAATGATGTCAACCTGCGCGATATCGAGGGCCGCTCCGCACTCCTGCTCGGTAAGGCAAAGGACAACAATGCCAGCTGCGCGATCGGTCCCTTTATCCGTCTCTTCGATGAAAGCTTTATGCTCGACCACGTGCGGCGCATGGAGCTCGCGCTGCGCATCGACGGCCCGGAAGGCTTCGTGTTGAACGGTGGTTCCGTCATGTCGAAAATCAGCCGCGACCCCGCCGATCTTGTCCGCCAGATGATCGGCCCGGAGCATCGTTATCCTGACGGTGCGGTGCTTTTTCTCGGCACGCTCTATGCGCCGACCGATGACCGCGATGTCCCGGGCCAAGGCTTCACCCACAAGACCGGCGACATCGTATCGGTATCTTCAGCTGAGCTCGGCTGCCTCGTCAATCGCATGGTGCCATCCGGCGAAGCCGAGCCCTGGACCTTCGGCACAAGAAATCTCATGCGCAATCTCGCCGAGCGCAAGCTTATTTGAGAGCTCCTAATAAGTCGCCCGGCCTCCGGTCAGATCGAAGGTGAACCCGGTGGTGAAGCTGCAAGCCGGCGACACGATCCAGGCGATCATTTCCGCCGCCTCGTCCAATTCGCCGCAGCGCCGCATTGGAATCTTGTCCGTCATGTATTTTATCGTGGCCTCGGGAAGAGCTTCGACCATCGGCGTGCGGATTACCGCCGGCGCCAGCGCATTGATTGTCACCCCCGTCTCCGCGTAATCCTTGCCCATGGATTTCACCATGCCGATGAGCCCGGCTTTCGTCGCCGAATAGGCGGTCATGCCGGCATTGCCGTCTTTCCCCGCGATCGATGCCAAATGTAAAAGCCGCCCATAGCCATTTTCCAGCATGTGCGGCAGCACCGCCTGCGACAGGATGAGCGCGCCCCTCAGATTGATGCGGTACACGCTGTCGAAATCTTGAAGATCGACTTCATGCGCTTTCACATTGGTCCGCCCGGTGATCGCCGCGCAATTGACCACGCCGTGAACTTGTCCGGCGGAGCCGATGAGCGCATCGATCGCGCGGCGCGCCGAACTCTCCTCGGCAATATCGGCCTGATGCGCCTTGGCCGTGCCGCCCGCACTGGTAATATCCTTGGCCGCTGACTCCGCACCCACTTTGTCGCGATCGATACAATATATCTCGACCCCCTGCCTGGCCATGAACATGGCCGCCGCCTTGCCGATACCGCTCCCGGCGCCGATCACGGCAACGCGATAGGGGCTGAGGGAAAAATAATTCACGGCCTGCGGCATCGATATGTCCTTCGTTGTTACACCGCCGGCATCATAGGATCATTGCTTGGCGTCTTGCCAGCTGGACCTTCCTGCCAAGCCATGAAAAAGGGTGGCCTCCAGGAGGCCACCCCAACTGCGACGAGAATGCGGCTACTGCTGAGTTTTCTGCTGGGTTGAGCCTTGGGCTGGCTCCTCGGCGGGCGCCACCAGGCCCTGTGTCGAGGACGGCTGCTCGGCGTTTATCTCCGCCTGCATATCGGTCTTCGACTTGAATTCCGGTGCCGCCGCAAGCTGGTCCTTCGACATGTCGAGAACAAGCTTCACCCCGGTATCGGTGTCCATCATTTTAATTTGACTCATCTTGATGGCGACATCCTTCTCGCCGATGCCCAGGAACCCGCCCACGCCGACGACGACGCCGTCGACCTTGCCGTCGCGCGACACGATGACGTCGTTCACATCGCCGATGGATTCATCCTGCGGGCTGTATACCGTGGCGCCCGTAAGATCGGATGCCAGGAAGGTGTTCTTGTCCTGCAACATGATCAGGCCCTTGGTGTTCACCTTTTCCGTCTTCTGGACAGCCTGGGTCTGCTCGTTGGTCTGGGCCTGCGGTACCTGTTGATGATTATCGTTGGTTTGTGCGATGGCCGCCGCTGGCAGGCAGAGTGCTGCCATCAAAGCCATCGTGCTCACTGTGATTTTAGCCATGACTAACCTCCTTGTGAGACGAAGCCCGCGGGCTTCCGCTCTGGGTAAACGCTTGAAAACGTCCGATAGTTCCCCTGGAGAGAGCTATGCCCGCGGCGGTGGGTGCCGCCGGCTGCCGTTGAGCAAACGGCCCCGCGAGAGGGCCAGTCCTGCCGCGAAAGCGGTGAGGATCAGCGGCAGCCCTGTCGATGTTAGCGCGCCGTTCTCCTTGGCTACCGTCTCGGCGGCGGTGCGTTCCAGCCGACGGTAAGGGTCAGGGCCTGCAGGCTCGCGCCCTGTATAGAGCGCCGCTATGCCCCCTGCCAATAGTAGGAGGAAAAGCACTCCTGCTGCCAGCACCGGGTCCATCAGATATAGCAAAGCGAGATAGACTGTGAGCAGCGCAAAAAAGAACGCTGCGGCCATCAGCACACCCGCAACCGCATAAGAGGTGAGACGCCTTCTAATCCAGTAAATGCGGTCCCGAACCGTGACTCGTATCTGTTTGAAAAGCTCCTCGAACATGCTGGTCCCGCTAATCACGGATTGCCCGGGCTGCTATGCGTTTCCTTCCAATTCCCTCAGCGCGCGCTGGATCTCGGGCAGGCGGTCTTTCTCGCCCCCCGTCATATTTTCTTCCGCCGATTCAAGGAGCCGGCGTGCATCGAGTTCCCAGCTGCGTAAAATCCGGATTTTCTCTTCGCGCGGAAGTCCGGACGCGACTACATCTCGCGGACTCGAAAATGCTCGCGAAGGATCATCGGTGGCCTTTTTGCCCTCAGCCATGGCCATGAACTTCAACCCTCCTGAACATAAGACAACGCCCAAACGAACTCTGCGGTTCCGCTGCGCCCTAAAGGCTAGTTTGCTGCGATTGCCCTGAGCATCCAGATGGCTTTCTCATGAAAGGCCATCCGCTTCACGAGAAGATCATGAGTGACCATGTCGCCGAGGTCGTCGCACTCATGAGCGGTGTTGCGCATGTTTCGCACCACGGTTTCATGATCGTTGATCAGCTGATCGAGCATGTCCTCGGTTGTACGCAAGCTGAGCTCCTCACCCAGGATCGATGCCCGAGCCATGCGATGGGCATCGAGCGGAATGAGATTGCCGAGCGCGCGCACCCGTTCGGCGATTTCGTCTGCTGCCTCGAACATATCCTTGTAATGTTCCTCGGTGAGCCGGTGCAGATCGAGAAAGATCGGGCCCACGACATTCCAGTGGAACACTTGGCTCTTCAGCGTCAGCAGCATCGTGTCGGCTAGGCATTCGCTCAGCAGCGCAGCCAGCTTCTGCCGTGCGGCAACGTCAAGTCCGGTCTTGACGTTCTCGCCATGTGCAACAACTTCCATTATCCCTGTCTTCATGCGCGAATGCCCGCTTGGCTAAAGAGGCCGCTCTCGTGAGAACGGCCTCTGGGTTCGAAAGTCCTAAAAGATGGTCTGGTTCTTTTCCCATTCCCTGATCTGCCTGTCGGCGTCGTCGCGCGACATGCCATAGGCATTCTGGATACGGCCGAGAAGCTCCTCTCGCTTGCCGTTGATCACGTCCAGGTCGTCATCCGTCAACTTGCCCCACTGCTGCTTCACCTGGCCCTTGAGTGTTTTCCAATTGCCTTCCACACGGTCCCAGTTCATCACCAGTCTCCTTTGTGTTTAGCGAGTTCGAAAAAATAATTGCGACTTGCGAGCGTCGCTCCTGGTTAACGCCGCACTGAGCCAAAAGTTCCTAGCTGAGCTCGCTCACCGGCATTGTCATTTCATAGGTGATGCCGCTTTCGGCAAAATCGAGTTTCGCCTGTCCCTGGACCGACAGCGGCGCCACTTCCTCCAGGAGGATGCGCCCGAATTGTTTCGCCTCCGGTATCCGCACCGCCGGGCCCCCCGTTTCCTCCCACTTCAGGCTAAATCTTTGCGGTTCTGATTCATGCCCTTCCGACAAAGCCCAGCGGATTTTCACCCGCCCGCTTCTGCTCGACAGCGCGCCATGCTTCAGTGCATTCGAGGTGAGCTCATGCAATGCAAGGCCGATATGCTGCGCAGCGTTCGGCCGCAGATAGATTCCATCGCCTTCATAGTCCACCCGGTCTGCCGCTGGGCCGGCGAACAGCAGGACCTGCGTGCGGATCAGCTCGCGCATCCCTGCACCGCGCCAGTTCTGATCCGACAGGATGTCATGCGCCCGAGACAGCGACATCAGTCGTCCGGAAAAACGCCGGGTGAACTCTTCCACATTGCCCGAACTCTTGGCCGTCTGATTGCTGATGCCTTGGATGACCGCCAGCAGATTCTTCGATCGGTGGGCGAGTTCGAGCAGCAGGACGCGCAAATGCGTCTCCGACTGCTTGCGTTCACTCACGTCGACTGCTGCGCCATGGAGCCCTGTGATGGGGCCTGCCGCATCGCGCACGGGCGCAAGCTTAAGTTCGTACCACCTGAGCCCAGCACCGACCGGCCACTGAAACTCGATCGTCAGTCCCTTCCCGGACGCCAATACCTCGCGCTTCGCAGCTTCCAGCCGGCCTGCGGCTGGTTCCGGCATAATATCCCTGTCGGCAAGGCCCTTGATCGTTGAGCTATCGATCCCCGCAGGCGGGTTTTCCATCCAAAGATAGCGAAGTTCGCAATCCTGGGCGAACAGCGTTACGTTGGAGAGCCGAAGCGTATCAAGCCACTGCGGCTGCGGTCCCGGTTCCGATGCTTGGGATGGCATGCCCGTGCCATATCGTTATGTGGGGCTCCTCATCGGACTCGGCTCGGAAAAACTTTCATTCTGCCGCCCGCACCCGTGAGGAGAGGGCATTCGCGTCGAAAAACAGCGCCTGGCTGATGACTGCCTTGACGATCTCCGGCTGGAACGGTTTCGTGATCAGGAAGGTGGGTTCGGGCCGCTCGCCGGTGAGCAGCCTTTCCGGGTAAGCGGTGATGAAGATCACCGGCAGCTTGAAGGCCATCAGGATTTCATTCACCGCATCGATGCCCGAGCTTCCATCGGCAAGTTGAATATCTGCCAGCACCATGCCCGGACGCTTCCGTTCGGCCGCAGCCACGGCTTCGGCCTGCGTCCGCGCCACGGCCGTTACCGAATGGCCAAGCGAGCGCACGAGCTGTTCGATATCCATCGCGATGATCGGCTCGTCCTCGATGATGAGGACTTCGGTGGCCACCTGATCGGCGATCTCGCGCCCTGCCTGTGTGATGAGATCGGACGCCTCCGCTTCGCTGACACCCAGGACTTGTGCCGTCTCCGCGATCGGAAACTCCTCCACCGTCATCAACAGGAAGGCCTGTCGGGCAAGCGGCGTCATCACTTCCAATTTGGCATCGACCGTGTGCCGGCGGTCACTCTCGCCCTGGGTGCGCTCGCCATTGATGCGCACCGACTTCCACAGATTGGTAAAGGCATGATAGAGCGCGACCCGCGGGTCCATTCCTGTAGGAAATACCGACGTATCCGCCAAGAGCGACTCCAGCAGGGCCGCGACATAAGCATCGCCGCTTCTCTGGCTGCCGGTCAGTGCCCGCGCATAACGCCGCAAATAGGGGATATGAGGTGAAATCTGTTGAGCAAGTGGCATGCTAATCCCTTGAATTTGCCAATGGTATGAACCAAACTGTGGGGCTAGACGGTTCCCTTAACGCTTTTCTTATCTTTTAGTTCCCTTGATGGGCCACTTATTGGGCTTATCCGCGGAACCAAATGGCGCCTGAACAGGTTGGGAGTCATTTGCCGTGCTCCACACCCTACCATAGCTTGGATATCCTGATTATGACAAACAAAGATAAGGGCAACGGCAAAACCTCGGCTAGGCGGCCGGCCCTTGACCACACAATTCAGGCTCACATTGGCCGTAAGCTGCGCGCGGTTTACGACGAGATTGCCGCTGCTCCCGTACCCGATCGGATTGTCGAGCTTCTGTCGAAGCTTGAGGAAAGCCAGAGAAAATGACGATTTCTCCGCGCCTCCGCGAGGAACTTCTAGGCTCTGTACGCTCCCTCAGGGCGTTTGCCGTATCTCTGTGCGGCCAGCCCGACCGCGCCGACGACCTCGTCCAGGAAACCTTGGTCAAGGCCTGGTCGAACATCGACAGCTTCCAGGAGGGCACCAATCTCCAGGCCTGGCTCTTTACCATTCTGCGTAACCACTATTACTCAGAAATCCGCAAGCGCCGCCGCGAGGTCGAAGACACCGATGGCCAATACGCCGCGCGCCTTGCCACACATCCCCCGCAACAGGGCCATCTCGACCTCGCCGATTTCAAGGCGGCGCTGCGCGACTTGCCTGACGACCAGCGCGAGGCGCTGATCCTGGTTGGTGCATCGGGCTTTTCTTATGAAGAAGCCGCGGGAATTTGCGACGTCGCGGTGGGCACGATCAAGAGCCGCGTCAGCCGTGCACGCAGCCATCTGGCAAAGCGCCTGAAAATCGAAAGCGATGCCGATATTGGCCCCGATAGCACCGCCGAAGCGATCTTCACCACCCTCAAGCAGCGGCGCGCCTGACCCTTAAATCCACTGCTCCTTGCGCGGAATGCTGAAGTCGCGGACGTTTTCCGGGGCGTAGGCCTGGGCCGGATCGCCGGCCTTTTGGCCAAGCTCCTCCAGCGTCGGCGAGCTTAGATTTTTCTCGACGATCGTCATCCGCACCGGTGCAGCAATATTGTCAATCGCCCTCATGCCGCTGCCGATGATCGGCAGCACCACCAGAATTGCTGCAGTGAGTGTGGTCACGAGAAAAAGCTGCATGCTGCCTCCCATCGCCTCAGGAGCTTCAGTGTCGCCTCTCAACGCCGGGCTATCGAAAAACGTTCCCCCGTTCCGGTGCAATCTTAAGCTGTAACAGGCCAGCAAAGTAATTCAGCCGTTGACGCCCTGAACGATCGCCGTGCAAGCTCACGCCTAATGGCACTGACCGGCGATTCTTACGAATACTACGATAAGCATTTCTACGAACTCACCGTGCCGATCGCCGAGGTCGAGGAACTCTTCACGGGCTGCCGCTGGACGGAGGGCCCGGTGTGGTTCAACGACGGCGGTTTCTTGCTATGGAGTGATATCCCCAACAACCGCATGCTTCGCTGGGTGCCCGAGCTCGGCGTCGGGGTCTATCGCTCCCCGTCGAATTTCACCAACGGCCACACCCGCGATCGTCAGGGCAGGCTTGTTTCCTGCGAGCATGGCGGCAGGCGCGTCAGCCGCACCGAACCCGATGGGTCTCTCACCGTCATCGCAGATCGTCACAAGGGCAGGCGGCTGAATTCACCCAATGACGTGGTGGTGAAATCCGATGGCAGCATTTGGTTCACCGATCCGAGCTACGGCATCCTGTCGGACTATGAAGGCTACAAGTCCGATATGGAGCAGGACGGCTGTTTCGTGTATCGCGTCGATCCGGCCTCGGGCGACATCCGCGTCGTAGCCGATGATTTCATCAAACCCAACGGCCTGGCTTTTTCGCCCGACGAAACGATCCTCTACATCGCCGATTCGGGGGCTTCCCACGATCCGGATGCGCCTCACCATATCCGCGCTTTCAACGTCGCCGAGAATGGCTCCCTGACCAAGGGCGTTTTGTTCAGCGACGTGAGCCCCGGCGTTCCCGACGGCATCCGCACCGACATGGCAGGCAATGTCTGGACGAGCTGCAAGGATGGTGTGATTTGCATCGATCCGTCCGGCGCCAGCATCGGCAAGATTCGCGTGCCTCAGGTGGTGTCGAATATCACCTTCGGCGGGCCGCGCCGAAATCGCCTGTTTATCACCGCCACCAAATCTCTCTACGCCGTCTATGTCGCAACCACCGGAGCGCAGATCCCATGACAGAAGCCAAAGCCGGCAGGAAACGCGTCGGCCTCATCGGTGCTGGCCTCATGGGTCACGGCATCGGCCGCAACATTCTCAAGAACGGCTATCCGCTGACGGTTCTCGTTCACCGCAATCGCAAGCCCGTCGATGATTTGATCACCGGCGGCGCTCGTGAAGCCAACACGCCGCGTGCAATCGCTGAGGCTTCCGATGTGGTCTTCATCTGCGTCACCGGGTCGCCCGAGGTCGAGCAGGTCGTCTATGCCGCCGATGGCTTGCTGGCGGGCGCCCGGCCCGGTCTCGTCATTGCCGATTGTTCCACCGCTGAGCCCGGCTCGACAGTGAAGATTGCCTCAGATGTCGCGGCCAAGGGCGCAGTGTTCGTTGATACGCCCATGACCCGCACGCCGCGCGAGGCGGAGGCAGGCAAGCTTGCCTTGATGACCGGGGGTGATGAGAAGGCGCTGGCCGAGATCCGTCCGATCCTCTCCTGCTTTGCCGATACGATCATCCATGCCGGTGATGTGGGCGCCGCCCACACGCTCAAGCTCGTCAATAATTTTCTCGCTCTCGGGACCGCCGCGGTTGTCGCCGAAGGCATGAACGCCGCCGCCAAGGCAGGCGTGGACTTGCAGGCGCTCCGCGATATCGTCGTCTCCGGCGGTGCCAATTCGGTGATGTTCGAGCGCCTGATCAAAGTCGCGCTCGCCGACGACGATTCTGCCGCGCAATTCGCCATAGCCAATGCCAGGAAGGATCTGCGCTACTATACCAACATGGCCGAGAAACTGCCCGTCGTCTCGTTTATCGGCGAAGCGATTCACCAGACTTATATTCTTGCCGAAGCTAGGGGCTACGGCCAGCGCTTCGTTCCCCGCCTCACCGACCTCCTAGGCGAGCTCAACGGCGTGAAGGTCAGGAAGAAGTAGGAGGAGGTCGGGACAGGGTTCGGGCCCCTCCTTCACCCCCGTCCGATGAACGGCATTCCGGTCGCCATGACGGTGAGGAACTGCACATTGGCCTCGAGCGGCAGCGATGCCATATAGAGCACCCCGTCGGCAACATGCTGCACGTTGATCGTCGGTTCCGGCTTGCGCGATCCGTCCGCCTGCGCCACGCCGTCCTTCATTTTCGCCGTCATGTCGGTTGCCGCATTGCCGATGTCGATCTGCCCGCAGGCGATATTGTGGCCCCGCCCGTCGAGCGCGGCGGATTTGGTGAGCCCGGTAATGGCGTGCTTCGTCGCTGTATAAGGCGCCGACAGCGGCCGCGGCGCATGCGCCGATATCGATCCGTTGTTGATGATGCGGCCGCCTTGCGGCGTTTGCGCCTTCATAATTCTGAAGGCATGTTGCGTGCAGTAGAACGCCCCGCTGAGATTGGTGGCGACGATCGCCTGCCATTGCTCCACCGTGATCTCCTCGATCGGCACCGCCGGCGTGAAGGTGCCTGCATTGTTGAACAGGAGATCGAGCCTGCCAAAACTCTTTCGCGCCGTTTCGAATAGCTTCTCGACCGATTTGGGGTCCTTCACATCTGTCGTCACGGCAATCGCCCGTCCGCCCGCCCGCTTCCGCTTCCCCAACGGCACTATCGAGCGCTTCGCGCCGGCGGCCCGCCAGCACAACCGTATAATCCGCGCGTGCCAACGTAAGTGCGACCGCCCTCCCGATCCCGCTTCCTGCTCCGGTTACGATTGCGATTTTCATGGCCCGATGTGTCCTTCCCGCCATATCTGGAATCTTTGCGCAGCGTTAACGTCAACTAAGGTGAATTTACGGTGTCGCTGATTCGCGGTGGCAACCCATTTCCTATTCCGGTATGTAGCGGCGGCGGCGCCTTAACTGGATCTTAACCTCAATGAGCGGGACAAACTTCCGAACGATCTCCGTCGCGATTTTCGCTGCGTCCTTTACTGCTGGCTGCAGTTTGACGCCTGATTATTTTCGCCCCGAGGTTCCCGTTCCCCAAACTTATACCGCGAAATCCGCCACGGTCGAGCCGACGCTCGACCCCGAATGGTGGCGCCTATTCCGCAATCGCACGCTCACCCGCCTCGTAACCGAGGCAAATGTCGACAATACCGATATTGGCGCTGCCATCGCGCGCGTCCGCCAAGCCAGGGCTTCCTATCGCATAGCCCGCTCATCGCTCTTTCCTCAGATTGATGCCGCCGGCGATGTTGCGCTCACCCATACCGATGTAAAGGGCTTGCCCTCGACCACCCGCACGACCTGGCGCGCCGCTGGCGCCCTCGATTGGGATCTGGACATTTTCGGCGGCAACCGTGCCGCCACCGCATCGGCGCTCGCCGACGTTGCCGCCAGCCAATTCGATCGTGAGGCCGTCGAGCTCGGCATCCAGTCCGAGGTTGCCACAACCTATATCGCCCTGCTTCTCGCCCGCGAACGGCTGCGCATCTCCGCCGATACGATCACCAATTTCGTTGACGTGCTGAAGATCGCCGAAGCCCGCTTTGAGGCCGGGGCCGGCTCCGCGCTCGACGTGTCGCAGCAAAAATCGGCGCTCGCCACCGTGCGCGCGGCGCGCTCTCTTCTCGAAGAAGACGTGCGCAATGCCGAAAATGCCATTGCCGTTCTCGTTGCCGATGCGGCAGGAACCTTGAAGCTCGCCGGCGGCGGACTTTCCGCGATGCGCGCTCCGACCATCAAGCCGGGCCAGCCTCTCGCGCTTCTGGCGCGGCGGCCCGACGTTCGGCGTGCCGAAGCCGATCTGATCGCCGCCAACGCCGACATCGGCGTCGCCCGGGCGGCGCTGTTTCCCAACCTCGGCATCAATATCGACGCTGCTATTTCGAGCGACCCGCTGACCAAGACGATTTCTATCGGTTCTGCCCTTCTGGCCCCGATATTCCACGGCGGGCGGCTTAAGGCCGGCGTGCAATTGTCCGAGGCCCGCATGGCCGAGCTCGTCGAGGCCTATCGCAAGACCTATCTCGTCGCCCTCAGGGAAGTCGAAGACGCGCTCGCGGCGGTGCGCAGTGCAAGACAGCGCGTCGCCCAACTCAGCACTGCCCTCCAGGAAGCGCGCAATTCCTATCGGCTGCAGCGCATCCAATATGAAGCCGGCGCAATCGACTTCCAGACTTTGCTCGATGCGCAGCGAACGCTGTTCGATACTGATGACAATTTGGCGCTCGCCCGCTTTGATCGGCTGAACGCGGCTGTCGCGCTGATCCAGGCTCTGGGCGGCGGCTGGGTCGAAGAGCAGGCCATGCTGCTGAATTTGATCGCATCCGGCTGATACCCAGCGGCCTCCGTAAGCCGGTGATGCCATATTGCCGAATGGACACCAGCATGTACTATGGAACGAAAAGCCGCTTTTGACGGCGGGGGAAGCCATGGCCTATAAAACGCTGCTCGTCTCGTTGAATGAGATCGAACGCCTTGATGCCGTGCTGAGGCTTGCTGCCACGCTGGCCGGTGCGCAGAAATCCCATGTCATGGGTCTCTACGTCATACCCGCTCCCGCGGTCTACCCCGCCGTCGGTCCCTATGTCGTTCCGGAAGTCTTCGACGGGCTGACCCGCTATTTCGAGGAGCAGTCGAAAGGTGCCAAGCGGAAATTCGAGTCCGCCATGAAGCGGCACGAGCTGTCGTTTCAATGGCTCGAAGTGAAGGCGCTGACCTCCGCGATCTCCGACACGGTGAGTGAAATGGGCCGGGTCGCCGATCTCCTTGTCGTGAGTGAAACCAATCGCGACGGCAGGAACGGCGTGGAGCTCGATTTCGTCGAAAATATCATCCTTGGCGTCGGCCGGCCCGTTCTGATTCTGCCGCGCAGCGCCACCGCCGATTTCGATCCTGCCGTCGTAGTGTGCGGCTATAACGGCTCCAAGGAAGCCGCCCGCGCCGTATATGATGCCATTCCGCTCCTGAAAACTGCCAAGGACGTTCGCCTCATCTGGGTCGATCCGGCAAGAGAGCTCGAAAGCGGCGCATTGCCCGGCGGCGATATGGTCGAAAGCCTGCGCCGCCATGGCGTGAAGGCGTCTGCTAAATCACTGCCCTCCCGCGGTCTCAATCCGGCCGAGGCTATTATGGCGCAGGCGCGTGAGACCGGCGCCGGCATTGTGGTGATGGGAGCCTACGGCCATTCGCGCATTCGCGAGTTTGTTATGGGCGGCGCCACCCGGCATGCGCTCTCGACCATGACAATGCCGCTCCTGGTGTCGCACTGATCTCCGCAGCCGCCCTTCAGCTTCCCTGCGCGATTGCCTCGGTGATGGTACGCACATTGTGCCGCATCATATCGACATAGGTTCCCGCCGGCCCGTCCTTTGGTGACAGCGCGTCGGAAAACAGCACGCCGCTGACCTTGAGGCCTGTTTCTCTTCCGATCTGCTCGACGAGCCGCGGATCGCTGATGTTCTCCACGAACAGCGCCGTCGCCTTCTCCTCCCTGATTTGCCGGATGAGCTTTGCCACCTCCGCAGCGGAGGCTTCCGCTTCTGTCGACACGCCCTCGGGCGCCAGAAACTCGATGCCATAATCCCGCGCAAAATAATTGAAGGCGTCATGCGAGGTGATCACCCGCCGCTTGTCTGCGGGAATGTTCGCTATCGCTTCCTTCACCTCCATATCGAGTCCTTTCAGCCGCTGCGTGTAAGCCGCTTCATTCGCCCTGTAGGCGGCGCAATTTTGCTCATCGGCAGTGCACAGCGCCTCGGCGATATTTTTCACATAGGTGATCGCGTTGCCGATGCTCTGGAACGCGTGCGGATCGAATGCCTGATGGGTTTGCGCATCCTGTTCATGGACCTCGCCTTCGATCGTTAGCGGAGCGATCCCCTTCGTCGCCTCGCTCACCTTGGCCCGCGTGCCGCTGGCTTCGAGCAGCCTGTCGAGCCAGCCCTCGAGCCCGAGCCCGTTGACGATGATCGCTCCGGCCTCGGCGACCTGCTGCACATGACCCGGAGTTGGTTCATAGGCATGCACGTCACCGTCCGGGCCGGCCAGCGTCACGACCGACACATGCTCGCCCCCGACCTCCTGGACGAAATCGCCGAGAATGGAGAAGCTGGCAACGACACTGAGCCGCTCCTTGGCTTCCGCCGGTGCCGCTGCCATCCCAACAGCAATCGCCGCGGCAATCAGTTTTATCCACATGGGTTCTCCTATGCCGCCCTATGCCGATGCGCCCTGACCCGAGAGCTTACCAGTCCATGCCGCCCTAAGATCATCGACAGAATATAAAAACAGCCGGCGGTGAGAATGATTGCCGGGCCCGATGCGGCACTCAGGTGAAACGAGGCAAGCAGGCCCAGCGCGCTCGATGCGGCGCCGATGATGACCGCCAGGATGCACATCGGCCCGGCCCGCGTCACCCAGAAACGCGCCGCGGCCGCAGGCAGGATCATCAGCCCGACGGCGAGAAGCGTGCCGAGCGCCGCAAAGCCGCCCACCAGATTCAGCACGACCAGCACCAGGAAAACGAAATGCACGATCGGCCCGGCGCGGCTGACACTGCGCAGGAACAGGGGATCGAGGCATTCGGCAACCAGAGCGCGCCAGATGATCCCCAGCGTCGCAAGCGTGACCGCGGCAATCGAGCCGATCAGCACCAGCACCTCATTGTTCAGCGCCAGCACCGTCCCGAACAGAACGTGCATGAGATCGACGCTCGATCCCCTGATTGAGACCAGCAGCACGCCGAGTGCCAGCGAGATGAGATAGAATGCCGCGAGGCTCGCATCCTCCCGCTGCAGCGTGAGCCGCGATACCGCGCCCGCTGAAATTGCGACGATCAGCCCGACGATGAGCCCGCCGAGCGTCATCGGCAGAATGTCGAGTCCGAAGATGACGAAACCCGCCGCCGCTCCCGGCAGAATGGCATGCGCCATCGCGTCGCCCGCCAGGCTCATCCGCCGCAGCATCAGGAACACGCCGACCGGGCAGGCCCCAACCGACAAGGCGACGGACCCGCCAAGCGCCCGCTGCATGAATCCATAATCGGCGAAGGGGCCGATTGCCAGCTCATATAAGCTCATGCCGCCGCTCCGGGCTCGCACCATGGCGCGTGGTCGTCCCAGGCCTCGTGGAAACGCCGCGCTCTGAGGAGATTGCCCGGCATCAGCACTTCGCCGGTTTTTCCCCATGCAACCGGCTGGCGCGCCAAGAGCAGCGTCTCGGGAAAATGATTCCGCACCAGTTCGAGATCGTGCAGAACCACGAGAACCGTGCGCTGTTCCCCGTGCCAGCGCTTGATCAATTCGATGAGATCGCCCAACGTGCGTGCATCGATGGCATTGAACGGCTCATCGAGCAGGATGAGATCGGCGTTTTGTAAGAGCACCCTTGCAAACAGGCTGCGCTGCAACTGCCCCCCGGAGAGTGTAGCGAGGGGCCGTTCTTCGAAACCATCGAGACCCACGGCCGCCAGCGCGTTGCCGATGTCCTGCCGGTCCTCGCCATTCAGCCGCCCCAGCATGCCGCGCTTCGGCCAAAGCCCCAGCGCCACGATGTCGCGTACCTGCGCAGGGAAATGCCGATCGATTTCCGAATGCTGCGGCAGATAGGCCATACGGCAGCCGGCGTGGTGCTCGATACGTCCCGCCATCGGCTTGATCACACCGACGATGCCCTTGAGCAGGGTGGATTTCCCCGACCCATTGGGGCCGACCACGGCCGTGAGCGAACCATGCGCCAGCGCCCCGTTCAGATGATGGACGGCCGGGTGATTATCATACCCGAGCGTCAGATCGTCGAATTGCAGGCATGCGCTCATCGCGCTCTCCTATTCTCCGCCACGGACCAGACAATCGCTGCAATGACCGAAGACTTCGACCGAGACCGCTTCAACCGCGAACCCCTTGCCCGCAGCGCGGTGCGCGATATCCGCAAGCTGGCGATCTTCGAATTCCTTCACGCTGCCGCAATCCCGGCAGATGACGAACCCCGGACGGTGGCCATGGGCGTCCTCGCTGCAGGCAATGAACGCATTGAGCCCTTCGATGCGGTGCACATGGCCGAATGCTGCCAGGCGCTCGAGCGAGCGATAGACCTGCATGGGAGCCCTTATGCCGCTGCCGCGCACCCGCTCCAGAATGTCATAGGCCGACAGCGGCTGCTCGCTGCCCTTGAGCGCCTTCAGCACCGCCTTATCATAGACCGACGTCTGCTTTGCCATTCGCTCATCTTACATTCGGATTTGTTATGTTGCAACATAATGTACTGAAAATTAGTGGTGCTCGCGGGGAGCAGGGTAGGGGCAGACGTCTTATTACAAGGTCGAGAATTCGACGCGCATCACTTGCACCCGTCGCTGCCCCGGTTCGAGCCGCACGCTTGGAAATGCCGGGATGTTCACCGCGTCCGGATAGATTTGGGTCTCGAGCGCAAGGCCGGAAAATTTGCCGTAGACCGCGCCCTTCTTGGCCCTCAGCTGCTCGGGAAACGTGCCCGCCGTGTAGATCTGTAGTCCCGGTTCGCTCGTCAACAGCGTGATCTTGCGCCCGCTCCCCTCATGTGAAACAACCGCGCACTGCTTCACCCTGCCATCTGCGCCGTTCAGGCACCAATTGCCGTCGAACCCCTCCGCCATTCCGCTCTGCGCCAGCTCGACAAAGCAATCCCCGAGCCGGCGCGGCGAGGTGAGATCGAAGGCCGTTCCGGCCACGGGCTCGATCGTGCCCTTGGGCAGCAGATCCTCGTTCATCGGCGTATAATGGTCGGCGTCGACTTCGATGACATGATCTTCGATCGTGCCCTCATCATGTCCCGCAAGGTTCCAATAGGAATGATGCGCAAGATTTGCGACCGTCGGCCGGTCGGCTTCCGACTGCATGGTGATCGTTAAACTGTCGTCTTCCCCGAGCCGGTAGATGCATCGCGCCTGGAGCGTTCCGGGATAGCCCTCTTCGCCGTCCCCCGAGACATAGGAGAAAGCCACCTCGTTTTGCGCCGGATTGGCTTGGGGTGACCAAACCCGCTGCTCGAATCCCTTCGCCCCGCCGTGCAACTGGTGTCCGCGCCAGTTCTTCGTAAGCTCATACACCTTTCCGTCCAGTGTAAACCTGCCCTGCCGGACGCGGTTGACGAGGCGCCCGCATGTGCCCCCCATCGCCAGCGTGCTGGTGGCATAACTCTCGACATCGTCGAACCCGAGCACCACATCGTCGAGCCGTCCGTCGCGGTCGGGTACCTGCATCTCGATGAGCCTTGCGCCGTGACTCATGACCCTGGCTTTGAGGCCGTTGCCGTTGACCAAGGTGAAGGCCTCGACGGGTTTGCCGTTGAATGTGCCGAAGACCGAACGTTTGATTACCATGGCGGGATGGACTTTGCTGACTGCTGGCCGCTAGTTGCGCCCATAGCCGGATCGATTGTCAAGATGTGAGTGAGGCCGATGGCCCGCGCCGACCGTCATAGGAAGAGTGCAGTCTCTTCGAATTTTGTCACGTCGATGAGCCCCTTGTCCGAAATCCTGAGCTCGGGGATGACGACCAGAGCGAGCAGCGAATGTTGCATGAACGCATTGTTGATCTTTGCCCCGCACGCCTGCATTGCCGCGACCATTTTCTGAGCCTTGGCCGCCACGATTTCCGCCCGCTCCTCCGACATCAATCCGGCAATCGGCAGCTCGACCAGCGCCAGCTCCTGGCCTTTCGAGTAAACCGCCACGCCGCCGCCGATGGCACCGAGCCGGTTTGCTGCCATCGCCATATCGGTTTTCGATGTACCCACGACGATCATCTGATGGCTGTCATGAGCGACCGTCGACGCGATCCCGCAATCTGTGGAATAGCCGAAGCCCGAAACGAAGCCGTTGACCACCTTGCCCGTGCCGCGATGACGCTCGACCAGCGCGATCTGGCTAACATCCTGCCTCTGGTCCATCTGCACGATGCCGCCCTTTGCAGCGAGGCTGAAGATGAGAGCCCGCGTCGGCGCCTGGTTCTCGATGACCCCGATCACCCGCGCCTTGACAGCCGCGGTACCTGCTGGTGCCAGGATATCGAAATCCTCCGCCCGCAGCGTGCGCCCCAGCCGCACGGTGCCCTTTGCACTCTCCGGATAGGCGAAGGGTGGGATATCCGCCGCGAGCTTGCCATTCACCGCGACCATTGCCCCTCTGGCGATCACCGTCTCGATAGGCAGCCCTATGAGGTCCGAGGAGATGACGATATCCGCCCGCCGGCCGGGCGCGATCGATCCGATTTCCCGCTCCAGGCCGAAGTGCTGCGCGGCGTTGAGCGTTGCCATTTGTATGGCGGTGATCGGCGTCAGCCCCTGGCCGATCGCATGCCGCACCACTCGGTCCATGTGCCCTTCATTGACCAGCGTGCCGGAATGGCAATCATCGGTGCACAGCACGAAGTTTCTGGAATCAAGCCTGTCTTCGGTCACTGCTTTCAGCTGCGCGGCGACATCATACCAGGCGCTGCCCAGCCGCAGCATGGCCCGCATGCCCTGCCGCACCCGTGCAATCGCGTCCTGTCGCCGCGTGCCTTCATGATCGTCCTGCGCGCCGCCTGCCGCATAGGCATGGAAGGCGCGGCCGAGATCGGGCGAGGCGTAATGGCCGCCAACCGTCTTGCCCGCTCGCTGCGTGGCGGCGATCTCCGCCAGCATTATTTCATCTTTCCGCGTCACGCCCGGAAAATTCATCATCTCGCCGAGCCCGACGATGTTCGGCCAGCCCATGGCTTCGGCGACATCCTTGGCATCAATGACCGCCCCCGCCGTTTCGAGACCGGGCGCGCTCGGAACGCAGCTTGGCATCTGCACGAACACATTGATGGGCAGGCCCATCGCTTCATCATGCATGAGCTTCACCCCCTGAAGCCCGAGCACATTGGCGATCTCATGCGGATCGATGAACATTGCGGTGGTGCCGTGCGGAATGACCGCCCGCGCAAATTCGCTGACCGTCACCATGCCGCTTTCCACATGCATGTGCGCATCGATGAGGCCCGGCACCAGATATCGGCCTTCGGCCTCGACGATCTGGGTGCGCTCGCCGATCGTGTGGCCGGCATCTGCCCCCGCGAAGGCGATACGGCCCGCGACGATGGCGATATCGGTGGAGGGGATGATTTCGCCGGAATACACATTGACCCAGCGCCCGTTGCGGATGACGAGATCGGCTGGCAGCCGCCCCATGCACACATCGATCAGCTTCGGCGCTGTCTCGCTCCAGGGCTCGATCGCCATGATTTCATTTCCCCCGAAAAACTGCCGTGCTCCGGCTCAGGCCTTTGCCAGAAGCCACTCGTGATCTTTCTGATTGTGGAATTTCCACGTGCGCTGCGGTCCCGCCATGACGTTGAGATAATAGAGATCATAGCCATGCAGCGCCGCGCACGGATGATAGCCCTTGGGCACCAGGGTCACGTCACCGTCCTCGACAGTGATCGTTTCATCGAGCGATCGGTCTTCCGTGTAGATGCGCTGAAATGCGAAGCCCTGGCGTGGGTTGATGCGATGGTAATACACTTCCTCGAGCAGCGATTCATGGGGAAGATTGTCCGATCATGCTTGTGCGGCGGATAGGACGAGGAATTGCCGCCCGGCGTGATCACCTCGACTACGAGCAGATTTTCCGCCGCTTCCCATTCCGGCAGGATGTTGGTGACGTGCCTTATGTTGCTTCCCTGGCCGCGCGTTTCTTGGCTGAGCTTGTCGGGGCCGATGAGCCGCGCGGCCAATCCGCCTTTGGCGGGTGCGGAGCATACGGCGAGCTCGACCGGTGTTTCCGCCATGGCCCGCCAATGCGCTTCGGGCGGCACGTAGACCGACCACGGTTTTCCCCCGAACGGATTGTTCCGCCCCCCGATGCTGCCGAAATCCGTGCCCTCGACCTTTGCCTCCGCCTTGCCCGAGATCATCACCAGGCACACTTCTCGGCCTGAAGCATTGCCGCCCGCTTCTTCACCTGCCGCGAGCTTGAGCAGATCGAAGCCCACATAGGTCCATCCCGCCGAAGCGGGCGTCACATGGATGGTCCGGCCCATGCCTGCGCGGGTTTCACCAGGAGCTTCGCCATCTCACCGCCTCAGACCCGCCTCCTTGAGGAAGCGGCAAAGATTGTCATAGCCCATTTTCACATATTCCGCGGGCGGCGCCTTTGCCGGATCCTGCTCGGCTTCGACCACGATCCAGCCCGTATAGCCTTTCAACTGTTTCAACACGCCGACGAAATCCACCATGCCGTCGCCCGGCACCGTGTAGACGCCGGCGATCACGCTGTCCAGGAACGACAGCGTCGCGCTTGTTCGCCTCATGCATGATGTCCTTGCGCACGTCCTTGGTGTGCACATGCGCGATTCTGCGTCCATATCGCTGCGCTGAGATCCTTCGGATCGGCCCCGGCCCAGATCGCATGGCCGGTATCGAGCAAAAGCTGCACCGCCGGCCCTGTCCGCTCCATCAGCTGGTCGATCTCGTCTGTCACTTGCACCACCGTTCCCATATGGTGGTGATAAGCCAGCCGCAATCCCTCCCCGGCGACCATTTCGGCAAAGCGCGTAAGTTCGGTGGTGAAACGCGACCATTCCCCATTGTTCATCTTCGGCCGGTCCGACAATTTCTTGCGCCTGTTGCCATGAACGCTTTTGGTGCATTCCGCTGCGATGAACACATCGGTTCCCATGCCGGCGAGCAGCCTTATATGATCCTGGGCCTGCTTGAATTCGTTTTCTGCGTCGCGCTCGAGCAGAAAGGTCGAGTACCAGCCTCCCGCCAGCGCGAGCCCATGGGGATCAAGCACGCTTTTCAGCGTCACCGTTTGCCGCGGAAATTTATGGCCGAGCTCCATGCCCTCATAACCCGCCGCCTTGGCTTCGGTAAGGCATTGCTCGAGCGAGATATCCCCGCCGAGCTCCGGCATGTCGTCGTTTGACCAACAGATCGGGTTGGCGCCGATGCGTATGACCATTTTCGCCCCGCTCAGCCAGTCTCAGCGCCGCGCAGCCGCTGCCAAGCCGCCGTGAGCTGACCAAATTTCCCTGCCATATCGCTTATGGCCTCCTCATCGCTCATTTTGCCGGCAAGCCAGGATTCTGCCGCATGATTGAAAATTGTGCGCCCAATGGCAAATCCTTTCACCATTGCGCTCCCTTCGGTCAGGGCAAAAGCTGTTTCAAGCTCGCTTGCCGGTGCCTCCAGTCCGAGCAGCAGGATGCCGCGGCACCATGGATCCTGCCGCCGATCACCCGCTCGATTGCGAGCCATGCCGCCTTGCTCTTTTGCGGCTCGAGCTTCCACCAGTCAGGCTTGATGCCGGCGGCGTATAGCTCGGCCAGTGTCTGAGCCACTGTTTCCTCCCCGATCGCTCCATGACGCCCGGCAATGATTTCGATGAGGAGCTCGCGGCCGATACGGCGTGCTGCGTCATAAAGGCAGCGAAGCTTCCGCCGCTGCTCTCTCTTGAGGTCATCTTCATCCTCGGGGTGATAGAAGGCCAGGCATTTTACCGTGTGCGTCACCGGCCACTCGATGAGCCGCGACCCGATGTCGCCAGAACCCTCGAAGTGGAGGGGCCGTGAACCCGGCTGCTCGACCGGCCGGCCGATCCAGAAATTTTCGCCGGCCGCCGCGAACATCGCCTCCCGTCCATATTGTTCATCGAGCAGCATGCCGAATCCCGGCCGCCCCTCTGCCACGCGCGCTGCGGCCTTCACCGCCAGGAGCTTGAACTCGGAAATTTTCGCTCGTGGCACGCCGACGCGATCCGCGAGCGCTTCGAATTGCACCCGATGGTCGATGGCAAGGGCCATGAGCGACCGGCTCCGTGGCCGTCGCGTGCTCGCCCAATGCACATGGTTGAGCGTCTCGTCCTTGCGCAGGGCACGATGCGGGCTGCCGTGCTTGAGAAAAACTTCGAGCTCGGCCAAGCTCGGATATTCCGGCGAGCACAGCAGCCGCGACACCGCGATCGCACCGCATGCATTCGCCCATGTCGCGCAGGTCTTGAGCGGCTCCTCGCGCAGCCAGCCGCGCAGGAACCCTGCAAGAAACGCGTCACCGGCGCCGAGCACATTATAGACTTCGATTGGAAATCCGCTGCCGACAATCCCTTCCTCGATACGCTTTGGGATATCGCCAGCGAACACGACGCAGCCCATCGGCCCGCGCTTGAGCACGATCGTGCCGCCCTTCGCCAGCGCCCTGATCTTTTTCAGCGCCTTCAATGTGTCGTCCTCGCCGGCAGCGATATGGATTTCTTCTTCGGTGCCCACGATCAGATCGGTATCGGGCAGGATTTGCTGCAGATGGCGTGAAACCTCATCGGACTTGATGTAGCGCTCTTCTCCCGACCCATGGCCCGCGAGCCCCCAGAGATTGGGCCGGTAGTCGATATCGAACACGACCTTGCGGCCATTGCTCCGCGCAATGGCAATCGCCTTCTCTTGCGCCGCGCGCGTATGCGGCTGCGAAAAATGCGTCCCCGTCACCAGCACCGCCCGCGCCGACGCGATAAAGGCCGGATCGATCTCCTCTGCAGCCAGCGCCATGTCGGCGCAATTTTCCCGATAGAAGATCAGGGGAAACGTCCTGTCGTTCTCAACCGCCAGAAGAACCAGCGCCGTGAGCCGGTCGGGATCGGTGATGATGCCGTCGAGCGAAACGCCTTCACGCGCCATCTGCTCCAGGATGAAACGCCCCATTTGCTCTTGCCCGACCCGTGTCATGAATTCCGGATTTGAGCCCGAGCCGCGCGGCGCCGATGGCGATGTTCGCCGGGCAGCCCCCGACCGACTTGGCGAAAGACTGTATGTCCTCCAGCCGCGAGCCGATCTGCTGGCCGTAAAGATCGACCGACACCCGGCCGATAGTGATGACGTCAAGCTCTCCATGCTGCGCCGGCACTCTCCCGGTCACGGCCATGATCCATCTCCAAAACATTGAAGGGGGGTCGTCGTTTCTTCATACGCTTTCTGGCAATTGAAGCAACAGCCGTCCGGCCCGTCAAATCAGAGACTGGCACCCGCTAGCCACTTGACCGCGCCATGGGGAAATGGAATTGGTAAATCGAGCCTAAGCTGGGGTAGGGCAGCTCGACTGCATGGCGCGCAAGCCTTCGAAAAAACCATCCTCCTCAGAGCCAGAAAAGCCTTCGGCTCCGCTTCTCGAAGCCAAGGGCATTGTCAAATATTTTGGCGCCATAACTGCACTGCGCGACGTGAACTTCCATCTTAATCGCGGGGAAGTACTTGGCGTCGTCGGCGACAATGGCGCCGGCAAATCGACCCTCATGAAAATCCTCTCCGGCCTTTACGCTCCGAGTGCCGGACAGGTTATTTTCGATGGCAGGCCGGTTGCCTTCGGCAGCCCTCGCGAGGCCCGCAACATCGGCATCGAAATGGTTTATCAGGACTTCGCGCTCGCCGGAAACCTGCCGATCTTCGAAAACATCTATCTCGGCCGCGAGCCCGGGCGCAGGTTTCTCGGCCTTACCATCGTGGATCACACACAAGCGCGCGAAATGGCCAAGGAGCACCTCGAGCGTCTCAAGATCCATGTCAAAAGCGTCGACCAGCCGGTCGAAGAACTCTCGGGCGGCCAGCGCCAGGCGGTCGCCATCGCCCGCTCCACCGCATTCGATGCCCGCATCGTGATCATGGACGAGCCGACTGCCGCCTTGGCCGTCAAGGAAGTCGGCAAGGTTCTCGACCTCATCCGCGGCCTCAAGGATCATGGTGTCAGCGTGATCCTCATCTCTCACCGTATGGACGACATCTTCTACGTCTGCGATCGTGTCATGGCACTGTATCACGGGGCCAATTTCGCCGAAGCGCCCCTTGCACTCACATCTCGCAACGAAGTGATCGGCTGGATCATGGGCACCAGAGGCCATAAGGACAGCCCTGCCCACGACAGGGTTCACTGAAATGCTCTCCAACCCGGAGGTGGCGAAATTCATCGAGCGCTATGGCATCATCGCCGTCGTCGCGGTGATGATGCTCGCGCTCACGATCCTCAAGCCCGACGTGTTTCTTAGCGTCACCAACCTCACCAATATCGTGAAGCAGAACGCCTCCGCCGCTCTCCTGGCGCTCGGCATGTTCGTCGTGATCCTCACCGCCGGCATCGACCTCTCGGTCGGATCGGTAATGGCCCTCGCCATGGTGTGCCTCGCCGTTGCCAACCGGGCGGGATATTCCTGGGAGACCATCCTGCTGATCGGCCCCCTCGTCGGCATCGCCGCGGGCTGGGTGAATGGTGCCGGGCTGACCTGGCTCAGGCTGCCGCATCCTTTCATAATGACCCTTGGAACCCTCAACATTGCCCGCGGCCTGACCAATCTTGTCTCTGGCGGCGCCCCGGTTAGCGGTCTCAAGCCGGAAGTCCGCTACCTCGGCCAGAAGACCTATGACTTCGGAATATTCGCGCCGCCCGCCGGCATACCGGCAAGTTTGTTTCTGGTTGCCATCTGCGCCATCGGCCTCTGGTTCTTTCTCAATCGCACCTCGATCGGCCGCCATATCTACGCCATCGGCGGCAACCCCCAAGCGGCACGGGTGAGCGGCATCGACGTCAATCGCGTGCTCATCATCGTCTATGTGATCTGCGGATTCTTTGCCGGCCTCGCCGGGCTTTTGCTTGCTGGCCGTACCGATTCCGGTTTCCCCAACGCCGGCATCGGTGCCGAACTTGATGCGATCGCCGCGGTCATCATCGGCGGTGCCAGCTTCTTCGGCGGCCGCGGCACCGTGCTCGGCGTGCTTGCCGGCGTGCTGATCATCGGCCTTCTCCGCAACGGCCTCAATCTTCTCAATGTGAGCGTTTTTTGGCAGCAAATTCTCATTGGTGTGGTAATCGTCGCCGCCGTCTATGTGGATGTATTGCGCCGCAGGGCCGCCGTGCGCACGTGAATTTGTGAGCCGTTCGTGCGCAGGTCTCCAGCGCTCGGCGGTGGGTGAAATGCAACGGAGACGTCTGTTGAATGGGAGCACTGTTATGAAAAGAATTCTTCTGAGCGGCGCCATGTTGGGGGCCATACTGTTCACCGCTGCTGCAGCGAACGCCGAGACGGTTCTCGTCGACATGAAGGGGCCGGGAGCCGGCAATCCCTTCTGGGCGGCCGTCGAAGAGGGCGCAAAAGCGAAGGGCAAGGAACTCGGCGTCGAGGTACGGGTCATGTCGCCCCCGCAGGAATCCGATGTCGCTGCACAGATCGCCCAGATCGAGGATCAGATAGCCCAGGGGGTGGACGGCATCGCGCTCGCCCCGACCGATCCCAATGCGCTGGCCCCCGTGGTCGATGCCGCTAAGGCCAAGGGCATACCGGTTGTGTTTATCGATACCAAGGGCTCGAACCCCGGCGTCACCTTCATTGGCACCAACAACGAAACCGGTGCCGCTCTGGCCGCAGAGCATATCTGCAAGAGCGTGCCGAAGGGCAGCGAAGTAGCCATCCTTCAGGGCATCATCACCCAGTCGACCGGCCAGGCCCGTGCGCAGGGCTCGAAAGCCGGCCTCGAAGCCTGCGGCATGAAAGTCGTGGCCGAGCAGCCCGGCGATTGGGACCGCGCCAAGGGTCAGTCGGTAATGGAGAACATTCTCACCGGCAACCCCAATATCAAGGCGGTCTTCGCCTCCAACGACAACATGGCGCTTGGTGCTATCGAGGCGTTGAAGGCGGCGAACAAGCTGAAGGACGTTCTTGTCGTCGGCTTCGATGCCAATCCCGATGCCGCCGCCGCGGTGCTTGCCGGCGACATGTCGGCAACGGTCGCCCAGTCGCCCAAGAACATGGGCGCGCTCGGCGTCGAGAACGTGCTCAAGCTCAAGAAGGGCGAAACCATCTCCGAGAATATCGACACGGGAACCGTGCTGGTGACGAAGGAGAACGCGGAACAATACAAGTAACGATTCTACCGATCCCTTTTCGTCATTCCGGCGAGAGCCGGAATGACGATGACGGTAGGACCTGCCACGTGACCGGAAACGCAATCGACCCCCTCGCGCAGGAGCTCACGACGCTGCGCGATATCCTGCGCTATGCAGTGGGCCGCTTCAGCGAGGCGGGCCTAAGCTACGGACATGGCACCGTCAACGCTCTCGACGAAGCGGTTTTCCTCATTCTCGAATCGCTCCATCTGCCGATCGGCGATGTCAACCCTTTTGCCGACGCGCGCCTCACCCTCGCTGAGCGCCGCATGCTCCTCGCCCGAATCGCCGAGCGCATCGCCACGCGCAAGCCCGCGCCCTATCTGCTTCGCCGCGCTTACATCGGGGCGGAGGCCTTTTACGTCGATGAACGCGTCATCATTCCGCGCTCCTTCATCGGTGAGCTGCTGCTCTCCGGCACGATCACTGGGGAAGCTTCGAGTCTCATTCCCGATCCGGCCGGAATCTCGAGCGTTCTCGATCTTTGCACCGGCTCAGGCTGTCTGGCCATTATTGCCGCGCAGCGCTTCCATCTGGCAGCAATTCACGCAGCCGATCTCTCAAAGGACGCCTTGGAGGTTGCTCGAATGAATATCGCCCAGCGCGGACTGGAGAGCCGCATAAGCCTATTTCACGGCGATCTCTATGAGCCGCTCGGGACAAATCATTATGATCTCATCCTCTCCAATCCGCCCTATGTCGATGCCGCCGCTATGGCGGCATTGCCGCCGGAATATCGCCATGAGCCGAAAATGGCTCTAGCCGGCGGCGTCGATGGGCTCGACATCATCCGCCGAATTCTGTCGCATGCGCCCCTCCATCTCACCGCGTCAGGCATGCTTGTCTGCGAGATCGGCCACGGCCGCACAATTCTCGAGCGCGATTATCCTCACATCCCTTTTTTGTGGCTTGATACCGAGCAAAGCCAGGGCGAGGTCTTCTGCGTCGCCGCAGAGGATCTGCACTGACTTTGCAACTAAGGATACCGAACAGCCGCTCGGTTCAGTGGCCCGTCAAATCGAGAACCAAATCCACGCCCAATAAGGTACCCGGCGGCATCTGCGGCGCCAATGGCCGTCGAACCAATGGCGTCTGCAGCGGCGCCGCCAGCGACGGACCCGGCGGCGGCGCCTGCGGTGGCTTACAAACTCGACATCACCCTCCGATTGCGGATCTGGCGTGGTCGCCTCGGGATCGGGATTGTCGAGAATGTCGGGAGTGTTAAGAATGTCGTGAGTGTTGAGTTCATCTGGAGCGTTAAGATCGGGAAGGCCGGACGAGGGGGAGAGGGTTCGTGGCGGGATTGCAACCAGCGCTGCAGCCTGGCGCGGTAACGCAAAACCGATAGCTGCAGTGGCGCCGACGCCCATCAAGCCTGTAATGAATATTCTCCTGTCCATCGCGGTCTCCCTTTCGCTGTCGTTACTTTTAAATTCTGTTTGGGCGAAATTGTTCCCTTGCGGCAGCTTCCCGATTCATCCGAAGCCGGCAGGCCAGGAAGCCGATCACAGATAATTGTGAGGTACAGGGAACAAGAATCCAGTGTAATGCGTATGTTGTTCAGCATGGAAACTCGTGCCTGTGAGAGGGGCTTTCTTACAGGAGTATCCAATGAGAAAACTGCCTTTGTTAATGGCCGCAGCCGCTATCGGCGCTCTCGGCTTTACAGCAGGTCCAAGCATGGCAAGCCCGCTCGCGGGCGGATTGACCAGTGGAGCCGTGCCGGAATTGAACGAAGGCCTCGTTCAGAAGGTGCACGGCTGGCATTGCCGTAAAAGATACGGCTGGTTTCGTGGCCACAAATACCGCCACCGGCACCGCCGAGCCTGTGATGATTACGATGATTATTCTTACGGCTATTCGCCCTATGGCTACGGCTATCCGTATAGCTATGGCTATGGGCCGTCCATAGTTTTCGGCTTTGGTGATTTTGGTCACCACCGCCGACACTTCAGACACCGCAGACATCACAAGGGGAACTGGTAAAATTTAGGGGCGGTCCGCAAGGGCCGCCTCATTTACAAGTCCAGACCCGCTTCACGGCCGTTTTCGCCCACGCATGGGCGGAGCCTTCATTGGATCCTCGGGCCAGCTGTGCTTGGGATAGCGCCCGCGCATTTCCGAGCGTACCTGGGCATAACCACTGGCCCAGAAGCGCCCAAGGTCCTGCGTGATCGCTATTGGCCGCCCCGCCGGAGACAAGAGTTCCATCCTGAGCTTAAGCCTGCCCTTTGACAGGGCCGGCATGTCGCGTGCGCCGAAGACTTCCTGAAGCTTAACCCGCAAGACCGGCTGTGTCTCATCACTGTAATCGATAGCAATGCTGGAGCCCGACGGCACGCTGACCCGACGGGGAAGCTCCCGGTCAAGCCGCCGCAGGAGAGCAGGGGGAACGCGCGAAGCCAGGGCATCTGCCAGCTGCACCTTAGCCAGATGCTCGCGCCTCCGCGCTCCTGCGAGATAGGGCGTAAGCCAATCTTCGAGTGATGCGAGAAGCGCCTCCTCTGCCATGTCGGGCCATCCGCCTTCAGGCTCGACCCGCCGCATGATCACCATCCGGTTCTTGAGCGCTAGAGCTTCATCGGTCCACGGCAGAGAGGCAAGACCGAGCAGCCGGACACCTTCGATCATAGCCGCGGCAACGCGCTCCTCGCTGGTATCCGCGATGGATCTCTCATCCAGTATGAGTGCGCCGAGCCGGCGCTGCTCCTTTGCTACAACAGCCTGTATGCGCTTGTCCCAATACACCTGCGCGAGCGTTTCGATCCTGTCGCCGTAAATATCTTCTATGCTTGCGAGACTAAGAGGTGCGGCAAGGAATATGCGCGCATCGCCGGCTTTTCCGTCTGTGGTCGCGACCGCCAAAAATTTCTCCAGCGACAGCGCATCGGTTTCATCGATGCTTGCGCCTCCCCCGCTCGCGAGCCGAAAGGATCCGCGCTTGTCGCGCGACTGGGCGATACGCTCGCCATAGGCAAGGGCCACCAGCTCTCCCGCATCGCCGCTCTTTGCCTCGCCGCCGATCTTGGCAAGCCGCCTGACCTGGCTCGCCGCAAGTCGTGCCCGCATCAGGCTGTGGCGATTCACACCTGGCGGGGGCGGCTCTTCCCCCCTGAGCAGGACGAGCCGATGGTGGATGTCGGCATCCCCGCGCCTGTTGAGAATATCGCGTTCACCGAGCAGCGCGGCGATCTCCGCGGCAAGCCGGCCCTGCCCGCGCGCCTGGCCCGCGATCACCATGTGAGCGAGCCGGGGGTGAAGCGGCAGGCGCGCCAGCGCCTTTCCATGTTCGGTGATACGGCCCTGGGCATCTACCGCTCCAAGGAGTTGCAGCAGGTCGCGGGCCTGCGCCACGACCCCCACGGGCGGGCGGTCTAACAGTCGCGCCTCGCCGATGTCAGCGATGCCCCAAAGAGCGAGTTCAAGCAGGAGCGGCGCCGCATCGGCTTGCAGGATCTCAGGCAAATCCCGTGGCGCCAGCGCGAGCGTCTCCTCCTCCGGCCACAGCCGGTAGCAAACGCCGGGCCCCAGTCTTCCGGCACGGCCGCGGCGTTGCTCCGCTGCTGCAGCCGAAACCCGCACGGTTTCGAGCCGTGTCAACGCGGACCCGGGATCGAAGCGCGGCACGCGCTTGAAGCCCCCGTCGATGACAATGTCGACCCCTTCGATCGTCAGGCTGGTTTCCGCGATGGTTGTCGCCAAAACAACCTTTCGCTCACCTTGGACGGGAGGTGCGATGGCGCGGTCCTGCTCCTGCGCGCTGAGCGATCCATGAAGCGGCAGTACCCGCACGGCCTCATGTCCGGGCAGCGCGCGAAGCTGATCTTCGGCCCGGCGGATCTCGGCTTCGCCGGGGAGAAACGCGAGGATGCTGCCCGTCTCGCGCCTGAGTGCCAATTTCACCGCGCTCGCCACATCCGCGGCCACCGTCTGCCGCGTCGCGCGTGCCAGATAACGTGTCTCGACCGGAAACTGTCGCCCCTTCGACCGCACGATCGCCGCTTCGCCGAGCAGGCGCTGCAGCGCATCCCCTTCGAGAGTTGCCGACATGGCAAGGATGCGCAAATCGGGCCTGAGCGCTTCTCTTGTCTCGAGCGCGAGGGCAAGCCCGAGATCGGCATCGAGGCTGCGTTCGTGGAATTCATCGAATATGACGAGACCGACCCCGGCCAGCGCGGGATCGCTCTGCAGCCTTCGGGTCAATACCCCCTCGGTCACGATCTCTATTCGCGTTTTCGACGAGACCTTTGATTCAAAGCGCACGCTGTAGCCGACGGTTTCTCCGGCCTCCTCGCCGATAAGCCGCGCCATGTGATGTGCTGCGGCCCGCGCGGCGATCCGGCGTGGTTCCAGCATCACGATCTTGCCTTGAAGCCAGGCTGAGCGCAGCAGCGCCAGCGGCACCCGAGTTGTCTTTCCGGCACCGGGTTCGGCAATGAGTATGGCACCGCCTTTCGTGCTTAAGGCGGCGTCGACCTCCGCCAGGACCTCGTCGACCGGCAGGGGTATCGCTTCTTGCCTTTGTTCGATCATTGCCCGGTCAATCACTTCCCTGGAGTTCTTCTATCACGAACGGGCTCTGGTTCCGGTAGGGTTCCCGTGTTAAGGCCGCCACATTCTCTCGCTACCTTCGAGCACCGATGAGCGCCCAGATCATACCCGTTCCTCCCTTCGATCTTATCGTCTTTGGCGGCACCGGGGACCTTGCCATGCGCAAGCTGATGCCGGCGCTCTATCACCGCGACCGCGACGGCCAGCTTCCGGGCGAGGCTCGCATCATTGGTGTCTCGCGCTCCGCGCTCGACGATGCCGGCTATCGGGCCAAGGTCGAGGATGCGCTCGTCCGTCATGTGTCCAAGGAGTTTCACGATCCTGCCGTCAAGCACCGATTTCTCGCCCGTCTCGCCTATGTCCAGCTCGACATCACGGCCGACGGCGGCTGGAAGGGGCTGCACGAGCTGCTCGATAAATTCGAGACCCGCATCCGCGTTTTTTATCTCGCCACGGCACCCGATCTTTTCGGCCAGGTCGCCGGTGAACTGAAGCACGAGGCGCTGATCACGCCGGAGACGCGCGTGGTTCTTGAAAAGCCGATCGGCAAGGATCTCGCCAGTGCCAGGGCAATCAACAATGCTGTCGGCGCCGTCTTCAACGAGCGCCAGATATTCCGCATCGATCACTACCTCGGCAAGGAAACGGTGCAGAACCTCATGGCCCTGCGCTTCGCCAACTCGCTGTTCGAGCCCCTGTGGAACTACGGTGAGATCGATCACGTGCAGCTCACTGTCGCCGAAACTGTGGGCGTCGAGGGGAGGGCGGCGTATTACGATGCAGCGGGAGCGCTGCGCGACATGGTGCAGAACCATCTGCTCCAATTGCTCTGCCTTACCGCGCTCGAACCGCCGCAGCATTTCGAGGCGGACGCCGTCCGTGACGAGAAGCTCAAAGTGCTGCGCGGTCTCAGGCGCATGAGCGGCAATGAAGTGCTCACCAATGTCGTGCGCGGCCAGTACACCGCCGGTGCGGTCAATGGCAGCGTCGTGCCCGGCTTCACGGACGAGATCGGCCATCCCACCTCGACCGAGACATTCGTGGCTCTCAAGGCATATGTCGACAATTGGCGATGGGCGGCTGTGCCCTTTTACATGCGCACCGGCAAAAGGCTGCCGCGGCGCGTCTCGGAAATCGTCATCCAGTTTCGCTCGGTGCCTCATTCGATCTTCGGCCGCGATGCCGGAAGGCCCGATCCCAATCGCCTTGTCATGCGTCTCCAGCCCGACGAAGGTGTTCAGCTTCAGCTGATGAGCAAGGACCCGGGCCCGGGAGGCATGCGCCTCAAGCGCACGCCGCTCAATCTCTCATACATCGACACGTTCAAGACGCGCTGGCCCGAAGCCTATGAGCGCCTCATACTGGATGTCGTGCGCGGCAACGCCACGCTGTTCATGCGCCGCGACGAGGTCGAGGAGGCATGGGCCTGGGTCGAGCCCATCCTGGACGAATGGACGAGGTCCGATGTCCCGGTCAGCCATTATCCGGCCGGCACCTGGGGGCCTTCCGCGGCGGTCGCCCTGATGGCGCGCGACGGCCGCAATTGGGTGGACCCCGAAACCTGATGAATGATCGCCGGTTCGAGAGCGAGCTTGCAATGGCTGAAGCGCTGGCCGCCGACGTTGCCTTGGCTCTCGCGCAGAGGATTGCCGAAACAGGCTCGGCCGGTCTCATCCTTTCCGGCGGCAGCACGCCCGGGCGCATGTTCGACGAACTGTCGCGCCTGCGACTTCCCTGGAACCGGGTGAAGATCACGCTTGCCGATGAGCGTCTCGTGCCGGCAACCGACATTGAGTCCAATGAACGCCTCGTGCGGGATCGCCTGCTGCGCGGCGAAGCTCAGGCCGCCGTGTTCATTCCGCTCTGGCAGGGCGAGGGCGATCCCGTCGAAAGTGCCATAGAGGCCGTCTGCAACATGGAGCGGCCCTTCGCCATGGTGGTTTTAGGCTTGGGCGATGATGGTCATATCGCCTCGCTTTTTCCCGGAATACCCGGCCTTGGCCGTACGCTCGATCCTGCTGCCGATCTCACCGCAGTTTTCGTTCCTGGCCAAGCCTCAAGGCGGCCGCGCGTCTCGCTCACCGTGGCAACCCTTCTGGATACGCGGCGCGTAGCGCTCTCTTTTGTCGGCGAAGCGAAGCGCCGCGTTTTCCACAACGCCCTTGCGCCGGGTGCCGTTGAAGATCTGCCCGTCCGTGCGATACTGCGTCAAACCAAAGTCCCGGTGGACGTCTACTGGTCGCCTTGAAGCCGGCGTGGAGCCCTGATGGCCGCTGCCTATCCGATTCTCGTTGCCGACATCGGCGGCACCAATGCCCGCTTCGGCCTCGTTCATAACGCCGGCGCCATGCCGTCCGACATCAGAAAATTGCCGGGCGAGAACTATTCCTCCTTGTCCGATGCGCTAAAGGAATATCTGCGCTCGGTTGGCGGCAGGCCGCCCCGCCGTGGCTGCATCGCCGTTGCCGGTCCGGTGGAGCAAGGCCATTTCATCCTCACGAACAGGCCGTCTTGGAGCACGCCGCTTGGTCCGCTGGCGCGCGAATATCGCCTCGAGCGGCTGGAAGTGATCAATGATTTTCAAGCACTCGCCGCCGCCCTGCCGTTCATCGAGCCGGATGAAATGCGCTCCGTCGGCGAGCCTCTGAGCGGCGAAGCCGCAGCGCCCCGGGCGGTCGTCGGCCCCGGTACCGGATTGGGCGTCGGCGCCGTCGTCAAAACCCCTGTCGGATGGCAGGCGCTGCCCGGCGAAGGCGGTCACGTCGAACTTGCCAGCGCCGATCCCCGCGCCCGCGCCGCGATTGCTGCCGCTGGCATAGCCCACGGCCGCGTTTCCGCCGAACGGCTGCTGTCCGGCCCCGGCCTCGAACTTCTCCACATGATGCTCGGCCAGGTCGACGGCCGCCCACGGGATAAGCTCGATGCTTCTCAAATTCATGAGCGCGCTCTGACAGGCGACCGCGAAGCATCGGAGACGATAGCAACCTTCTTCCTCCTGCTTGCCGGTTTCGCCGGTGACGTCGCGCTGATGTTCGGTGCCAGGGGCGGTGTGTTTCTGGCCGGCGGCGTCGCCGCGCGTCTTTATCCGCTTCTCGATCATGATGCCTTTCGCGCGGCCTTCATGAACAAGGGACGGCTCAAGCCCTATCTCGCCGCCATCCCGGTCAATCTCATTGCAGCCGACACGCTCGCGCTGCGCGGCTGTGCCGCCCATATGGACAGCGCTGCGGACGTGCGCTCGGGACGTGACGGATGACCGATCGCCAGGCTGGCCTTGCTAAACTCTTGAAGCAGTCGCCCATAGTCGCCGTTCTGGTGATCGACGATGCGGCAACCGCCGTTCCGCTGGCGCGCGCTCTTGTGCGGGGCGGCGTGCGCCTCATTGAAATTACTTTGCGCACGCCCGCCGCCTGGGAGGCGATCAAGCGTATCGCGGGTGAGGTCGAGGATGCCATCACCGGTGCCGGCACGATTCTCACCCCTGAACAGTTTGCCGAGGCCGATCGCATCGGCTGCCACTTCACCGTCAGCCCCGGCGCCACGCCGCGCCTCATGGCGGCGGCCGCAGAAGCGCGAACCCCCTGGCTTCCCGGAGCAGCCACCGCAAGCGAGATGCTGCTGCTGCTCGAACATGGCTACTGTCTGCAGAAATTCTTTCCCGCCGAGCAGGCGGGCGGCGCCGCCTATCTCCGGTCGCTCGCCTCGCCGCTCGGCGCTGTGCGCTTCTGTCCAACCGGCGGCATCGATGAACGCAATCTCACCAGCTATCTCGAACTGCCGAATGTTCTCTGCGTCGGCGGCTCTTGGATCGCGCCCGCCGAACTTATCCGGGCGGGGAAATGGGATGCTGTCGCAGCGCGTGCTGCGGAAGCCTCAAGGGTGCCTCACTAGGCCATCCAGCATGATGGTTTTCACGGATCTCTTGGTTGCGGCGAAAAATGCCTCATCCGACAGATCCTTGCCTGTCAGGCTTTGGATCTGCGCGGCGAAATCGGCGTAATGCTGCGTCGTCGCCCAAATGGCGAAAAGCAGATGATAGGGGTCGATGTCCGCGAGCCTTTTCTCCTCGATCCATCGCCTGATCGTCGCTTTCTTCGCCTCGACCAATTGTGCAAGCTCGGTGCTGAGAACCTCCGATAAATGCGGCGCTCCCTGCATGATCTCGATGGCGAATAGCCGCGAGGCCATGGGATGCGTGCGCGAATAGCTGAGCTTGCATTCGATGTAATTGCCCAAGCGCCTCGCGGGGATCCTTCGCGGGATCGAGCTCGCGCAAGGGCTCGAGCCACATGTCGAGCGTGCGCCGCAGCACGGCACGGTAGAGCTCTTCCTTGTTGCGGAAGTAATAGAGCAGATTGGGTTTCGACATCTCGGCCGCTTCGGCGATCTGGTCGATGCGTGCGCCGGAATATCCATGATGCGCGAACACGCCGAGTGCCGCATCGAGAATGCGCTCCACATTGACTTCGCCGATACGCGACTTGGGTTTTTTGAGTGCTGTCATGAGGCGGGCAGAACTTGACCATTTGATCAATTCAAGTACAACCTAGGCGCAAAATAAAAACAAGAAAAGAGGGGAGGAGCCGCTGAGGCCGAAGTCTTCATCCAATCTGCGCCGCGAGGCTGTCTCGGCTTTCGCCGCCGGTGTGATCGAGGCGCAGGACCTCTCCTTGACCTTCGAAACCGCCGATGGTCCGGTCTTTGCTTTGTCCAACATCAGCCTCCGCGTGGCCGAGGGAGAATTCGTTTCGCTCATCGGCCCGTCGGGCTGCGGTAAGACCACCCTTTTGCGCATCATCGCCGATCTGGAAAAACCCTCATCCGGCAGGATCGCTGTAAATGGCTTGAGCCCCGAGGAGGCGCGCCTCAAGCGGCACTATGGCTATGTTTTCCAGGCGCCCGCTCTCTATCCCTGGCGCACGGTGGTGCGCAACATCCGCCTGCCGCTCGAGATCATGGGATTTTCCCGCAAAGAGCAGAAAGCCCGCGCTGCGCGCAACATTGATCTCGTCAATCTGAAGGGCTTCGAACAAAAATATCCCTGGCAGCTTTCCGGCGGCATGCAGCAGCGCGCTTCGATCGCCCGCGCGCTATCCTTCGATCCGAAACTCCTGTTGATGGACGAGCCCTTCGGCGCGCTCGATGAGATCGTCCGCGACAGTCTGAATCTCCAGCTTCTGAAGCTCTGGCACGAGACGAAGAAGACGGTCGTCTTCGTCACCCACTCGATCCCCGAAGCCGTGTTTCTTTCCACCCGCATCATTGTCATGTCGCCGCGTCCGGGGCGCATTATCGACGAGATCGACTGTGATCTGCCGGGCGGCCGCTCTCTCGATATTCGCGAAACCCCAAAGTTTCTGTCGATCGCGCATCGCGTGCGGCAGGGGCTCAGGGCTGGCCATTCCTATGACATCTGAAGCCGCGATTGCGGGTGAAGCCGCGCAATCCTCTTGCGCGCCTGTGGCACGGCAGCGCCGGCCCCGTGCTCATCATCGTCGCTGCGATCCTCGTGATCTGGTATGCCGCGGCGGTCTGGCTGAACGTACCGATGCTCCAGATCACCGCTCCGGAAATCACCGGCGCCGACCTGCTATGGGCAAGCTGGCGGGCCGATCGCCCCCTTCTGCCTGCACCGCATCAGGTGCTGGCCGAACTCTGGAGAACGGTGATCGAGACGAGCGTCACCTCCAAGCGCAGCCTCGTCTATCATTCATGGGTCACCCTATCCTCCGCCCTCCTCGGTTTCGCCATCGGCGCTCTGCTCGGCATTCTGCTGGCCGTCGCCATCGTCCATGTGAAGTCCTTGGAGAAAAGCCTGCTGCCCTGGATCATTGCCTCGCAAACCGTCCCGATCCTTGCGGTCGCCCCCATCATCATCGTCGCCCTGGGCTCGGTCGGCCTCGTCGGTCTTCTGCCGAAGTCCATCATCTCCGCCTATCTGTGCTTCTTCCCCGTCACGATCGGCATGGTGAAGGGCCTAACCTCTCCCGATCCGATGCAGCTCGACCTGATGCGCACCTACAACGCCGGCCTCTGGCAAACCTTCTGGAAACTGCGCTGGCCGGCTTCCGTGCCCTTTCTGTTTGCGAGCTTCAAAGTTGCAATTGCCATCGCGCTCGTCGGCGCGATCGTCGGCGAATTGCCGACCGGCGCCCAGGCGGGGATGGGCGCACGCCTTCTCGCCGGCTCCTACTACGGTCAAACGATCCAGATATGGGCGGCGCTCTTCGCCGCCGCGGCCCTTGCCGCGCTGATGGTAGCGACCGTCGGCATCGCCGAACGCTTCACCCTTCGGCACATGGGAGGGCAGCAATGACCCGCTCTCTTCCAATTCTCGCGGCCATGGCGGCCGCAGTCGCACTGCTGAGCTATTTCGCCCTCATCTATGTTCACGCCCATGCCGGCGCGCTGGGTCAACTCTTCTGGATCTTCATACTTCTTCTCTGGCTCGCGGCATGGCAGGCGGTCTCCGGCCTCGCCCGGCTCGGGCCACTCAATCGGCCCATGCAGCGCCTGATCGATCTTGTCGTGCCAGTCTGCTTCGGCGCCTTCCTGCTGTTTCTCTGGGAAGTCCTGACCGTCGGGCTCCGCGTGCCGATGGTTCTGCTGCCATCGCCCTCCGCGATCGCAGCGAAACTCATGAGTGCCGCGCCGGTTCTTGCCGCCGATTTCGTTCAGACCTTCATTCGCGCCGTGATTCCCGGCTGGATGATCGGCTGCCTTGCGGGTTTCGCGGTCGCGGTGGCTGCCGACCGTGTGCCCTTCCTGGCCCGTGGACTTATGCCCCTCGGCAACTTCGTCTCCGCCCTGCCGATCATCGGCATCGCGCCCATCATGGTGATGTGGTTCGGATTCGACTGGCACTCCAAGGCCGCCGTGGTTGTCATCATGACGTTCTTCCCCATGCTGGTGAACACAATTGCCGGTCTGTCCCAGTCCGGCCGCCTCGAACGCGACCTCATGCGCTCCTATGGCGCCGGCTATTGGGAGACGCTCGTGCAGCTCAGACTTCCCGCCGCCATGCCCTTCATCTTCAATGCGCTCAAGATCAATTCCACTCTTGCGCTGATCGGGGCCATCGTGGCGGAGTTTTTCGGCACGCCCATCGTCGGCATGGGTTTTAGGATTTCGACCGAGGTCGGCCGCATGGCCTCGACATGGTCTGGGCGGAGATCGCGGTCGCGGCGCTGGCGGGGTCGGCGTTTTATGGTGCGATTGCGCTCCTCGAGCGCGGTGCACGTTTTGGCATCCGTCCTACCGGTCGCGTTGAGCGGTGTGAAGGACACTCGAGGAAGGAGAAGACAAGCTATGAAGAAGTTAATGATGGTGCTGAGCGCGGCCATACTCGGCCTGGGAGCGGTCTCCGGCTGCAGCGGCCGAGAATGTTACCCTGCAGCTCAAATGGGTGACCCAGGCGCAATTCGCCGGCTATTACGTGGCCAAGGAGCAGGGCTTCTACAAGGAGGCAGGCCTCGAGGTGACGATCAAGCCGGGCGGCCCCGATATTGCGCCGCCGCAGGTGATCGCCGGCGGTGGCGCCGACGTCATCATCGACTGGATGCCCTCCGCTCTGGCCTCGCGCGAAAAGGGCGTGCCGCTCGTCAACATCGCCCAGCCCTTCAAGCGCTCCGGCATGATGCTCACCTGCCGCAAGGAGACCGGCATCAACACGCCCGAAGACTTCAAGGGCAAGACGCTCGGCGTGTGGTTCTTCGGCAACGAATATCCGTTCCTGTCGTGGATGAGCCAGCTCGGCATCCCGACGGCGGGCGGCGCCGACGGCGTGACCGTGCTGAAACAGGGCTTCAACGTCGACCCGCTGCTCCAGAAGCAGGCCGACTGTATCTCGACCATGACCTACAACGAATATTGGCAGGTGATCGATGCCGGCATCAAGCCGGAGGACCTGGTGGTCTTCAAATATGAGGACCAGGGCGTCGCCACGCTCGAAGACGGTCTCTATGTGCTCGAGGAGCGGCTCAAGGATCCGAACTTCGTCAAGACCATGGCGAAGTTCGTCAAGGCCTCGATGAAGGGCTGGGACTGGGCGCGCGAAAATCCGGAAGCAGCCGCCAAGATCGTGCTCGAGAACGACGCCACCGGCGCCCAGACCGAGAAGCACCAGGTGCGCATGATGGGCGAGATCAACAAGCTCACCGAGGGCTCCGATGGCACGCTCGATGAGGCGGCCTATCAGCGCACTGTCGATACCCTGATGAAGGGCGGCTCCGATCCGGTCATCTCCAAGGAGCCGGAAGGCGCTTTTAGCCATGCGGTGACCGACGCGGCCAAGAAGCTTTAGCACCGAGGTTCTGGAACCGGCCTCGGCGGAGGCCGGTGTTCGCCTGTTTAGCGAGGAACACATTATGGCCACACTCATCCGCGGCGGCACCGTCGTCAACCACGATCACTCCCGGCGCGCCGACGTGCTGATCGATGGCGAAACCATCGTCGCGGTGGTCGAGAAGCTCGACGCGCCAGGGCGGCGCCGAGATCATCGATGCCGGCGGCTGCTACGTGATGCCCGGCGGCATCGATCCCCACACCCACATGGAACTGATGTTCATGGGCACCGTGTCGGCCGACGATTTCGAATGGGGCACCAAGGCCGCGCTCTCCGGCGGCACCACCATGATCGTCGATTTCTGCATCCCGGCTCCCGGCGAATCCATGCTGGCCGCCTATCAGGACTGGCGCCACAAGTCCGAGAAGGCGGCGGCCGATTACTCCTTTCACATGGCGGTCACCTGCTGGTCGAAGCAGGTCTGGGAAGAGATGGAGACGGTCGTCAAGACCTACGGCATCAACACCTTCAAGCATTTCATGGCCTACAAGGGCGCGCTCATGGTCAATGACGATGAGCTCTACAATTCGTTCTAGCGCTGCGCGCAGCTCGGCGCCCTGCCGCTGGTTCACGCCGAGAACGGCGATGTGGTGTTTCGCCTGCAGCAGGATCTGCTGGCCCGCGGCATCACCGGCCCCGAAGGCCATGCCTATTCGCGTCCGCCCGAGGTCGAGGGCGAGGCCACCAACCGCGCCATCATGATCGCCGACATGGCGGGCTGCCCGCTCTATGTCGTGCACACCTCCTGCCGCCAGACCCACGAAGCGATCAGGCGCGCCCGCGAGGCGGGCAAGCGGGTCTATGGCGAGCCGCTGATCCAGCATCTCGTGCTCGATGACAGCGAATACCACAACAAGGACTGGGACTATGCGGCGCGCCGCGTGATGTCGCCGCCGTTCCGCCCGAAGGAGCACAGGATTCGCTGTGGGCCGGCCTGCAGTCGGGCTCGCTGTCGGTCGTCGCCACCGATCATTGCTCCTTCACCACCGAGCAGAAGCGCATGGGCGCCAAGGACTTCACCAAGATCCCCAACGGCACCGGCGGGCTCGAGGACCGCATGCCGGTCCTGTGGACGGCGGGCGTCAATACCGGCCGGCTGACCAAGGAGGAGTTCGTCGCGGCACCTCGGCCAACATCGCCCGCATTCTCAACATGTATCCGAAGAAGGGCGCGGTCGCCGTCGGCTCGGACGCCGACATCGTGATCTGGGATCCGGCGGCGACCAAGAAGATCTCCGCCAAGAGCAGATGAGCCGCATCGACTACAATGTGTTCGAAGGCTATGAGTGCACGGGCTGCCGCGTGGTCCCTTCGCGCGGCCGCATCGCCTGGAAGCAGGGCGACCTGCGCGCCAGACCGGGCGACGGCGAATAATCGTGGCCCGCCCGGCCCGCGCCGTGCACGTGGCCAACGCGACCTGGCGGGAGCTCAACCGCGCCGCGGCCCGTGCGAGCGCGCCGAGGTGACGCCGTAGATGATGACTTCCAAGCAGAATCTCGCCATCAACCGCAGCGGCTGTGGGACAGCTCATGGAGACCGCGCAGTTCGGCGCGACGCCGAAGGGCGGCATCAAGCGGCTGACCCTGACCGACGACGACAAGAAGGTGCGCGACTGGTTCAAGCGCGCATGCGAGGAGCTCGGCTGCACGGTCACCGTCGATGAGGTCGGCAACATGTTCGCCGTGCGTCCCGGGCAAAAATCCGACGAGCTGCCGATCGCCATGGGCTCGCATCTCGACACCCAGCCGACCGGCGGCAAGTTCGACGGCGTCCTCGGCGTGCTCGGCGCGCTCGAAGCCATGCGCACGCTGGTCGACCTGGGCTACGAGACCAACGCGCCGGTGATGATCGTCAACTGGACCAACGAGGAGGGCTCGCGTTTCGCCCCCGCCATGCTGGCCTCGGGCGTCTACGCCGGCGTGTTCACCCCCGACTACGCCTATGCGCGCGAGGACCGCGAGGGCGTCAAGTTCGGCGATGAGCTGGAGCGCATCGGCTATCGCGGCGCGGACGAAGGCCGGCAGTCAGAAGTTCCAGGCGATGTTCGAGCTGCACATCGAGCAGGGGCCGATCCTCGAAGCGGAAAGCAAGATGATCGGCGTCGTCACCGGCGTCCAGGGCATGCGCTGGTATGAGGTGACGGTGAAGGGCCAGGAAGCCCACACCGGCGCCACGCCCATGGGCCTGCGCAAGAATGCGCTGCTCGGCGCCGCCCGCATGATCGAGGCGATCCACGGCGTCGGCATGCGCCATCTGCCGGGCGTCGCCTCGGTCGGCCTGATCGAGAACCGGCCGAACAGCCGCAACGTCGTGCCGGGCGAGGTGTTCTTCACCGTCGATCTTCGCCATCCCGACGATGACGTGCTCGACCGGATGGAGAAGGAGTATCCGCGCGGCGCTGCCGAAGATCGCCGCCGAGCTCGAAGCTTGAGCTCGAGGAGAAGCGCATCTGGAAGTCGCCGGCGGTGAAGTTCGATCCCGATCTCATCGACTGCGTGCGCTTCGCGGCGCCGAGAAGTCGGGCTTCTCCACGCGCGACATGGCCTCGGGCGCCGGCCACGATGCCGCCTATATCGCGCGCGTCGCGCCCACCACCATGATCTTCGTGCCCTGCCTCGGCGGGCTTTCCCACAACGAGGCGGAATCGACCTCAGTTCGAGGAATGTTCCGGCGCCGGCGCCCAGGTGCTGCCCGCGCTGATCCCCATCCTGGTGCTGAGCGTCGGCCCGCTGCTCTACGGCATCGCGCTGGCCTTCACCGACTCCCAGTCGGGCCGCACCGAGCCCACCGAGTGGATCGGGGCGCTGAACTTCCGGGACCTGCTGCACGACACCCTGTTCTGGGAGTCGTTCCGGATCGGCCTGGTGTGGGCGGTCGGGGTGACCGTCCCGCAGTTCCTGCTCGCGCTCGGCCTCGCCCTGCTGCTCAACCAGCAACTGCGGCTGCGCTGGCTGGCCCGGGCGCTGGCGATCATCCCGTGGGCCATGCCCGAGGTCGTCGTCGGCATCATGTGGCGGCTGGTCTACAACCCCGACGCGGGCATCCTCAACGAGACCCTGCGCGACCTCGGCCTCGGCGACGGCCGGGACTGTCTTGTTCTTCGCGCTTAGCTTTGCGTGACTTGCGCTCAGGAGCTGCAGGTCGTGATGGGCGAGCAACAGCTTCGAAGCTGCCACCAGCTTTTTCGATAGCTGCGATCGCAGTTGCGCTTGCAGCTTGCAGTTTAACGGTCTTTGCAATGGTCAGATCGCCGTTGACGACTAACTTAACACGTACAAAGCCGTTTGAGATAAAGCCAGCTTCGGCTAGGACAGCGGCGTCAATAGCTTTAGCTTTGAG
>CAVYOS010000028.1:0-5868 GCA_963770205.1 uncultured Alphaproteobacteria bacterium
CCCGCGTGCTGATGATAAAGGCGCGGCCCGTTCTCTACTGCTCCCATCTTCGGATCGGCGGCACCGAAATAGAGGCGGCGGATTTTCGCGAAGGAGGCAGCGGCGGCACACATGGCGCAAGGCTCGAGCGTGACGTATAGATCACAGCCGATCAGCCGTTCGCTGCCAAGTGCCAACGCAGCTTCGCGGATCACCAGCAGCTCGGCATGGGCCGTCGGATCCTTGAGTTCAACCGTCCGGTTGCCGGAAAAGGCCAATATCTCTCCTGCACTGCCGGTAACGAGCGCGCCCACCGGAACCTCGCCGCGGGCGGCAGCACGCTCGGCTTGTTCCAATGCGAGCCGCATGGGCGCGGAGATCGGCTGGTTCATGCCCGGCTTAAACGCCCTCAAGGTGCACGGCGTCAAGGGTCCTGCTATGAAACGGCAATGAGCAAGGAGAGCGAGAAACGCCCCGGCGAGCGCATCGCGAAGGTGATTGCGCGGGCTGGCGTTTGCTCGCGCCGCGATGCCGAACGGCTCATCGCCGAGGCTCGAGTTAAAATCAATGGCGAGATTGTGAACACGCCGGCTCGAAAGGTTCAGCCTGCGGATCTCGTCGAGGTCAACGGCACTGCCCTGCCGGCGCCCGGCGCCAGCCGCTTGTGGCGCTATCACAAGCCTGCGGGGCTGATCGTCAGTCATCGCGACCCCAAGGGAAGACAAAGCGTTTTCGACGTGCTGCCCAAGGACCTCCCGCGCGTGGTGTCGATCGGCCGGCTTGATTTCACGACCGAAGGTCTACTGCTCCTCACCAATGACGGCGAACTCGAACGCAAGCTCGAATTGCCGGCAACCGGATGGACGCGCCGCTACCGGGTGCGGGTCCATGGAGCGGTGGAGCAATCGGCGCTCGACCGACTGCAGCAGGGCATCACGATCACCGGCATACGCTATGGTCCCATAGAGGCGCGCATCGAGCGGAAGCAGGGAACAAACTCATGGCTGTCCTTCGCGCTCAAGGAAGGAAAGAACCGCGAGATCAAGCGCGTGTGCGAGCATCTCGGGCTGCAAGTGAATCGGCTCATCCGCATCTCTTTTGGGCCGTTCCAGCTCGGCGATCTGGGCAAGGGGGAAGTTGAGGAAGTACCGGCACGAATTCTGCGCGACCAGCTCGGCAGCCTCGTCGAGGCCAAGAGGCTGGCGTGAGGATCATCGGTGGAAAATTCCGGGGGCAAACGCTTGCCGCCCCACCGGGGCGCGATACCAGGCCAACGTCAGACCGCGTGAGAGAGGCGATTTTCAATATTCTGAGCCATGGCGCGGCTGCCGTTGCGATCGAAGATGCGCGGGTGCTCGACCTTTTCGCCGGCACCGGCGCTTTGGGCCTGGAGGCTCTTTCACGCGGTGCCCGCTTCTGCCAATTCATCGATGATCGCGCGGAAGCGCGCGCTGTCATCCGGCGGAATGCCGATGCGCTCGGGGTCATCGGGCAATGCAAGATCTGGCGGCGTGACGCGACACGGCTCGGCCCATGCGCACCGCAGCCCCCTTATGAAATCGCCTTCATCGATCCTCCCTATGGCAAGTCGTTCGGCGAAAAGGCGCTGCGCTCGCTGGTCGAAGGCGGGTGGCTGGCGAAGGATGCCACCGCCGTGCTCGAAGAAAGCACGAAGTCGGAAATCGGGATGCCAGAGGGAATGGTGCAGATGGACGAGCGCATCTATGGCGACACGAAAGTGCTTTTCATGAAGTATTATGGATAGTTATCAACAGGGGCTTAATTCCGGCGCCTGGTTTATGGTAGCCTGTGGCCGGTGTGAGTGGTTGACATGGCTCCGATTCGCGAAGCGTTGGCGGTTCTCTGGTTTCTATCGGCTGCGGATTTTGCCGCGGCGGCTGAAATTTTCACGCCCACTATCGTTCCGGACGGCGCCGAGACGCAGGGCTGGTACGGGAATTTTTCCGACATGTCCCTTCCTGCGGAAGATGCCAGCAATTGTTGGGACTCGCTTGCGATGGCGCAAGGATCGTGCGGGGTCGTGGGCGAGATGCTGGCGCTCGAGCAATTCGACCAAGGCGCCGGTTTCGAAGCTTCGCTCGGCTACAGGTTTGTCAACGGGTTCCAGATTGCCGGCGAAATCCAGGACTGGCGGAAAATGTTCGGCGAGCAGGCGCTCAGCACCCTGGAAGAATTCGAACTGCACGACCGCAATGAACGCGAACCTGCCCTGATGCTGTCCGGTGCCTATAGCTTCGAAACCGGCGCGGGCCTGAGGCCATTTATCGGGGCCGGCATCGGCGGCGTTCATGTCCAGAACGATCAGATGACAGGCGGCGAGGCGGCCTTCAGCGACAGCGGGCCGGCCTGGAAGCTCGGGGTCGAGGGTTTTGCGGGGCTCCAATATGAGCTTGGGCCCGACATGAGGATCGGCCTGCGCTATTCGCACAAGCTGATCAGCAAGTGGAACGGGGGCGATGCGGCCGATCTCGGCCAGAGCGAGCCTGAAGGCTTGCGCAACAGAGCTATAATGCTGACGTTCACTTATGAGTTCGGCGGCTCATGACCTCTCACTTTCTCTGAAAGAGCCGCTCGATATCTTTCAATTTCAGTTCGACATGCGTCGGCCGCCCATGGTTGCACTGGCCTGCGTTCAACGTCTTTTCCATATCCCTCAGAAGAGCGTTCATCTCCTCGATCTTGAGCTTGCGACCGGCGCGGACAGAATGATAGCAAGCCATGGTGGCGAGCACGCGAAACACCCGCTGTTCGAGGCTCTCACCGCCGGGCATCTCGCTCAGATCACCGGCCACGCCGCGGACCAATGCAGCGTAATCACCCCCAGACAGGACGGCAGGCACTTCGCGCAGGATAACAGCACCCGTGCCGAAAGGCTCGACAAGGAGACCGAGTCGCTTCAGGAATTCACTCTCCGCATCGAGCCTCGCCGCCGAAACGGGATCGAGGTCGACAACCTCCGGGATTAAAAGCGGCTGGGTCCGCAATGCCGCGTTCGCCAGCTGCTGCTTCATCTGCTCGTAGACGATCCGCTCATGCGCCGCATGCTGGTCAATGATGACGAAGCCCTCGGCGGTTTCAGAAATAATGTAGGTCTCATGAAGCTGGCCGCGCGCGAGGCCGAGAGGCGGCTCGGGATTCTCCGGCGAGATCGGCGCAACGGGATCCTCGGCGAATCCATGAACGGAAGCAGGACGCTGAGCTTCGAAGGCCATGGCGCGCTGGGACGGCATCAGCGGACCTGCCGCCCCCACGATCGATGCGGTGCTGTTCCCCCAAGTGGTCGCGCTCGCACGGCTGCTGATGGACAGAACGTCGCGGATCGTCACTACGATCAACGAGCGCAACAGGGCCGGATCGCGAAAGCGCACCTCGGCCTTGGAGGGATGGACGTTGACGTCCACAAGCTCGGGCGGGCAGTCGACTGCGAGCACAGCCACGGGAAAGCGGCCGCGGGTCATGAGATCGGCATAAGCGCCGCGCAGGGCACCCAACAGCAGCTTGTCGCGCACCGGCCTGTTGTTGACGATGAAGAACTGCATATTGCCTTGGGCACGGTGGAAGGTCGGCAGGCCGGCAAGACCGGAAACGGCGTAGCTCTCGCGTTTTCCGGAAAATTCAACCGCATTGGGGAGAAAGTCCATGCCGACAAGCTCTGGCAGGCGTTCGCGCAGCGAAGCAGCGGAAAGATCGAGCAGCTGACGATCGGCCGTGGTGAAGGAAAAGGCGACACCGGGATGGGCAATCGCCAGACGCCTCACCACGTCGAGGGCCTCGGAGGTTTCAGCACGTTCAGCGCGGAGAAACTTGAGTCTCGCCGGAACGGCAAAGAACAGATCGCGCACCTCGACGACGGTACCCAGCGCGAGCGCCGCCGGGCGCATGCCGGACAAGAGTCCGCCCTCCAGAGAGACTGCGTAGGCAGCCTTCGCGCCCTGCGCGCGGGAGGTGATCGTCAGGCGCGACACCGAAGCGATAGAGGGCAAAGCCTCGCCGCGGAAACCCAGACTGGTGATGCGGACGAGATCATCGCCGGTGAGCTTCGAGGTGGCGTGACGCTCAACAGCGAGTGACAGCTCGTGAGATTCGATCCCAGTGCCGTCATCGGCGACGCGGATCAGGGTACGGCCGCCGTCGCGGAATATGATCTCAATGCGCGAAGCCTGCGCATCGATAGCGTTCTCGACAAGTTCCTTGATGACGCTCGCAGGACGATCGATCACCTCGCCGGCGGCAATTCGATTGACGGTCGTTTCGGAAAGCCGCCTTATCGGCATCAGCACGCCCTCGCTGGCTACCGGCCGGCCGGCTCTGCGGCCGCTACTGTTTCAGCCCTTCCGGCTTGCCGACGACGGTGATGATGAGCGCATCGGCATCGATCAGCCGCCTTGCTACGCGCTTTATATCCTCAAGGGTCACCGCTTCAATGAGGCTGTTGCGCTTATCCACATAGTCGATGCCGAGGTTCTGCTCCTGTATGCCTAAGAGCTGGTCGGCGATCTTGGTGCTGGTATCGAAACGCAAGGCGTAGGAACCGGTGAGATAGGTCTGGTCATCCTTGAGTTCGTCGGCTGTCGGACCTTCGGTCGCAAAACGCTTCAGCTCGCTTTTTATGAGGCTGATCGTTTCGGCCACCCGATCATTTCGGGTGGCAGCGCCGCCATACATCGCCGCGCCATGGTGGAGGGGCAAGAGATCGGTATAGACCGAATAGGATAATCCGCGCTTCTCGCGAATTTCATCGGTGAGCCGCGAGCCGAAGCCGGAGCCGCCCAATATGTCGTTCATGATATAGGCGGCCATGAAGTCCGGATCGCTGCGCAGGATGCCCGACTGGCCAAACTGGATTATGCTCTGGGGAATGTCGCGATCCAATATGGTAAGGCTCGGCCCCTTGGCCAGCACGGCGTCGGGGACTACCAGCGGCTTGCCGGCCGCCTGGAGGCCGCCGAACGTCCGATCAAGTAGGAGGCCGAGGGTCTTGGCGTCGATGTCGCCGACGACGGTGATGAGCAGCTTATCGCGGGAGAAGAGATCAGCGGCGCGCCGGCGAAGATCGGAAGCAGTCGTCGCCCTGATTCCGTCCTCGGTGCCGTGGCCGTTGCGAGCATAAGGGTGGCCGACGAAGATGCGCTCGCGCCAGTCGTCGAAGGCAATCTGCTCGGGATCCTGCCTCTCGTCCTGAAGGCCGAGGAGAATCTGGTTGCGGACGCGCTCGAGCGGTTCTGGATCAAAGCGCGGTGAAGCGAGAGCGAGCCTCAAGAGATCGAAAGACCGATCGCGATTTTCCGTCAGGGCCTGAAAGGAACCCGAAAAATGATCTGCCGTGCTTTGAAAAGCGAGCCGCGCGGACAGCTCGTCGCGCTGCTTGCGAAAGGCTTCCGAGTCAAGGTCCCCTGCCCCTTCATCGAGCATACCGGCCAGAAAATAGGTGAGGCCTACCCTGTCGGCCGGCTCGCTCGCCGCGCCACTGCCAAAGGAATAGCTCATGGCAATGAGCGGGATCGCATGTTCCTCAACCAGCCAAGCCTTGATGCCGCCAGGGCTTTTCACTTCGCGGATCTCGAATGCGTGCGCAACCACCCCGAAAGCGAACCAGAGCATCGCAGCAGCTAGAAGATGGATCGAAAACAAACGTCGCAGCATGGCGCTTTCCTCAGATTAGTCGGCAGCAGGCCGCGGCCGCATGATGCCGGTCACGGAACGCTCGATGCCCAAATATCTTTGCGCGACGGCCTTGACCTCGTCGGCGGTGACCGCGGTCAGCCTCTCGGGATAGCCGAGCACGTCATCGATGGAGCTGCCGGTCGCGAGAGCCGTGCCAAACAGCCTCGCCAGACGCGACTGGCTGTCGGCGGCATAAACGATCTG